>JAOXRT010000302.1 GCA_025800365.1 Cellvibrionaceae bacterium | reverse complement strand
CTCCAGCACGCTCCCTGACTATGACGTCCTCTACGGAAGCCCCATTGATGAGGCGACAAGTTCCCATGAGTCTCCAGCCACATATACAGCCTCCTATTAACTAGCGTCTCTAACCATTTGCCTAGATGATTCAAAAGGCTGATCGGTCGATACGATCTAGCCATCGAATATGATTTCTTGCCAGGTTTTCGAAGGGTTATGACCCTAGCTATCTTCCACTGAGAAGGAAAGCTCCCCAGTTGCAGGGACGCTGTGAATAGGCGCTGCATGAAATGGCTAACCGTTGGAAAGCAATTCTTAAAAATAATAATTGGGAGTTGATCTTCACCAGGGGCTGCCTTATTCCTCATACGGCTACATGCCCAATAAAGTTCTGTCAATGTCACAGGTGCTATTTGCAATTGTGAAGGCTGCCGAGCCTCCTGCCAGATAGAATTCACCTGAATGTGCCATGGCAGTGACACCGGTGGTAACCGCGGAAAGAAGGTATTCGCCAGCAGTGCTGCTTTATCAGCATCATTTGTGATCCATTTGTCCTCAACTTTCAGGTCGTCGACCCTCGCCGCCATTCGAGGTTGTGCAGCCCGAAGCAACTGCCAAGGGTTTTCCTGCTTGAAACTTGCGCACCACAGGCGCCATTGGATCATTTTACTCCTTCTAATTGCCTTGCGTAG
>JAOXRT010000294.1 GCA_025800365.1 Cellvibrionaceae bacterium | reverse complement strand
AAGTACAGGCTCAAATCAAAGCCTTAAAACAACGTGCAAAACGTGCTGATGAACAGGGTCTCGATACGGTATCTAGCCAAGATATTGAGACAGCGATTAAAAGTCTTGCTGACCGTCTTAGCTCAACTCGAACTAAAGTCGACGAAGGCTTAGGAAGCCTCAAGGCGCAACAGGAGCAAGTAAATGCTTTGCGCACTCGAACCAAGGCACAGCTAGACGCTACAAAACTCCTAGTTGGTGAATACGATGATTACGCCACGTCAGTCGCGTTGGCTCAGTTCAAGCTTCTAAAACGCGATTTAGCAAGCAAGTTCGAAAGGGCAGAACAGGGTCTCGTGCATATTCTAGAATCTGTCGCCGAGTCCCATACTCGACCACGAAACCTTCTCGATGGCAGGTATCAATAAATGTCGCTGTTAACCAGATTCATATCGAAAGCCATCGCGTTTACGCTGCCTGCTGCGGCATTGTTTATAAAAGCATTGTTTATCTCTGGATTATTGGGCATAGGACAAGCTCAAGCGAATGACGCAGAGAGTTTTACCTTTGATTTATCTGGTAAGCAGGAAACCATTGGTGATTTAAAACCCACCTTTATTGTTTACCAAGACAAAGCCTTGCCGGAC
>JAOXRT010000288.1 GCA_025800365.1 Cellvibrionaceae bacterium | reverse complement strand
CTGCCTTAAAGATTGAGAAAATTCTCGATACGACATTGTCTCTCTTGTCGGCGGGGACAGCAGATAAAATTACGACCAATGCAATCGCCAAGGCGGCTGGGATTAGCATTGGCAGCCTCTATCAGTTTTTTCCAAATAAGGGGGCGATTTTTTATGAACTGTTTCGGCGCTGGCTGACACAGACACTCACCGCGCTGGATCAGGTTGTTACATCTATAGATGGAGATGAAGCGCCTGAAGAGTGTATTGAAAATATGCTGCAAGCGCTGGCTGGCGGTAAAGAGATAAATGCTCCCGGACATTGGCAGTTACGGCGCGCTATGGCCAGTTCGCCCGATCTTGTGGAGCTGGAGCGCAAACATTTTGAACAGATCCTTGAGCGTATTTTGACGGTTCAGGTGAAATTTGGCGTTCCAGTTGAAACCGCAGAGCGCCGGGAATTGGCGTTGCTTCAAAACCAGTTGTTTATTGCTTGCCTTCAAACTCTGGCGCTGACGCGCGTGTTAGAGCACAGTGGAGCTGTAAGGCGCTGGTGCAAGCAGATTCTGGCGTCTGCGTTTGATAAAAAAATGTTAGATGCGTAATGTATCACTTTCTTTTTGCCGCTTAAGTATTTTTTATTTAATAAATAAATCATATTTATGATCTTTGGCTCATTTTTTGAATTCCTGAGTAATTCTATCTAGGATCCAGCGAAAGGCGTGGGTTGGCTGCGTGTTACTCGGAAAATATGCTTATGTTCCCGCGTGAAAAAGAAGCTGATTCCGCCGATCAGGTAGAAGGTGCCTTGCCTGCTTTGCGGGCACGCGCCTAGGTCGCGTTGGCAGGGCTTTATGTGGCTCAGGCTATTCCGCTGTATCTGGTTGCTGCAGCATTGCCGCCGATTTTGCGCGCCCGTGGTGTGGATCTAGCCGTCATAGGTGGGCTGGGCATTTTTGATGCTGCCTTGGGTGCTGAAAGCTTTCTGGGCGCCTTATGTTGACCGCCTTTCCTTGAATTCAAAAATTCGCCGTAAAGGTGTTATATTTATAACGCAGATCATT
>JAOXRT010000284.1 GCA_025800365.1 Cellvibrionaceae bacterium | reverse complement strand
GTTCCCCAGGAAAAGTCTCGCTGTTCCAATAA
This sequence comes from Cellvibrionaceae bacterium, assembly GCA_025800365.1. Classification (GTDB taxonomy): domain Bacteria; phylum Pseudomonadota; class Gammaproteobacteria; order Pseudomonadales; family Cellvibrionaceae; genus Pseudoteredinibacter. The sequence goes on along the minus strand of JAOXRT010000284.1, from coordinate 75,547 downwards.
CAGAACACTCAAGCCACGCCGTGACGCCTCCCGGGCTACACCGGCACCGGTGATACCGCCACCAACAACAATCATGTCCCAACTTTGGCCTTGTGCTTGTGCAAGCTTTTGCGCGCGTTTACTCACCACTTTAGTCTCCACTAAAACTGCTACAGTGACAGCAATTAATCAACCAACTTTCCGGGGTTCATAATATTGTTTGGGTCAAAGTGTTTACACAAGCTTTGTATTGTCGCAATGCCCAACTCACCTTTTTCAGCTGGCAAGTAAGCCTTGTGGTCTTCGCCAACACCATGCTGATGACTAATTGTTCCACCAACAGAAACAATGGCTTCAGCGCCAGCTTGTTTTAACGCCAACCAACGATCGTAGGCTTCTTGGTAATCACTGCCTGCACGATACATATAGGTGGTATAGACACTGCTGCCTTGCGGATAAAAATGTGAGAGGTGGGTAAAGACATGAACCTTTTCACCAAAGCCTTCAGCCGCTTTACGAATACCCTCTTCAATCGCAGCCATGGTGGTATCGGTTTTGCTCCAATCTACCGCGGTTTCCATGGTATCAATCGCATAACCCAAATCCATAAAGCCATCGCGCAAATACGGGCTACGAAAACGGCTGTGCTCCCATGCCTTGCCAATTAACTTACCGATATAGACACCACCAAATTTGCGACTTAGACGTTTCACTTGCTTGAGCGCGAAGCGGCAGCTTTTGCTGTCACCGGTGGTACCAAAAGTGAACATTACTTTGCCTTCAGCCACACCGCGAAAAGATAGATATTTTTCCAGATAAGCAATCGCCTTGGGATCACCACCGAGCTTTAAGTGAGAAGAGGTTTCTTCGGCATTGCTTAGGCGCATCATCGAGAGCGGTAACATCTGCTGTGCCAAAGCTTTGCTTAATGATTTGCCTTGTTGCCAGCTTGGAAAGAACACGCCATAGAAATTTTCTTCTTCGGGCAGCGGCGTAACCCGCATCTTCACCTTGGTGATGATCCCCATACGCCCTTCTGAGCCAAGTACGACTTCACGCAGATCCGTGCCGGCCGATGTGCCAGGAAAAGTTGGGATGTCCAAGCTGCCTTTTGGCGTCACCATGGTGCCGCCAGCAAACATTTTTTCAATCCGGCCATAGCGCAAAGATTGTTGACCACTAGAGCGGCTTGCCACCCAACCACCAACCGTGGAAAGCTCCCAAGATTGCGGGAAATGCCCCAGGGTATAACCCTCTGCTTTTAATAGCGCCTCAAGTTCAGGACCAGCCAAACCAGCCCCCAAGGTAGCAATTTGACTATCGCGATCCAGCTCATAGAGCTTATTGAAATTAGCCAGACTAAGGGTGATAACAGGTCGTTCGGTTTTAGCCGGGTTAATGTGGCCGACTACCGAGGTGCCGCCACCGTAAGGGATAATCATGGCATTACGCTCTTCGGCGAGCTGCAGCAACGCTTCTACTTCCGCTTCATCGTTTGGCAAGGCCACCGCATCAGGTATAGCTCCGAGCTCTCCAGAACGAAGAGCGAATAAATCAGGCAAGCTTTGCCCACGACTATGGCGCACACGAATCTCGGGGCTTAAGCCCAATAAGGGATGTTCAGCAAGCTTACTGGCGGGTACTTTCGCGAGCACGCTTTCTAGTTCGGCAAGCGGCAAGCCTACGGCAGTACCTAATCGCTCATTGGCCATCGCTACGGCCTGCGGGCTTGGGCTATGTTCGTACTCACCATTAAGCTTGCCCCAACCGTTCCATCGTCTTTGGCCATTAGACTGTGTGCCCATAAACTCCCCCAGTTTCTTATTAGATTGTTACTAAGCCGTAGCTTTTAATAAAGATATCAGCATTTATAGTATTGTGAGATCACACACTTTGCGATGACGAGAGAAGACGCTAGAATCACCAAACGAGCCAAAATGTAAGATTTTCATTAAACTTACCAAGATAACGCAGCAATAAAACAACAATAAGGGCTAATTTTGACCCCTCTAAGCGCATCAATTCCTGCATTAAAGCAATATCTGACGGCCGCCGAAGCTCTAGGGGTTGATGTAGCGCCCGTACTGGAAAAACACGACCTAAACGAAGGCTTACTACAAGATAACGAAGCCAGAATCGATTTGGCTCATTTTGAAGACGTTTTTTTAACTTTAATCGAAGCCAGTGAACACCCCTATTTCGGTCTTTATGCCAGCAATCACATCAGTCCAGCCATGTACGCAAGCCTTGGGCTTATCTCCATTAGCGCCGCTAGCTTACGGGCATGTATTGAGCTAGTGCCAACCTATGAGACGCTGGTTGGGGATATGGGCACTACCGAATTAATTGAGCAAGAAGAGTATTTCGAGCAACGCTGGCACTGCCAACTAAAAGACCCAGTGGCCCGGCGCCATATCAGTGAAGCGGTGCTCTCTTCTTGGTATTTATACGGAAAAAACATGCTGGGCCTTGAAGGTGACGTGCTTGGCTTAAGTTTTGAACACCCGCAAAGCAACAATGACCTTCAACAGTATAAAACTGTGTTTTCCTGTGCGCCTGAATTTAACGCGCCCTACACAGCTTTACGTCTACCTAAAGAAGCTATGGACGCATCTTTGCCCCAGGCCAACCCAGCACTGCAGGATTCACTGATCAATCACGCTAACCAACTTCTACTAAAGCTGGCCCCCAAAAAGGAAAATACAGGGCTAGAGGAAATCCGAAAGCATATTGGCGCGTTACTCAAGCAAGACAACATTAGCAAAGCTGCCCTTGCTAAAAGAATGAACATTAGCCCAAGAACTTTACAGCGGAGGCTAGAAGAAAACGGTAGTAGTTATCAGCAGGAGATAAGTGATATTCGTTTTACCTTAGCAAAGACTATGTTAATCCAAGGAATGGACAATGAAAGCATCTGCGCCCAATTAGGTTTTGCTGAGCCCAGATCTTTCTTTCGGCGTTTTAAACAATGGAGTGGGATGACTACCACTGAGTTTAAGCAAAAAATTACCGCTAGGGAAAATTAAACTTGCGCTCTAGATCAAGCTGCAACTCCACGAACTGATCACCTAAAGACGGCAACGCTAGGGCCATTTAGATTTTAACCGCGCTTTGTATATAGATAAATCGGTAACTAGTTATTCAACCAGCGTTGCAACAATCGCTGTAGCTTATAAAACTCGATAGGCTTAGCCAAATACTCGTCCATCCCGGCGGCAAAACTGCGAGACTTTTCACCGTTAAACAAATGCGATGACATACCGATAATTGGGATATGCTCGGAGACAGGCTCCCCTGACTCGGCGCTTTTTAATTCGTGCTCGATTTCACGTTCGCGAATTATTTGAGTGGCCTCAAAACCATCCATTAATGGCATATTACAATCCATCAATACGATATCGAAGCTCTGATTTTGCATTTTCTCTAAGGCTTCTTTGCCGTTGATTGCGACGGTAACTTGCAGCTTCAACTTTTCCAATAATCTCTGTGTCACCAGTTGATTGGCTCGATGATCATCTACCAGCAAGACTGTGTGACCTTCAAAAGATAAAATATTATCTTTATCGTGATTGAGACAATCGGGCTTAGCGTAATCGCCTTTTAGCAGCAGGTATTGCAAAGCGTTATGAGCTGCATGTGGAGATAGCGGTTTATTCAAGCGGGCAACTTGTATCTTATCAATAGCGTAGTCAGTAACTTCCGTACACTCCATATCGCGCTTATTGCCCACAATTAACTGCGCGACATCTCGCAGTTGTTCGTTATCTAAAATCTGCTGGGAGATTTCCATCCAGTCACGATTACCATGGCGGGTATAAAACAACACCAGATCAAATGCTTCGTCATCGTTACGTGCATCCCACATTAGCTGCACCACGGAACCTAGATCTTTTTCGTGGGTGACCTTTAGGCCCCAGTCTTTAAATTCACGCATCATTGGCTTGCGAACTTCTTTGGATACATCCACCAATAGCGCTCGTTTGTTTTTTAGGCGAGCATTGACTGATACTTCTTGTGTCAGGCTGCCAGATATTTCTAGTGGCAAGCTAACTAAAACCTGGTGACGCGAAGGGCTTACCTCGACAAAACCTGATATGGATTCTGCCAGTGCTTTACAGACAACAAATGAAGTGCTGTTTTCCCAGCTATTGACTAAGGTAGTCGCGCTTTCCTCGCTTTCACCTGTCGTTTCCCAGGCGGAATACTTGTCGTCGCCCGACCCTACCAAGCGGATTTTCAAGGTGAGATTGCCATCACGCTGATTATCCAACTTATAGTTACCAACGATGGTAATTTCTTCAGACTGGGTGGAATACATCACATGGTAAATCAGCTGATGCAAGATCTGTTGCACACGCACAGCATCGCCTCGCACGCGCAGAGGAATGCTCGAGTTTAGTAAATAGTTCAGCTCCGTGTGCTGGTGAGCCGCATCTTCAAACAAATCTTCAAGTACGTTTTCTAGCAAGCGACGTAAATTGAAAACACTGATATCACGCTCGTACTGACGCCCCACAGTGGTTAGATATTCACCAACATTGTTGATCAATTCTAACTGATGCATGGCAGTACGATGCGCCATATCCACTAATTCAGATTGATGTGAATTCAGCTGATCACGATCAAGCAGAGACAGGCTCCCCAGTAGATCGTTTAAGTTAACCCGAACCTCGCTGCCCAGGTTCTGTAAAAACTCAGTACTAAATTGATCGGCGGCCTGCATATCGCGCTTTTCAGCTTCCAGCTCGATAGTTTTACGCGTCAAGGCTTGGTTGGTTTCCAAGCTCTTCCAGTAGCTTTCTGCGACGATTCTGCCCTGATGAATCATCAGCAAGAAAAATAACAAAATAATGATGCCGTAGAGATAACCGTTAATGGTACCAAGGGACACCATGGCCAAGGCACCTGGTATCAAGCCTAGAAACTGATACCAACTCATATAGCGGTTATAAGGCGCCAAAGCATTGGCCGTGGAAGAGAAGAAAACGATGGTGTAAAACCACAAGATAGTAGAAGCGTCATCAAGGCCTTTGATAAGCGTGAATGTGACTAAGACTACACTCCACCAAACCGCACCAAGCAGAGAGGCTAAAAAATACTGATTACGCCAGCGAGAAGGAGCCCTTGGATATAAAGCATCGAAACGAAATAGAAAAAAGCTGCGCACTGCGGTTAATGCTAATAATCCAACCGTTAATATCGCAGTGGCAGTAGGCGCTGGCAGGTATAGCTCACCCATCCAGACACAGAACACAAAGACCGCAAGGTTGATCAAGATGCCGCGACGACTGTATTTGGCCATACGGCTATCAGTTTCGCGCATTAAACGGCGATCACGATGAACTTTAGATTCTGGAATAAAGAGCTTAAACATAAGGCCTGTTCTCGCAAAAACGGGTTACTGCATTATTTGCAGCTATTACTGGCAATTGGACGCCGGGGAGCTTACTGCTCCATCATCTGTACAATGACGGTTTTAATGATAAAACCCAGAACACCCAAGCCAAGGGCCGTAAATAGAATCATGGTACCGAAGCGCCCAGCATTCGACTGTTTGGCTAAATCCCAAACAATAAATGCCATAAAGGCGATTAAGCCACCTACCCCAAGATACAGAGACCAGGTTTCAAATACTTCAATATCCACTAATAACTCCAAACTCTTCGCAAAAATGTGGTATCGGTTACTTTTCTATTCAGGATAAGCCAGATACACTGCCTGAGTCGCTCATAAGAGAGGCTCATAAAAGTAAAAAGGTGCTGCCAGGGACAAGGGTCTTAATGCCGCGCCTAATATACCTGTATTAGGTTTATTATAAGTGAAGACAAAGGGGATATAGAATGAAAATTAACACTAAATTGTTGCGTAACGGTCTATTGGCTTTCACTGCGGCTTCAGTTTTGGTACTAGCTGGCTGTTCACAAGACGCTAGCGAAGAGAAAAAAGCCGCTGCTGCTGTTGAAGAAGCTGCTGGCGAAGCCAAGGCTGAGTCTGGCAACTTATTGGATCAAGCTGCTAAAGCTACCCAAGATGCCGCATCTGGTCTTAAAGAGCAGGCTTCTGATGCCATGAGCGAAATGAGCGATAGCGCAAAAGAAGCGGCTGGTGAGCTAGGCGAAGGCGCCAAAGAAGCTGTTGGCGCTGTAGCTGATAAAGTTGAAGAAGCGGCTGGCGATGCTATGGACAAGGTTGAAGAAGCCGTTCAGGACGAAGAAAAAATGAACGAGCTAAAAGAGAAAGCTGAAGGCGCTCTTGAAAAGCTAAAAAGCGAATAATTGATTAATTCGCAGCCATAAAAAAAGCCGCATTAGCGGCTTTTTTTATGCTTGAAGTTTATTGTAGGAACTTAACTGAGGCTGAAGCTCAGCGAAGAGCAGCAAGCTGCCCTTCCCCATCAATAAACTTAAAACCGGCTTAGATGGAAGATTCCAACTCAGGCACAGCTTCAAACAAATCAGCAACTAGACCGTAGTCAGCTACAGAGAAGATTGGAGCTTCTTCGTCTTTGTTGATTGCAACGATAACCTTAGAATCTTTCATGCCCGCCAAGTGCTGGATAGCACCAGAGATACCTACAGCGATGTACAACTCAGGCGCAACGATTTTACCGGTCTGACCAACCTGCATATCGTTAGGTACGAAGCCAGCATCTACAGCAGCGCGTGAAGCACCTACCGCAGCACCTAGCTTGTCAGCTACCTTGTACAGCATTTCGAAGTTTTCGCCGTTCTGCATACCGCGACCACCAGAGATAACAATCTTGGCAGCGGTTAGCTCAGGACGATCGCTCTTCGCTAGCTCTTCGCCAACGAAAGAAGAAACGCCAGCGTCTTGGGCATTATCTACAGACTCAACAGCAGCAGAACCACCTTCGGCTGCTACAGCGTCAAACGCGGTACCACGAACAGTGATCACTTTAATCGCATCAGAGCTCTGTACTGTTGCGATCACGTTACCAGCGTAGATAGGACGCTTAAAGGTATCGCTGCTCTCAACAGAAATGATGTCAGAAATAGCCTGAACATCCAGCAAAGCTGCAGCGCGAGGCATGATGTTCTTACCGTTACTGGTCGCAGAAGCCAAAACGTGGGTGTAATCTTTACCCAAGTCAGCAACTAGCGCAGCAACGTTTTCAGCCAACTGATACTCGTATGCGGCATTGTCAGCAACTAAAACTTTAGCTACACCATCAGCTTGAGCAGCAGCTTCAGCCGCGGCACCACAACCAGAGCCAGCAACTAGTACATGTACGTCACCACCAATCGCTTTAGCCGCAGCCAAAGTATTTAGAGTAGCGGCCTTGAGGCTAGCATTATCGTGTTCTGCAATTACTAAAATACTCATCTTAGATCACCTTCGCCTCATTTTTTAGTTTCTCAACCAGCTCAGCTACGTCTGCAACCTTGATGCCCGCACTGCGCTCGGCAGGTGGCTCAACTTTCAAGGTTTGTACACGTGGAGCTACATCAACACCCACCTCATCAGGAGTTGTAGTATCTAGTGGCTTCTTCTTAGCCTTCATGATGTTAGGCAAAGACGCATAGCGAGGCTCATTCAAGCGCAGATCGGTAGTAACGATCGCTGGCAAGTTCAACTTAACAGTCTGTAGACCGCCGTCGATTTCGCGAGTTACGTTAACAGTGCCGTCTTCAACCGCAACTTCAGAAGCGAAAGTACCCTGAGGCATATTGCTCAATGCACCTAGCATCTGACCAGTTTGGTTGTTATCACCGTCGATGGACTGCTTACCCATGATCACAAGATCAGGAGATTCCTTGGCGATGATGGCATTCAAACACTTCGCTACAGCTAATGGCTGCAGCTCAGCATCGGTTTCTACCAAGATGCCGCGATCGGCACCAAGGGCCATCGCAGTACGAATTTGTTCTTGGGATTGTTTAGTACCCAGTGATACAGCGACTACTTCAGTCGCAACGCCCTTCTCTTTTAGGCGAACCGCTTCTTCAACAGCAATTTCACAGAAAGGGTTAATAGACATTTTAGCGTTGGCAATATCAACGTCAGTACCGTCTGACTTTGGACGTACTTTGACGTTGTAGTCCACAACACGTTTAACAGCAACAAGAATCTTCATCGGTTTCCCATTCGCTTATCGTTGAAGGATAAACGCGGCAGCACCCTCTGGCTTTACGCCCTTGTTGTTTTAAGAGTGGTACCACATTCCCGCAGTGCTCTGGCTTTAATAAAAGCTTATTACAGCCGACTTCGAGCGGCGAGTATGTTGAAGCAGCAGCCCCTTAAAATCAATACCTGTTCTGCTCAGGGGTGATGGCAAGATTGATCAAAGTCACTGAAATTAGTCATTTTTTCCACAGACAGTACCTTTTTAAGGCTCATTTATTAGGCAGTTATTGGACATATGTCGCATCCCACTACTTAATTGGTGGAACATTCGGTCATAGCTTTGCGCCTTTTTACCATTGGTCTATCTAGGCCGTCACAGCTATAATCCGCGCCAATACTAGAGAAATTGGGTATTAGTTTTAATTATCTGAGCGCTTTGCCAGCCGTTTTAGCCTCTAATCGACAGTATCGATAACGGGTATCAAAACTATGAATGGCGTTAAAAGGTTTAGAAAGGTTAAGCTAAGCCAATAATGAAGCTTAACCCGGATGTTTTGGGTTGATAAAAAGCCAAGCCTCTCGGTTTGTATTATAGAAGTGCCGCTATTTAGACAAACGGCACAACCGTATTTAGCTAGATTTGCCAGGAGTGAGACTGTGGAAAGAGAATATATGGAATACGATGTGGTTATCGTTGGTGCTGGCCCTGCCGGTTTATCAGCAGCCTGTCGTATAAAACAGCTGAACGAAGAAATCTCTGTCTGCCTAGTTGAAAAAGGTTCAGAGGTTGGAGCCCACATCCTATCGGGTGCGGTATTCGAGCCCACTGCTCTAAATGAGCTGTTCCCAGATTGGAAAGAACGTGGCGCACCACTCAACACCGAAGTTACAGGTGATGACATCTACATGCTGCGCAACGCCGAAAACAGCATCAAGATTCCAAACTTCTTTACCCCAAAAACCATGCACAACGAAGGCAACTATATTATCAGCCTGGGTAACTTGTGCCGCTGGTTGGCTGAGCAGGCCGAAGCCATGGGCGTAGAGATCTTCCCTGGCTTTGCAGCTGCTGAAGTTGTCTATAACGAAGACGGTAGCGTAAAAGGTATTGCCACTGGCGATATGGGTATCGGTTTAGATGGCCAGCAAAAAGACAGCTATATGCCTGGCATGGAATTGCACGGCAAATACACCCTATTTACCGAAGGCTGTCGCGGCCAGCTTGGCAAGCAACTAATCGCCAAATACGAGCTGGATAAAGACGTAGAGCCCCAGCATTACGGCATCGGCATTAAAGAGATCTGGAAGGTTCCAGCAGAACAGCACCAACAAGGTTTGGTTGTTCACACTGCTGGCTGGCCACTGAGCGAATCAGGTTCTGCTGGCGGTACCTTCTTGTACCACATCGAAGACAACCAGGTAGTGATCGGCCTAATTACCGACCTTTCCTACACCAATCCGCACCTGAGCCCCTTCGACGAGTTCCAGCGCTACAAGCATCACCCAGTAGCCAAGCAGTACCTAGAAGGCGGCGAGCGCCTTTCGTACGGCGCTCGCGCTATCGCCAAAGGCGGTATTCAGTCACAGCCTAAGATGACCTTCCCAGGCGGCCTATTACTGGGTGATAACGCTGGCACCCTAAACTTTGCCAAGATTAAGGGCAGCCACACCGCTATGAAATCCGGCATGTTAGGTGCTGAAGCGGTTGTTAAGGCGATTGCAGAAGATCGTAACAACCAAGATCTAACCGAGTTTACCGAGGCCTACAAAGCTTCTTGGGCTTGGAAAGAGCTGCACACCCAACGTAACTTCGGCCCTGCACAGCATAAGTGGGGCAACATCATTGGTTCGGCCTACGCCTTTATCGATATCAATATCTTTAATGGCAGCCTGCCTTGGACACTATCTGATCCTAAGCCAGACCATGAAGGCATGAAACTGGCTTCAGAGTCCAAGAAGATCGACTACCCGAAACCAGACGGCGTACTGAGCTTTGATAAGCCTTCTTCGGTATTCCTATCGAATACCAACCATGAAGAAGATCAGCCTTGCCACTTAACCTTAAAAGACGACTCTATTCCAATGGATGTGAACTACGCCAAGTGGGATGAGCCAGCGCAGCGCTACTGCCCTGCGGGTGTTTACGAGGTTGTCGAGCAGGAAGATGGCAGCAAGAAGTTCCAAATTAATGGCCAGAACTGCGTACACTGTAAAACCTGTGATATTAAAGACCCAAGCCAGAACATTACCTGGGTATGCCCAGAAGGTGCTGGCGGTCCTAACTATCCAAATATGTAATACACAAGTTGTATGCAGACATTAAAAAAGGGCCTACAGGCCCTTTTTTAATGTCATCTATTTTACTTAGCGGCTACAGGAGCTGCCAAGCTAGTTAATATATTTTCCCCAAGGAACAGCCGACTCCACCGCTAAACACCTGCATTTCACCTTCACAGTCTTGGGCAAGATTTACCAATTCGTAGAAAACCGATCGCGACAAGCTCGCATTTAAACCATCTCGCACGGCAATACAGGGGATACTTTGCTCACCATAGCTTTCAAACCAAATTTGATGCTTGGCATCTAAGCGGACAGACTCACCGATTTCGTTGCGAAACTCGATAAAAAACACGCCATCTTCTTCTAACTCCATCATTTGAGTTAAACAAAATGCCTGCCTTTCCACTTGGATGCGCCACTTCTCTACCGGGGTTACCAAAAAGTATTCATCGCCTTCGCGCTTAAGAATCGAGGCGAACAGTGCCCGTAAAGGTAGGCGGCGAATAGGATCACCTTCGTGATACCACTGCCCGTCTGCAGCAATAACTATATCGATATCACCACTGAAATCAGGATTCCACAAATGAACTGGAGGCTTAGATCCTGGCGTAGCGGCTTGTTGAACGGCCTGGCTCAGTTGTTCTGGGTCTAGCATAGGTCTTAAATTATAATTCCTGCTTGGCATAACTACCCTCTCTTTAAGTCTCACTAGCCGATAATTGACGGCCATACAACGGAGGATTTTTGTGTTCCCAGCATTAGGGCGCTACAGTCTGCCCATAGTCAGCCCACGATGCAAGAACCCTTCGTCTTTGTCTCAAAGTGGTTATCAGGGGGCGCTTACCATAGTTAACTGCTGGGCATAATCTGCGGATGCCATTCGCAATAGCTCAATTGGACTTACCTCAGACCATGCCAAACGGCGACTTACCGAATCCAATATGGCTGAATCCAACAGCTTGCCACTATAACTATCGTAAAGCTGTATCTGAAGACGCAGACGATCGCGCCCCATCGCTCTGCCGGAGTCCATATCTTGATCGTACTCCTGCCAGCTGCTGATATTGTCCTCCATGTAGGATAACTGATGAAACACCGTGATCGGCATGCGCATCAAGCGAGCGCTGGCCAGCGCCTCGCCTAAACTAGCAGGATTGGAGGATGCTTTGCTCAGTGGAAATTGCTCCAGCAAAGCATCGTATAGGCTTTCTGTGATAGTCAGCTCGGTACGGGGAATAAGATCGTTTTTAGCCATAGCGATATACAAAGGCGTGTGGGCATTAAGCCGCCACTGCTGCTGGCGAGTAATATTTACTTTATTACTCATTTGAAGATAGGACGGAATCTCCTGGACCACCTGATAACTGTATTGCGGCGTGCAGGCTATTAGAGCCGAAAGCAATAAAGCGATCGACAAGTATTTTGCAGCGGTTAACTTACTCGTTTTCATAACGCTCTTCCCGTATATAAGCGGCAACAAGCTTCCCTTTTAAATTTCCTACAGGAAATTTTTGTCCAGCAGTTAGCTGGCAATAAGCCGTATAACAATCACACTAGGCTATTTTGGGGGACTGACTCAGTTGCAGTGATCAATACAGAAAATATAGCAATAAAGAGGCCAAGGCGGCTTTTTGTGACTATAGTGCCAACTAATGGCAGCTAAAGTTATATAGCAAGCACGTTTATATTCCACGAAATTAATAACAAATAGCGATTAATTACCCCAGGGCTCAGCAATACGTTGGATATAAGAATTGAGTATTTCGGAGGCTTGGGAACATGAAAAAAACATTTAAGCAAAGGCGATATTTCACTGGCATTTTTTCTGATTTGATTAATACTTAATAACGCCAGTAAGGTAAATGACAGCAGCCAGTCTTCATCTTATAGATCGAACAGAGCACTGTTATCTTTCTTCAAAGCTATGTTCAACGACGTGTTTACTCCTAATGGTCTTGGCCCGATGCTCTCCCCCAGACGTCGGGTTTTTTTTATGCTTAATTTCCAGCCTTAAAAGCATCATAAAATATAGGGTAAATATATTTTTGCGAAAAAATTCTTGCGCGCTTAAAGATAAAGTAGATAGCACCTTATGCCGCACTACCCTCCAGCAATAGACGCCGACATAGTTCTTGTAATCCCTTGCCCTTGTTACTTACCTTCCAGGCCAAGTAATGCTGCTGTTTATCCATAATTGGCTTGGCGACCTTGATAAGCTCACCGCTTTCTATCGCTCTCTCGGCGCGATGCGTAGGTACAAAACCGATTCCTATTCCTGCTTTGATGGCCTCGTATTTTTGCTCCATGGTTTGCACATAAAAGCGCTGTGATTGCTGCCCGAGGCCAGCACTTCGGGCAACATCAACCACCGAGGTATCGTGCAGCACAACACGCCTGAGACTCGGGTACACTTGGTCTACCAAATCAGCATTAGCGGCCTGCTCGGCCAAAGGGTGACTGGATGATATAAGCTCGATCAGCGCGTCCAGACCATAGGGTTCCACTCTTATTCCTTGGTTGCTAGGCACCGGCCCTGGTGCGCCGACGAGCAGCTCCACCTCAGCCCTAGCCAATGCATCCCAGCCACCGTTAAGCACTGACTCTCGAATATCTATTTCCATACTGGGGTGTTCTTGCAAAAAGCCAGACAGCACAGCAAAAAAGTTTGGATAATTCTGCAGCGATTCAACGGCAATACGAATCCTTGGCTCCCAGCCATTAGCCACCTCTTTCGCTTTTAAGACGATATCATTGCTAGCCTGCAGTAGCTGCCGCCCTTCATCCAGAAGCAACTTTCCAGCTGGCGTGAGCACTGACCGGCGCCCCTGCCGCCTAAACACCACAATATCCAGCTGCTCCTCAAGCTTTTGCACAGAATACGATAATGCCGAGGTCACCCGGTTCAACTCTTCGGCCGCCTTAGCAAAGCTGCCTCGACGATCAATGGCATCAAGAATTTCAAGCACTTCTAGGGTTATTTGAGATCTCATAGCAACTGTTCAATTTAATTGAAGGTTTTATGCAGTATTTACCGCTTATTAAAAAGCTGTCAATCCATAAAATACTTCTTAACAGTTTATTGCAAGGCGGCCCATCAAGGCACGCCCTGCTAAACAAGCTTAATAAATCAAAAACGAATTTGAACAATTAATTGGATACAGGGCTTAAAAATGACAACATTACACATCGATAGCAGCGCTAACTTAACAGGATCCAACAGTCGCAAGCTAGGCCACTACCTTGCAGCTAAGCTAGATAAGCCAACGGTTTACCGTGATCTCGCATCAACCCCCGTTAGCCTCCCAAGTGCCGAAGATTTGATGGCCTTTAAAGATGGAACTGATAACGGAAATACCAGCCTAAGTAACTTTGTGGAGCTATCGAACACTCTAATTAACGAGTTAAAGCAAGCTGACACCCTAGTTATTGGCGCCAGCATGTATAACTTCAGCGTGTCGAGCTATTTAAAGCTTTGGATTGATGCCATTTGTGTCGGGGGCAAGACCTTTCACTATACAGAGCAAGGCCCGCAAGGCCTCTGTAAAATTGAGAAGGCCTATATCATCACCGCAACTGGCGGCACACCTGTAGGCAGTAGCTATGATCACTGCAGCACTTATATTGAACAGGTATGCCGCTTTATTGGCGTTAAGGAAATACATCACATCGATGCAAGTGGTTCAAAGGGCTCGCAAGCCGAAGTGTTAAGTGACGGAGAGCGCCAAATTGATGCTCTGCTGGCGAAATAGGCGAAAAAACAATAGAAATTGATACAAAAGTGCGAAAAAAGTCGTTTGCTTCATCAATCACTTTTGCATATGCCAGATATATGATCTAAGTTATTAAGTAATAGAGAACACCCTAAGACCCTTGCGCCGCCTGTATTATAGGCGGCTTTTTTTATCCTCAGATGCCACTTCCGCAGCAACAGCAGCTCACTACAGCTATTATTCTATAACTTACTGCAATAGCAGCCTGAATTTGTTACTTTAAGGAGACTAAATATTCGGGGGTTTTTGTGGTGAAGCTAATTCTAGCTTTATTCTCCATCTTATTGTTTACTAACAGTATTTCAAAATCTTATTCAGCAACAATAACCGTTGCTGTAGCCTCAAACTTTGCCCATAGCGCACGACAGATCGGTCAAGAGTTCACTAAAGAAAGCGGCCACAAGGTTCGCTTTGTATTGGGCTCTAGCGGCAAGATCGCCGCCCAAATTCGGCACGGCGCGCCTTTTGATTTATTTCTATCTGCAGATCAGCTTCGCCCAAAACAGCTAGTTGCTGAAGGATTTGCACTCGCGGATAGTCAATTTAGTTATGCTGAGGGCGCCTTAGTACTATGGTCTAGCCATGCCGAGCATCGAAATAAGAAGCTGAGTGTCGAATTTCTTAAGCTTGAGGCAGGAAAAATTGCCCTAGCCAACCCCAAACTCGCCCCCTATGGCAGAGCTGCGAACAGTGTTTTAGAAAAGCTTTCCGATGAGGCAAAACCCAACAAGGCGGGCAACATAGTACAGATACAAGGTGAAAACATCGCCCAAGCCTACCACTTTACCCAAGCTGGCCAAGTGGACGCGGGTTTTATAGCCAAATCTCAATGGTTGAGCTTGCCAGCGGAAGATCGTAATAATGCCTGGCAAGTCCCCAAGCAGCTGCACACGGCCATTTTACAAGACGCCGTTTTACTCAAGCGCAGCAACAAAAAGCCAGCGGCCAAAGCTTTTTGGCGATTTTTACAAACAGCTAAGGCGCAGCAGATTATTGAGTCACACGGCTACAGTATTCCCTATACTGACTCAAAAGATTTTGACAGCAAATCAGATCTCAAGGAGTAATTTGTGTATATCTACCACCTACACGTCAGTAAAGAAGATAGCTACAGCTATGAAGACCAGCTATTTCGGAACCCGGTTACCATCGGTGAGCAACTGGTTTTAGAGGGTGAGCAGTTTGTCGTTGATAATGTAATGCACGACTTAGATAGCGGGGAATCTTGGCTATTTTTAGTGCCTTTAAGTTAGCTAAAGCAACTATAAAAACTTTGAAGCACACCCCAAAGCCTCTGCTTGGCATCGGCTTTGGGCGCATTCTATAGCGTCAAGCTGAAAGGAATGAAATACGGATGGCGCTTAATAGTAAGCTTGAGAACGATCACTGTGATCAGTGATATCGCGAACACCCGCAAGCTCTGGCAGCTTAGCTTTTAAAGTGCCTTCAACGCCATCTTTAAGAGTCATATCCACTGAGGCACAACCTTGGCAGCCACCACCAAAGCGCAATACTGCGTAGTTATCATCGGTAAGCTCAATCAAGCTCACTTCACCACCATGAGAAGCCAAACCCGGATTGATATCGTTGTATAAGATGTAGTTAATCTTATCTTCTAATGGACTGTCGTCAGTAACATTAGGCATTTTTGAATTAGGCGCTCGAATCGTGAGCTGGCCGCCCATCTTATCCGCCGAGTAATCAACCTTTGCTTCGGCTAGGAAAGGTATCGAGCGCGCTTCGAAATGCGCGGTAAAACCATCCAAAGGAACTTGGATATCACCTTCCTGCTCTTCGCCAGGACGACAATAGGCTATGCAGGTTTCCGCTTGGGGCGTTCCCGGGTTTGATACAAACATGCGAATACCAATGCCATCACCGTCTTGCTTTGACAGTAGTTCAGCTAAATAGCTTTGGGCTGAAGGGGTAAAATCCACATCGACTACAGGCGTATCACTCATATAACAGGCTCTTTAAATACCTTAATTCACAGGTCGGTTATTCTAAATCATGAAAGCTAATATAAAAACCATATGTGTGAAATGGGTTTAGCGCTAGTTCAAGCTTGAATGGCCAGCGATTAAGCCATACACGGCGGTTAATCACCCTCAATATATGAATAAGCTTAGAATTCAAAATCTATATCGAAATATTTTGATATAGGTATAATGCGAGGCTATATGAAATTTCTTTAAGAGCCGTCTTTAAGACCTATCTTTAAGAATTATAGTTAAGAACAAGCCGATACTAGCCGCAGCATTAACTAGTCATTGTGGCATATAGCAAATGTAGCGCCTGGCCCAGCTGTTTTAAACCATTATTTGGAAGAGCTGTAGCGCCAAAGCAAGAAGGAAAGAAACCATGAGTCAAAGCCCACGCCCTGATATTCGAGAACAACTGCAAGAACGTATCCTAATGCTGGATGGCGGTATGGGCACCATGATTCAAGGTTACAAGCTGCAAGAAGCCGATTATCGCGGCGAGCGCTTTGCGGATTACCATATGGACGTGGCCGGTAACAATGACCTGCTATCGATCACCCAGCCAGATATTATTCGAGATATCCACACGGCCTACTTGCAAGCCGGTGCCGACATTATTGAAACCAATACCTTTAATGCCACCCAGGTTTCTATGGCAGACTACCAAATGGAAGAGCTGGCCTATGAGATCAACCTTGCATCGGCGAAAGTAGCACGCGAAGCCGCCGATGCCATGACGGCCAAAACACCCGATCGCCCGCGCTATGTTGCTGGGGTGATTGGCCCTACCAGCCGCACCTGCTCAATATCACCCGATGTAAATGACCCGTCCGCCCGTAATGTGACCTTCGATCAATTGGTCGAAAACTATCGCGAAGCGGTTTCCGGGCTTATCGCCGGTGGCGCTGATCTTATCTTGATTGAAACCATCTTTGATACCCTAAACGCCAAAGCTGCGGTGTTTGCGGTACAAGAATATTTTGAAGAGATTGGCCAAACCTTACCCATTATGATTTCGGGTACCATTACCGATGCATCTGGTCGCACTCTTTCTGGTCAAACTACAGAAGCCTTCTATAACTCTTTAGCTCACGCCAAGCCCATCTCAATTGGCCTGAACTGCGCACTCGGTGCCGATGAGCTGCGCCCTTACCTAAAAGAACTTTCTCGGGTTGCTAACTGTTTCGTCTCGGCGCACCCTAATGCCGGCTTGCCTAATGAATTTGGTGAATACGATGAAACGCCAGAAGAAATGGCAACAGTCGTTGAAGAGTTTGCAGCCAGTGGCTTTGTAAATATCATCGGCGGTTGCTGCGGTACAACGCCCGCCCACATTAAGGCTATCGCCGATGCGGTTGCCAAACATCCGGCTCGTAAAATTCCTGACCTTGATGTCGCCTGCCGCTTAGCCGGTTTGGAGCCATTCAATATAGAGAAAAACTCTCTGTTCGTTAATGTCGGCGAGCGTTGTAATGTCACCGGCTCCGCGCGTTTTAAACGCCTAATTATCGAAGAAGATTATGACACTGCTCTAGAGGTTGCCCAAGAGCAGGTAGAAAACGGCGCGCAAATTATCGACATCAATATGGACGAAGGCATGCTGGATGCCGAAGCGGCCATGGTGAAGTTTTTAAACCTGATCGCTAGTGAGCCTGATATTTCCCGTGTTCCCATCATGGTGGATTCCTCTAAGTGGGAAGTTATCGAAGCTGGCTTAAAATGCATACAGGGTAAGGCCGTCGTTAACTCGATTAGTTTAAAAGAAGGCGAAGAAGACTTTATTGCCAAGGCAAAACTTTGCATGCGCTACGGCGCCGCTGTTGTTGTAATGGCCTTTGATACCGACGGCCAAGCCGACAACCTCGCACGAAAAATCGAGATCTGCGAACGCAGCTACCGAGTACTGGTCGACAAAGTAGGCTTTCCGCCCGAAGATATTATTTTTGATCCCAATATTTTTGCTGTAGCCACCGGTATTGAAGAACACAACAACTACGCCGTCGACTTTATTGAAGCAGCGCGCTGGATTCGTGAAAACCTTCCTCACGCCGGTGTTTCTGGTGGCGTAAGTAATGTTTCATTCTCTTTTAGGGGAAATAACCCAGTACGCGAAGCGATTCACTCGGTATTTTTGTATTACGCCATTAAAGCTGGTCTAAACATGGGCATTGTGAATGCTGGCCAGCTCGCCGTTTACGATGACTTACCGCAAGAACTAAAAGATAAAGTTGAAGACGTAATCCTCAACCGCAACGAGGAAGCTACCGAAGCCTTACTTGAAATAGCCGATAAGTATCGCGGTGATGGCAGCAGCGGCGCAAAAACAGAAAACCTAGAATGGCGCGAATGGCCTGTAAGTAAACGCTTGGAGCATGCCCTTGTAAAAGGCATAAACAATTTTATTGAAGAAGATACCGAAGAGGCCCGCATCGCCAGCACACGTCCTCTCGATGTTATTGAAGGCCCGTTAATGGACGGCATGAACGTTGTCGGTGATTTATTCGGCCAAGGTAAGATGTTTCTTCCCCAGGTGGTAAAGTCGGCCCGAGTTATGAAGCAGTCGGTAGCCTATTTGCAGCCCTATATTGAAGAAGAAAAAGACGAAGGCGCAAAGAGCAATGGCCGAATACTCATGGCCACCGTTAAGGGTGACGTGCACGATATCGGGAAAAATATTGTTGGCGTGGTATTGCAGTGTAATAACTTTGAGGTAATTGATCTCGGCGTCATGGTGCCCTGCGAAGACATCTTAAAAACAGCGGTCGAAGAAAACTGTGACATTATCGGCTTATCGGGTCTTATTACTCCATCGCTTGATGAAATGGTTACCGTTGCCAAAGAGATGCAGCGACAGAATATTCAAAAACCACTGCTGATTGGCGGCGCGACAACATCAAAAGCCCACACCGCAGTAAAAATTGATCCCGAGTTCGATCTCGATCAAGCTATTTATGTTGCGGACGCTTCGCGAGCGGTAGGTGTCGCTAGCAAGTTACTGTCTAAGGACAAACAAAGCTATATTGATGATATTAAAAGTGAGTACGTAAAAGTTCGCGAACGAACCGCTAACCGCAAGCCCAAGGGCAAACAAATCAGCTATGAAGAAAGTAAAGGTCGCGGCTTACAGATAGACTGGGATGCCTTTACACCGGTTACGCCAAAGCTGATCGGAACCCAAGTATTTGATGACTACCCATTAGAAGAGCTTGTCGACACCATCGACTGGACACCTTTCTTTATCTCATGGGATTTGGCCGGCAAATACCCCGCTATTCTAGAGGATGAAATCGTTGGCGAAGCGGCCAGCAGCCTATTTGCCGACGCACAAAAGA
Source organism: Cellvibrionaceae bacterium (assembly GCA_025800365.1). GTDB lineage: Bacteria > Pseudomonadota > Gammaproteobacteria > Pseudomonadales > Cellvibrionaceae > Pseudoteredinibacter. Next base: position 56,119 of record JAOXRT010000284.1, on the reverse strand, counting down.
TGCTTAAAGAGCTGATCGAGAAAAAACAGCTACAAGCGAAGGGCGTTATTGGTATTTGGCCAGCCAATCAAGTCAATCAAGAAGACATTCAGATTAGCGACGAAGCTGGCAAGGTTTTGGGCAACATTCAGCCTATTCGTCAGCAGGCTATTAAAGCGACTAGGGATGTGGCGGAGCCACCTCTATTGAGCCTAGCGGACTTTATTGCACCCGAAGATAGCGGTAAGCAAGATTATATTGGTGGATTTTGTGTGACCACCGGCCTAGGCGCTGAAGCTCTTGCCAAAGAGTACGAAAGTAATGGTGACGACTATTCAGCAATTATGGTTAAGGCCTTAGCAGATCGTATGGCCGAAGCCTTTGCTGAACATATGCACCAGCGCGTTCGTAAAGAGTTTTGGGGCTATCAAGCCGATGAGCAGCTTAGCAATGAAGAGCTTATCAAAGAGAAGTACCAAGGCATACGCCCCGCTCCAGGATACCCAGCCTGTCCGGATCATAGCGAGAAGGAGTTTCTCTTCGAACTACTAAATGCCCAAGAAAATATTGGCGTAGAGCTCAGCACTCATTTCGCCATGACTCCCGCCGCCTCAGTATCCGGTTGGTATTTCGCCAACCCAGAAAGTAAGTATTTTAATGTTGGCAAAATCCAGGAAGATCAGGTGCGATCAATAGCACAGCGCCGAGATCTTAAGCAGGAAGACATTGAAAAGTGGATACGACCTAATCTGGCCTATTGAAGGCCAGCTTTTGGAAACCCATCCAAACCAGTTATCACTCTCTACACCGGCAACTCCTAGAGTTGCACGCTTATTGCGGTAGATCGATAGGTATACAGCTGCCGATCTACCAGCTATAGAAATCAGAAACATCCATGTTTCGGGCATAAAGCTATCGCCGTTTTACCTATAGACAATACACTTATAAGGCCTAGTTAAAATCAACAGCACCAGCAACAATTCGCGGTTTTTAGGGCATTAAACACAGAAAACTGTGAGCCCTCAAAATCCTGAGTAAAGCCCATTTGTTGATTATCAAGTTTTGTTTATCGAGCTTGATTCAAGCAATGTAAAGACGCACAGTACGCCCACCATCAATGATAAGAAGCTTTAAGTATGGATCAGCTTAGTGAAGCGGCGGGTTTAATCGACTTCAATACCGAGGTGTTTTTCAGTGGTCAGCTTTGCGGCTTGCAATCCATCGGCGACAACAGCTGTGGGCATTTACATGTCTTGAAATCAGGGACGCTAAACATTGTTACTGAGGATGGGCACAAAATATTTCTAGATCGTCCTTCTGTGATTTTTATCCCTAGCAAATCAAATCACCGACTTTCTGTAGGTGATAGTGAAAACGCTGAACTGGTCTGTGCCAAAATTCATTTTGGGCAGGGACAGGAAAAGTTCGTTAACTCTCTACCCCGCTTTATTTATTTTGACGGTGCCAGCCACCAGCATCTTCAACGCGCCGCAAACTGGCTGTTTGAAGAGGCTTTCCAAGAGACGCCCGGAAAGCAAATGATGCTGGATAAGCTTAGCGATATTATTTTTATCCAGATCCTACGACATATTACCGAAAAAGGGCTTGTCGTCCACGGGATTCTTTCAGCCTTGGTGCACCCACAGTTATCCAAACTTATAGCAGCCATTCAAAAGGCCCCATCAGATAGTTGGAACCTAGATACCATGGCAGCAACGGCAAGCATGTCACGCTCAAAGTTTGCCACCTTATTTAAGGATACAGTTGGTAAGACGCCCAATGAGTATCTAACCGAAATACGATTGGTTAAGGCCCAAGAGCTTCTTATTAACAACAAACCGGTGAGTATGGTGGCCCATGAAGTGGGTTACGAACACGCCTCGGCTCTCAGCAGAGTGTTTCGCAAGCGTTATGGAATCAGCCCTAAGGAATGGCTTAAAGAGAAGCTTAGTGCTTAATCAGATAAATCTAAGCTTTGCTGCACACCCTTTCCTTTTTTACATTAATCATTACCCTTCTGCGACTCCAATTTAGCTATATTGTTTGCAACTAACTTTATCTAAATCATTTTACTAATTTAAAAGCTTGCGTTAGCGCAACTATTACCTTCTTTTCTAAATTTCAACAAGCTAAAACCCAAGGTCTAGCTATGTATTAAAGCCATTAGCTGCCCTAACATGGATAGCTAAGCAAAAGGCAGCCTAGACAAATAAGCTTGTTATTAGCTTATGCAGTTCCAATATATAATTCTCCAGCCTAAACACAAACCACAATCACGCACAACGCAAAGTAAAATTAAGCAATTGTTAAGCAGCAGATAAGCCCAAAGTAAACCTTTGTAAGGCTGAACGATTGGCTCGTTTTTCTGTACGTTTGGTTAATTTAAATATTTTTTCCTACCTATACTGGTCACCGTGATTGAAGAGTCATCACAGCTTAACAGGCCAAGCGATGGCCAAAAACCTAAAGACTTAGCGAGGAAATTATGAAATTCAATCGAGTACTAAAAACCTTAACTGCCGCTTCTGCTATTGCCATGAGCAGCCTAACTTTTGCAGCCGACATTGGTGTTAACGCTGACAAAAACGATTTGGCAATCAGTGGTTACGATGCCGTTTCTTACTTCAAAAAAGGCAAGCCTAGTAAAGGTAGCACCAAGTACACTGCGACCCACAAAGGTGCCATCTTCCACTTTAGCAGCGCGAGCAACCGTGATCTATTTAAGGCCTCACCTGAGAAGTATGCACCACAATTTGGTGGTTATTGCGCGATGGGTGTTGCACTGAACAAGAAATTGGACGTTGACCCATACGCTTGGAAGATTGTTGACAATAAGCTTTACCTAAACCTTAACAAAGATGTTCAAAAGAAATGGTCTTCTGACATCGACGGCAATCTAACCACGGCCTACCGTAACTGGAATGGCATCCGTACTGTAGACGCTGAAGTTTTGGCTGAAGAGTAATTTTCCAACATTAGCGGAGAATAGCTATGAACAAGAGTATTTTAGCAAGCGCGGCTTTAGCCGCATTAGTGTCCACCACTATGGTTCCGGTCAGTGAGGCCGCAGCGAAAGAAAAATGCTACGGCATTGCCAAAGCTGGCCAAAATGATTGTGGCAACCTAGCTGGCACACATTCATGTGCAGGCCAATCAAAGGTTGATAACGATCCAGGTGAGTGGAAGCTCGTAGCCAAAGGCACTTGCGTAGACCTTGGCGGCATGCTTAAAGCAGAAGCCAAAAAGAAGTACAAAGCTTCTAAAAAAGCTTAATCGATCAGGGAGATAAACATGTTAGGGCCTGCTATATCATCGAGCAATCCAACAAAAGCGCTTAATGATGCACAGCTATTTGGTATTGGCTTGCGTCACGAGCATTACCAGCAGGCCCTGACCTGTCCCGCTGATATCGACTTTGTGGAAGTACATACCGAAAATTTCTTCGCCCCAGGCGGCGCCAGTGCCGAGCTTATTCGTGAGATCTCTAAGCATTACGAGCTCAGCCTACACTGCACTGCCATGGGGCTAGGTTCAGTCGATCGACCCAGCGATAGCTATATGGATACTATCGCAAGATTAAATCAGGAACATAAACCCCTATTTTTATCGGATCATGCAAGCTTTAACCGAGCCGCGATTAATTCCGACAAAAACGCCAGGTCAGTATTTACTGGTGATCTACTACCCCTAGCGTTTAATCGAGAGTGGCTTTCGGCACTAAGCGATAATGTCAACTATGTCCAAGACAAGTTAGGTCGTCAAATCCTTGTTGAAAATCTATCTTCATATTTTCAGTACGATGAAGATGAAATGATGGAAACAGATTTCTTAAATCAGCTTGTCGAAAAAACTAACTGCGGGCTACTACTAGATCTAAACAATATATTGATCAACGCCCACAACAAGCAAAGCCGTAATCCGCTACACGATGCCATTAGCTGGACCGAATCCATAAACCTCAATGCCGTACAAGAGATTCATCTAGCGGGCTTTAGCCAAGATAAGGTAGCCGGTTTTTATGTCGACGATCATTCTCAGGCAGTATCTGATGAATGCTGGGCCTTGTATCGCAATACTATTCAACGCCTTGGCAAAGTTGCCACCTTGATTGAATGGGACAATTCGCTACCAAGCTGGGAAACTTTAGTGGCTGAACTGGACAAAGCACGGGCTATTGTCAGTGAGCTGGAGTCAGAGCATTACTTAAAACAGGCGCTACCGTCATGAGTGATATTCAAGCACTGCAGGGCTCCCTGCTCGAAGATATATACCGCTTTGCTGAGCAACAAACATCAGCAGCACATACTCAGGTTTATCAGAACAATCTACTGGCCAGTGCCTTTAGAAGCTTGTCCATTGCCTACCCTTGCACTCAGCAATTAATTGGCGATGAAGCCTTAAAAGGGCTGGCGGCAATGCATTTGCAGCTAAAGCCATTGCAAACTGCGGACTGGTCTGAATTTGGGCATTTACTCGCTAAGATTATTGCCAGTAATGAAGCCTTTGAATCATACCCTTATCTAAGCGATGTGGCCCGTTACGAAGCGCTAATATTCGAAAGCGAACGATCGAGAGATGAATTATTCGATCAAGCAAGTGTTTTCAAATTGCAAGAAAGCGATATCGACAATGTCTACATTCGCTTTCAAGAAAGCTTTCGCATATTGAAAAGCCCATACCCCATAGAAGATATTTATCGAGCAAACCTAAGCGAAGCTGCTGATACTGACCAGTATCTACAGTCAGCTAAGGAAAAACTTGAGCAAGATGAATATGAAGAACGACTGATGATTTATCGCTGTCGTTATAAAGCTCACTCAATAGCAGTGGCTAAAAATGAATTCGCGTTTATTTCAGCCTGTATAAACGGCTTAAGCATCGGAGCTGCCTTGGAAACGATCGAGATCGAAGCACATCGGAGCACTGAAAATAATGGCTTAGACCTAGGCAGCGTACTGAATTTACTGATCCAACACCAAGCCATTAGTGAACTTTATATTCAATGATCGGTGAGCGTAGAACGCAACAGAAACCGCCACAGTGAGCTTGGACATCTGGAATTAGCAACATAACACAGCACTATTTAATAGCACCCTTTTATTAGCACTACTGACAATACCTTTTACCTTGCGCTCTTTATTAGCTAGAGCCAATTAGACGAGTAACAACGGAGAATATTATGAACTCTAGTATACGCAACCACTACCACAGCTATTTACAGTTAAGCCGATATTTTGAATACCCCCAGCACCTGGCGTTGCTACTTGCGCGTTGTTACGTCGCATGGGTGTTTTTTGCTTCGGGCCTAACCAAGCTCAATGATTGGGAAACAACGCTTTTTCTTTTTGAGTATGAGTATCAGGTACCCTTTTTATCTCCGGCTGTAGCCGCATTTCTAGGTACCGCTGGTGAAATTGTTTTACCGGTTTTATTGGCCTTTGGTATCAGCACACGATTTTCAGCTCTTGGATTGAGCGTTGTAAATGTTGTTGCCGTAATTAGCTTGGAAGAAATAGCACCCGCAGCCTTTGCTGGGCATGTTATCTGGGGTCTGTTATTGGGCCTGAATATACTATGGGGCTCAGGTATTTTGGCTATCGATACTTTAATTGCTAAGTATTTTGCTAAGAACAACACAGAGCTTTGACTTGCCAGCCGTTGTTGAATAGCAACTACTCCTTTTTATGCCTTTCATAAAGCGAATATAAAAAGGGCATAAAAAAAGCCGCTTAGCGGCTTTTTTTATTCACTGCCCTAAAATCTTAGAGCAAGAATGCTGCTGCAGCTGCAATAGCCACCACAACAACGACTGCTCCTATGATTAGGCCAGTCTTCGATGAGCCGGACTCCGAGCTAGCCGCTTTAACGCTAGCCGCCGCTGAATTGTTATTGGATAGTCGAGCTTCAAAGGCAAACTCTACAGAGCCTAAGCGGATGATGTCGCCAGACTTCAAAAAGGTAGACAAGCCTTTTTTATCATTTACAAAAGTACCATTGGTGGACATCCAATTAACAATTTTCCAGAGTACACCGTCATTCACCAACTGGGCATGCTTACCAGAAACACTGCCATCGTCAATTACGATATCCACTTCTTCAGAGCGTCCAAGGTGCCAGATATTAGTCGCTTGATCACCTTGCAGCTCATAGATTCGGCCTCTGACAGCGTCTGATAGCCCAACTAAACGTGGGACAGCGCCAAGCGCTGGAATATCAATACGGCCTGCCATGTAGTCTGAAACAGCCGCAGAACGCTCTACATCGAACACGATTTGGGTCTGTGATGCGCTTTCTAGGCCTTCTCCTTCAGACCAAACCGATGGAATGTCCGCTTCGGCTTCACGCTTATTGGGCGAAATAACACTAAAACTGTCCGTATCGATCACGATCAAATCGCCATCGAACAGATCAGAAGAATCGTTTATTTTTTCACCATTAAGAAAAGAGCCATTACTTGAGCCCAGATCCGACAAAACCAGCTTGCCATCCTTGATTTCGATAGAAGCATGTCGACGAGAGGCCACATCGCTTTTTAGAACAATGTCACAATCATCACTACGCCCTAGGATGGTAGAGGCGCTTAAAGATAACAGCTCGCCTGTTTGAGGATTCTTCAATTTACAGTTGTCGCTTGTGCACTCAACCATCATTTTCGACCTTTTACTTATTCTTACTACTGTTTAATCTTTTACTATGTGTTTGAAATCTGTGTTGATACAGAAAACAAATAAACTAGCTTATGCTGCCATTATGAAAACTGTATTAAGCTTAGGCAGCGCCTAAATCAGCTGATTACTACTCAAGGCAATATCAGAAGCTGATTATACCCAAATAAACGAGCAGCCCAAGCAGCCCTGCCAATAAAAGCAGGCAAACTATCGCAATTAGCCAGCTTGGCGTGCCACCACCGATATGATCATCCAATGCATCGTAATCTAACTGACTCTTGGGCTTAACAGCATACACTTGGGTAGTGGAAAACTCTTCGGTCACACTCTCACTGCTGGTGATATGGGCGCCATCATTTTGCACACCTAGCGGGAAATACTCACTGTGTCCGGATAAATTATGGGTTTCTACGATTGTTGCTGGAACACGGCCCGATTCTGGCGCTGCAACATCGTTACTCACCAGCATGACGGTAATATTATCTTTACCACCAGCATCGTATGAGGCCTGGACTAATTTCTCACAGCAACTCTCAAGACCATCGCCTGCATTATCATGAAGTAGCCTTGCGATCTCAAAACCGCCTAGCTCATCATTCAGGCCATCACTACAGAGGAGCAGTAGCTCGCCCTGAAACAAATCTCCTTCGCAGGTTCCGATATCCAGCTCAACAAGCGCTTCAGCCCCTAAGGCCTGAGTCACCAAATTGCGATCATTACGTGTTTTGGCATCTTCGGCCGATATAATGCCACGCGACAGCAATGACTCGATGTAGGAGTGATCACGACTGATTTGCCTTAGTTCGTGGCCATCCCATATATAAGCGCGACTGTCGCCAACCCAAGCGACATCAAAACGCGAACCGTCAAATTTCGCTGCGACTACAGTTGAGCCCATGCCGGCCCCACCACGCCCGTCCAAAACGCCTTTTTTCACTTCGAGATGAGCGTTAGCAACCGACTCCTCTAAGCTTTTTTCGCCTTCCTTTAAATCGTTCCAAAGGGTGGAAACCACAATTGCACTTGCAACCTCACCTGAGGAATAGCCTCCCATGCCATCAGCCACAGCCGCCAAGCCCAGTTCATCATCCGCTAGAAAAGAATCCTCATTGAGCTCGCGTCTTCCCGTGTGGGTGCATCCTACTATTTTTAGCACTGACTCACCTCGCTATGGGTACATGGTTGAAAGCAGATTTTTTGCGACACTGGCGAAACGCCCCTGCTGAAACGCAGACTCACTGGCGAGTGAAGCATAAAAGCTGTCCATTTGTGCACTATATCGCTCACTTTGATTTAAAGCCAATGTTAGCGTCTCAACCCCCAAGAAGGCTTGCTCAGCACTGGTGTAATCGCGATATTGACCGGCAGCGCTCTTGCTTAAGATTCTTTGTCGCAAAGAGGTAATTTCATTGTTGTTGTAATTGCGATCCAATAGTGCCCCCTCCATGGCTGCTAGTTGTGCTAATGCCGCCTTGGCGGAAGACCTAAGACTGTTAACATCTTTACGAGAAGCGACATGCAAATCGCGTGAAAGCTGCAATAATCTCTGGGCGCCTTCCTGATCGCGAATATAGGCAATACCCACCAACATTTGCAGTGCCGCATCGTTTAAGCGTAAATCACCGGGTTTTAATCCAACTTCGATACTTGTCTGGCGCCAAGTCTTTTTATCCATCGGATGATGGCAGGCGTGACAATCGTAGAAAGATAGCTCGGGAATCATTCCATTAGCCGTTAGCAAATGGCTGTTATAAAGCTCTAAGGTTTGCTTAGCGGTGTAGTAAACCCCGGCAACCCACATAGTCACCGATTCGATTTGCCCTTTTCTTTCAAGGTAATCTTGATCAACTACATAATGAGCGGGCTGATTTGCAGTGAAGGTTTCTAATTCGAAAGCCAAACGAGGATGCCCTGCTCCCATTATTCGATGCGTGGCAAATTTATCTTTGGTACCCAAATGGCAGGATAAGCACATTTCCGCTCTAGGCTTAGGTGATTCAGTTGGATACATGCCTGCCGCTAGGTTTTCTGCGTGAGTTACGCCTTTTTTATAATGGCTATCTAACCATTTCTCACTGCCACCATGGCAGGCTTCGCAGCCAACGCCGTCACGAATGACGAACTTAGGACCACGCTGGCTTTGGGGAACATTATCCGCATGACAATCTAAACAGATATCCGCTGTGTGAGCCGAAGCCAAACCGAGATTTTTGGCCATTCGCTTAGACTCAGCATTGAATAGAATTTTATAAGCTTTGGAGTGTAAGTCTTCTCGGCTCCAAGTGCGGTATTCATTTAACAGCGCGTATGAGTTTGCATCCGGTGCCGGCTTGCCGTGACACACACTGGAGGCACAGGTAGCAACACCCATGTGCTTGTCTTTTCCCGTGATTGGGTTTTCTTCGGCTAAGGCATGCCCACTTGCCGCCAAGCATGCCAGGCTAAAAATAAACGCCGGTAGTTTCAAGATCGTTTTTTTCATAACTACTCTTCTTTATCTTTTACGGTCCAGACCTTGCCGGATTTATCTTTGTAAAGCTTATTTATTTCTTCTTTATTCAGCGGGCGAGAACCGCGACGGCCGAATACCGCTACTTGGCCACCAGTTTCATCAACAGCACGGTCACGTTCTAGCGCCCTCGACAAACCTAAGGCTGCCTTATCCGTTGGGTAATGCGCAATTAGATGCGGATTCGGTTTCGGGCTAAAACCATAAAATTTTGGCTGAATTTCCGGAGACGTTAGCTGCAGTATTTTTAAACCACCGACACCATCAGCAACATAGGCAAACAAGGAGGCATTGGTACTTGCAACGACGACATCTTGAGAGTCACTGAGCTTGCCTCCAGCGTTAAACATTTGCTCTACTTTCATGGCGGTTGGCTTTTCTATATCAATGATTGCCAAACCATCTTTGCCAGCAGCGACATAAGCATAGGTACGAGCAATGAAAACCTTTTGTGCATCGGCCAAAGCGATCGTGTTATTCGCCAACAAAGAAGGTTGCTTAGGATCGGTAATATCAATGACCTTCAGACCATCCGCATCAGTCACAAACAAATAACGGAACTGTACGGCCGAAGCTCGACCATCATTCAATGGTGTCACCGACACCAACTGCGGCAATAGCGGCTTATCAATATCAACAATGACCAAACCGGCATCTGCAACAATGTAGAGATAGTGGCCACCAATACTTATATGGCGCGCGCCATTTAATATGCCATTGGCATTCCAGGTCGCGGCACGTTCTAAAAAGTTATTGCGAGGCTCACCGTCGGAGAAGGTATCGATATTAACTAGAATTAATCCTTCTTCTGCATCCGTCACATAGACATAGTGATATAAAGGATGCATCGGCTGTTCCATATTGGTCACTCGCATCAACTCACCGGTGTTACGCGCTGGCGCTACTGGTTGAGTTGTGGGCATCAACATGCATGTTGCATTTTTACTCGGTACATTCGGGTTGTGGCCAAGCGGGCTGAAAGGTGCCGAGATAATACGCTGGGAAACACCTTTGTTATCAATAGAGGCAATATCATAGACCTGCAATCCTTGCTTACCTGCCGCCGTGTAGAGATATTCGCCACGCATCTGCAAACAAGAACTGCGCCCAGAGCTATGGCTATAACCTACCTGCAATTCCTGGCCAGCTTTTTGGTGATCATTGTACCAATCAGGATAGGCATACTTGTGTAAGTAGCTGCCATAAACTGCCTGAGGTTCGTCCCATTCGGTAACTTGTACACCAGTAACTTCACCATCACCGCCCAGCCAAGCAAAGCGGCCAATAAAGTCGATAAACTTGGTTCCCACACCTAAGGTTTGAGTAAAGATCGCATTATTGTCCTCAGTGTTTGCCAAGTGGCAATCACTACAGGTTTTGGTTTCAGTCTTGCGAACTGTATGTGGGAAATGGGGGTTAATGGCTTGCGAACTAAAGCCACTAGACGCCACGGGAGGCTGCTGGATATAGATCCGCTCGCGGTTTGAGTTAGTCGAAGACAATACCAAGGCTGAGGTAGAGCGAATCGGTGCGTACTTACCACCTTTATGCTCTTCCCGCTTACCAATCATGAAAATTTGATCACGCGAAACTTGCGGATTATAGGTCGCAAAGTTACGTGTCTCTCCACCTTCATAATGATGGCGCTCGGTTTTTACGTTGGCTTCAATAGGCAAGTGACAGCCGCCGCAGCTGGTGGTCCACGCCGTATGACAGGTGTAACACTCCATATTTTCATAGGTGTGCGCCAGCTGATCCTCCGGCACATCTTCACCCCAGTTTTGTTTTGCGGTGTCTTTTGACATTAACTTAGCGCGGGCTGCTTTTTCATTGTATTGCGGATGCCCTTTGCTCACACTGTCTTTTACCAAGCTTAGCTCCCACTCTAAGCCTGGTGTTACCAAGGAGCGTTGGATCAATTTACCTTCAACCCATTCAAATCTTAACTGGCCATCAGGATTACGGAGTACAGAAAGATCTGCACCCTTACCCAGTTTGGCCGGTCCGGAGGTTAATAAATTAGGGTAACGTTGCGCACTGCCGTGACAATCGATACAGGCAATTTCTACAGCCGCGGCGACTTCGCCATAGATGTGCCCATTACCATGGTTGTCTTGTGCAAAGTGACAATCGGAACAGTGCATGCCGACATCCGCGTGAATCGAGGACATATGCACAGCTTTTTTAAATTTATCAGGGTCATCATCCGATACCATATTGTTTTCGGCATCGAGTAAATTACCCTTACGGTCTCTTTTAAAGATTGCTCGGAAGTTCCAGCCGTGACCATGATAGTCAGCAAACTGGGTGTCGTTTAGCTTTGGATTCAAGGAGGCTACTTCTCTTAAGAATTCTACGTCGGCCCATTTACCACGCGGTGCGGCACCTTCAGGGTTACGATCCAGTACTTTACGCTTTTGCGCCTCAGAGGGATACTGTTGCTCCTCTGGCCACATCGCCGGCGCATCCGATTCATAGTCCCACATGGTGTAACCCAAATAAGTGTTCATAAACATATTGGGTTGGTGCATATGACAGATCATGCACTGGCTGCTAGGAACCCCACGGGTAAACTGGTGTTTTAATGGGTGACCGGATTCGTCTTTTGGAATCGTTGGATCTATCGTTTGTGTTTTGCCGGTATGGCCAAACTGCGCGTAAGGCCCCGAATGTTTCGGGTCGCGGTCGTTGGCGTAAACAACGTGACAAGAAGTACAGCCCGAGTGTCGATAATCACCTGGTTGATCATTCGTTCCCATGAACCATAAGAAGGGATCGTTCAAACGCGTTTTATGAATATTAATTAGTGGAACAGAAATTCTAGCGCCTGTGCCCGGCCCTCGATTTGACTGCCTAAAATCCGGGCGTCCTGGCTCTTCTAAACGTTGAATTAATCCCAAACTATTGGGGATACCAGTTTCTGGAAATAAGTTAGTGATATTTCGACCACCGCGCTCGAACACGCGGAAGATATCACCGGGCTTAACCGTTTCCCAATTGGGCAAAGGATAAAGCGCTGCAACAATACCTTTGGCTGCCATTTCCGGAGTAACTTCCGTGGGGTTTTTCAAAGCCGTGGCTTCACCCTCGCGGTTGTAGGATTCGCCCAGTAAATACTGCTTAAATGGTAAGATGCCGTTATTGTATGAAGCCCCACCCCACAGCATAGCACCCGTGGCGTGCAAGCTTCTTTCGGAAGCCTGAATCACATTCAAATGGCAAGCACCACAGGACTCACGAGCAATGCGCAAATCGCCTGGATTAATAAAACGTATAAATTCGGGCGCTTCTTTGTTGAGTAAGGTATATGTCCGCTCTGGATTTGCAGAGCTAGGAAAATTCCACAATTCCGGATAACGAGGCAATACGTGGGCTTGATCTCGTAAACGTGCGTAGCCTTCATCGCCTGGTGATTCAGAGCTTCGAACGATACTGGAATCACCACCATGGCAATCTACACAGGCCAATTGGATGGCCGGGTTATTGTGCATATTTTTACTGTCAGATTCAGTATGACAACTAACACAGCCCTCGTTCTTCTTAGCGACGAGTTCCGGGCTTTGCGAAGCGGGAGCATTTGCGGCCGTCACATAATCACGCTCGACCGGCTTAGGCCCGCCAACAGCGAAAACAAAACTTGGCGCCAATAAAGCACTCAGTAACAGCAGCCCTTTTATGATGGGCTTTGTAACGGCCTTGGCTAGCGTTTTTTCTTCTTGTGCACACATGGCTTTTTCCGTTCCCATTGGCTTCATCACTTTTCCTTGCGAGCTGCTTGCTACAGCAGCTTCAAATCTTTTTCTGGCAAATATCACGAATTTAGTAGGTCAACACCAAATTAAATAACAATGAGTGTTGGGTCTCATCACCAAATAGCTGTTCAAAGCCCTTGCCCGGCAACAAGGCCGCGTAAGACAAACGAACAACAACGTTCTGGCTCATAAACGGTCGGTAAATCAATGATAAGGACACATCCGTACCAATCGACTCATCAATATCCGCCTGTTGCCTAGCGACTTCCAAAACCTCAGTTTGATCAAACCAAAGCTGATTCACGTTCACCGATGCTCTAAGCTCTGGAAGAATGTCAAAATCTGCGCCGACACCTAATAACCTCACCCCTGGGTTGGTGAAGTTTGATTGGCCGTGCTCTTTTGATGCACGCAGATTATTCAATAAGCCATTACGCGTCGATAACGTTACCTTACCGCCAGCAGCGAGTGGTACACCCTGCCTTAACCAATAGCTGGTATCGGCGCCGGCAAACTGTGGGTTTTCGAATATGGCATCAAAACCATTTTCTTCGTTATCAAAGGGATTATCATCACCCGAAGCCCACAGAGCCGAGCCACGCAAGCGTATCCAGTCATAATCAGCACCGACCTCTGCAGCAGCAAAGAAGGAGCGAATATCAGTGCGCTGGTTAACAAAGGGGCCCCTATTCTGCTCACCCAAGGCGGCGTAAAGTGAGTGGGTTACGTTGATACGGCCAAAGTGACCGTCCGAACTGAATCCTAAATAGGTTACATCGTAGTTTCTAAAACGTTCAAAGCCCAAAGAAGCAGGTCGCTGAATCAGGTCATTTACATCGTAAAAGAATTCATCTTCTCGGTTACGATTATGAACGATGGAAAACTGAGAAAAATGCCCAAGTGTGATCAAATCCTGCCAAATAACATTGGCAATAAAGACATCATCTTCACGTGGTGCCTCTCCAATATCATTTAAACCACTGTTGGTATCTTTTTCTAAACGGCGAAACCATGCCAAGTTGTATTGGATCTTGTTGTTATTGCGAATACCAAATAGGCGCACACCTAACTGATTATCCTGAAACAAAAAGCCACGAAAATCGTTATTAAATGGCTGAATACCAACCCGGATACTATCGAAATCGTAGTTATCAGACACATTCCTCAAGTGCACATCGATAAACGCACCTTGAATACCAACAAAGTTATCGTCTCGACGTACGCCGCGCTGGGGGTCTACATTAATCCCGGCTAGCTCGTTAACAACGGTGTGGTTGTAATTAAACACCGGGATAAAGCGGAACTCATAATCTGGTGGTCTAAATACTGTATCACCTTTGTAATAGACAAATTCCATAGCGACTTGCTGAATCACCGAATGCTGCTCGGTGTTACCATATAGATCCAAATCACCTGGATCAGATGTGGTAATAAGCCCGACTGGCGTGACGACTTTTCGGCCTTCGTAAATGGTGTCGGAAATCACACCTAGATTAAAAAACCAATCATCATGAAGCGGAACATCGCCCTTTAAGGTATTACGGTTGTACGGATCCCACCAATTATCGGTATAGCCTATAGCCTCAACGATACGCCAGCGATCCGGAAACACTATACTGTCTTCAAAATCACTCACCTTCGGGCGAGGTACTGGGGATTCCTCAACGTCTTCTCGCAATACCGTAAAGGTTTGCTCTTCTTTTAAACGAGCATCATTAACTGGCCCAGGCGTTCGTCGCTGAGGCTTACCATCGATAACCGTTTCTACAATCTGTTCATTGGCATCGGGTAGCTGACTACAGTCAACGCGGCCTCCAGGGCGTCTGCGGCGCTTAGCTTTATTCGCTGCTTGCGCGGCCTCACATTCCTGACGGGTTTGTGCTTGTGCAAGAGTATTGGCTGCCAGTGGTAGCTGCGCGGTCGATACTACAACAGCTAAAGCAGAGGCCTTTATTAAACCGTGATTCAATATTGGCTTCAGTTTCAAAGCGTAAAAAGGCTTATCTATCCTTGCCATGGTATTAATCCCCTACTTTCCTGAGCAAACATTTTGTTCGTCGCTGTCAATAAAGGGTGATTGCGGGCAACTTATATAACGCAATCGTGTTCCCTGTGGCGTTAAGGTATCAGCGCGAATTTCAGCTGGCGCATTATTGAAGCTTCCATTCATTTTTTCAGCGGCACGATGAACACCCAAGAAGGCAATCATATCGTCCTGATCAACACCATCCCCTGAAATACCAATGCCACCGACCAAGGTATTGCCCTTATAAATGGGTACACTACCTGGGAAAATCTGAATGCCATTGGCGATGTTATTGGCAGCTGAGCTTGCTGTCCCTCCGAATGGGACACCAACGCAATTGTTGCCGACGTCATCTGTTTGTAGGCCTGCAACATGTAATAGGTGACTAACAATGCCATTCATGGCGAGGTCGAGCTGCAAGCCCGTAGAAAATGGACTCCACTCTCCTGCTGGCTTACTTAATGGTCCATGTGGAGCATTATCAACACCATCTGGATAAAAAGGACGCGACAAATTTCCGCCAGCTCGATCAGAAAAGGCGATGCCATTACTGAGGGCCGAGCTGTCTTCAACAAAATCCCTTAGAGCTTGCACATAATTTGCAATATCAATGTTGCGTTTAGGACTTAAGTCAGAGTTTAAATATTGCGTTAGCGGCAAGTTTTGCAAGAAATCTGCCGCTGCTGGATTTGAAAAGAATGCCGCTGTACGCGCCTTTTGCAAGGACACATCCGCACCAAAAACCGGAGCATCTAAGGTACGAGCCATCCCTAAAACATCTCCATTCACATCGACAACGGAAATGGTTACTCGCGCTTTGGTACTTAAAGGTCGTCGAATTTGCGCACGTGATTGGTTGGCAACACCAAGAGCTTCATCAATGATCGCTTGTACTTCATCGGCGGTTAATTCTGTACCATCTGTTGGGGGAAAACGATCTTGCCCCGCTGCATCTACAAATACATAAGCTTCGCGATTTGGATAAGTTGTAGTATCAGCTCTGATGCCGGAACTTGCCTGACCAAAAGCTTGGCCCGCACGTACATTGCCATCAATATAGTCTGGTACAGGAATGTACTGCCCATCACTATCATTTAATGCTGAAGCCGTACCTGGGGCCGCCGTTAGCTGGCTGTATTCAACATCGGTGTATCGCAAAACCTTACCATCAACTGTTATACGATCAGCTCGTCGATCAGCGGGAGCTTCAAAGCCAACTGTAGCCGCAAGCGCGATAAGCTCGTCTTGATCCATATCAGAATCGACTACCACTTTATCTAGGGTGTAGATAAAGTCGTCTGATATCACACCGACACCACCAACGGGAACATTATCTTTATAAAGAGGAAAGCCGCCTGGATCGGCTGATAAACCCAACGGTGCTTGTTTAGGACCGATACCTGTTACAGAGTTATCCAAGGTAAAATCAGAACAGGCCAACTGACTGAACTGAACACCAAAAAGCGGGCCTGCCGGTTGCACTCTTTCGCCAGGGTTAAAGTGTTCCTGCACAATTTGACTGGCGACACGACTACTAAATGCATTGCCCTCGGTCGATAAATATGCCCCCGTGATCGCCTTAGAAATAGCAGCAAGTGCGTCTCCACCAACAGCTAAAGGGAGTTGAATATTTTCCAAACCACCATCGATATCGCTTAAGCCCTGCTTATTACTAGAGATCAGCAGTGACTTACTGGTATCAATATCCGCCGTGCGGTATACCGCAAGTACATTTCCGACGCGATCAACTACCGCAATGGTCGCTGCTACACCAAGTGCTTTAGCTTCCGCAACCGCTTGCTGCACCACTTTCTCGACATCAGCCGTTCGCAGGAAAGAATCCGCGTTAGTACAATTGCCCTCACACACCACTGGCGGTGGTGGCGGCGGCGGAGTTGGTGTGCCTTCATTGGGCGCGGTACCTGAGCCACCTCCCCCTCCGCCGCAGCTTAACAAACTGATGCTAGTGGCCAACAATAGGCAGGGTTTAAGGCTGAATCCCTTACGGCTTAATCTCATGGTGTTTTCTGCTCCAAAACAGCAGGCATTTGCTTCAACCAAATCGCCTGATTTCCGGGTATATGGTAGTTATGGCAAGCTACGCAATCCAAAGGTGCAGCGTGCTCGGCCTGGTCATCATGGCACTGTAAACAGTTATCGCGACCAGGGATTAAAATATCGTGGCTTTCAGATGATTCACCGGCTTTGTGGCAGTCTTGGCAAATCTCATCGACAGGAGCATCGCGTAATAATAAATGGGTAGAATGGTTAAATCGTCCCTGCGAGAACCAATCATTATTAAGTTTGACCGGTTTAACCGTCCAAAAATTATCGGCTTTTTTCTTGCCCGCTAACTGGCGAGCTTCCGTTTTTTCCACTTCGTGGCAAGTAATGCAACCTGTCTTGGTGAACTGGTTTTCCAGCTCTAAGGCGGCACGTTCTTTACCGCATACCAGGGCACCTTTCTTACAGCGATCAAGGTCGCGACTCTTGCCTGGAACACGGCGCACATGATCAATACCTTCCACGCCAGAATCTGGATCAGCAAACATGCGTATATAGTATTCTTCGAGAGTTTGCTTAACCAACAAAGGTGATCCGTGTGGAAGCTGTCGACTTGGTTCAGCATCATCAAATCCCAAACCGTGACAATCACGACACATTCCTTCCATGGTTATGGGCTCAAAATGCTCATTATCCGCACTGAGCACATGACAAGATTTACACTCTAAAGCCTCACCACTGTCTTGGCTTTGAACCTTATCGATATCTAAATGCAAATCATGGGGAAATTTTAATTGTGAATTTTCTTGCAGTTCTTGACTGTAAGGAACCCGAGATAGCTGCCACTTAAAACCATCGAAGCCAAGCAAGCCTAAGCGGAACTCTGGGTGAGTTTTTTCATTAAAACCAGAAACATTAGCCACTGACTCCTCTTGAGTAATATTACCTAACTTAGCAATATCACCATGGCAATCTACGCAGAGCGACTGATCTTTAATAATAATAGTTGCCGGCTCGTTGTGTTCTTTATGGCAACTGCCGCAGCGGTACTCTTCAAAGGCAGGAATAGCCGGATGCTTATTATGAACATGCTGCTCGGTATTGCTATGACATGAAAGACAAGCTTTATCTTGCACAACTTCGAAAGGTTTTGCGTGGCAACTAGTACAATCATCGCCAATCGCTGGAATTCGATGGGCTGGAATCAGCGGCCCACTAGACCAATGCTTATCGGTTGGAATCCCAACTTTTGATAGCGTATCACGAGCCTCACTGTTAAGCATGGACCATATCGGCAATGCCAAAGCAAACAACAAGACCAGCGCCGATGCGATATAAGCTAAGCTGCGGTTATAGCCCACACCCTGCAAATCGGTCTTGAATCGCTGCTTAGTTGAGTGTTTAACATCCGCATCAATTTCAAACTCTAAGGCACAGGAAAAACCGGCAGGAGGTGCCTGCAAAATAAGCTTGTGTCTGCCAATCGTTAATTGTTGGCCAAGGCCTATTGTGCCCTTACTTTGCGGTTGGCCGTCCAGCTCGACTACACAGCCTTTAGCGCATTCAAACTTTGCGCTTTGGTTATCAACAGCGGTTACCACTAGGTGATTTGCCGAGATATCCTCCCCAGCAAGCTGAACCAGCTGACCTTCACCAGAACCGATACTTATCGCAACAGCATCCAATTGGCTATCATTTTGATCAATAACCTTAGTGCCTGTTTTTCTTGTTTGTCGTATTAAATAGAGCATGGCTTACCAGTATAAAAAGACAGTCACAATGTGGATGATTAAAGCCACAATCAAAACAAAAGTGGTTGGAATATGAAACAGCAGCCAAACTTTTAATCGTGCTTGCAGGCTAATTTCTCGACGAATACGGTTTAATAATTCTCGACGGCGACCAAAAATATAGAGAATATCTTGCAGATCCTGAGCCTCTTGCTTCTTGCTCACATTGGGAATGCGCATGGCAATATAATCAATGGCCGCCTGCTGGTTTCTATTATCAACAACTTTGGTGCGACTTTGGTTGTCTTCCGAAGCACTAAGCTCTACTTTTGAATTATCCTGCCCCTTCAATTGGCTCCATAGACCACCACCCAAGCTCGTGCGCGCAATCGCACTATTGATTAATGTTTGGATGTCGGTATTACAACGTGAGGCGATATCCTTACCCTGCTGATCCAACTCATCAAGCTCGGAAAAGCGTTGGTCTAAACTCTGATTACTGCGATTACGTGACAGCTTGTCTGGGTAACGCATATAGGCATAAAGCCCGTAGAAACCACTAAAGATAACGATACACATCAGCACATAGGCGAGCGTGTGTACATTGAGGCCAAACTGGAAAGCGCAGTGCAGAGTACCTATGATCAGCAAGCTAGAACCCAAATACACATGAGCAGAAGTCCAACCTTGCACCGTTCCTAGAGTGGACGCATAACGTCTTTTACGTACTCCCAAATAAGCGAGCCAAACGATTAGCAACGCCCCTATCGTGCCCAGCACATAACCTTGCCAAGTACCACCATTGGGTGGACGCCAAGCTTCTTGACTAAAATAGACGGCGAATGAGACGAGCAACAACACCAGGGAAACCCAGAAGTAGCGCCCGCCTTTATACTCTAATATATTGTTATACATAATTTTCTTTTTAGCCGTTTAAGGTGCAATCAGCTCAACAAATTGTTCTGGGTTCAAACGCTCTACTGCGCCCACTGGGCAGGACCTAACACAAGCAGGTCCACCTTTCTGCCCTACACAAGCATCGCATTTAACTGCTTTTTTACCTTTATCAAGCGCTTCGTCGCTTGGCTGATATGCCGGATCTTGACCCGGACCACTTCCCCTACCAAACAGCATCCACTGAAATAGACCAGGCTTTTTCGGAGCATCATAAGCCAGTTTAATCACATCGTATGGGCAGTTGGTTTCACAGTTACCGCAACCTATACAACTGCTATCGATAAACACTTCACCCGTTACCGCACGGTGAATAGCATTTGCAGGACAATCTTTCATACAATGCGGCATTTCACAGTGGCGACAGGATATTGCGACATTGATGTGACCGTATCGCTGACCGGATTTACGATCTAAACGACTGATACCACCGTGTGTTTCCGCGCAGGCTTTTTCACAGTTATCACAACCCACGCAGAGCTTTTCATCAATGATTAAAGCACTGGTAGATTCACCAAGACCCTCGCCCATTAAGAAAGAAATCAGGGACCCGCCTTCAGGCAGGGATTCCATTTGATTAGAAACCTTTAACTTTTCACTGGTCGCCGCTTGGATATCATTAACGCGCTCAGGGTCTTGTTTTAATAAAGCAAGGAACTCTTTCTGCTTAATCATTAGGGCTTCAACACGCACCGTTGCCCTTGCCGACTCGCGACGAGTTTTATCTCCCATTAATGCCATCTGGCCAATCATTTGACCAGACTGCGCTTGACCGACCACCACATTCTGATCATTACGAGCACGCTCTAGACTTATCGTTCCGCTGCGGATCAAATAGAGGCAGTCGCCGTCATCTCCCTCTTTATATAGGTGTTCGCCTGCATTAAAGGTTTTGGTTTTGGTATTCTGCGCAATATCGCGAAGCTCGCCAACATCGGCTTTCGGGGCGAAATATTGCTGTAAGAAGCGCACCACAAAAACCCAGTCGATACCACCAAGAATTTCTTCATTGGAGTTCATCAACTTAACCATGGTGCGTCGTGGAGTTTCGATCAGAATAGTATCTTCACCGGCGATCGCATTACCCACTCTTGGCCGCCCAGAAAGCAAACTCATCTCACCGAAAAATTGGCCCGGTTTGATGGTTTGTTGGTTTTGGCCATCAGCAGATTCTAAAACCACCTCGCCTTCCACCACGGTTAGAAAGGTATTACTGTAATCACCGTGACGGTAAATATAGTCGCCCGCCTTAATAAGCTTGGTAATTTTGGGGGCAGTAGGATCCGCTTCCTTTTCGGCCTTACTGACTTTTTTGCCCTTCTGCTCCAACTTGGCAATACGCTGTTGCTTTTTGTCCTTCAACTCTGAAAAACGAGCATCCTTGACCTGATCGGCTTGTAGTTTTAATTGTGAAAGAATGCCTTCATCTGCTTGTGATACCAAAATATCACTTTCAATGACGAGCTCCCTAAATGCCAAAGTATTCATTCGGCGGAACATAGGAATACGCTGTTGGTAAAGGCTTAGAATTTCTTCAACGTCACTGACATAAGGCAGCATTTTTAGCTGTAAATCGAGAATTGGGTGATCTGCAGGTTTAACTTCATTGCCACGAATATACTCGACAACATCATAACCTTGGTTCATCGCCTGCTTAATGAGCGGATAACCACCCAGGGCACCAATAACATAAATGCCCTTCACATTCGATTCATACTGCGCCGTCAGTTCCGGAATCGCATCAGGCTTATCACTGGGAAACTCAATTCCGCATGATTCAATGAATTTTCTAGGAGGAATCGCACCCAAACGAGCGATGATGCGATGGCAGTTAATATCCACCTCGCCTTCGGGTGTATCCAAGGTAAGAACGCCCGCTTCACCAGCCGTTTCTGGTAGCTCTAAGCGTGCTACAGAAGAACGGTAAT
The DNA here is from genome assembly GCA_025800365.1 of Cellvibrionaceae bacterium. Taxonomy (GTDB): domain Bacteria; phylum Pseudomonadota; class Gammaproteobacteria; order Pseudomonadales; family Cellvibrionaceae; genus Pseudoteredinibacter. The sequence goes on along the minus strand of JAOXRT010000284.1, from coordinate 34,569 downwards.
AACAGTCAAAATCAAGATTTTTATCATTAATCGCAGCCAAAACTGAGTTTAAGTTACCCTCTTTAGCTCGGCTGAATTCTTCGCGGCGATTAATAATAAAAACTTTATTCTGTTTAGCTAGACCCAAGGCATTTTCAATCGCTGCATCACCTGCCCCGACAACAACAATCGTTTCATCTTTGTACTCATCCGGATCATCTAACTGATATTGAACAAAGTCTGAATCGTCGCCTGGAACCCCCAATTTTCTTGGGTTGCCCTGCATGCCGATGGCCAAAATAATATTCTTGGCTTGGATACTTTCGCCACTCGCAAAACCTACTGTGAAATCTCCAGCAGAACCGGTAATGCTGCTGACTTCAGATTGATAGCGAATATTGATTTCTTTTTCTTGAATGCCTTCATCCCAGGTATTTAAGATTTCTTCTCGTTTACCTGAACTGAATTCGATAGGACTACGCAGGTCTAGAAAACCTGGCTCATCCATAACATGCTTGCCTTTTTGATAACGATAAATCGTTTTTGCGGCATGCTTAAAGCCTTCAAGCAATATATGGGTAGGTTTATGATTGGGGTCATTTTTACGGGCTTGCTGATCATATTCGGCAGCGCGTGCCGCAGCACTTAGACCCGCGGGCCCAGACCCTATGACGGCTATCTCGTAAATATCAGACATGGAAGCCTTTCCTTATCAGCCTAATACGTAATGGCTATTATTCTCATTCGGCCAAATACACCATAAGTCAATCGAGTAAACAGGCGCAGTTGTGTACCAGTCAAATTTACATTTTGACCAATAAAACCAATCTGTACTTATACTCTTTTGTAACTCTGCTGTTCTTGGTGCTCTTTCACTGTAGTACCGTACTTCAGTGATCACGGTAAAATTCTTTTACTTAGTATTCTTTTATTTATTTGTTGCGCTTTCTATTACGTAGTCGTAGTTGTTTCGCCGCGCTTTATCGTTGCTTTTCGTGGCTTGTTTTCTTTTATTTGATTCCACTTTAGTAGTTAATCATATTGCAAGCAGGCAACAAAGCGCTTTTGACAACAATATTCACCTATATTTATAAGTGCTATTCTATTACGTACTGCAAAGCAGCGTGATACCAGTTTTTAGTGATTCACAGGCCTTAATTTGGCACTTAAAGCAGTTAATTTTCGCTTCATGGCCTATTCCTCACCTGCACCATCCATTTCCTCTTCCTGGGCGCTCTCTATTAGAGCATCGACCAGATCATCATCACTGTACAAAGCCGATGTTTCAGCGCTATTGCGCACCGAGGAATTACTATTAATAAACACCTTAATTTCAGAGAACACGGCCAAACTGATATTGATCTCTGGCTGTACAGTAACGACCTTTTCCTCAGGGACATTCACATTGATCGAGTCAGCATTAATGGTCGCCGTCTTCGAAGTCGTAACCTGCCCCACAATATTAATATCACTATTAGAATTAATATTACTCTGGCCCAAGGCGTTTAAATCGCCTCCAACATCTACTGAGCCTTCAACTTGCAACTGCCCGGAACCATCCAAATTTAAATTTGTATCCGTAGACAAACCTCCATTTAAAACCAGGCGAGCCTCATCAATAACATCGATATCACCCTGACTGGAAAGATCTCCCGCTACGGTAATTACACTGGAATCAGTGGCTTGCAAGCCATTACCAAGGATTACATTGGAACCAATATTTGCAGTTGCCGCCCCCGAACTGTTAATCGTACCTAGAGCCTGAAGAGTGCCAGACACATTCAATTGGCTATCATCAGAGATAGCGAGACCACCAGTAAACCCAGCATCACCAGCCACATCTAACTGTACTTGCCCAGCCAGATTGAGATCACCATCTAAGTTAAGATCCCCTACCTGTAACTGGGCATCACCACTTAAGAGCAAAGATTGCACATTAGGTAAGTTGATTTGTTCTATAGACTCAAAGCGTTGCAAAGCTTCAACGCCATCATAGTCAATCGAACCGATTGATGATGTTTCAAACTCAATTGCAACGGTCTCTACAGCGGCAAAGCTCAAACTGTCTTGTCCACCGCCCCCATCAATGCGCTCAACACCGGTAAATTGATAAGATCCACTTTCAACAATACCTATGTCGAGTAGGCTGAAACTGTTATCTGAATTGTTACCGGTCAATTGGCTAGTGTTATCGATTAACTCAATTGAGCGAATTTCCGTACCCGCAATTAAAAGGTTATTGTTTTCTAGCAATAAGCTGTTAAAGCCGGCCGCATCCAGGCGATCACTACCCGCCCCCGCTTGCAATATTTGCACATCCTGAAGCTGAAAATCATTAACTCGGAATGATTGTTCAGCTAAAAGCTCGACATTGGCATCGAAACCAGAAAGTGCTAGTTCACCGACCTGAGTAAAACTCTGTATATTACTCAAATCCACAGTAACCGAAGTAACAGAACCATCCTCTACTTTTAGCCCTAAACCAGCTAATTGCAGACTATTATTACCAGCTCCAGCATCCACTGAACTAACAGCAGCAAATTCATAGTTAAGCAAAGAGAACTTATCTTCCTCGTCACGACTTAAAATATCATCTGCATCGCTCAATACCAGTGCGCCCGTGTTGGAAAAAAACTCAACGCCGCTAAAAGTAATGCCTTCTACACTGAAGCTATCTAGGTCCAACATATTCAATCCGCGACCAGCGACATCAAGGCTATCACGCCCTTCCCCCGCATCAACGAAGTTCACATCTGAAAAGCTAAAACCCGAAACTGAGATCGAACCATTGGACTCAATTTGAAAACTCTCATCCTGCGCACTGCCACGCACCGTACCGGTATTAGCAATTTCTTCAATATTGCTAATACGAAAATCACCTACGGTAAAACCATCGCTCTGCAAATCGGCACCAAGACCATTCAGGTCAATCGTATCCAAGCCGCCGGCGCCATCTAAACCCGTCACACCACTAAACTGAATTCCGGCAATGGTAAGCTGATTATTTGGGAGCAATTCGTAACGCTCTGCCTGCCCCGTGCCAATCAACTGACCAGTATTACTAACGGAATTTAGCCCTCGAATAGAGATGCCTGCCGCTAGAATCTCACCAGCCGAGCTCAGCTGCGCTCCTCTAGAGCCTATATCTCCGCTTGTAGCCTCAAGGCTGGAAAGGCCGCTAAAACGAAAGCCCGCCGTTTGAATTTCATTGTCATTGAGAACCGTAAAAGACTGCACGCCACTCAAGTCACTGAGTTGAGAGAAACTATTAATATTGACAAAGTTAATCCCGCTACTGATTAAACGAGCGCCATTCAAAACCGCCGCCGCATTGTTCAACACTACCGAGCTACCGCCGTTTACTTCACTAACGCCTGCGAAGTTAATATTATTAACAAGAACTGATTGATTGCCTTGCACTTGATAGTTTTCATTAGCTCCAAATATTTGCCCAGTGTTTGAAACTTGAGTAATTCTACTAATATCAATGTTGCGAGAGTTAAACCCGCCGACCTGTAAAGTGGCACCAGCGCCATCCAAATCGACCTGATTTTGCAATCCAACGTCACCAATCAAGGCATCCACGCCAATAAACAAGACACCAGTACTCAGATCTCGAACCTGCCCATCCGCTTCAATAAGAAAAGAAGTACTGGCATTGTTACCAAGTAATGTAAGCTCACCGGTTTCAGCAAATACTTCAAAGTTCTGAAAATCTATGCCTTGAACTATATTGGCGCCACTATTAATTTCTAAGCCGGTGTTGAAAACCGCCAGAATATCATCTTGGCCACCACCATCTACGGCCTCAATGTTTTCAATTAATATTCCGGACGTAGTCGGCGCTTGGTAAGTTACTTGATTATCCGCGAACCCACCTGGACTGCCGGCACTGGCAACTAGCGCAAATTGGTCCACCATATCGGTACCAATTACGGAATCAGTCCCAGCAGCCGCGTTTATTCCTGTGACGCCCCAAAAAAGCGCCGAATTAGAGTTCCAGCTGGCATCTGCGGCGCCAGCATCAATAAAATCAAAGCTGTCATCCCCAGCAGATCCTAGCAATGCACCAACGTTTCGATAGTTTGCCACATTGGATACATTTATCGATTGGGCAAGCACCCCGCTTGCCGTTAGCTCAGCACCGCTATTGTTGATATCTAGCTCATCATTACCAGCAACCCCATCAAGCTGATCAACACCACTAAAGGTAACGACGGCACCATTTATAGTGATTTCAATCTCATTAGCAGAATCACTATTAAACGAATCGTCACCAGGCGTCCCAGTTAGCGTACCGGTATTTGAAACAAGCTCATGGGAAAAATCGATGCCTTGGCTATTGAAACCGCTAGCGGTGACCGTTGCATCTTGATCATTAAGATCGACAGTATCATCAGCCTGGGATACAACTTCAGTTACACCATTATAGGTTCGCTCTGAAGAGTTAGCTGTTAGCGAGCCACTACTCTGCACAATAAAGTTATCCGCGGCGGTAGTGTTGCCCGTTAAAACAGCAACGTTATTGGTGATCTCATTATTACTCACCACCACACCATTAACGGTATAGCCTGTGCCAGCTATGCTGACTCCGGCTGCTGACGCATCGAGAGTATCGCTCGAGCCAGCGTCAGCATCATAGCTATCGACTTGATTGAAGCTGATACCGTTATAGCTTAATTGCTTATTGGCTGAAATCGTGACCGCATCATCAGCGCTCGTGCCACTGACAGTGTTGCTATTATTTACCAGCTCAACACCACTGACCGATATACCACGACTATTAAAATCGGTCGCAGTTAAACTAACGCCTTGACTCTGAACATCCAGGCTGTCGCTGTCAGCACTTCCACCAGCTAGCGCATCAACTCCATCAAAGCTAATGTTACTGCCATTTACTTGTACACTAATTTGATTATTGGCGCTCGCAGTAAATGCATCTGAACTATTAGTGCCGGTAAGCATGCCTGTATTGGCCGCTGTAGCATGGTCGAAAGCAATATTTTGGCTACTAAAGCCTGTAGCCGTTAAGGTGGCATTTTGATCATTCAGATCAACAGTATCATTAGTTTGGGATACGACTTCAGTGACACCATTATAAGTTCGCTCTGAAGAGTTTGCTGTTAGCGAGCCACTACCCTGTACAATAAAGTTATCCGCAGCGGCAGCATTTCCTGTTAACACAGCAACGTTATTAGTGATCTCATTATTACTCACCACTACACCATTAACGGTATAGTCTGTGCCAGCTATGCTGACTCCGGCCGCCGATGCATCGAGAGTATCGTTCGAGCCTAGCCCTGCATCATAGCTATCAACCTGATTGAAGCTTATACCGTTATAGCTTAATTGCTTATTGGCGGAAACAGTGACAGCGTCGCTGCCTGCTGTGCCTATGACACTACTACTGTTATTAACTAAAGCAACATCGCTGACCGATATGCCACGACTGCTAAAACCTGTCGCAGTCAAATTGACGCCTTGGCTTTGTACATCCAAGCTATCGCCTGTAACACTTCCACCATCAAGAGCATTCACACCATCAAAGCTTCGGTTATTGCCATTTACTTGTACGCTGATTTGATTAGCTGCACTCGCTGTAAAGGCTTCTGAACTCGCTGTGCCTGTTAAGATTCCTGTATTTATGGCAGAACTATGATCGAATGCGATATTTTGGCTAACAAATCCAGTAGCACTCAATGTAGCATTCAAGTTATTCAAATCGACTGTATCTTCGGCGTTACTAACGACGCTCGCCACTCCATCGAACACCATATCCCGCGCAGCTACAGTATTTAAACCGTTTACCAAGAAGGTATCAACGTCTCCACTTGCACCATGCAGTGTTGCATTGCTGCCGCTTAGTAGCTCGATATTATTGGCAGTAAAGCTGCTCGCCTGTAAATGATTAACTTGGACAGACTCATCACCGACTAAAAGAAAACTGGAGACAGCTCCACTGATGCGATCTTGATCGCTATCATCGCCGGCTTCACCACCATCCAAAACAGTGACGCCATTAAAGCGAATACCATTTACTGTGATTCCGCCTGCCCCATCAATCACAAAATGTTCCGGATCCGCGGTTGCTGTTAGCTCATCCGTTTCGATCACTTCGCCAATGCCACTAAAAGTGATTGATCGACTGTCAAAACCCGTTGCAACTAAATCAGCATTACTATTGTTTAAATCGGCCTGATCATCACCACCGCCACCTATTACCTCATTGACCCCACTGAATACTGTGTCCGAACCATTAATATTGACCGTTACTTGATTAGTAGCAGATGCATCAAACTGGTCATTACCAGAGGTACCAGTTAATTCTCCTGTATTACTCGCACTACCATGGCTAAAGTCGATATCTTGACTACTAAAACCTGTCGACGATAAAGTTGCGTCTTGGCCATTTAAATCAAGCACATCGTCAGCCTGACTTATTAGTGAATCAACATCATTAAAATGCCTTGAGCCAGAAGCGACACTAATGCTGTTCGAGCCTTCGACCCTGAAGTTGTCTTGGCTGCTACCACCGGTCAATTGCGCAACATTATTTGCAATCTCATTGTTGCTCAGCAGTACACCATTAATAATGTAATTACTGCCATCGAGCTGTACACCGGCGTTATTTGCATCTACAACATCTGCGCTCCCACCAGCAGCATTATAATTATCGACACCGCTGAACCTTATCGAAGGAGTACTAACTTCTTTAGCCCCAGTTATAGCAACACTGTCATCAGCCGCAGATCCCGTTAAGTTAACGGTGTTGGTGGCACTCTCAATATTACTTACACCGATACCCCGACTGTTGAAGCCTGTCGCTGTAAGTGTTGCCCCTTGAGCAGACAAGTCTAAACTGTCAGCTGTACCACCCGCTCCGTCTAAGCTATCTACGCCCCCAAAGACTCTATTGCTTCCATCAATAACAACACTTACTTCATTCTCCGCGCTTGCACTAAATGACTCATCTGCGGCAGTACCTGTTAAGACACCCGTATTTATAGCAGCCGCATGATCAAAGTTGATGCCCTGGCTGCTAAAGCCAGTTGCCGTGATAAGCGCGTTTTGATCGTTTAGGTTCACAACATCGTCGGCTTGCGTGACAACAGTGGAGACACCATTAAAAGTTCTCGCACCAGCATCAACTGTTACGCTCTCGGCACCCTGAACGACAAAGGTATCGCTTGCTACCCCGCCTGTTAAAACCCCTGTATTTAAAGCACTTGCATGATCAAAGTTAATACCCTGGCTACTAAAACCAGTCGCACCAATAAGTGCGCCCTGGTCATTTAGATTCACTACATCATCAGCTTGTGTCACTACAGTGGTGACGCCATTATAGGTTCGATTGCTACCATTAGCCGTAACGCTAGTGCTACCTTGAACAACAAAGGTATCGGTCGCTCCACCACCTGTTAGCAACGCAACGTTATCACTGATTTCGTTCTGCGTAACAGATATACCGTTAACCGTATAGTTTTGACCGTCTAGTACAGCACCGAAACCGCCAAGGTCAAGCGTATCGCTGGTGCCTGCGGCCGCATCGTAACTGTCAACATTATTAAAAGTTACACTTCCGGCAAGAAGTTGCTTTGAAGCGGTGACAGTCAATGAATCATCATTGCTAGTTCCTGTTAGTGTCGTCGTATTATTGACGAGCTCAACATCGCTTACTGAAATACTGCGACTGTCAAATCCAGACGCGCTTAATACAGCCCCCTGATTAGAAACGTCAAGACTATCACCAGTGCCGCTACCACCATCTAAGCTAGTAACACCATCAAATGCCACATTGCTGCCACCAACAGATACTGTGATTTGATTTTCATCAGAAGCCGTAAAGGATTCAGCACTGCTTGTACCTGTTATGCTATCGGTATTGCTGACACTGTTAATATCGCTAATTTCAATATCATTAACTGTGTAACTGCTCAAGCCTAACTGCACTCCCGAATTGGCAGCATCTACTGAATCGTTATTATTGTTACCCGCTATACTATTTACGCCGGTAAAATTGATGGTTTGAGCCGACACATCAACATTTAGAGTATTGGCGCCGGTAATGAAAAAATCACTTCCTGTTGTCGACGCGCTTAGCGAGTTGCTTCCGCCAGCACCTAAATTAAAATTAATAGCCGAAGCGCTGATATTATTAAAATCCAAGCCTAGATTGTCTAAATCAAGAGCATGGTTACCCGCCTTATAGTCAAACGATAGAGAACCCGCGGTGCTGAGCAGCGCTGTAGGATCAACGCTATAGCTCAACATATCTAAATTGATGTTGGCTGCGGTAATATTGCTATTTATAAAAACCTGATTCTGGGCATCTAAGTTAACGTCACCGGTAATATTGATGTTGTTATTAAGAATAATATCTGTCTCAGCCTGCAAGGTAAGACTATTACCACTGACTGAGCTAATATCAGCAGATAAGGTCAGATTTCCAGAGCCGGCCATGCCCGCGTCATAATCTGATGTAGTAATCACAACATTATTATTGACTAGATCGATCGTTGAAACTGAGATTTGATTTGGGCCAGATGCCACACCAGCTACGATTTCCAACTCACCAGGGTCTAATAGCCATGTGCCTGTTTGACCACTGCGAGCATGCGTACTAACCTTTCCGCTAACGCTTAGCTGATTTAGCGATGAGGATTCTACTAAACCGCCACCACCTGATTGGCTACCGCCTTGGGCCGATATTAAACCGTGGAAATGAGTACTATTGTCGGACCAAAGAATAACTTCTCCGCCATTTCCAGCGAGCACCGCATCAGCGTAAATTTTTGCACCGTCAGCAACATATAGACTTTGAGCGTTTCGGAAACCTTCTAAGCGACCAAGATAGCCACCACCGATTAAGGCCTGCCCACCACCAAACTGACCGCTTACATCTACAGTCGCCGAAGCGGCTAACTGGATATCCTCTGCCTGTACCCATACTCTGCCACCGACGTCTCCACGAGAAACTATATCTCCTAAGAGCTCAACAGACTTACCGGCAATATCAACACTGCCTGAGTTATTGTCACCTGAGCTATCTATATTGCCATTCATTTTAATGGCGCCATTGGCAGCAATACTTACCTCACCGCCATCAAAACCCGTCGCCTCAATAATGCCCTCATGGTTGACGGCAAAATCAAATAAATCCTTCGCTGATTCTGCCTGCATAATGACCCTAGCAGACTCACCTTCTATCTTTCCCTTATTATCAATAGCTGCCTTTAGGCCCGCATCGTTATTGATGACATCCTGAGTAACTTTAACGCCAAGAAAATTTTGATCGTCGAAAGTCAGGTAGAGCTCACTGCCCGCCGCCAGCGAAACATAGCCCATATTAGCGCTCAATATACCTTCGTTAGAGATAGACTCCCCAAGAAGATTAACAAAGCCACCAGTCGCTGCGGAAATTAGGCCATGATTGATAATACGCCCTTGGCTAGGGTCGACATCTTTAAAATAAAAATTACCGTTTAGAAAATCATCTTTATCTAGCCATAGGCTACTGGCAGTGAAGCTGCCAGCATTAATCAGCGCATTTTCGCCAAATATCATTCCCCGCGGGTTAATGAGCAAGACATTACCATTGGCATTGATCTGGCCATTAATTTGGCTTGGGCCATTTTGTAAAATATGATTGAGCACCCAAGCTTGATTGTTGGGCTGAAGAAAATTTACAACTTCCTGGCTATCGAGATCAAAACTACTCCACTCTACAGTTAATAAGTCGCTGACCTGGTTAACGTTGGTAATATTGGCGTTTTGCTCAATATTACCAATACCCTGAACTACCCACCCACCTTCCGGCGCCGCGTGTACCTCTATTCCAAAACCTGCTATCACAGTTAATTGAGCCAATCCTACAGCCACGGCTAGGGGCTTTCTGCAGTTTTTACTGTTTGCTTTGGCTCTACTGAATTTGAATTTTTTCATAATCAATACCTTGCAAACTAAATCCGATAGCTCAAGCTAAAATAAACTGTATCTTCAGGCTCTGGAACGAGCTCAGCAAAATCCACACTGACATCTTTGCTTCCGGCAAATGAATAATTCAATTCTAGATTTAAATTTTCTTGCCACTGATAATACAAAGACAATCCCGCCGCCTGAAAGCTGGCCTTACTATCAGACTGACCTTGCAATGCATTTAGTCGGCCTTCAGCCGCCTCGATAAAAAAGGCTATTGAAATATCATGATCATCAGAGAGGGCTTCACCCAGCCAAGAGCTAACATTAGCCAATAACTGTAGATTGCCATACACCGTCTTGTCAGCGGTAAAGTCGGCAGTAGCGAATGTCTTAACCCCATAGGGGCCACCGATGGCCTGACGCTCAAAAGTGGGCAGTAAATCATCCGAGTAAACAGCCTGAATTTTTGCGTTCAATCGTAATGGCTGATCAGAAATCTCTATTGGCAAAAGAAACAAAGTGTCACCATTTAAAGTGAACTTTTCATAGCTTCGACTTATTACCGTATCTTTAACGTCTTCTTGTTGACCAGAAAAATAACTAAAGCGCCAATCAGTTAGCGCTCTAAGTGAGCTCAACAAGTAGTCCACCTTTAAATCAAGTTGATAGCCTTCAACTTCCGTTTCCAAGCCGTCAACCACGGACTTGTCGCCAAGCTGTAAAGTTACCGTGGTGTCAGATGACTTTTTCACGGCCGAAGCGCTTAGGCTCAAGTTAAAGTCTTTTGAGCGTAGCCAGCGATATTCCATACCTAAGCTGCTGGTTGCCAAGTCTCCTTGGGACAGAGCCTTATTGGCACCAACACCCCCTAGGGCTTCATATTGAGTCTGCTCATGGGACAGAGCAACATTTGCCTTTAGCTCCAAGAAAGGAAATTTATACCTTGCAAAGCCATAACTGGTATTACTTGGCGAAGAAGCCTGTAACACACCGATATTTAAAGAGTCGCCATAGCCAAGGGTGTTATACCAATCCAAGCCAGCCAATACTCGATATTCACCGGTTGCCTCAGAGCCATAATTGTCGCTACGCAGCTGTAGCTGCCACTTCTCTTCTTCCAAACCAAGATTTAAGCGGGTTTGACCATTCACCTCACCAGGTTCAAAGAAGCCTGCTTGTACGCTCAGCCCCGGAATATCATTCAAGCGAAAATACGCCGTTGAAATATCGCTGTTAACGGGTTTATCTAAGTAGGGGTTAAAGGCGGATAATAGAGTCTCTCGGCGATACTTCGTTTCACCGAGATTGCGGAAATAAACATCACCTAAGTACCCACCTGCGACTGCTAATTCCAATATACCGTCGGCGGCCCTAAAGTCCTGCTGGGGAATATAGGCCTTGGCCAAGATAAAGCCTTGCGCCCGAATATAATCTTGTAAGGTCTCTGATATTTTCTGCAAGTTCGAAAAACTCATAGCGTGCTGCTGGCGTAGAATTTCGAGTTCTGCAGTAATTAATGCATCGTGAGAATTGTCATAACGCTGCCCCGCTGAAGAGTCGAGAAAGGCTTGATTCAACTTAGAGGCCAGAATATTGAGATCAAACAGACTGAAACCATGGCCAGCGTCATTGCTTAGTCTGGTTTGCTTTTCCTTCTGCTGATTCAAGAAACTGAGCACCTCTTCTCGATCAATCGGCAGGTCCTGTGAAGTGCTAACCTCGCTTAAGCGTAATTCGTTCACCCACAACAACTGTGGATTGCTTTCATCAATACAATCGGACCAGTGAGGCTTCAAAGAGACTTTTATACGATTTTCAGTGCTAGCCAAATTAAATAGACAACTAAAATTGGCATCAAAAACCCGCAACATCGTACTCTCGACAATTTCGGCAAGATTTATGTCTTCCTGTTGCAGATAATCTTCTGCACTTCGAAGATCTTGCTTGCCCCGCCAGTCATAGACCATATTGAACAAGGCTTGCTGTTGAACATCTGACAAGCGAACCCTATCAATACTCACCGGCGCACCAATATCAAGTTCAGGCATCAGTAAGCGAAGGTATTGGGCCAGTGAATCTAAAGCCTCTGGCTGAATTCGATCAGCATCAGCGAATAGTTTTTCACGCTTGCGTAATTCGACCTGCAAGGCCGGCAATTGTTGTAACCACCATGCTTTATCGAAACGTTTTAGCAACGCCGTATCAAATTGTTGATCTGGCGTTTCGGACGAGGATCTCAGCTCAGTTTCCAACAGTTCCAATTCAAAGTTCTGATCAAAAAGTTGGAGACTTAGATTTTCCTGCTGTGCCAATGCAATGCTCGGGACAACGATGTTCGGGAGAACAAGGACTAAAAACCGGCTTAATGTCTTAATGAACTTCATGGTAACAACTTCACTACCCGAAAGCCTGACAACTGATCACCAGCATTTGGAATGATATCCAAGCTGTCTAATGTGCACTGTTCCATCGCTGTTTTATGATCAGCCCCTGCGGCCCTGATACCATCCGGGTGCATTACGACCTCTCGTGCATTACCGATATGATTCACCAAGCCCCAACGATTACCCGCCCCCATATCGATCGGCAATAAGCTGTCACCTTTCTGAATACCTCTCGATTTCAAAGTACAATTGCGACCAGTATCCAGTGTAGATTGTCGCGCTGAGGCCGCTCGATACCACTGTTGATAATTGGGGATTTGATATTCGAAACCTGTACGCTCACTTAGCCATTGGGCATAAGCTCGGTAAAGCTCCACGGAGTAACCCGTCACCGGCATATTTGCGGAGCCCTGCTTAGCTTCACAGCTTCCACTTTGCACACAAAAATTGTTGAAGTCTTCAATGCTAATTTCGTATTTTGAAATCGCATAAGGCTTCTGTCCTTCAGCTTTCGGGATCACCACCAATTCCGGTCCACGTTGATCGTCTTCATTTAAAAAACGATCACGGCAACTATAACGCTGCCCTCTACCAGCAAAAGACGATTTACAACTGTTCCAAGGGTATATTTCCATACTAGAAAAACGATCAGCGGCAAATGGAAATAGCTGCGCGGCGAGAGCTGCCTTGATCTTTGCATCTTGAGTATTGCCGTAGCCATAGACCTGAATACAGTCAATCAGCTGAGCTACACTAGCTTGCTTAGCACTTGCAATATCGTCTTGGTATACCGGGTACTTAGTTCCTAAACTATCAAAACCAGCGGCTAAAGCTCGTAAATCTAAGTCAAAGCTGCCTCCGCGGCCTTCACGCAGTAAACCAGCCTGACACTGCTCAGCTTCGCTAAGCAACTGGCTTTTATCAGCCTCAAAAGCGGCCAGTAAACGGCGCCTCTCAGCGGCTAGCCTTGCCTTTTCTCGTGCTTCAGCTTGAGCGGCCAACTCTGCCTGATGGGCCTTATATTGCCGATCAATTTGCTGTTCAACTTTTTGTAGTTGTGCTGAAGAGGAGTTTAGGGTTTGTGCTCGGGTAAGCAATCGACGAGCCTCATCAAATTTCCGATCATCTGAAGCATCTGAAGCACCAGCAAGATAGGCATCACTTAAGGTGAAGTTGTAATTACTCGCCCAATTGGCCAAGGTCTGCTTCGCCTGCTGAGTTTTTAAACTATGCTCTTCGAGTACTTTTTTGAAATCAGCGCGACTGGCAAGAGTATGACCTTGCAAATCTTCTCGCCAAGAATCATCTTTATAAACTTGCAGCAATTCATTCATTATTACCGCAGTCTGACGCTGCCAAAGCGCTCCAGTATCAAAACTTAAACTTCTTTGGTCTAGCAGTGACTGTAACTCACCGGCTTTATCATTTAGCTTTGAATACTGGCTTGACAGGTCATCAGACACAGACTGGACCTGCCGCTGTAAATCCATTTCCTGCTGCTGTATAGCTTGCTGCTGCGCTAGGGCCTGTTTTTCTATCTCAAGCTGTTTTTCTTTCTCATTGGATTGATAAGCTCGATAGCCAACCAAACCCAATAGTAATAGGACAGCCACCGAGCCCATAGCTACCGGTCTGCGCCATGGATTAACAATAGGCACAAATTCATTTAAAAAGTCATCAACGGTGGCGAAACGATTGGCTCGCTTTAAGGCCAAGCTTCGGCGCAGCGCTTTCCATTGGCGACGGTTCAACTGTGGTAAACGTTTAAGCTTTAAACGCTGAATAGCGACTTGATCTGCTGGTTGCTTTTCAAAGGGATGCTTGCCGCTTAACAGCTCATAGACAATACATCCGAGCGCATACACATCACAACTTGGCAGCGGCTCCTCTCCTAGCAGCATCTCCAAACTGGCATAAGCAGGGGTCAATGCACCGAGGCTGTTTGGGTCGAAGACGGTTTTATCGTCTTTTTGATCGGTTTCTACGCTCGAAACCGCTCGGGCAATACCAAAGTCAATAACCTTGGCCACATCACCATCACAAAGAAATACATTGCCAGGTTTAAAGTCGGCATGAGTAATTCGATGACGATGGGCATGGGCAAGCGCATCACCCATTTGACGGGTTAAATTTAAGACTTGCTCTAACGGCAAGCCCTCAGGCTTTTCTTTAATGACATCCTCTAAGGAGGCGCCCGACAAAAGCTCCATGGTCATAAAGACCATTTCGTGATCGCGATCGAAATCGAATACCTGAACAATATTCGGATGAGCTAGTGTTTGCGATTTGCGCGCTTCTCGCTGTAGAGAAATAAACGCAGAAGGATGATTTTTAAAATTTTCATTAAGAACTTTAACCGCCACCCAAGGATCGCGATCTTTCGCCTCGACCTTACGTAAATCCTTGGCTTTATAGACGGCGCCCATACCGCCAGCACCCAGTAGCGACTCCAATACGAAACGATCTTTAATGACCGTTCGGCCCTGCTCGTCCAGCTGCCCAGTAATAATAAGATCAGGAGACATAGCACTGGGAACCGTGACATTTTCGCCTTGTGCTGCCTTACTATCTTGAATGAATTGCGTTGCGTTGACAGAGCCTCCAAGCATAATGGTGCGATCGTCACCGGTTCCTGGTGCTTGAATAAATTGGGTTTTTTCAGTGGCTTTGGGATCGTCTAGCTCGGCACTACCCAGCAAAACAGTTTTATCGCTGCTGTCGGTTTGCGGTGGGTATTGAATTTGGGTCTTATCTAGATCTTCAGATACCAGTGGATTACTGGCTGCCGAGTTTTCGACGCCCTGGATAACAGTTTTATCCTGACTGGTTTCTTGCTCGGTTCTGCTAGCGTCCCCTTTTGTGTCACTAGAAGAACTTGTGCCAGCTATAGGTTGCTTATCTTTACTCACGACTTCATCCCGGCTAGACCAGTCGCACTCCGTATGCGACTTGAATGATGCTGGCTAGCCTGGAAGAAGCGCTAATTCACAGTATTACCTTGCTTACGATCCATATTGATTAATTGCAATTGCTGCTCATAGGCTGCGGCAAAGTCTTCAATAAACTGATCATTTACAGAGCTACGCTGTGCGCCAACCATCTGTTTATAATAATCTTTATACATATCCCAAGGTTTCTGCTTCGATGAAAACAGGCCCTTGGTTTGGCTCATCTGAGCAAATTCACTTTCCAACTGGTCTGGATGAAAACGCATCATCATTTGTTGAGATGCTTGCATCATCGCCGCCATCATCGCTACTTGGTGGTCTGCGATATCCTGGAAAGCTTCTTTAATGCTGTTAGCTGGAGCCATATAGCCTTCGCCCGACTTGGCGAACATGGTCTCCAAAGCCTCATCAGCCGAAACAGAGAACTTTAATGCGTTATTGTTTGCTGGCTGTATTTGGGTCATATCCATATGCAGCTGGCTTTTCATATTTCTCCGATTGCCCAATATGACCATAACGCCTTCAACGCAGCGTTTAACCACATCACAAATCTCAGAGGAAATACCGTTTAGCTGCTCTTCGCTCATTCCCTGCAAGCCCAGTTGTAATGCTAATTGGACAGGGTCTGAGGTAGAATTACAATCCCTTACCTGAGGGGGAATAGCCGAAGAAACTGGCGATTGAGACGCCATTTGTGGAATAGATGAGTTCTCAGCGGCAATACTCACCACATTTGATTGTGGTGATTGGCTGGGCTGCGCACTTAAATTGACTTTTAGTAGATATTCACCCGCCCCCAACATTTCGCCTTGAGAGATTACATGGCGACGGCCGACGCCTAGAGATGTTGGAGAACCATCGATAAATAGCCCATTTGCCGACTGGTCGATAATGGTAAATTGGCCACCTTCGAAGGTAATGACAGCATGATTGGAAGACACATATCGCTGAGGGTCTACTAGCACAATATCGTTATTGGCCGCACGCCCTAGTCGACAACCAATCGCCCAGAATCGGAACGACTTACCCAGCATATGCTCAGCGCCGTGGGGGGCTTTTTGAACCGTTAACGTTAACTCCATCACTGGCCTCGTTATCTATGAGAGGGTTGCCTTCCAATGAACCCGATTCTACTAGTTATCTACTGTCAACCTTAACAATTATGTCCTTACGTTTGCAACTTAAAGTAACTTCTTATCTTTGCCTTACCTTAAGTATGGCACACTGCCGCCGTAAACATAGCATATAGCAGCCGTGTTTAAACAGTTAAGGGTTTAAACGCCAAGCCACAGCAAGAGACAACAGCAAGGTACAACAGGCCACATAGATTTAGGCGCCCTCCTACCAAAGCTGGCGTCTAAACACACCGCCGGCTTTAACTGTGCGCCCAACTCTGGCAATGTCAGTAATGCTTTGGCTGCTAGACTTAATTAACAGATACACCTGTATAAACAGTAATGCCAATGCACTGCTCTAATTAGCTAACAATAAAGAGTATAAGCGAGCTACTCATTAAGGAGCCACACATGACACAACACTCTAGTGCCGTTCAAAGTGAAATAGATGAATTTATGCAAGGCCTAGTTCGTCGTAACCCAGGCGAATCTGATTTTCACCAAGCCGTACATGAAGTCGCCGAAACAATCATCCCTTACATTCAAGATAAGCCGATCTACAAAGAAGCCCGAATCTTAGAGCGCATGACAGAACCCGATAGGATTGTCAGCTTTCGAGTGTGCTGGGAGGACGACGAGGGTAATGTCCGCGTAAACCGTGGCTATCGAGTACAGTGTAATAATGCCATCGGCCCTTACAAAGGCGGCTTACGATTTCACCACGATGTCACTCTTTCCACCTTAAAGTTTCTCGCTTTTGAGCAAACCTTTAAAAACAGCCTAACGGGATTACCCATGGGCGGCGGTAAAGGTGGCTCTGACTTTAACCCTAAGGGCAAATCTGATCGCGAAGTAATGCGCTTTTGCCAAGCCTTTATGACTCAGCTGTTCAGACACATCGGTGCCGACACCGATGTACCCGCCGGCGATATCGGTGTTGGAGCTCGAGAGATTGGTTATATGTTTGGCCAACACAAACGTCTTACCAACGAATTCACCGGCATTCTTACCGGTAAAGGCCTTGAGTATGGCGGCAGTCTTGTCAGAACCGAGGCGACCGGCTTCGGCGCTGTTTATATGCTAGAAGACATGCTGAAGGTACGCAATCAAAGCCTAGCAGGTAAAACAGCCGTGGTATCGGGCTCAGGTAATGTTGCAAGCTATGCCAGTAAAAAGCTTATCGAACTTGGCGCCAAGGTATTAACACTATCGGATTCTTCTGGCTTTATTCATGACCCAGAGGGTATCGATGAAGATAAGCTGGACTTCGTCCTGCACCTGAAAAATGTTAAGCGCGGTCGAATTTCAGAGTATGTTGAAGAGTATCCAGGCGCGAGCTTTCATGCGGGTGAGCGCCCATGGAAAGTGCCCTGCGATTTGGCCTTCCCTTGCGCCACTCAAAATGAGCTGCATGAAGAAGATGCCTTGGCGCTGGTTAAAAATGGCTGCATGGCGGTATCCGAAGGCGCCAATATGCCCACTACTGCTGGTGGCGTGGAAGTATTCCAAAAAGCTCGCATTATGTATGCACCGAGTAAGGCAGCAAATGCCGGTGGTGTTGCGGTATCCGGCCTGGAGATGAGCCAGAACTCTGCTCGTATCTCTTGGGATGAAAGCAATCTAAATCGCCAGTTGCGCAATATTATGCAGACCATTCACGACAACTGCATGGAACACGGTCAAAGCCCTGGTGACGATTACATCGATTATGTACGAGGCGCCAATATTGCCGGTTTTAACAAGGTCGCTAACGCCATGATTGC
Source organism: Cellvibrionaceae bacterium (assembly GCA_025800365.1). Lineage (GTDB taxonomy): Bacteria > Pseudomonadota > Gammaproteobacteria > Pseudomonadales > Cellvibrionaceae > Pseudoteredinibacter. The sequence goes on along the minus strand of JAOXRT010000284.1, from coordinate 16,462 downwards.
CTACGGTGTTATCTAGACTATTCACTTCGACTTACAAATCATAGGCGTGCCTCTGCACGCCTGACTCAATACGCCCCACGGGGCGCCTGTCTGTTTTTTGACCTTTCTAAAATGCTCTGCCCGCGTCTAACTTCTTTAAATTCCATTGCTAAAATTAGCCATGCTATGGGTAAGTAATCCTAGGTAATTTTGTGTTAACCTAAGACCTCTTAATCTACGATAAGAGTAGCTATGAATGTGTGGCTCAAAGCGATGAGCAAAGCCGCGCAAGCAGAGCTCAAAATAAAAACCTAGAAATCAGTACTTCGGCAACGGCGGCATGTCTTTATTTCGCGCAGCACTATATCCAATTTACAGCCGCTTACCCCTCGGCAGTAACCGCGTAGCGATCTTAGAATGGCTATTTTTGCTCGCAGTTTGCGTTATCGTATTCCTTAGCCTGCAGCGTTATCTCGCACCGCCTCAGCAACAGACAACAAAACCGCAATCAAAGATCGATATCGCCATTAAGCCGGCCTCTAAAAAAACAACCGCAAAAGCTTCCAAGCAAGCCAGTTCGATTCTTGATAGCCAAGCACAAAGTTGGCAAGAGTTGGACCAGGTGCAACTCGTTGGTTTGGTTCGCAGTAGTGCTAAACAGTCTTTTGCCATCATACGTTGGCACGATGAACAATTACTTATGTCTGTGGGCGAGCATTTACCAGAGCAAAAAGATATCAGTATTAAAGCCATTGCCGCAGATAACATTACCCTCGCTGGCCCTTGGGGTGAAAAGCGATTAGGGCTTAATGGAAAAGAAATAAGTGAAGAAACAACAGCAACTGTCATCAAGCTGCCACAACTAAAAACTATTGTACTACAGCAGCCAAATTCCCTTGCCGATCACATTCAGGCTCAAGCTAACTATGAAAACGGTAAGCTCAGCAGTTTATCTTTATCACCAAGTAAGTCCGCTACACTATTCAATCAAGCTGGATTAGAAACAGGTGATCAGCTAACCCACATCAATAATACTCCCATTGCTGACATTGGCTTGAGTTCTGTACCAAGACTTCTAAGCAGCGGAAAAATTGAATTGCAACTCAATCGCGACGGTACAGAACGCCAGCTGACATTGGTTTTTTAAACAGGCATTAATTTTAGGATTAAGACTCTTTACCTTTATGGAAATAACAATGATAAAAAACGGTAAGATCTCATTAATAAAAATCGTTAATAGAGCGCTACTTGCAACAACGAACAAATTGGCGCTTCGAGCCTGCTTATTGTTTGTTTTGGCTACACCCTTAGCTCTAGCCAATGAAGCTGAAAAATTTGAATTCACCATGAACGATGTAGAAATGCGTGAATTTATAACATCCGTGGGAAAAATTACTGGGCGCACCATCATTATCGACCCGCGTGTTAAAGGCAGAGTCAATATTAATAGTCGCAAGTCATTAAGCGCTGACGAAGTTTATGAGATCTTTCTAAGTCAGTTGCAAGCTCACGGTTATATGGCCGTATTACAAGGCGAAAATATCTTAAAAGTTGTACTTGCCCCACAAGCTAAACTTGAGGGCGGCCTGGTTTCCACCGGCGAAAATACTGAAGCCAGTGATGCCATCATCACCAGGGTTATTCATTTAGAAAACGTTGCCGCCAAAAGTTTATTGAACACCTTGCGCCCACTTGTCGACGGCCGCATCGGGGTTATCAATGCCTATGAGCCCAGCAATACGCTGATTATTACAGACCGCTCGGCCAACATTAGCCGCCTATTGAAAATCGCCCAAAATGTCGACCAACAAGGTCAGCAAGATCTCGAAGCTGTACCTTTAAAAAACAGCTCCGCGGCGAGCATGGCACAACTACTCAGTGCCCTACTTAAAGCCAATGGCGACGAAAAAACCAATAAAGTTGCCATAGCTTATGATCAAAACAGCAATAGTGTCTTGCTACGCGGCCCAAGTCGCGAACGCTTAAAACTACGAAACATTTTGCGAGAGCTGGACAAAGGTGATGATCAACAGCAGCGACATCAAGTTATTTACCTTCAGTATGCCAATGCCTTGAAGTTACAAAAAATCCTACAAGGCATTGAACAACCCAAACAAGGCATTGCTGGAAAACAACAAGCCAACCCTGATAAAGCACTTAACGTTGAAGTCGATGAGGATATCAACGCCTTGATCCTAACGGGTACACAGCAAGCCGTCAGCGATGCCAAAGCGCTAATCGCACAGCTGGATATCCGCCGAGCACAGGTACTCATTGAAGCGATTATCGTCGAGCTTTCGGACACTCTGGCGAAAGAGCTAGGAGTACAGTGGCTAGTAGGCAAAGATGGGCAAATTGGCGGTGGTTTAAGCAGCACCGTGGGTAGTTTAAATGCTGCGGCACTTGCTGGTGCCCTACTCACCGACAATGATAGCGCCCTGAATAATGCACTTTCTGGGGCCAACGGCCTTAATCTAGCTGGAGGCAGGATACGCAATAACGGATTGAGCTTTGCTGTACTTATTAATGCTCTCGCAGAAAACACCGACTCTAACATTCTCTCCACGCCCAGCCTGTTAGTCACAGACAACGAAGAAGCCTCTATTCTAGTCGGTCAAGAAGTCCCATTTATTACCGGCTCAACAACCGGCAGCAATAACAGCAACCCCTTCCAAACCATTGACCGCAAAGAAGTGGGCATCAAATTAGAAGTTAAACCTCAAATCAACGAAGGCAACGCGATTCAGCTCAAAATACAACAAGAAGTTTCTTCATTAACTGGACTACAAGCCTCCGACTTGATCACTAATAAACGTACTTTAAACACCACCGTACTCGCCGAAGATGGCGAAACCATCGTACTTGGTGGCTTAATGGATGAGCGCATTCAGCTGGTCAATTCAAAGGTCCCCCTACTGGGCGACATCCCACTGTTGGGACGGGTGTTTCGCAGCGACAATAGCGAAAAGAGTAAGCGCAATCTCATGGTATTTTTACGCCCTACCATTATCCGTGACCAGCAACTTTTAAACGCCATTAGCCAGAAAAAATACCGTTATATTCGTGCTGAACAGCTACTCAAACAGGAAACTGGAATCCCCCTTTTAGATAACGACATCATCCCAGTGTTACCGGTATTCGAAGAATAGGCAAAATTTTAGATGGAAAAGCTGAATTTTGAATTTGCCAATCAAAACTCGATATTTGTGAGTCATAGCGACTCACAAATAAGCCGTATTTTTATAACTGAAAACACCAGTCTAGACAGTCTACTTGAGGTGCAACGACGCATGCCAGCTGGCATTGAAGTTCAGCAACTTGAGGCGGCAGAGTTTCAAGAAAAGTTGCAGCATTTCTACCAATCTCAGAGCGAAACTTTTGACGAAGAACCCTTGAGTGAAGGCTCCCTATGGCAAGCCAAGGATATTGAATTACTGGCAGAAGGTGACGATGCCCCCATTATTAAGCTGTTTAACCGTATACTTAGCCAAGCTATTCGCCGACAAGCTTCCGACATTCATATCGAACCGTTCAAAGGTCAGCTCGCCATTCGTTTTAGAATTGACGGCGTTCTACAAGAAATCCAAAACTTGCAAGGAGAAATAGCCCCGCGCCTTTGCTCTAGAATCAAAGTGCTCGCTGAACTTGACATCGCTGAACAACGCTTACCTCAAGATGGGCGCATGACGGTTAATCTTGCCGGCAAGCCCATAGATCTTCGGATCTCCACCATACCGGCAAATCATGGCGAGCGCTTAGTTCTGCGGATACTGGACAAGAGTCAACAGCAAATTGCAATTGATCAACTTGGATTGCCGGAACCTTTGTTACAAGAGTTTAAGAAGGCTATTCGACAGAACCATGGCTTAGTTCTCGTTTGTGGCCCAACTGGGGCTGGCAAAACCAGCAGTCTATACGCTGCCCTCCAAGATATTCACAGCAGCGAGAAAAACATATTAACTGTTGAAGACCCCATTGAGTATGAGTTAGCGGGAATTGGACAAGTACCTGTCAACTCAGCAATTGACATGGGTTTTGCCAAGGCACTACGTGCCATTTTAAGGCAAGACCCTGACGTGCTAATGGTCGGCGAAATTAGAGATAGTGAAACGGCCAGCATTGCCAACCAAGCCAGTTTGACAGGCCACCTAGTGTTAAGCACCTTGCACACCAATAATGCCGACGAGGCGATCACACGACTATTGGATTTAGGACAAGAGTCCTTTCTTCTCGCTAGCGCAGTAAAAGCTATTATTGCTCAACGTCTACTTCGAAAGCTGTGCAAGCATTGTCGCGTTGCCAGTGAAATATCGCCCCAACAAGCCCAGCATCTTGGCCACCCTGGCCTGGCCGGCCAAACTATTTATAAAGCCAGCGGCTGTACTGAATGTGAGCAAAGTGGCTATAGTGGGCGTATTGCTGTATTTGAAATGATTGTCATAGATAAGAGTGCCCAACAACAGCTGCAAAAATTGAGCCCTGAAAAACACGATTCAAAATTGGATGTTAGCTTTAAAAAGGTACAAGGTCGGACTTTGCATAGCCACTGTATTGACAAGCTGCTTGAGGGAGAAAGCAGCTACGACGAAATCCTACGTGTTTATAATGTAAACCAAGATTACTAAACATGCGCCATTATATTTATCGAGCCATAGACAGCAAAGGAAAACTTAGCAACGGAGCGATAAGCGCTGACAATAGGGATATTGCGACACAAGAATTAAAAGCTAGAGCACTGACCTTAGTCAGCCTGCAAGAGCAAGGCGCAAAGCGCGGCTTTAGCTCGTTCAGCATAAAGCGAAAATTAAAACCCAAAGAATTATTGCTGTTTACTCGCCAACTGCACAGTTTCTATGAGGCCAACATACCTGTTAAGCAGGCTATCCAGGGAATCATTAGCCACAATAACATCTACAGCCTTAAAGACTGCTGCCAAAGCATTAACCAGTCACTAACAGAGGGACAAAGTTTGAGCGCTGCATTGGACGATAGTAATGCAGGTTTTGATGAGCTTTATATCGCTCAAATAAAAGCTGGCGAAAAGTCTGGCAAAATGACTCAAATTTTAGAGGCGCTAGGAACTCATATAGAGGAACAAATCTCGCAAAGCCATAAAATACGTATGGCTAGCCTATACCCAATCATTCTCTGCCTTGTTGCCGTAGCTATTGTAGGTTTATTGTTAAGCACCGTAGTTCCAAAACTGGTGCAACAGCTCGAAGGCAAAGCCGATTTGCCAATGTTGACTCAAATCATGATAAAACTTAGCGAGCTGAGTCAAGACTATGGCCCAGCCTTAATATTGGCTTTTATTGCTGTGATTGGATTAAAAAGAGCTTTCTTAAAACAGCAACAATGGCGTTTATCAATCGCAGCCCAGTTACCCATGACTCGGGAGCTGCTTCGTAAAAACGACGCCAGCCGCTACCTATCTACCGTTGCCGTTCTCTATAAAGCCGGAATCCCCATTGCAGATGCTGCCACGTCATCTGCGAGACTTATTAAAAGCCCTGATTATAAAGAAGCACTATCAGCTGCCGAACAACAGCTGAAATCTGGGCAACGTTTAAGCGAATTTTTACAAAGCAGCCAACTACTGAGCCCCAACAGCCTCTTACTGATCAGTAATGGCGAGCAGAGCGGTCGATTAGCTCAGATGCTAGAAAAAGCGGCCAAGGAAGAAAAACAAGATCTTAATAATAGTATCGAAATTGCCCTAGCCGTATTAGAGCCAGCCCTAATTACCATTGTCGGTGGTATGGTATTTCTAATTGTTTTGGCTATTTTATTACCACTCATGCAAATGAACACGCTAGTAGGCTAAAATGCGAAACCAAGGACTTAGCCTACTGGAAGTATTAATTACCCTCGCTATTCTAGCCCTGGCCAGCAGCTTGATTATTCTAAATTTCGGCGGCAAACAGCGCGGCAATGACTGGCAAAACATCAGCCGCTTTATTGAGCACACTCTCCAACAGTCTTTTTATTTACAAGACCAACTGCGTATAAGCTGTTCTGATACACATCTTCGCGTGCAAAAATATCAGCAAGCTGTGGCCGCTGACTCACCAGAACGATCGAATTCCAACGGTCAATGGATAGACACTGACAGCCATCTAAAAATCAATAAGGACATCTGCCTATATCTTAGCCCCTTAGATGATTGCAAACCCTGCTCTAGCGAACCAAGCTCGCACGGTAACGGCACAAAGTTTGAAATGTTTTTTACAGAAGGACTAGCATTAGATAGCTACCAGCTTAGAGAAGGAACTGCTTCTATGCCAGAAGTAGAGAGCAAGCCCGGCCTTCTGATACATAGCCACGGCCAAATAGAAGAACTGCCATGAAGACTGATCGATACAAGCAGCATGGTTTATCGATGATTGAAGTCCTGGTCGCCCTGGCTATTTTCGCCAGCACGGTAGTATTGGCTTTGAGCAGTTTACAGTTTCAACTTGAAAGGCAGTATAAAATTGAACACAAACACCTTGCCGGCCATTTGAGCAACAATCTTGCCGCTGAGCTACAACTGCAATATAGCCATTGGCCCATAGGACCTGAGCAAAGCAAACATCAATATGCTGGCAAAACATGGACCGTCAACTATTCCCCTAAAACCGACCAACTTCAAAACTGGAAATCCCTGACACTTGACATCTATTTAGGTAATTCGCTTTTAGCAACACAAACGGTTCACCAGAAAATTTCAGCCGAGCCCCAGTTGGCTGACAATACCTTTCAGGGAAGCGACTACCGCTACCAAAAAGACGGTAACAACACGCTATGAAGCTAATGCGTTCACAAAAAGGCATTAGCCTAATAGAAACCTTGATTAGCTTAGCGATTTTTTCCCTGATTTCGGTAGCCGCGAGCCAAGCATTGCAGCGCGCATCCCTACTGAACGACAAGATAACGGAAAAGAGCGAGCTATTGCAGGAACGTTTTTCTCTCGAACAAGTAATAAGTCGTGATCTATTAAATAGTAAAGAGATTGTATGGCCAAGCCAGGATTGTGCCAGCCCAGAGAATTGTTTCGTTCTAGAGCTAAAGCACTCCCTGTCAGACAGCAAAGAAAATCGTGTTCAATACTTGCGCTATCGCGCTAATGAGCATGGACTTTTTCGAGATCAACTCGACTCTTTAGGTAACTGGGGAGAGTTTCAGCTCTCTGAAGATAGAGAGCTGGCCAATTTCTCTTTTTTTAGAGCTGGGAACTGGCGCAATGCCTCACCTGGCACAGCTGCTAATTCCTTAACAAAAGACGATATTCAATCAGAAAACAGCATTAAGGCAATTGCTATCGATTGGCAATATCCAGAACAAGCCGCCTACCGACAGACTTTACTCCGCCAGTGAGCACGAATATGAGTAAAGTTAAAAGTATCAACCTAATCACTATCACGCCCTTAAATTATGACAAAGGCGATAGAGGGCGACAGTCTGGCGCAGCTTTGCTACTGGTCCTTTTATTGCTCGCCATTATTAGCATACTTGTGGTTAACAGTGCCGAAAATAGTTACCACCTACAGCGCCGGCTTACTATGCAGGAACAACAGCAAGCTATCAGTACTGAGCTTGGGGCAATTGAACAGTTCGCGCTTGACTACTACGCCCAAGGTATTAGCAGCCAAAACAGCAGCCACCCTAGACAGCCTTGGTTTGAAAGCTATAGCTTAGCGATAAATGAAAGCAGCGTTAAGGCAAAACTTTCACCGGCAACGCCCTGTATTAATCTAAACAGTATCATCGACTTTGATTTGCAATATCTCCAAACAAGCCCTGCACTACTGCAACTCAAATTCTTACTGGAAAATATCAAAGCGCCCAACCCTAACGATGACATCGTGCTCATCCATAGATATTCCAGTACAATTTTAAAAAACTCTAGCCTGGACCCTATCGCAAGCAAAAATAGTTTAGCTAGGCAATTGCTAGCGACAGGATGGAAAAGCGAAGATTGGCAGCGCCTAAACGATTTCATTTGTTTTCGACCACATAATGATAGCCGCTGGAATATTAATAATTTCAGCAAAGCAGACGATCCTCTACTGCGGGCGCTACTACTCAACCAGCTCGACAGTGATAGAAGCACTCGACTTATTGATAGAATTAGCAAAAAGCCTTTAAGCAGTAACCACCAATTTTGGAACATGGACGAACTGCAATCCATCGAACTTCCAAGCCAGGTGAAACTGCAGCTGCAACTGCGCGATGAATTTTACTGGCTTCGCATTACCGTGGCACGTAGCCACCATAAGCAGGCGCAGTGGTGGTTTATACAACAACAAAATCAGGTGCTTAAAAAGCTATTTAGTTATAGGATGTAAGGCATGGCTGCGCATTTATATATATACATAAAACCCTCGGTGGAATGGTTGGTCTATGAGGACGGCCAGGTAAGCTCGAGCGGCTGCCTAAATATGGCCCACTCCAGCATCAATAGACACAACAGTCAGCCTTTACAGGCCCTACTGCCGAGTGAGTTCTCTAGCCTTCCCTGCCACGTTATTATTGCTAGCGAACACAGTATCTCCCTGAGCGCCGAACTAAGCTGCTCAAAACGAAATGCTCGCGCGGCCGCTGAGTTTGCCCTGCATGAATTTAGCAGCGTAAAAACCGAGGAGCTCTTGAGCCTTTGCCACTCGAATAGAAACACCCACAGCATTGAAGCCATCGATCGCGAGTTCTTCGACAAGCTCTATCAAAGCCTCGACGGCCTAGCGCTGGTAGATGTTTATTTTGATTACCAACTTTTGCCGCAAGAAGCAGACTGTGCCACAGCCTTATGCCTCGGTTCTCGCTTGATCATTAACCAACAAAGCTTGGCAAATTCCGCATTCCAGCGGCAATCCTACTGCGTGCATCGGAGCTGGGCCCAGGCCTGGTGGAGCCGCCTCTCAAAGGCTCAGACCGACAAGCTCAAAATCTATGGCTGCCTAGAAGAGTTCAGTAAGAATTTTTCAGAGTTGGAGCGGCAAGAAATGAGCAAAAACGCCATTGATATTGAGCTCTGCAGCCCCTGCGAGGCTGCTGATTTAGAACAACTGCTTTGCTTTCAGCACTCATTCGACGTCAAGCCAAAATCCAATAGCAACCTGCTCAATAGCCATTTTCCGCCACTGGCAAACAGCTATCGCTTACGGCGCCCCAGCAAGCCGCTAATGTTAGCTGGCATTAGCTTAAGTGTTATCTGTGCCCTGTTCTGGGGGACTCAGTTATTTTGACTTTGCCTTGGGTTGAAAATCTTAAAAGCTATAACTCAATGAGATCGAGCCATAGGCCTGCCCTTCATTCTGTTGCTTAAATTCTTTGCTGCGAAAAACATGAGAATAAGACAGTTTCCAACGCTCATAAATTAGCGCTGCGCCAATAGCGGCATCACCCACTAGGTATTCTTTATCAACCGAGTGACTATCTCGAAAGGTGTTACCATCTAAAAAGATATTATTAGCGACTAGGCGTACATCTGTCGCCACAAAGCCATAAACATGCCAATCGCGATCAAGTGGATTACCCAGACCGGGCGCACTGTTATCACCCCCAGGGCGTAAGGTAGACACTCCAAAATCATTGGGCAAACGATAGCCCATACGGAATTCACCACCCGCATTTAGATAGGAGCTCACATTACCAATGCTACCTCCCCAGTGATTAATAAAGTCCATATCGATAAAGCCAAGAATAGGCTCATCAGTAATTTGGAATCGGCGTTTGCGCTCAAAAACCAACTGAAAGCCCGGCTCGTTTTCAAGTTGATTATCCCAACCTAAAAATAAATCGATATCACGCTCCGCATGAATAAAATCTTGGGCTTCTTTCGCCTTGGCCAGTGGCCCTACCACCCCCAAATTTAACTCAACAGAATGCAGACGATCACCAACTCGAGCTTGATAACCAATACCGCCGTATAACCAACCCGCATAGGGGCGATCATCTGGGTCAACCGTTAGACGATTGCGATCTGTAGGGGTAAACATAAGCTGGCCGGCACTTAAAATCATATTGCGCTGAACATGCTGCTCACCCTTTTTAGGAGGACTTGGGTGAATAAACTTGAGCCACTCATTGAGGGTATTCACCCAAGGATAAGCTTCTTCGCGACTGGTTAAGAAACTGTCGACATCCGGCGAGATAAAGGACATTCGCACACCATTGGTGTAATTCAGATCCGTGCCGGTAAATAGATCGTTTTCAAAGTATAAATTGGCCGTCCAGCGATCTTCAGCTAAAGCAGCCATAGGGTTAACGCTCGCAGCCAATAAGCACAAGGCTCCGTGTATCTTGTTCATTTCTTTCCTTTGAACGGCCTAAGGCCTTAGTCAATCGTTTTTGCGACTTCAGCTATCAAGCGACGAAGCCATTGATGCGCCGGATTATTTTGCAATAAGGGACTCCAGGCCATTTTTAGCTCGAGTGGAGGTATCTCAAATGGCGGATCTTTAATAACCACGCGACTATTTTTGCTTTGCAGCTGTGCCGCCCGAGTAGGAATGGTCACCACTAGATCTTTTTGTTCCGCTAGCAGCATCGCGGCCTGATAGTGGCGGGTAAAAACGGTAATCTCACGCTTATGACCGGCTTTTGCCAGCGCCTCATCAACCCAACCCAAGCGCTGAACATCACTTGGGTTAACGCCCACACCCACACCCATGCCGGTTTTACTGACCCAGACATGCTTGGATTGCAGATATTTTTCGAGATCAAAATCGTGCCTGGCGGGATTTTTCTTACTCATTAGGCAAGAAAAGCTATCACGCCAAACCGTCAACTGGTGGAAGGACTGCGGCATAGAGTCAAAGCGGTTGATCACCATATCAACCTTGCCCTGCTCTACATCGAGAAAACTCACGTCACTAGGCGTCATAATATCCAGCGTCACACCAGGTGCATCATTGCGCAGGCGCTTTAATAGCTTCGGGAATAAAGTTGATTCTGCATAATCGCTGGCCATGATGCGGAACACTCGCTCACTGCCCTTAGCATCAAAGTCTTCCCGAGGTTGCACCGCCTTTTCGATATCCGCTAATACCGCTCTTACCTGGGGCTCCAATTCTGTTGCTCTTTCAGTGGGAGTCATCCCTTCGCTGGTTCTTACCAGCAATGGATCATTAAACAATTCTCTTAGGCGCTTTAAACCGTTACTCATAGCGGGCTGGCTAATACCCAGATGGCTAGCCGCTTTAGTAACATTGCGCTCTCTAAGAAGGACGTCGAGATAGACAAGAAGATTGAGATCGATACGGGAGATATTCATAGGCGACACTTTATTTCAGTGGCCGCTATTATTCACCAAAGATATAGCTTTGTCCATCTGCATTTTAAATACAGATAGCACAGATAGCAGAGCTACACTAGATTGAAGCAGATACGGAGCGGATATCTACCGCATGATTAAAGCCTTCTTTCACCACCCGGTTGCGTCCTGAAGTTTTAGCTTCATAGAGTCGCTTATCTGCAACTCGATAAAGACTATCTAGATCTCTGCCGTCATTGCCGTACTCGGCCACCCCAATGCTAACGGTTACATAAACACTTTCGCCGTCCTGCTCGAAGCTTTCTGAGTCAATAGACTGGCGTAGTGTTTCGGCTACCTTAGATGCCGAATTAAGATCTGCTCCAGAGAGAATTAAGCAAAACTCTTCGCCGCCAACTCTAAATCCATAATCCGTTTGGCGACTATGGCTACGAATTAAATCGGCCAAACCCTGTAAAACTCGGTCACCGAGTATATGCCCATAGCGATCATTGACCTCCTTAAAGTGGTCGACATCAATCAACAATAGGCTCAGTGCTATCTCATTTCGCTTAGCAACCTGAATTTCGCGCTGAAAGATCTCAGTAAGACGCAGTCGATTATTTAAGCCCGTCAAAGAATCCTGTGAAGCCATCTTCATAAGCGCTTGCTGTGAGCGCTCTCTATTCACCTCATAAAGATGGGAAAACACCCAAATAAGTGAGCCGCACAGCACTACATTAAACGCACTGCTCAAGGTTAGGATACCTATCTCCATCTCCACACGAAGATAAAACGCCACAGCAGCGAAAAAGACGTACACCGCGGTAAACCTGAGGCCTAGGTGACTACCCAAGGTAAGATAAGAAATTAAAGGCAGTAAAAACACCCAAACAAAGATCGTCGGACTGGTATTGGGCACCAACAAAGCAATCATCATTATGGTGTAGAAACACAGAATAAACCCGACACTCCAAGCCAGCAGGCGCTGTGTAGTTGCCATTCGATAATAAGAGAAGACAGCCGCCATCGCCGCAAAAAATTCAATAGCGGCCAACCAATGCAGCCCACGCATGATATTTAAAACACAAAATATTAAGCCGCCCCAAGCCGTAAATAGGCTTAGAGCGCGCATTACTGAGCGGCGATGCGGGGAATTATCTTGAAACAACACTACCCCAACCTCTCACATCGACGAGAAAGAGGCTCAGAGATAACATTGGCAGCTTGAATGAATAGGTATCGCATAGTTCGCTAGTGGCATCCTTGCACAGCTACATCTTTTATTGTGGCGACCATATAAAGTGGTGATCATTTATACAAAATCACCTTCAGTATACTCTAAACGAAGCTATGCACCTTGCTTTAAGCGCCAAACGGTCGTTTTTCAAACGCGCTCTATGCAGACATGATGAAAGCTTCCTTGCTTTCAATCGAACTAGGCGGTTAAAAATTGAATGTGCTCTAGGCTGATATCTTTATCGATGTAGGCCATGCCGAGCTTATTAAGATACTCCATTCGATCCGCATTGCGCAGGTCAATATCAGGGACGGCTAACCCCTTAGCCTGATAGATTCCCGCCACATGCGCCAGATAAGCCTCACCTTCTTGGATGAGCAACAAACTCATAGCACCGACATCGGGTTTCACTAGCTTATTTAGCTCCTCAGGCAGCTGCAGCTCTAGGATAGCCGGCTGCTCATCACCCTCCACCCTAACACCACGATCACGTACAGTTTGCGCGGCCCAATAATAGGCCAGCTCTTTACTCTGGGTTAAAAAGACTGGCTCAATGGTTTCGGTATAGCTATTACCAATGGTCGCCATGGTCTGCTTTGCAGCTTGCTTCATAGCCTTATCACCGGAACGCTTAAGGCCATAGGCCTGTATAGAGCCCAGTAGCGCCGAAGAGGTACCGTGATACCAAGTATTACTAGTAGCGAAGCCCGCTTCGCTTAATAACTCGGAAGAATCTTTAAATTGGGCTGGAAAATCTGTCATGATCACAATCACTTAATCATCTATGGCTTAAAACATAAGAATTTTACCCCATGATGGGGTCAGACCCCAGGGGTCTGCCCCCTATATATCAGCGGGCATAAAAAAAGCGGCACCTATAACAGGGGCCGCTTTTTAGCTGTGGAGCCTATTGCTAAGCCCCTAGCAACTAGCTCGATTAGCTGAACTGGTTAGAGGTGTTTTTCGCACCACCAGCTTTCAGAGCGTTCTCACCAGCGTAGTACTCTTTGTGATCGTCGCCCAAGTCAGAACCAGCCATGTTCTGGTGCTTAACGCAAGCGATGCCTTGACGGATCTCTTTACGCTGAACGCCTTCAACATAACCCAACATGCCCTGCTCACCGAAGTACTCTTTCGCCAAGTTGTCTACAGACAAAGCGGTAGTGTGGTAAGTCGGTAGAGTGATCAAGTGGTGGAATACGTTTGCTTCGCGAGCAGTATCCGCCTGGAAGGTCTTAACACGAGCATCAGCCGCAGCAGACAACTCAGAACCATCGTACTCAGCAGACATTAGGTTGTCGCGATCGTAGGCAGAAACGTCTTTACCTTCAGCCGCCCATGCATCGTAAGTTTGCTGACGGAAGTTCAAGGTCCAGTTGAACGAAGGAGAGTTGTTGTAAACCAACTTCGCATCAGGATGTACTTTACGTACTTCGTCCATCATGCCCTTAATTTCGTGAACGGTTGGTACCGCAGTCTCGATCCACAATAGGTCAGCACCGGCGTTAATGGCTTCGATACAGTCAAATACGCAACGCTCGTGGCCAGTACCCTGACGGAACTGATACAAACCAGAAGGTAGACGCTTAGGACGTACCAGCTTGCCGTTACGATTGATTACAACATCACCTTCGGCCATGTCAGCTACATCAATCTCTTCAACGTCTAGGTAAGAGTTGTACACATCACCCTGATCGCCTGGCTCTTTAACAACCGCGATTTCTTTAGTTAGGCCAGCACCTTCAGAGTCGGTACGAGCAACGATTAGACCATCGTCTACACCCAGCTCCATGAAGGCGTAACGCAGAGCGCGCAATTTAGCGTGGAAATCAGCGTGAGGTACGGTTACTTTACCGTCCTGGTGACCACACTGCTTCTCATCAGCAACCTGGTTTTCGATCTGCAAACAGCAAGCGCCCGCTTCGATCATTTGCTTAGCCATCAAGTAAGTGGCTTCAGCGTTACCAAAACCAGCGTCGATATCAGCAACGATTGGCACTACGTGAGTTTCGTGGTTGTCGATTTGATCTTGGATCTCAGCTGCTTTAGCTGTATCACCCGCTTCACGAGCAGCATCCAAGGCACGGAACAAGCCACCTAGCTCACGAGCATCAGCTTGGCGCAAGAAGGTGTATAGCTCTTCTACCAAGCCAGCTACAGCAGTCTTCTCGTGCATAGACTGGTCAGGAAGAGGACCGAAGTCAGAGCGTAGAGCGGCGACCATCCAACCTGATAGGTACAAGTAGCGACGCTCAGTTGAACCGAAGTGCTTCTTGATAGAGATCAGTTTTTGCTGACCAACAAAACCGTGCCAGCAGCCTAGAGACTGAGTGTACTTAGTTTTGTCTTTGTCGAACTCAGCCATGTCGCGACGCATGATAGATGCTGTGTACTTAGCAACGTCTAGACCTGTCTTGAATTTGTTTTGAAGACGCATACGAGCCGCAGATTCTGCGCTTACGCCTGGGAAAGAGTTAGCAACTTCTGCTGCTTGAACTTCAGCTTGATAACCTGACATGTTTTTATCCCTTGAGTTTAGGAATGAAACCCCTTTTATCCACTCTTTTCTCTGTCAGAAATAATCTCTCTGTCAAAGCTAAGACCTAAAAGGAGCGTGGTTCAAAATTCGCTGGGAATTCTATGCAATGCACCGCAATAAATACAATATATAACCCATATATTCGTTATAAATAAAATAAATACCAAAGAGAGCAAATATTTTTTATTTCCTTTTATATCAAAGCATTATGGGCACAACTTAACAGTCTGTTTAGATAACAGAAATGCTATGTCACAAATACAAACATACAGAAACTCACCAACTTGACGTGAATCAAGCTCACGTCTATTGACGGCTAGCGCATTCAAAACCATTCATTACGCATATCGTAAGTGACATCGTTTAAACTCTGCAGCAGCGCGGCTTGGGTGGCAGTCTCAGGCAATTCCCACGTTAAATAGTACTGTGCTGTTTGCAACTTACCTTTATAAAAGGATTCGTCGTCCTCAAATAACTTCTCTGAAGACAACTTGGCGTTGGCAACCAGCGCCTGTTTCAGCCAAATCCATGAAACGAGCACCCGTCCAAACATATCCAGGTAGACCGAGGCATTTGCTAAACCTCTATCAGGATCTTTTGACATCGCTGCTGCAAGCACTTGTGTACTGGCGTTCAATCGATCCAAGCCAGCACTCAGTTCATCAGCAATGAGCGTCAGAGCTTCGTTTTTCTTGGCGTCTTGGATACTCGCAATGATTTCCTTCACCAGCATTTTATAAGCAGCGCCCTGCTCCATTACTACTTTCCGACCGAGTAAATCCAAACCTTGAATGCCTTCGGTCCCTTCGTGGATAGGATTGAGGCGATTGTCTCGATAGTATTGCTCAACAGGGTATTCACGAATGTAACCAGCGCCCCCCAATACCTGAATCGCGAGTTCGTTAGCTTTCAAGCCGTAACGAGAAGGAAAGCTCTTGACCACCGGAGTGATCAAATCGAGTAACTTTGCAGACTGAGTTTTGACCGCCATATCTGGATTCGTATGCGCGTCCTCTTGCAAACTGCTGGCATAAAGGCAAAGCGCCAGGGAGCCTTCAACATAAGCTTTTTGAGCAAGCAACATACGTCGAACATCAGCATGCTCGATGATTGGAACCTGCTTGGAAAGCGGATCTTTATTCGACGGCATGCGACCTTGAGGACGCTGGCGAGCATAGTCGAGAGAATAGTTATAACCCTGATAACCTAAGACTGATGCACCAAGCCCCACACCAATTCGAGCTTCATTCATCATCTGGAACATGTAGCTCAATCCCTTGTTAGGCTCTCCCACTAGAAACGCTCGCGCGCCGCCTTTCTCACCGAAATTCAATACCGTCGAGGTGGTATTCCGATAACCCATTTTGTGCAGCAGCCCCGCCAAGGCAACATCATTTCGCTCACCAAGACTGCCATCTTCGTTAACGTTGACTTTTGGGCAGATAAACAACGAGATGCCCTTTACGCCAGC
>JAOXRT010000279.1 GCA_025800365.1 Cellvibrionaceae bacterium | reverse complement strand
CAATACTAGAATCAGCCCCAATAATTGCAGTAACAGGGCAATATTACGGGTCACATCTATTTCTTTTTGCAATGGCCGTCGAAGTTTTCTGAGCTCCAAGCTTTCAAAATAGAGATCATCAATTTGATTTCGTAGTTGCCTTTGATGAGCCTCGATTTGGGTGCCAGGCGAGGTCTCTACCTTCTGTACTGAGTTATCGCTAATACGATTGTTATCAAAGGTGTTGTTTTGAATAGAGGCTAGGTATTTCGTTAATACCTCGTTTAGGGCCATGTTCGAGATGGCTGTGCGGGGAAGTTTGTCATCTTCCTGAATAATCGTCTTCTTGTGCAGAGCAAGAAGTAGGGAGGCAAACTCTTTTTTTCGCTCTGCTTCGACATGCTGTTGCCATAGACTGTCGATACGAGCATCCAGATTGGCGACCTTGGTATCGAGCTCTTCTAGGTCTGCGAACTTTTCTTCAATGCGAATATGCTGCATCAAGGCGGCCGAGATACTGAGTGCGATCCCAAAAAGAATCAGGTGCCAGGGTTTTAGGTGATAGGGCTTAAGATTTGGATCGAGGCGATTGGCCATGCTTGGTCGACCTTGTTTGATTAAGCGGGCAGTCTTATTTTTGTTGTTTAGACCCGCTATTAGCTTAGCAGGTTCGATTGGCTTACGTTTAGCTTATCAGAAGAGGGCTTATAGGATGTAAAAGCCAATTTTAGGCTGTTGAGATACGTTCGTTTAAGTCTTCCCAATGATTTAAAACAAAATCAGCGAGTGCTAAAAAACTCGGTGATCTATTGGCGTCGGCTAAATATAAACCCGCACACATGCCTGCATTACGCGCGGCTTGAAGGTCGTAAAGGTAGTCGCCGATATAGACACAGTCGTTGGGTTTTAAATGCCATTGCTCGCTTAATCTGAGTAAGGCTTCTGGATCTGGCTTAGGTTTGGCGTCTTCACGAGTTAGGACAGCGTCGACCTGAATGCCCGTTTGCGCCAGTTTTATTTGGGTAGCTTGTCGAGAGTTGCGCGTAACGATCCCCGTTTTTAAGCCTTCCTGGCTGAGCTTTTTGACCAATGCCTGCGCGCCGGGCAGGGCATAGCTTGCTCTGGCGTCACTCAATTCGTGACCTTCGATGATGGTTTGGGCGGAGCGTTGCTCTGACTCAGGCAGTTTGCTGACAAAAT
>JAOXRT010000276.1 GCA_025800365.1 Cellvibrionaceae bacterium | reverse complement strand
GTCCAGGAACAAACACGTGCTTTAGCGGAAAAAAACAAGAGCTTAATTTTCTTGAGGCGTTCTGGTGATAGTGCGCTGAAGGCGGCCGTGGTTAAGAATCAGAAAAGGTATGCGTCTATGCAAGCCGAACATCAAACGTTTGTTGGCGACGATACCTGGTCTTTACTTTACTTGGGTGATTCCCTAAAGGCATGGCACGATAATCGAAAGATAAAACGTGGTGCAAAAGAATCATTGTTGCTGCTAAGCCATTATCTCCTCTTCAATAGGAGCAATGAATGTGCTCACCATAGTCTGCGTCATATTCCTGCTGTGCCTGCTAATGCCTCAGTATCCAAAAGTATTGCTTTTACTTCTAATGCATTTGGAAGGGTGACTCGGCTTTATTGGCAAAACGAAGCTCGTTCCTTACCCAAATCATTATCCTTAATATGGCGCAGTTATAGTGAAGACGATTCGATCAAGGCCTATCTAGATCGCTTTGATCAGCAAGCACTGTTAAATGTTGACGCCAGGCCCAATGATTTATTAGTGAATGATGAGTATTTGTCTCGCTTTTATCGGGCGTACTCAGACGCGTCTGTATTGGCGCGTTTATTCGAGTGTGGAACTCCAGAATTTCAATCTATTGCGAATGCATTGATCGACCTCGCTACGGGTTCTGGCGCTAGAG
>JAOXRT010000269.1 GCA_025800365.1 Cellvibrionaceae bacterium | reverse complement strand
ATAAGTATTTAGCATCTGTTTACCCTCTTAGTCTTCTGAGAATTCATCGCTGTGCAGCCAAGCGGCTTGCTTTACTGTGGTTTTCTTTTGACTCCACTCTTCAAGCATCTCTGGGGCGATACGGTTTAGTTCTTCGATTTGCCCGGCCTTGTCTGTTCGTACTGTCAGCTCTAGGCGGTGCCCATTGGGGTCGAAGAAATATATCGATTTAATGATTTCGTGGTTTGTAGGGCCGACAACTTCAAGACCCCTGCCTTCTAGTTCGGCTTTGGCTGCAAATAGTTCTTCTTCGCTTTCGAGCTCAAAGGCGATGTGTTGTACCCAGTCAGGGGTGTTAGGGTCGCGGCCCATTGGAGGGGAGTTTGGGATCTCAAAGAAAGCCAAGATATTGCCATTGCCGGCATCCATAAAGAGATGCATATAGGGATCGGGCTCCTTGGTAGAAGGCACTCTGTCCTCCGAGATTGCTAGGATAAAGTCCATATTGAGTACATCACGGTAAAACTCCACGGTCTCTTTGGCATCTTTACAGCGATAAGCGACATGGTGAATTTGCTTAATATTGATCATGGTTTTTCCTATCAATCGTCTTATTTGAAACTAATGGTATTCTCAAATGAAACTAATGTGAAGAAGTTTTTGAATGTTTCTGAGTGTTTAATGTACTAACTAACGGTTAAGAGGGGCTTGATAAGGGCTTCTATAGGGTTTTTATGTAGGTTTTTGTGTGTTAATTCATTTCAAATGAGAGTTTGTTCTGCCGAGTGTTATTTCAGGGGGCGGTTTAAGTCTTTATTGGTCTTAAAGGAGCTTAGATCGGCTTGGATAGCCAAAGCGAAGTAAACTAATATTTTGAGTACCAGATTCGTAAAAGTAGGAAGAGGAAACAACTAGATTGATGTAAAAACTTCAGTGGAGAGCTGCTATGGGTATACGAGTTGCGATAAACGGTTTTGGGCGTATAGGCCGAAATATATTTAGAGCTATTTTCACCTCTCAGGATCACGGCGATATAGATTTGGTTGCCATAAATGACTTGGCACCTCCAGAGACAAATCTGCACCTTGCTCGATTTGATTCAATCCACGGGCGCTTCCCCGCCAGCATCGATCTTCAAGATAAAAACTTGCTAATTGAAAAGCAGCTAGTTCAGCTTTGCTCAGAGGCTGATCCTGAAAAACTCCCCTGGGCTGATTTATCCATTGATATTGTCTTAGAATGCACCGGCTTATTTACCAGCCGGGAAAAGTCCGCAGCACATATTCAGGCTGGGGCCAAAAAAGTGATCATCTCTGCGCCGGCTAAAGATGTCGATGCGACGGTAGTGTATGGAGTGAATCACCATCGCCTTGATGCTGCTTGTGAAATTATTTCAAACGCCTCATGCACCACAAATTGTCTGGCCCCGCTGGCGATGGTTTTGAATCAATCCGTAGGCATAGAGCGCGGTATCATGACAACAATTCACGCCTATACCAGCGATCAGCAACTGCAGGATGTGTATCACAAAGACATCTATCGCTCACGAGCAGCCGCGCTTTCGATGATACCCTCTGAAACCGGTGCAGCGCAGGCCGTTGCTTTAGTTTTGCCTGAGTTAGCAGGAAGATTAGATGGTATGGCGGTCAGGGTGCCCACGGCCAATGTTTCCTTAGTTGATTTCAGTTTTATTGCTTCAAGGGCGACTACTGTCGATGAGGTTAATGAAATTGTTCGCAAGGCTTCGGAAAATTCACCCCAGGTTTTGGCCTATAATGACTTGCCCTTGGTTTCGGCAGATTTCAATCACCAGTCAGCCTCATCGAATTTCGATGCAACGCAAACTAAGGCAAGCGAAAACCTCGTTAAAGTAATGGCTTGGTACGATAATGAATGGGCCTTTGCCAATCGCATGTTGGATAACTGTTCTGCGCTTATGGCTGTGGCTTAGCTGGTTTTTATATCGTGAGTTCGTGAATTGAAAACAGCTAATGCAAACGCCAATATAGCAAGACCACTAATAATGATGGCAATGTTCAAAATGGATGAGTGTAGCCAATAGCTACTGAGTTGCCCAATCAGAGAGCTCAGTAATAACTGAATAGCTGCAAACACGGCATTACTACTGGCGATATTGTGCTGGCAGGACTTTACGGCAGTGGCTTGAGCGTTGGGCTGACTTAAACCACGCCCTATCGTAAATACCGCCATAGGAATAAAAAACAGCCAATAGCTAGCTTGCTGCATAAAGAGATACAGCAAGAAAAGCATAGTGAAGGCTGCAAATACTGAGAGGCTATAGCCAAAAAATATCAGCCGCCTTGCCCCTAGTTGAATTGCACTTCTGCCGGCAATAAAACTGCCTAGCCAAAACCCTCCTGCAACCCAAAGAAACCAATTGCCAAAATCTGTAGCGCTGCCATTCAGCTCTTGTTCCACAATAAATGGCATATTATTTATAAAAACAATATAGCTTGAGGTAATGAGAGCGTTACTCAGTGCAAAAGTTAAAAATACTCGGTTCCGAAGTACAGCCCAGTAGTTTTTGGCGGCATTACTTAGGAGCTTACTATTTTGTACCGGATCAGAGGTTTTTTGCTCTTTGGATAAGAAGCGAATTGCAAACAGTAAGATGACAAGTGCTATTACAAAAGACAGCAATATTGCACTGCGCCAGCCAAACCATTCGGCTAGATACGCACCGAGTGTTGGCGCCAAAGCTTGCGAGCTGGCGATGCCGAGCGTTATATAAGCTAGCAGGGCTCCGCTCTTATCTAAGTTATTATTTTGTAACACTAAGCTTCTGGCCAGTAGCATGCCAGTACAGCCGCCGGCTGCCTGCAGGCAGCGGCCTATGAGTAAAACAGCGATACCCTGGCTGTTTATTACTAGTAGGCAGCCCACTATGTGAATAAGAAAGCCATAAACCAGAACTGGCCTCGCTCCCCATCTGTCCGCGAGGGGGCCAGCAATCAATTGCCCTAATGCTAAGGACAGTAGGTATAAGGTAAAGCCAAACTGGACGCTTTCATTTGAAACGCTAAATTGATCTGCCAACATGGGCATAAGTGGTGCGTATATATTCAGCGCGATTGGGCTCGCAATGGCCATTAATGCCAATAGGAATGGGTGCGGTGAATCAAATGCTTTATTGGTAGACATTTATTGGCTAGATTAAACAATAAAAGGTAATCGAGGCTGTATTAAAATACAGTGGCCAATAGCAATTATACCGACTTACCCGTTAAAGAAGAAAAACAAAAGGCCTGCAATAATGCGATCTGAAAACTACCAGCATATAAATGTCGAAATAGACGGTGAAATAGCGCTTGTCCAGCTTAATACTGGGCATAAAGGAAATGCCTTCTGTTTAGAGACAATCTCAGAGCTCATAAATGTAGCTGATGAGCTAAGTGAGGATATGTCTGTTCACGCTGTTATTTTGCGCGGGCAAGAACGTCTGTTCAGTGTCGGTATGAACCTAAATGATCCATTGGTATTAAATCCCGGCCAATTTGATTTACTGACCTTACGCCGCGCATCAGCGCTAGGTGCAAAAATGTGCCGAGCTTGGGAAAACATCGAGGCGTTGACAGTCTCTGCTATTGAAGGTCCCTGCCTGGGTGGGGGAGTCGCCCTATCTTTGGCTTGTGATCTAAGAGTCTGTTCAAGTGAAAGCTTGCTCTATGTTCCTGAAATAGAGCGTGGAATGAATATGAGTTGGCAAAGTGTTCCGCGCAGTGTCAATTTAATTGGGCCAGCAAAAACCAAGCGCATGTTTATGCTGGCCGAGCAGGTATCCGCGCAGCAAGCCTTTGATTGGGGGTGGGCGGACTATATCACTAGGCCTGGTGAGAGTGTAAAGCAGGCAAGGGAGTTAGCTCAAAAAGCGGCATCTATGCCACCTATGTCTAGCCGTATGTGTAAGCAGGCTATTAATGTTGCTGCAAATGCCTTAAACCATGCGGTCAGTTATATGGATGCAGATCAGCTAGTATTAACTCAATACAGTGAAGATTTTAAAGAAGGTATTGATTCGTTTCTGCAAAAGCGTCCGCCAAAATATAAAGGAAAGTAATAGAGATCAGCAGCTCAGCTGATTTTACCGTTGCCAAGCAATTTATCTTTTTCATGCCAGCGTTGGTTCAGCCACTGCTGCATATTGTCAATCTCATCGAGATTGAAATGGTGAATGTGAATAATAATATTGTCGGGTACACCATATAAACATGACCAAAGACTGGAATTTTTAGATCTGTAATCAATAGTTATATCGATTAAGGGCGTTCCAGGCTCGGCATGTTCTTGAATAACTTTTAAACCACCACTTCTTGGTTTTAAGAGTTGTTGGTATGGCGATTGTTGATCTGCTCTTTTTGCTTCTGTAAAGCGTGTGCCTTCTGGGAAGATCAATAGGGCACCGGAGTGGCTGTTTCGCTCAATGCCATGTTGCTGGGTGGCTGCTTTTACCGTGGCATAGTCTTTTTCACGGTCGTGGCTTTTTTTGTTTCTGTTTAGTCTGGGGAAATCAAGCAGAAAGCAAACCCAGCCAAAAATAGGAAGCCAGATAATTTCCTTCTTGATCAAGAATTTCAGCAGTGGTCCACGCCCTGAAATGATCTCCTGCAATATCGCCACATCAAAGCCACAGTGATGATTAGAGATAACTACTGGTGCCGGATGTTCGCTAGGGTTTCCCTTAATTTCAAATTTGATACCCAGAATATTTTCAATCCAAAAGCTATCGACTCTTACGGCAAGCTGATATAAAGCTTCAATTAAATAATCACAGCTTTTTTGAATCGCCCCGATGGGGAGTAGCATTTTCACAATGGCGATTGTGAGCAATAGAGAAAGCGCAATAATTAAATTGCCACAGACCCATAGCAAAGAGGCAAACGCCAGCAAATGCCGACCAACTAGCCGTATAGGGCTTACATTGCTGTGAATAGATGCTGCCCGAGACATTATTGTGGTACCTGCCTGAGTTTACTCATATCGTATCCAAGCTGTTCTGAAAAGTCTGTTAGCTCCTTCATTTTCTCTGAGCTGATGTTGGGGGCCCTGGACATTATCCAAAGATAATCGCGTTTATTTCGGGCGATTATGGTGTGCTGGTAATCAGAATCTATATAAGCTACACGATAGTCAGCTTTTATCGGCCAAAGAAACTGCATGCCCCAAACACTGTAATTGCTGCCGGCATCTGGGAAGCCGGTGGCCGTCATGGTTTGTTGTTCCGTATCGCCGACCTCGGTGAATGTAAATACCGTATCAACGCTGCCGTCTTCATTCAAACGGTAACTTTCAATGGCCTTACTCGCATTGCGTTCAGGCCAAGTTGGAATATGGGCTATGACATACCAGTCGCCCATAAAGCGTTGTAGATCTAAGTTTTCTACAGCCTTAATAGGCGGCTGGCTCTGGCAGGCGCCGAGCATTGTAATACTTAACATTATAATTAGTTGTCTGAGGGCCATTGGGCTAAGTTCCTTCAATGTTCGCGCTACGATAATTTAAGGTGCGGCCGTTTTCTAACTTAGCTATAAGCGCTTTCCACAGATCTAGACCTGTCGCTTGATCTGTTTGGTAGTGCAATTCTATATCTACATCTTTGCCAGAAATCTTGATAATTCGTAACTCGCCGTTTAATTCTTCAGACTGTTCAAGCTCTTGCAGTTCACCAGTCTGGCTATTCAAAAGCGCCTTACTAAAAAGCAGGTCTGGTTCCCAGTAGACAAAGCTTCGCGTGCATTCGCTTGTTGTAAATGTTTCGTCCTGCGTTGTTATTTGCATGCTTTCGTTGACTAAGGCGGAGCTTACAGAGTACTTATCCCCATTCGAATCGGTGCTGCTTTGAATAGACTTAAGGCAGTTATCTTGCCAAAGTTCTTTGCTTTGATGCTGATAGTTGAAGAAGGTAATGCCCAAGATTTTAACTTTATAGCTGGCTTCTGAATTAAGCTCGTAGCCATTGTCTATGGCTGAGAAAATAAAGTTATGTTTGCCAATTTTCTTGTCATCAAGAAATACATCGAAATACAGGTTTTGTGGTGGTGCTGGGCTTACTGTGTCGGTATTCGCATCAATATTGTTGGCAATGCTTCCTGTGATAGACAGTGATAGGAACATCGCTAGGCAGCATGTTTTGGGTAGTGACATCATGATGGCAAGGCAAATCTTAGTTTTTGATTAGAGGCTATACCTTATACGATGCTAGCGCTTTTTTGGATTACAAAGGCTATCAGAGCCTGGTCAGCTCCTGCTAAAGCCCTGTACTTATTGAGCTTGAGTATATGAGCCTCCTTGAATGTAACTGTTGTGGAGATCTCATTCTTTATCTAATTCAGGGCTACTGCCTGTTGTGATTCAATGCCCTTGGAGACAGCGACTGCACAAAGGGGATGTCTCTTTCTCAAAGGACAGAAATCCCTTCTTCGGTGGCAAACTTTCAAGTAATGGCTATTATGGAAGTGCACTTTACAAGCTAATTTCGTCAAGGTGCCTAGCGGTAAACGCCGTACGATAGCTTATCAACCAAGCGTTTTAGAATTAAGAGAATCAAGTTTATGGCCATTCCCATTCCCCGCCGCCCCAGTAGCTTTCTACTCGGTAAGGCTGACGCCTTGGTTACTATCGATGTCTTCATTGATATCCAATGCCCGCATTCCCGTGCAGCCTGGCCAAGCTTGATGGGGCTAATGGAGTCTTATAAAGATAAGTCGCTGAGCCTACGAGTGCATCTGCTAACTTTAAGCAATCATCGCCAAGCTTGGGATGTAAGTCTGGGTATATTTGCGCTGGCAGAGGGTGATGCTGAGAAGTGCAGAGATTTTGTTAGCTTCTTATTTGAGCGGCAAGAGCAATTCAATAATGCCGCCTTCTCCAATAAAACCCATGTGGAATTGCAGCAATTGGTGGCTGATCTAGCCCAAGAGCATGGCGCGGTCGATCGTAATGCTTTTTTAGAGCGAATGCAGAGCCACGAAATCTACGTTGATGCGCGTACGCCGATCCGCTATGCGGCTACTAAGTCAGTTTGGGCCACGCCGACCTTCTTTGTGAATAATGGAGATAATGTGCCTGTTGATCATAAATCAGATTTGAGTGCTTGGCAGCAACTGCTCGATCCGCTATTTGTTTAGAAGCTACGCCTGCAGGCGATATACCTCAAATATTGTGGGTGTCGAAATGCTAATGCGTTGGAAAAAGTCAGGTCAGATCGTCTCGCCCTGTGAATTTATTCCGATCGCAGAGGAGTTGGGTTTAATTAAAGCCATGACCGATAAGGTGTTGGATAAGGCTCTGAAAAATTTAGTAGCCTGGAGATCGGTTAAAAACAACTTTGCACTCGCGATTAATATATCGGCCCCACACTTTGCTGATTCATCTCTTGTGGATTATGTTTCAAGAAAGCTGAAGCAATACAATATTCCCCCCAGTGCAATCAAACTGGAGGTAACGGAAGGCGCCTTTATAGGTGACCCCGATCGCGCAGTAAAAACAATGCAGGAGCTGTCAGAGTTAGGAGTGAAGCTGGCACTGGACGATTTCGGGACAGGGTATTCCTCATTGGCCTACCTTAAAAAACTACCTTTAGATATTGTAAAAATCGACAGAAGCTTTATTTCCGGAATTGGTACCGAAAAAGCTGATGAAGCCATCATAGATGCAACCCTGGTACTGGCCGAGAGCCTAAATGTTGTCTGTGTGGCAGAAGGGGTGGAAATTCGCGATCAGCTGGATTATCTCTTGGCTAAGAACTGTACTTTGATTCAGGGCTATTACTACTACCCGCCAATTGAGGCTGAAAAAGTATCTCAACTCTTAGAGCTAAAATGTATTGCTGAGGCGTGATGGAAGGTTGGTCTCGCAAGACGCTAAATCTAAGGCGGTTGTACTTCAGAGTGGTCAGTGCAGTTT
Organism: Cellvibrionaceae bacterium; assembly: GCA_025800365.1. Classification (GTDB taxonomy): domain Bacteria; phylum Pseudomonadota; class Gammaproteobacteria; order Pseudomonadales; family Cellvibrionaceae; genus Pseudoteredinibacter. Next base: position 721 of record JAOXRT010000269.1, on the reverse strand, counting down.
GCTTGTTCAAGGAGAAAATAATATGGCCCACCCTAGAGGATTCGAACCTCTGGCCTTCGCCTCCGGAGTGTAACCTAGATAAATATTGGTGTTTGTAGTTTTATTGGTTTTAATCGTAACTGTTTGTTTTTAAAAAGTAAATTGAAATTTCAAATCAACACCGATTAATACAATACAAAACATACTATATAGAAAATTGTCACAAAGTTTGTGGTCTATTATGAGCTTGGTGAAGGGGAAAACGACCGTTACACCAACCTTTTCTATTTTATTTATGCAGCAAAAGCTGAGTTTAAATTTCTATTTTTGAGCTGAATAAAGCGATCTGTGCTTTGGGGTATCTACCTCGATATTTCTGGGCAAAATAGAACAGATTTAGCTCAGCGAATCCCCCTGTCAGGAACAGATAAGTTTGGTAATTTAGAAAATATCTGCTGTTCGCTTGACTGTGTTTGCGACGCGAAACATGAAGGTTGGAGCTGTTGGGGAGTAAAGCAGAAAGGTTTTAGCGTACTCTTGGGCCTACCATATGACGCACCTCCTAGAAAACAGTTTGGTTGAATTGGCGTTTGAGCTGTGTCTTTTAGCGTAACCTAGGACCTACCATCTTCCAATAATCCTGTGATTGATGAGTTAATAATAACAAAGGGCGCGGGGCATGCCTATGCGGCCCTTTGCTATGCTAGATTAAGAACTCTAGAATTTTCCCGAATGGGTACAT
>JAOXRT010000063.1 GCA_025800365.1 Cellvibrionaceae bacterium | reverse complement strand
TGACCCCATTCCTGAGCCGAGGTGTTGAATTGGACCGACTGACTATACAGAACAGAAAGAATGGGGCTTTGCTAAAACTTAGCTATGCCACCCGCATCGTGCAGGCACTCGGGGTCAGAACCCTTGGGTTCTGACCCCACTTTGGGATGAATCCAGTTCGGCCCACCATAAAAAAAGGGCTGCCCATTCGGGCAGCCCTTTTTGTATGGTGGGTCGTACTGGATTCGAACCAGTGACCAATTGGTTAAAAGCCAACTGCTCTACCAACTGAGCTAACGACCCGTAAACTCGTGGTATAAAAGTTCTGTGTGATTTAAAGCCGCTCAGTTAAAACTTTAAATCTGAATATGGTGGGTCGTACTGGATTCGAACCAGTGACCAATTGGTTAAAAGCCAACTGCTCTACCAACTGAGCTAACGACCCAAAAGAGGCGCATATCTTAATGATTTAACGGCAAAAGACAAGGCCTTTTTTTGAGATTTTTAAGATTTTTTTCGCTGCAAAACAATCGCTTATACAAAAGCCGGACATTAGCTCCGATATAAGGTCGCATCTTCGACGCCAGCATCGATAAAACCTTGGCGACGCAGACGGCAGCTATCGCAAACAGAGCACGCCCTGCCCTGATCGTCTGCTTGGTAGCAAGACACAGTGCTGCGGTAATCGACTCCCAAGGCACTTCCCTGCTGAATAATCTCAGCCTTAGTCAACTCCAGCAGCGGCGTTTGAATGTTGACCTTCTGCCCTTCGACAGCCGCCTTAGTTGCCAGATTCGCCATTTGCTCGAAAGCTTTAATATACTCGCCACGACAATCAGGGTAGCCAGAGTAGTCCACGGCATTGACCCCGATAAAGATATCCTGCGCCCCCAAAACCTCTGCCCAACCCAGAGCTATTGAAAGAAACACCGTGTTTCGAGCTGGCACATAGGTAACTGGAATACCCTCACCCTCTTCTTCTGGCACATCAATAGAAGAATCGGTTAAAGCCGAACCACCGATGGTGCCAAGATCAAGGCGAACCACTTTATGCTCCTGGGCTCCCATTAGCGTTGAGGTTCGCTCGGCGGCCTGCAGCTCAGCTCGATGGCGCTGCCCGTAATCAAAGCTCAAGGTATAGCACTCATAGCCCTGGCTTTGAGCAATTGCCAATACAGTCGTGGAATCCAAACCACCCGATACCAAAATTACAGCTTTCTTCGCAGTCATATAAAACTCTGATCAACCCCTCTTTTCAGCTACCTGGCGGCCACAATCGGCACCGCAATCTCCAAGGAAGATTCCTGCAACACATTAGCTGCATTATGAAGCTGACTAATTTCTTTTAACTTGTCCCAATGCTTCAGCATAGCTCGCTTAGTGGCCGCTTCAATTTCGGCCTTATTGACAGAGCTCAAGCGAGATAGAAAAACCGAGCCCTGTACGCTATTTAAATATTCTGCGCGCACACCCGGCACCTGTTCAATACCGAGCTGTTGCAATGCGTATTTATAAGCGGGAGCGGTTGTTACCAGCATATGCAGGCGCTCACGCCCTAGCATTCCAACACCTTGAGCCACCGAATTAACCGTTACCCACTGTTGATCTTTTACCGGCAGGGAATCCGCCCCGTAAAAGCCCAAACGCAACCTCCCTACCTTAAGATCTTGCTTGTGCTGCAGATCTTCAAGCGTTAAGTCTTCGCGCATCACCATGATTACGTCGACTTTCGGCAATGGCAAAATGCGATGCGCCGCTTCTTCAGAGCTGGGGGAATCAAACAGCACACTTAGGTCAGCTTTGCCCCGTTCAATATCTCTGGCAGCCCTAGCGTAAGGCATTACCTTTAGCTGGTAGGCCTTACTCCATTCACGACCGATATCTCGCAACAGCTCAACGTGCAAACCTTCAGCCTTACCATCTTGCAGATATCCCCAAGGCGCAATATTGGTAACAACTATTTGCAATGAGCTGTTATCGTCTACCGGCACAGCCTCTGATATCTCTTGCGCGCTCGATAAGGAGCCCATTAAAGATAAACAGATAATAGCTGCGAATAGATATGGACTGATCTTCATACTAGCAATAACCTACTTCAGGGCTGGTAGCTTATAAGCGACAGCATCGTTCGTAAGAACGCGCTTTAACTGGTACTAGATCCATCTGGTACGTAGCTTAGGGGCTAAAATCCTGGCTGATCTCCCCACAAAAGCTTATGTAACTGCATTTGGAACCTTACCGGCAAACGATCAGCTACGATCCAGTCGGCCAGATCCCGATGAGGCAATTCCTCATGGCTTGCAGAGAACAATACCTCAGCAACTCTTTCCGGTAAATTATATTCTGCTAATTTAAAGCGAGCCCACTCATAGTCTTCACGACTACAAATCACAAACTTAAGCTGATCATTAGTACTTAGATGCTCAATATTCTCATAGCGATTGCGGTGGGACTCGCCAGAAGCAGGAGTCTTAAGATCCATAACCTTGATAACCCGTGGGTCCACGCTATCTACTGGCATGGCGCCACTCGTCTCCAAAGAGACTTCAAAACCCGCGTCGCATAAGGCACTAAGTAGCGGCAAACAGTTCGGCTGGGAAAGTGGTTCACCACCGGTCACACAAACGTGCTGAGCACCATAGGATTCAACCTTATTCACAATATCGGCCAGAGACATTTTTTCGCCACCGAAGAAGGCGTACTCAGAGTCACAATAATTGCAACGCAATGGGCAACCCGTCAGACGCACAAATACCGTGCGCAGGCCCGCGCTCAAGGCCTCACCTTGTAAAGAGTGAAAAATCTCAGTAATTCTTAACTGCTTGGAATCCATACTTCTCGCTGTGCATTTTTTAGCCAGACAAACAAAGGGCGCAGATTCTACAGAAATCTGCGCCCCTATACCAGCTCAATCCGACGCCAGTGCGATGACCGTTTCGGTGCTATTAGCGGAAATTCTTCGCTAGATAAGCCTTAGCCAGCTTGCCGACAGAACCACTGTCTTTGGCCGCCTGCTGCAAATGTGGCATTGCACTGGCATTATCACCAAGCAAATGATACGCCTTACCCAACTTAAACACGGCATCAATATACTTATCGTGATCTGGGAATTGCTCTTTAACGATCAGGAAGCGTTGCTTTGCTTGCTCATAATCACGCTTGATTAAGTAGATCTGCCCTAACCAGTATTGTGAGTTCGGCAAAAATTTACTACTTGGGTAGTTAGCGATATGTTGCAGAAGTAGCTTTTCACCCTGATCGTAGTCTTGCTTGTGCAAGACCAAATCAATAGCCGCTCTATAATCTTGCAAATCACCCGCCGATACCGCTTGAGTTGCCGCAGAAGCAACATTTGCTACGGTACTGGGAGCACTTACCAATGAACCCGGAGTGCTTGTCGGCGCTGTCTTTGCCAGCGAAGCAAGGCGACGATCCAAATCTAGGTAGTCATCCATGCGTTGCTGCTTGAGGCGCTTAAGCTCAAAGGCCTGCTCTTCCACTAAGCCACGTAGTTGCAACACTTCTTGCTGTAACTGCTGCAGCTGATAAAAAACCTGCGCTTGGCTGTCAGCCGAAGAATTAGATACAGGACCAGACTGAGAAATAGCCGGACTGCGGTTATCGACAATAGGCTGAGTATCAACGACCTGAGCCTGAGCAAAGGATAGTTGGGCGGCAGATAAAGAAACCGCTGCAAGAGCAGCGGTTAAATATGGGGCTTTCATCAAAATAACTTACTTAAGTTCAACGCGACGGTTTTGGCCACGAGCATAATCGCTGGTGCCATCTTGTGCTGGGCGCTCTTCACCGTAGCTAACAGTCTCTAGCTGGCTAGCACTAACGCCTTGTAGCAACAAGAAATCACGAACCGCATTGGCACGGCGCTCACCTAGAGCCATGTTGTACTCGCGAGTACCGCGATCGTCAGCGTGACCTTCCAAACGAACATTGTCGCCAGAGGCTTTCAAGCGGGCAGCGTGGCCAGTCAATGCGGTGCGAGACTCAGGGCGCAATAGGCTCTGATCAAAATCGAAGTAGAATACAGTGTCTAGCTCAGCGTATTGATCGCTGTTATCGCCACTGCTTAAACCGTTGTTATCCGCAGTACCTGTGGCCACACCAGAATCGGCGCCATTGGCAGCATCGTTAGCAGCAGGATCACCCTCGGTTGTGCTGTTACTACTACAGCCCGCCATGGCAGCTACAATAATGGCCAAGCCCAAGCTATTTTTAATTGTTTTAAGTGTCATAGTTAACTCCCAATAATCTTTATACGCTCGCTGCGCAAAAATCAGTCAATTTAGGTACCGCAAAAAAATACAAATAATGTCGTGCAATCGGGCCCAAGCCGCTATTTGATGACAGGAACCTTCTTCTTGTTAGATAGCTGCCAATCTATTGGTCAGATATCAGACAATGGGATATTAAACCCTGTCACTATTACGATTCGATTATAGCTCTCAAATCTTCCTATGAATACCGGCTAAAGCGGCTTAGGTCAAGGCCTAGGCCACAAAGCTTGCACTTATTAATTAAAATATGGCGACCAAGCGGGTTCTCGCACATCTCCGCGCTGAGATGGCAATCTAAACTTCACCCCAGCATCCAGAGAAACGGCTGCCAAAATGCCTTTGCCGCGATGACGAGTGGCGTACATCAACATGGCGCCATTTGGCGCAATCGTTGGCGATTCATCCAAACGGGTTTCGGTCAAGATGCGCAGATCACCAGTCTCTAAATCCTGTGCGGCGATGTGGAATACCCCATTTTGGCGGTTCACTACCACCAGAGTTTTACCATCAGGCGACAATCGCGCGCGCGCATTGTAATCACCTAAGAAGGTAAGACGCTCAACACGGCCTGAGGCCAGTGTCTTTTGATAAATTTGCGGCTTACCACCGCGGTTCGAAGTAAAGATGATCCCTTTACCATCAGCCGTCCAGCTCGGTTCGGTATCAATCGCAAAATGATTGGTTACTCGAGTTAATCGGCGAGAGGCTATTTCGAGAACATAAATCTCAGGGTTCCCATCCTTAGATAAGGTAATCGCTAGCTTCTTACCATCTGGCGACCAAGCCGGAGCACCATTAAGACCTTTAAAGTTGGTTAGCTGCTCACGCTTAGAGGTCGCCAACTCCTGACGGAAAATTGCCGGGCGGCCGGTTTCAAAAGATACATAGGCAACTTGCTGGCCATCGGGCGACCACGCTGGCGATAGCAATGGATCATCAGACTCCAATAACAAGCTTGGGCGGGCGCCATCGACATCGGCGCGATTCAAACGATAAATCAACTTGCCTTGGCGATTACGATTCGCTTCTACATAAATCATCTTGGTAGAAAAGGCGCCACGAATACCGGTGACCGCCTCATAAACCTCATCGCTGGCAAAGTGCGCCATATCGCGTAAGCCTTT
>JAOXRT010000262.1 GCA_025800365.1 Cellvibrionaceae bacterium | reverse complement strand
TGCGGAAAATGTCGCTGCATTTATCGCTGAACCTATCATGGGGGCTGGTGGTGTGATCGTGGCACCCGATGGATATCACAAGGGTATTTACGACATTTGTAAGCAATACGACGTACTATATATTGCTGATGAGGTTGTAACAGCATTTGGCCGGCTCGGATGCTGGTTTGCTAGTGAGGCGGTTTTTGGCATCAAGCCTGATATTATCACGTGCGCCAAAGGACTCACATCTGGTTATCAACCGTTGGGCGCAATGTTATTCAGTGATGAAATATGGGAGGTGATAGCTGAGTCTGATCAAGGACGCTGTTTTGCTAATGGTTACACGTATTCGGGTCATCCTATCGCTTGTGCGGCTGCTTTGAAAGCAATTGAAATTACTGAGAGAGACCGCATTTTTGAGCATGTGAATCAAGTAGGAGGGTATTTTCAGGACCAGCTAGAAACTCTGTCGGATTTGCCTATTGTTGGTGATGTGCGTGGCAGGGGGTTGATGGCTTGTGTAGAGTTTGTAAAAGATAAAAATGACAAATCCTTGTTTGATGAAGAGTTAGATATTGGAAAGCGAATCGCTAATCACGCCGATCTCCTGGGCCTGATTGTGCGTCCAATTGTCCATCTTAACGTAATGTCTCCGCCTCTTATTTATACTAAAGAGGATGTGGATTTCACTGTGGTTACTCTTAGAAAAGCTATTGAGGCGACTGTTCAAGATCTCAAAAATGAAGGGTTGTTTTAAGAATGAAGGCTTGGGTCTTTCTTCTTTTGGCTGGTATTTTTGAATGTGTTTGGGCTATCGCATTAAAATATAGCGATGGATTAAGCAAGCCAGTACCTGTGATTGTTGTTGTATTGGGTACGATTGCTAGCTTTTACTTTCTGTCATCTGCAATGAAGTTGCTGCCAGTCGGTGTGGCTTATTCAGTTTGGGTAGGAGTAGGGGCTATTGGTGTATCGATACTCGGCATCATTATGTTTGGAGAATCAAGATCGATTGCTAAAATTTTTTGCTTGCTACTGATTGTAATTGGAATTGCGGGACTGAAATTTCTAAAAGAGTAGAGTGAAAATAAATTCAACGGTCATGCCCCGCAGATAGTTGTTCTATCTAGCGGGGTTTTTGTTCAATATCCATTAAAGCTTATAGTTATAGTGCGCTAGAGGCTGTATTTCATTGGCCAGCGTGTCTGGTTCATTCCTCCGTCTATTTGAAAGTCGCTGCCATAAGTGAAAGAGGACTCATCTGAAGCTAGAAATACAGCGGCGTTTGCCAAGTCTATTGATTGCCCTATTCTTCCTGCTGGCAAGTTTTCAGAATAGAAGGTGTTTAACTCGTCGATCTCTTCGTTTGTCATTGAGTTTTCAAGAACTGGTGTTAGAACTGGGCCGGGACTCAGAGTGTTAATTCGGATGCCTTTTTTGGCGAGCTCTGGTGTGAGCGCTCGGGCAAGCGAACGTACAGCTGCTTTGGTCGCTGAGTATAGGGAGTTTGATCCTAAGCCCATCTCACTAACAGACGAGCCAGTAAGGATGATCGACGCTCCACAAGATAAAAAGGGTACAGCATATTGAACCGTGTAGAATGCGCCTTTAAAGTTGACATCAGAGATGCGATCAAACGCTTCCGGAGTAGCAGGGTTATCTAAGGTGTTTTTCTCGAATATTCCAGCATTGGCCACTACGATATCAAGCCTCCCAAATTTTTCGTTTATTGACTTATATGCGGATTGAAGTGAATTAAGTTGAGTAACATCACCAATGATTGCAAACGTATTGCTACCAATTTCTGATTTGGCGTCATCTGCTTTCTTTTGGCTTCTGGCTAGAATGGCTACTGTAGCGCCTTCGGCTACAAAATTCTGAGCGATAGAGAGGCCTATTCCACTGTTGGCGCCGGTAATAAAGGCTACCTTACCTTCTAATCTTTTGGACATGTTCAGTACCTTGAGTGTATATCAGTTTGAAGCGGTCTTTGACGTTTAGCTATCGGATTAGTGTTGGTTTAACGGTCTCAGAAAAATCTGCTCTCGAATGACTTGCCAGCGACCGTCGTCAAAGCGAAACTCGATATTGCAAAGTAACTTCATTTCCTGTCCATTCATGCCGCTGTGAATACGAGTTAGAACGCTTACTGCAGTATCACCTATAATGTTGAAGTCGTGCCATTTGGCCCAGCTGTTGAGCTTGTTTTTCCCTTCTTCTGCTTGTTTTCTGAAGTGTGAAATGAACTCATCTTTGTTGTAGGTTATTACCGTATCATCTGGATTAATCAGTGTGGTATGAAAGTCCTTATGATAGATTGTCTCTAAGGCATCAACATCAAAGTGTGTGGCCCTGTCAATTAGGTGATTCATAGCCCCCCTAATCGCTTCCACTGTATGTGTGTTGATTAGTTCTTTAGGTATTACGTAATTTGCGTCATAAATACTTGGTTGGGGGGGGGCGCTAGCTAGAGTTGTTGTACTGCAAAGTGCCCCTAAAATTGACGCAAAAATAATGGCTTTTCTGTAAAGGTTCATATTCATTACCTGTGGTTTGAGGTGGGTACGTGGACGGAATAATCAGAGATTACTCTGTCCACGTCGATAGAGCTAAAGTGTGATGGTGGATCCGTCGTTAGGTATACGAACCCTGGTTTCAATCTTCTGCTGTACTACAAAATGTCTAAGTTCGGATCGACTGAGCTTGCAATGGTTTAGAGTGTCCATGTGAACTGCAATGACATCAGCTCTTGGTGCTACTTGGGTAGCTCTTAGAGCGTCTGACTTACCCATAAGAATCGGATCATTAGGGAAGCTGCTTAACTCAGCTGCTCCAGTGTTTAATACGATGATCTCAGGGGTATGTAGATCGATGGCTTTGCTTACATCAGGGGTCCAAACAGTATCCCCTGCTATATAAGTTGTCTTATAACCTGGAGATTTCAATACGACACCCATGACATTCCCTAGAGCTTTGGCTGCTTGTGGGATTGAAAATACAGTATCTGAAGCGTGTTGCCCTTTTACCTTATGTAGTGTGACACCTTGGAAGTTAATCGTTTCGCTGAGGGTTCTAACGTTTAGAAAGCCCTGTGATTTGATTAGCTTGGCGTCAGAATCATCCTGCACAAAAATAGGTGTTCCCTTAGGTAGCAATTCCTGAGCTACTTTATCCCAGTGATCTAGGTGCGTATGTGTAATGATTACAGCATCTATATCTTCAATAACATCTTGGGCGGAAGTGGGTAGGTCTAATCTAGGGTTTCTAATCTCGCTACGATATGTGCCTTCAAATCCAGGGTAGGCCCCCTTATCGGCGAGCATAGGGTCAACTAAAAATGTAGTTGTACCATAGGTAACCCTTGCTGTGGCATTACGAACGTGCTGATAAGCAACTGATTTAAGTTCGTTGGCGTTTGAAATCGTAGGTGCTTGCGGTTTCTTGCTATTGCTGCATCCTGAAAGCACCAGGGCGCAAGCCAGTCCAACTAAAGATATTGATTTACAGTTCATGATAGTGCCTACCTATTAAAGTTCTTATACTATTTCTACTTTTATTCTGATAGAGGGCGTAAAAATATTTGCTCTCGTAAGACCTGCCAGCGGTTATCCTCGAATCGAAACTCAATATTGCATAGTAATTTCATTTCTTCGCCATTCATGCCGCTATGAATTCGACTTAAAACACACACAGCGCTGTCACCTAGTACGTGAAAGTCGTGCCAATCGGCCCAGGTATTCAATTGAGTGTTACCTTCCTGCGCCTGTTTGGCGAAGTGGTTCTTAAACTCTTCTTTGTTGTAAGTGACTACGGAGCTGTCTGGCATAACGAGCGTGGTATGGAAGTCTTCGTGATAAATAGTATCTAGGGCATCTACATCATAATGGGTTGCTCTATCGATCAAATGATCCATTGCTTCGCGTATGGCTTCTTTGGTGTGTGTCGGTTTGTTCATAGTAATTATCCTAGAAAAGGTATCTATTGAAATAATGTAACGAACGTTATTTAAATGTATTGTTTTTAGTCTGTCAACAATAACTAACGATCGTTACAATAATAGGGGTAACCCTTTAGGGGTATATTTCGATTTATTAGTTTCTGATAGCAGTTTAATCTTAATTTTAATCTTTGTTTTATCGTGTTTCATGACAACTGTTACATAAGTCGTTGACATTTGGGGTTGCAGTTGAATATAGTTTTATAACGAATGTTATTTAAGTTTATTGGCCCCAATGGCTGAGTGTTTAAATTAGTACCCTAGTAAATTGGGGTGTTGAAATTGTAACGACGGTCTTTTGAAATTTGATGCCCAGCACAAGTTAGACTGCTGGTAGTTTCAATGAGCATCGTCAAGCGAAGTATGTGAGGAATGTATGGCTGCATCGAATTATGACATGTCAAGTGATTTGGGGCCTGGGTTGCCTCCAATTGTGCCGGGCCGCGTAATTTTAAACGGGGAGAATCCATTTATTCGTTTAAGCGCGTCTGATGGAGCAGAGATAACGACAGATGCTAGTTTGTGGTCTGTTACTTTTTCTCCTCTTGGCGCTGGCCACGCCTTGTTTATTAAGAGCGAGTTAACTGATTCGGCTTGGAGGATTTATACCGACAATCCTAAAATGGTTGAGTGGCTTCAATCAACAGTACAGGGAATGTTAAATCCTGATACTGCGCGTGATGATATTCCAGTAGTTGAGGCTAAATTTTCCCAAGAAGGAAGTGTGAACTCTGTCTGGATTCAGACAGTTGAATCTTCTGATGATCAGATTGTTTTGAGATGGGAAAATTCGCTGGAGCATATGCTAATGGCTCATGAAGCACCATCTTTTGCCCCTGAAAGAAGCTATGGCGTAAGCGTGGTGATGGTTCCAATGTCTGATGCAAGCTTGACTATGAACGGTGTAAGCGCGAAAGGAAAGCCTTGGCCATGTCTCTACGATGGAAAACCTTTTAGCACAGCTTGTTTGGCATTTTCAGAAAGTTGGCGTGAAGATTAACGGGAAGTTTTTTGCTTTTCCAGTGGACAGTTCTTAATCGCGACTAATTACTACATATATGGTTATAACAAGTCGCTTGGGAGGTAATTTAAATGGCTGGAAATATAGGTAAGCTTGGACGACCAAGGGAATTTGATATCGATGATGCTCTCTCTAAAGCAGTTATGCTGTTTTGGGAAAAAGGTTACGACGGAACATCGATTCGAGATTTGTCATTGGCTCTTGGTGTGAGCGGGCCAAGCTTGTACTCCGTGTTCGGCGACAAAGAAGGCCTCTACGTGCGGGCAATAGAACATTATTTAAGTGGTGATTCTTGTGCTCCATTAGTGGCTTTCGATCAAGAGGTTGATATTAAATTGGCCGTCAGAGCGTTTATGGAGGCGGCCTTAGTTTATTCGGCTGAGAATCCCGGTGGTAACCAAGGTTGCTTTATGTCTAATTGCGTCTCAGCAAACACTGCAACCATCCCTGGCGCTAAAGAATTGCTAATGGAGGGCATCTTATCTGCTGACCTTTCCCTTTCTAAACGCTTTGATTATGAAAAGCGGGCAGGCAATTTACCTTCAAGTTTTCCTTCAATAGAGAGGGCGAAGCTCATGTTCGATCTTCGGCAAGGCTATGCTTTGCGAGCTAGAGCGGGTATTAGTTACGCGGAATTAAGTCAAGACTTAGATTCAAGGGTTGAGGCGATTTTAGGCCTCTCAAGCTAAAGTTAACCAATAAGGTAAAGCATGAATAAAAATGCGTTAATTGTTATTGATATTCAAAACGACTATTTTCAGGGTGGAAAGTGGCCCCTTAAAAATATGGAAAGCAGTGCAAAAAACGCTGCGCTTGTTATTGACTGGGCTAGAGATAGGGGCGACCTTGTTTTGCATGTGCAACATGTGTCAACAGACCAAGGTTCCCCCTTTTTTCTAGCCAATTCTACAGGCGCTGAGATTCATTCGTCAGTGCAACCTGGAGAGTCGGAAACAGTCATTGTAAAACACCAAATAAATTCATTCTTGGATACAGATCTTGCGAGCATGCTTAAACTGCATGGCGTCGAGTCGTTAACTATCTTAGGTAGTATGAGTCATATGTGCATTGATGCGGCGGTGCGTGCTGCAAGTGATCTTGGTTACCCTGTAACTGTTATTGAAGATGCTTGCTCAACTCATGATATCGAGTTTGGCGGAAGAGTAGTGAAAGCAGAAGATGTGCATGCCGCTTTCATGTTCGCTTTGAGCTTTGCTTACGCAGATGTTATTACTGTTAGCGATTTTTTGAAAAATTAATATAAAAAAGAGGCAGGCTTCTAAGAGGGCCTGGTAACCGTGATGAATGATAGTAAATATTTATTGAGTAAGGCAACTGTGGCGTTACATTGGTCGGTAGCGTTTTTTATGATTGTTCTTCTGGCTTTAGGCCTATATATGTCTGAGTATAAGGCGTACTCGCTATACGGCATACATAAATCATTGGGTATAGTGATTCTATTGCTTGTTGTTCCTCGCATTCTTTATCGTTTGCGAACTGGATGGCCTGAGGCTGCAAGTAATTACACCAAGATGGAAGAGTTATTGTCTAGGTTAGTGCACTATGTTTTGATCGTCGGAACGTTAATTATGCCGATATCGGGTATGGCTATGTCTGCATTTGGAGGGCATGGGATTTTTGTTTTTGGTATTGAGTTGCTGCCCCTCAACCTGGATCCGTCTGGTGATGGAAAGGTTATTCCGATTCACGGGTTTCTAGCTGGTCTGTTTTCTGATGTGCACGAGGTGCTAGCCTATCTGCTTTTGGTGTCGCTCGCTTTGCATGTCATCGGAGCGCTTAAGCATCATTTCATAGATAAAGATGGAACTTTAAGACGTATGCTTGGCAAGAGGATATCTTGAAGAGGTATCTAGTCGATTCTCGAATGACTGCGTATTTAAACATGATGTTGTAAATAATTTAGAGCGCTTGATGCTTTGCTGATATTTTATGTGGGCTTGTCATGTTGCGGCCCTTCATAACTTGCACTTAGCTCGGTTTCTGGCTTAGAAAATGTATTCGGCGATCATATTTGATGGTCGCTGGTTCGCCCTGTCTATTCGTTAAGTTTATATCTATTGTTTTCATTTATTAATTTCCTGTCCGTTGTTTCTCGTTGAGAGTTAGCTAACCCATCTGAGGTATATTTTATGATTTTTAAATTGCTATAGTCTTTCGATAAAGTAATTTGAATGAGTGATTGTTATGTCGTTAGAGGGTCAGGTTGGAGTAATTACTGGTGCCACATCAGGAATAGGTCGCTCGATTGCGTTGCTTCTAGCAAAGAGTGGTGCATATCTTATATTAACGGGTAGGGATGAAGTCAGAGGGCAGAATCTAGTTTCGGAAATTGAAAATATCGGAGGTAGTGCGAAATTCTTTCCTTCTGACTTGAAAGATAAACATGCCCCGAGAAAAATATTTCAAAAAGCCGATTCTGTGTTTGGTAGTGTTGACTTTCTGGTGAACAATGGAGGAATGCTAGTTCACGGGGTGTCTACAGATTTCAGTGACGAATCCTGGGAAGAGATTATGGATGTAAATCTTTCTTCAGCCTTTCGCATGTCGCGTGAAGCGGTACTCTCCATGGCAAAAAAACGAGGCGGAAGAATCCTGAATATTGCATCTGATTGGGCGCTAAAAGGAGCGCAAGGATCAGTTGCCTATTGCGTGTCAAAGGCTGCATTGGCTCAGTTAACACGCTGTATGGCATTGGATCATGCGAGAGACAATATCCGGATAAATGCTATATGCCCTGGTGATACTGACACACCAATGATTAATCTGGAATATACAAATGAAAATCGAGAAGAGAGATTAAAACTTCTGGGGAATGCAATTCCACTTGGGCGTGTTGCAGAGCCGGAAGAAATTGCCTCAGTGGCAAGATTTCTTCTATCTGAGGAGTCTAGCTATATGACAGGGGTTTTACTTCCAGTTGACGGTGGAACTACAGCACAGTAGGGCGCGTAAAATAGGCAGGTTCTAACATAGGAGCAGGTTAATGAGTGACGATGTGATTGTAGGGCTAGGTCTGGTAAGGCAATTGCCATTGTTTTCTGAAGAAGATATTCGAAATCAATTAAGGGTTTTCTACTCCTTGGAGGGGAGCCTAGTCCTGCTCAATTCAGAGCGCGATCTTTGCTACATGTTAACTACGACTGACAATAATACTTTTATCTTTCGCGTTTCGAACGAAAAAGAGCTCGAAGGTGTTATCGACTTTCAGTCTGGCGCACTGGCTCATATTGAAGTTCAGGCCCCTCTGCTTCCTGTGCCTCGAATAATCTTAAGTTCGAATAATAAGTTATATGAGAAAGTTACGTGTGACTTGGGGCGCAAGCACTTTGTTCGACTGTTTTCTTATCTGGATGGAGAGGTGGCACAACGCGCTTTAACTACTAGCGCTAACCCTTCAAAGCTGAGGTTTAGCTTAGGCGCTTCTACAGCCAGGATTGCTAAATCATTAAGAAACTTTTTTCACCCATGTGCACAAGAAAATTCTCATCTGTGGGACTTAAGCAGGGTTACGCAATTGCGTGGCCTTACGCGCTATCTGGGGGATGCGAAGCTCAAGCGTAATTGTGAGGCAGTCTTAGATGCAGCTGAGGATTATACCTATCCCGCGTTAGAAAAGTGCCGACACCAGATAGTGCATCAAGATGCTCATATGGGGAATGTTCTGGTTAGCCCGGTGGACGATACCGTTGTAACTGGAGTCATCGATTTTGGTGATATGCTCTATGGATCGATTGTGGCAGACGTGGCGGCTGCAGCTGATTGTTATTTGGAAGGCGATTCAGACCCCTTGGCAGTGTTGGGTGCAGTATGTGCGGGTTACGATAGCGTTTTTCCCTTAGAGGAAGAAGAAATTGACTTGCTTTATGATGTAGCGTTACTCAGGGCAGTTAATACTATATTGATTATTAATGCTAGAGACTTTTTGTCCGGTGACGGAAAAGACAATCATATTGATAATTCGGGCAAACATGCACGTATGCTGGCAATACTTCTCGAAAAGGGGCGAGCAGTTGCCACGGCATATTTACGAAGAGCATGCGGTTTTCCAGTGTCGGCGCGTGGTTCATCGGATCTTGAAAATTTGAAGTCGAAACGCTTGGAAAATCTTGGTGAAATTTGGCATTTTTACCAGGAGCCTCTTCATATCACTAGGGGAGAAGGCGCTTGGCTGATTTCTTCTTGTGGGTCACGTTACTTAGATGCGTACAATAATGTCCCACAATTAGGCCACTCTCATCAATATGTTGTGCAGGCTATCGCACGGCAGGCAAGCGCGTTGAATACCAATACGCGATATCTGTGTGATGTTGTGGCTGAATATGCTGATAGATTACTTTCTTCCTTACCAAGCCATTTTGACTCTTGTATTTTCGTGAATTCGGGTAGTGAAGCAAATGATGTCGCGGCAAATATAGCCGAAGTAGAAACCGGTAGAGAGGGTGCCATTGTTATGGAGGATGCTTATCATGGTGTTACCCAAAGAACCATGAAGCTATCACCTTTAACGACGGGCAAGACGAGTGCAGGTGTTGAAACAATTCCAGCACCAGATTACTACAGAGATACTGTACTTATTGAGCAGGCCAGTTTAGAACCTGTAGGGTACTCTTGCCGGCAGGCAATTGCTCGCCTAAACGAACAAGGCTACCGTCCAGCATTTTTCATGGTGGATACGGCTTTGTGCAGTAATGGCATTCCTGATGTGCCTGAGGGGTACTTTGACACGCTGGCAGATGCGATTAAAGAAAGCGGGGGAATGATAATAGTTGACGAGGTTCAAACTGGTTTGGGGCGACTTGGAGAGTTGTGGGGCAGCAAGGCGCGAGGCATGGATTTAGACAAAGTCGATTTTATTACCCTAGGCAAACCTGTCGCGAATGGCCACCCTTTGGGTGTTATTTTGACGAATAGTAAAATTTGGAATCGTTTCAATTCAAAGAACGAGCTGTTTAGTACGTTTGGAGGAAACACAGTTTCTTGTTCTGCGGGGCTGGCAGTATTAGACGTGATAGAGCGTGATGATTTATTGGTAAAGAGTATTACTCTCGGCGAGTACTTTAGAGAAGAGCTTGAAAAACTTGCCCAACGGTTTCCGATAATTGGTGAAGTTCGAGGACAGGGTTTATTGATAGCGGTGGAATTGGTTGTATGTAGAAGGAAGAAGTTTCCAGCAGTATCAGAAGCGAAGAATTTAGTAGAGAAAATGAGAGAAAAGAAAGTACTGGTTGGAAGCTCTGGGCGTTACAAAAATATACTTAAGTTGAGGCCGTCATTGGCTTGGGGTAAAGATGAAGTGGATTTCTTTATTGGTCAGTTATCTGAATCGTTAGCGGAAATCAGCGGGGAGCTTTCTAAATGAGTCTGAACCTTTCAGGTGTGATCGTTGATATAGTTGGGATGCTATAATGAAGCCTAAACCACTGCTTATTATTCAACCTGCCACTTCTTACGATGACATGCCAGAACTCTGTGCGGAGTACGGCGATGAGGTAGACTGGTTCTCACAGGCTTGTGGAGTTGATAAATGTAATGTCGTAGCGATCAAAGTTTATGAGGGTGAAGAGATTCCAAGCCCTGATGAGTTTAGTGCAGCGATCATTACTGGTGCCATTGATATGGTTACAGATGGCCATGATTGGATTAAATATCTAGTAAAATGGACTAAAGGGGCAGTAAGCGCTGGCTTGCCTATATTAGGTGTTTGCTTTGGGCATCAGCTTTTAGCTTTTGCTTTAGGTGGGCGTGTCGGGAGCAATCCTAATGGCGCTTCATTTGGTAACGTTACCGTAGAGAAGCATAAGATAAGTGAAAGCGATTGCCTATTTAAAGAGTTCCCAGTTAGATGTGAAATGAAGGTGTTTCATTACCAGTCGGTTATTGCAGTGCCGCCTAGTAGCTCAGTTCTCATAAGGGGTGATAATGACCCGTTCTACGCGGTTAGATATGCTCCAAATGTTTGGGGGGTTCAATTTCATCCTGAGTTTGATAATTTTATTATGGATAAGACATTTGATGTCTATTCCAAGGACATGGAAGAAAATGGGTATTGTATTCAGAACCTCAGAGAAAGAAATACTGATGATGGAACTGGAAGGCGATTTTTAAAGAGGTTTGGGGATCTATTTGTTAAGTAGTTTTGTTTCGCTGTGGATTTTCTTCGTTAGTATCATTCTCGTACGTTGCGACAAAATAACATCTTCTTTGGGGTAGCCAGTGGGTGGAATCCCTATTGTGTTGGGGGTAGTACTCCTAGTTATGTAGCTTTGTGTGTTTATTGCTCTCCTTCTTGTCTTTATAGTCCGATTGTTATCTAATATCGGCAAGTATATTGCATGAAACAAGAATATGGAAAGTACGCCTAAAAAGCTGGGTCGGCCGAGAAATTTTGATGTTGATGACGTGTTGTCTACAGCGGTTAAGCTGTTTTGGAAGCAAGGTTATGATGGCACTTCGATTCGTGACTTATCGAAAGAACTTGGCTTAAGCAGCCCTAGTTTATATGCAGCTTTCGGCGATAAAGAGGGCCTATTTTTAAAAGCTATCGAGCATTATCTTGATGATGATAGTTGCGCGCCTATTGTGGCCTTCAATTCCAAGAAAAATATTGAAAAAGCCGTATATGCATTTATGGAAGCAGCTATTGAGTATGCCACTCAGCAAGAAGAGGGGCAGCAAGGTTGTTTTATGGCGAACTGTGTGTCCGCCAGCACCGCGGCAGTACCCGCTGCGCAGGCCCTGTTAAAAGAGGCAATATCATCTGCTGACTTGATGTTAGCTAAGCGCTTCGATGATGAGAAAAAAGCTGGTAATTTACCTGCTGATTTTCCTTCTAAAGAGCGTGCGAGGCTGATGTTCGATTTGCGCCAAGGGCATGTGTTGCGAGCAAGGGCCGGCATGAGCCGGCGAAGTATGAAGGCAGATCTCGTATATCGAGTATCGATTATCTTGGCGTAACCCTATTAAAGAATCTACTTTGGCTGCGGCGAGATAGTTAAAAGCAGAAGGTCTTTCCGTTTCTACCTCTCGCCTTTCACCTTATCTCCCTGTTGTGAATTCATTTGGGGCTTTGTGCATTTTTAACCGGTGTTCAGTGGTTCTTTCTTGGTGGCAGTTTCTGGTCGTAGTTGGTTGCACCGTATTTCTCTAGGATGCCCTTAACCTTGCCGATATCAATGGCTTCGAGTGTTCCGCGGTTACTGGATACGCTGGTTGCTTTGAGTAATGCGTTATACACAGCCTCTTGAGTAGCTTCCACTGTCGCTTGAAATAAAGGAGACATGGCTATGTTTGATAGCGTTTTTGTCGGTACTGGCTCAAGGCTTGCTCGATCCTTGCGGACATCTTTATGTGTCGAAAAACTAATAACGTAATCGCCGGAGCTGTTGTGAGCGATAGAGCCTGTGCGGGCAAGTCCCATCATGGCTCGTTTGCCAATACGATCCAGGTTGCGGGAGAGGATGGGAGCGTCCGTTGCAACAATGATCATAATTGAACCGCCGTCTGTTGGTGTTATGCCCGCGCGCTCTTCTTCAAGATAGCGCTTTAGGGCGTAGTTGTTGAGCTCTCTTCCGACGGGGGCACCATTCAAGTTTAGGTCGCCACCAAAGTTTGTTTGTACCAGTACCCCTACGGTGTATCCCCCTAAAGCTTTTGGTAGAACTCTGGAACTGGTGCCGATTCCGCCTTTCCAGCCAAACGCTTGAGTCCCTCTGCCGGCGCCAATGCTGCCTTCTGTGACGGGCCCAGTTTTGGCGTTATTGAGCGCTTGAAAAACATCGTTTTTGTTGATTATTTCATTGGCCCACATATTGTTAACTCGGCTGTCATTGGTTTCCCCAACGACAGGGTTTAATGTGTGCTGGCCTTCTCCTGGCTTGGATAGCTGCCAATCTTTCAAGGCATTTGCAGCTGTCCACACGCATAATGTGCAGGTCAGTACGATAGGGGTTTCTAATTCACCAAATTCTCTGATTTGGGTTTCACCCACTAATTTTCCATAGCCATTGCCTACGTGAACCCAGGCCGGTATAGGCTGTTGATATAAGTTATGTGTGGAGGGGATGATAGCAGTAACTCCGGTCCTGATATCTGCTCCACGATTTACAGTTGTGTGCCCAACTTTTACGCCGCTCACATCGGTGATTGCATTGTACTTTCCAGGTCTTAAGGTTCCGACCTGGACGCCGATGTCTCTGGCTCGTGGTCGCTCTTCAGCTGTGGATTCAAAGGCAGTTAGAAGCAAAAATGCATGGATGCTAACAAGTGTTAGAGTGGTAAATTTCATTATATTTTTCCTATCTGTTTTCTGTAACTGAAGAATGATTGCTATAAGGCTAGTAGCCAGTGGCACAATTTATCTATCCCTTGCTTTGCTTTTTCAAACTCTGGTTCCTTCTGATCCTCTCTAAATATCTGGCCTCCGTCAAAATCTACAAAGGCTAGTCGTGCGGTTAAGCTGGCATCAGGCATGCCAAAAGCATTGCCTGGTAGTAAAGCGACTCCTGTTTCTTTCATAATTGTATTGCAGAGGTCTTCATTATTCTCGATCCCTGTATTTTTGAGTGCTTGTCTGTGAGGTTCAAAATCAGGGAAAAGATAAAAACCACCCTGTGCCGTGTGGACGTTAACACCGGCTCTAGTTAAGGAGCTTCTGCAGTAGTGTTCGACCTTTTTGAGTAGATTTACTTGCTTGTTCAGAAAGGCTTTTGTTAGAGGAGTGTTCTGGTATGCCTGGCAAGCCCCCAGCTGTACCGGGCTTGGCGCCGAAGAATAGGTTTCTGAGGCCACACCTAACACAGCATCAAAATACTCTTGCCCTAATGACTTTGGAATATGACAGAACCCGAGCCGCCACCCTCCGGCGCCACACCATTTTGATAAGCCGGAGGTTACGATGCATCCTTCAGGATAAAACTCCTCCAGGGTGGCATAGTCTTTTGCATACGTGAGCAAGCTGTAAATTTCGTCAGCGACTACTATAACCTCATATTTACGTAGCACCGATGCGAGCTCCTGAAGCTCGCGAGAATTATAGGTTTGGCCAGTTGGATTGCTTGGGTAATTGAAGATCAATATAAGGGGAATATTCAGCTTTTTCTTATCGATACAAACTTTTTCGAGCTGGGAGGGAGTGAGCTTCCACTTGGTTTCGCTGTTAGTTCTAAGCCAGCTTACATTGTGCCCTGCAAGCTTTGCTTGGGGAGCGTAAGAAACCCAGCTTGGGGCTGGAAGCAGTACTTCTGCTTGTTTAAGGGCTGCTAAAAGGCAGTATATTAAAATTTTACTTCCCGTGCCGACAATGATTCCATCGGCGCTCCAGTTTTTCCCCTCGAGCTCATGGTGAAAATTGGCAATGGCTTCCCTAAGTGGTGGGTGACCCTGGACACTCATGTACTCTTTTCTATGGGCAGCTTCTGAGAGTGCTTTTTGAATTTCAGTAGGGACAGGGAAGGGGCTTTGACCAAAACCAAATTTAAATACTGTTTCGCCCTTTGCTTCGCGCTGGTTTGAAAGTTGATTCAATAGCAGTGTTTGGGAGTGCTTGCTGTATCGGATGTGGGAGGAAATACTGTTCATGTGTGTAAACTCAGAGCCAAATTGTTATTACTTGAAATGATACATGTGTATCTATAATATTTATAGCTTGAAACAAAATGAAACATTGAGTTTTTTCTAATTGGACCCTAAATGACTAAATTCTTCAGGCAAAAAATGGGCAGCAGCTATCTGAGTTTGAGCCCCAAGCTCAAAGAGGCGGCTGATTTTGTTCTAGAAAACCCGACCGAAGTGGCTACTCAAAGCCTTCGCTCGGTTGCTCAGAAAGGGGGGATGGCGCCTGCCGCCCTTTCTAGGTTGGCTCGAGCAGTCGGTTATGAAAACTACGAAGCGTTACGTGATGATATGCGCGAGGAGCTTAGCTATTCTGTGGATTCTTTTTCGGCTGGGGTGGCTCGAATTCAAGGGCAGGGTCATCTGGGCATAGCTAGCTTCAGTACTGGGCATTTAGCAGCTTGTGCCAGAAACTTGGAAGCTTTGGCAACAAGTTGTCGAGCTATCGACATGGACCTTGTTGTAGAACAATTACTTAAATCTAGAAGTGTTGTTGTATTAGGGGGTTTGAGCTCAGCTGGGATTGCAGAGTATCTCGTCTACATGGCGAGCCTGATTGCTGATAACTGGAGGCTGTGTGGACGCGCAGGAGAGTCGCTAGGTGGAAGCTTGTGTGGTCTTGGTGGTGAAGATTGTTTAATCGTCACCACCAAATCCCCATTTTCTAAAAGCTCAATAGAAGCAGCAAGGTTTGCCAAGAGGCAGGGCGCTTTTGTTATTGTTATAACCGATTCTGAGTTGTGTCCTATTGTAGATTTGGCATCCGTTAAATTCATTTTGCCGACAGATACACCACACTTTTTTTCTTCCTATGTTGCTACGGTAGCCTTACTTGAGTCACTAGTGGGGATGCTAGCTGAAAAAAAAGGTGCCCCCGCAATTGAGCGCATTTCAAAAATAGAGGCAGTTAATCATCGATTTGAATACTCGCAGGAATGAGAATAAGGATAAACTAGCTTTTAATAAAAGGTAGTTGGTTGAAGTTTTATTCAAGAAAATTGTGTTTTTTTCAAATCTAATGAAACCTCCTAATTTGTTAGCTTCTCAAGCAGCCCCTTTAGGAACTAAGATTCAATCAGAATCTACTATAAATTGCCCTCGATTTTTTATCCTAATTAATTTTTGGTCAGAAGAGATGCGCATACAATTTCCTGAGCGGAGTCGTTTACGATAGTTGATCAGGGTAAGCGTGTTGTTGATATTGTTTCTTCTCATAACCATAGTAGCTCAAACGCCCGGCTTGTGATAAATGATATTCTGACTTCAGGTAGGCATGTTGTTTCTCATCAGTTGCCAGTTGGTTTCAAATGAAATGGTTGCAAAGGATTAGTGTTGATAAGAACAACTTTAGGGGTAGTTTAACAAATTTAGTCCGGGGCTAACGTTATGGAAGCTGGCCACAAATGTAGCTGGGACTAAAGAGCTGTCGGAATCCTAACAGTTACTTGTCAAGCAGGCGCAAGCCATGCATTAAGAGGGAGAACATTCGCGTTAATGCCATAAGTATAACTATCCTGTGTAGTGGCACACTAAATCTGGCTACCTGATTAGAGGTGATATACTCACCATAACTAAGCAGGTACCAAAATGTCAAAACGAACACGACCAACAGAAAGGAGAACCATCGACATTCAAACCCTCAATAAACCCTAGCTCCAACAAGACAAGCTAAGGTTTACGGCAAATTGCCAAATGGGAGTAGTGTCCCATGTCCTTGGATGAAATCTGATTTCATCACTCTATTGCCCTAAAGCTCTAGACTGGCATAAACACTAACCAAACGAGATAACACTAAACTAAAAGTCAGTTGGCCAACATGGCCAATTCTATTATCGATCTGTTCGGTGTGCTGCCCGCCGATTGTTCCTATAGTTGCTTTCAAGTCTTCGCTCTGCAATACTTGTCCCTAGTCCCGGGACTGGGGACAACCTTGTTTCTAGGGAGAAGCCTATGAAAAGCCATGACATAGGGTTATTGCTAAAGCTCGTAGCCCTACAGAATAGAGTCTCGCAAAAGGCTGAGCAGGGGGATGACTCCCTATATACCGCACGAGGCTTGGAGCAAGAGACTGGGATCAGCAAGACCCAGATAAACCTGTCGCTGAATCGCTGTTATGATGTGGGTTTGGCCAAGAAAGACAGGAAATCAGGGGTGCCTGTGGCCAACCGGCGGGCCTTGTCGGACTTCATCATCCATGGTCTGAAGTATGTGTTTCCTGTTAAACCAGGCGAAATCACCCGTGGAATACCAACCACCTTTGCGGCACCAATTCTGGAAGATAAGCTGATCAGTGCTGGAGATTTCATTATGGTGTGGCCTGATGCCAATGGGGATTCCAAAGGACAGGCCATTGAGCCACTGTTCAAATCTGCGGTTTATGCGTCAAAAAGAGATCCAGAGATGTACGCTTTACTCGCACTGGTTGATGCGATTAGAGTAGGGCAACCAAGGGAAGCCAATCTGGCTGCAGAGATGCTTGAGCAGCGCCTATAGGAGCAGGAGGCTATGGCAACAATAGACGTGTTACAGGGAATGTTAGAAGCGGTTGCGGAAGCTCTTGGACCTGAATTGCGTGAGCAAATGACCTTCGTTGGTGGATGTACCACGGGCCTGCTTCTGACCGACGATGTTACCAAGGAGCAGGTGCGCTCGACAGATGACGTGGATCTGATTGTCCATACCATGGGCTACGTGGCTTATGCCGCCTTACAAGACAAGCTCAAAGAGCGTGGCTTTAAGGTGCAAATGCCGGATTCGGATGAAGAAGAGCCTATTTGCGCCATGAAACTGGGGGATCTGCGGGTGGATTTTATGCCCGATGATGATTCCCTCGGTTTCACCAACCGCTGGTATCAGAAAGCTATGGAGTCAGCATCTGATCATCAATTGACACCTAACATAACCATCAAACTCGTCACCCCGGTGTATTTTGTCGCAACTAAGCTCGAGGCCTACAAGGGAAGGGGAAATGGAGATGCCCTTAATAGTCGAGATATCGAAGATATCCTAAACCTTGTAGATGGCCGCAAAGAGCTCATTCAAGAAATCCAGTCATCAGATTCAACTGTTCAAGCCTATATTGCAGTGGAGTTGGCTGAGCTGTTAAACGATCAGTACTTTGAATACGCCGTTAACAGCCAGGCCAATAACAATGCTGATCGTGAAGGAATCCTATTTGAACGTTTAGAACAGTTGACCGCATTCAGCACAGAGCCGTAAACATACCTCAGGTCTGGTATCTAAAATGAACATCACATGGACGAGTAAACAAGGATCAAAGCGCACACTAAACAGCGATGCGGTCGCTATTGCGTATGTTGAGCAATACCTGATCGCCATTATAGTGGATGCCGCCGAACGGGAATTTGATGGCCGATTCCTGATTGGAATCAATGATAAAGGAAAGCGTTTAGCTCAACATTGGGCGGACAGTTGCCTATGTGACATCGTTTCACACGTAGCGTACACGGACGAGAACGTTTTAATCGATATTTTACGGTCGGCTCAAAGCCAGCTTAGAAAACACTACCTTCACGATATTGCCAGCTACGGGCTGCTTATTCTCAATAGGGACTCGTTTCAATTCGACTGGTGGTTCACAGGTGATTGCCGAGTGGGTACTTATCAAGCGCAGTGCGAAATCAACTGGCTGAATACCCCCCACCGTTTAGTAAACCAAACGTTTATAAACGGACAAAACAGTCAGAAAGCAGAGGGAAACGCATCAGTTCAAAATCAGTTATTAACTAGATCCCTGAACGCAAAAAGATTCTCCGCCCCTGAGAAAGTTAGTTCTTGCCTAGACTCAACTCAAGGTCTAGTACTGGCTACAGATGGATATTGGTGTGAGCACCTGTTTCAAGGTGGAAATTTGGATGATCTAGAGGATGATGCGAGTAGGTTAACGATGTCCCAGGGTAATACGATTTTAAAGAATGAAGCAGACACACCCAATTTGTTCGTTTGCTATAAGCAATAGCTCTTCGAAGGTTGGTTGCTCAAGGTTAATAACTAAAGCTACACTTTACCTTCGAAAACTGAGTATTTAACTGTCTGTCGGTGTTATTAATGCAAGATCAAGAATCAGGGGCGAAAGCGGCGGAGTGGGGCATCAAAAATGCTCGATATATCGCAAAACAAATTGGTGCTCAGTTGTTAAACAAAACGAGTAATACCTGTATCTACAATGGCTCCAGTGCCGTTATAAAAAGTGCAAAAGAGAGCACCAGTAGCGTCGGGGTTACTGTAAGCATGGTCAACACTTTAGACTATGTCATTGGGGCCTTTGAAAGAAGTGACGAATTATTCCACATATATTTATTGTCTATGGATAAATTTCGAGAGAATGATAGGGAGTCGATAACGGGGCGAGGGAAAGTTAGATTGGTTTCACGTTCTGTATTTGTAGAACAAGGCTTTCTAATCGGAAAAATACCGCTCTCTCGATGTATTAATTTATAAGGCCCATTCGCTAGGGGATAATGAATCATAGATATAAGTTACTTAAATATACAGGCTAAAACTTGAACTGGCTCCAAGGCGATTGAGGGCGTTGTGTAAATTGACAGTTAAAGATCCAAAGCGGATGTTTGCTCAAGGCGTTTTATAGCCACTATGTATGCACATAGCTTTGACATTGAATCAACTGTTAGCAGTTCAAAAAGGAATTAAGTATGCTGATAGATAGAGGGATTTACAGTGGTAGTTGATAAGGTTGTTATTGAGAATTTCAAAGGTTTTGAGGGAAGGTTCTCAATCGAATTGAATTGTGGTTTGAACATTGTTGTTGGTGGCAATGAGGCTGGCAAATCAACAATTTTGGAAGCTATCAATCTGGCATTAACAGGTATTTATGGCGGTAGATACCTGAGGAACGAACTGAACCAATATCTATTCAATAGTAATGTAGTAAAGCAGTTTATAGATAGCTTAGAAACTGATGAGCCCATCGCTCCGCCGCGATTTCTTATAGAACTTTATATTAGTGGTGAAGCCCGTCCATTTTTGGAGGGGAATAAAAATACAGATGAATCGAATTGTAGTGGCATTTTATTCTGTGCTGAATTTGATGACTCGCATACAGCTGTGTATGAAGAGCTTATAAAGTGTGGGGGGGTGAGGACTCTTCCAATAGAGTATTATCACATCGTATGGCGAGGTTTTTCACGAGACTCAATAACTGCACACAGCATACCTTTAAAGTCGGCATTCATCGACTCGACAAGCAGCAAGTATGGCAATGGTTCAGATGTCTACATTAGCAAAATAGTCAAAGAGCTCTTGTCAACAGAAGAGATCGTTAATATCTCTCAGTCCCATCGAAAAATGAAGGAACATTTTATCGATGACCCTGCTGTCAGAGCAATTAACGAGAAAATATCTGAAGCTTCAAAAATAACAGACAAAGACGTTTCTATCTCTGTTGAACTGTCGTCTAAAAATGCTTGGGAGAGCAGTTTAACGACATACCTAGATAGCATCCCTTTTCACTTTATAGGTAAAGGGGAGCAGAGCATTGTTAAAACCAACCTTGCTTTGGCACACGATAAATCGAAAGAGGCCAACATTATTCTGCTGGAAGAGCCTGAAAATCATCTCTCACACAGCAAACTCAATCAACTCATCAAGGCTGTAAAAGATAGCTGTAAAAACAAGCAAATTATTGTTACGACACACAGCAGCTTTGTGGCTAACAAGCTGGGTTTGAATAGCTTGATTCTGCTACACAATAAGAATGTAACAAAGCTGAAAGACCTGTCGGCAGATACCAGGTCATTCTTCGAGAAAATACAGGGTTATGACACCCTTCGATTGATTCTCTGCGAGAAGGCAATCCTTGTTGAGGGTGATTCAGATGAGTTGATAGTCCAGAAAGCTTATATGAACGCCAATGGCGGCAAACTGCCAATCGAAAATGGGATTGATGTTATCTCCGTTGGTGTTTCGTTTCTGAGATTTTTGGAGGTTTCTGAGAAACTAGGGAAAAGGGTTGTTGTTGTTACCGATAATGATGGTGATGTTGAAGCACTTGAAAGAAAGTACGCGAATTACCTTGGTACCAATTCCAAAAAAGGAATCTCAATCTGCTACGACAGTGTTGTTGATGAAGGTGAGCTTAAGATTGGCGAGAAGAAATTTAACTACAACACCCTCGAACCAAAGCTTGTGAGGACTAATGGCTTCGAAGGTATGAAAACCCTGCTTGACGTTGAGTATGCAGGTATTGATGATCTCCACAAGTATATGAAGTCCAATAAGACTGATTGTGCCTTAAAACTCTTTGACTCAGACTATGATATTTACTTCCCAGACTACATACTGAGGTCAATAACTGATGAGTAATAAACTCATCATTGCCTCAGCTGGATCAGGTAAGACTCAGCATATAGTCGATAGTGCTATCGAGAATGTGAAGCAAGGAGAAAGTGTCCTTATCACAACTTACACTGAGGCTTGCGAAAGAGAGATTCGCGAGAAGCTTATAGTTGTTTGTGGTGGGGCTATACCTAGTCTAATTACGGTTCAAACTTGGTTTTCTTTTCTGATTAAACATGGAGCCAAACCATACCAACTGTCGTCTATAAGCCGTGACATAAAAGGTATGCTACTCGTAAATGATAAGTCAGGTTTGAAGTATGTTTCTCGAGCTGGACATAAGGTCTATTGGGGGGAGCAAGCCAATCCTGGTGAGTATTATTTGACCAGTGATGGAAAAATTTACTCTGATAAGTTGGCCAAGTTTGTTGTGCGGTGTAATGACGAATCCAAGGGAAAAGTTATTGATCGTATTTCGCGATGCTTTGATAACATCTACATCGATGAAGTTCAGGATCTGGCCGGCTACGACCTGGAAGTCCTTAAAGCCCTATTTGATTGTTCCTCTAAGGTGGTTCTGGTTGGTGATCCAAGGCAGGCCATATACTCGACCAACAATAGTGCCAAGAACAAGAAATTCAAAAAAGCGGAGATAGTAAACTTCTTCTCTGACGACAAATTGGAAATTGATAAAGACGATAATAGCCTTACGGTGAATTACCGATGCTCAGAGGCAATCTGTGACTTCTCAAATACCCTTTACCCTGATATGTCACCTGCAACTTCAGGTAATGAAGAGGTTACAGGCCATGATGGGATTTTTCTTGTTGAGGAGAAATTTGTTGATAGGTATTTGAAAGAATTTCAACCTGTCCAACTTCGGGACTCGAAGAGAAAAAAGGTCAATGAGCAATACCCTGTAATCAACTTCGGCAAATCGAAAGGGCTTACTTTTAAAAGGGTTTTGATATATCCGACAGCCCCTGTTGTCAAATGGCTTAAAGACAATAGCTCTGACTTGACTTCAATAGGAAGGTCAAAACTCTATGTTGGCTTAACACGAGCAAGAAGCAGTATCGGGATTGTTTTAAAGAGGAAGGATATCGTGTCTATTGACGTCGGAGCTATTTATCAGCCCGATGAAATGTAGAGGGCAGATTGGGTACGAGAACACATAGACCTGATTAAACCTTATTTTTCAGTAGCTCAGCTTAAAGGTATTTAATCAATATTAAGTTCGGCCAGTGATATAAAGTTTGTTCGTGGAGATGACGAAATAAGTGAGAAAGTAAAAAGTATTCATCGATTGAAACTATTTGGGAATATTGTATTGTCATCCGGTGATGCAATAGCGTGCTATCAAAGGAGGGAGTGATATGGACTATGTCGTAGCGTTGTTAACATCTTTTTTGGCGATAACAGGATTGCTTTGCGAGACTAAAAAAGATACTGAAATGCCCATTTCCGTGGCTAACCTTACTGGCTATGGAAAGGCAATGCTGGCTTGCTTGGTGGCTCTTGCAATTTTGGGTTTATGGATAACATACGACTCTAATGTAGAGTCTGATGCCAAGAGTATTCGAGCTGCGGAATCCGAAGCTAGAGAGAAACATCATATTCAGCAGGCTGCAGAGCAAAAAAACAAGATTGAAGAGATTTCTTTGCAAAATCAAGAGCTAAAGGTTCAGCTTTCGACTCAGCTTTCTAAGCAGGACCATCTTATTACACAAAATAATAGTTTCAAATACGAGTTGCTTGAACTTAAAGAGATAAATGCACAGTTAATAAGCAGCGTCAGTTCGCTTTCAAATGTAGCAAAACTTACTCAGTCAGAAACAAATAAAATTTTGAGTCAGCCGAAGCCTTTGTTTCTTAAAGTCCAACTAAGTAAGCTTAAGGCATTAGGAAACTGTTGGGACGGAGATGATAAAGCGGGTCAATATTATTACGATATAGCGATAAATGGAAAAACAGTAGTATCACTACCGCCATCAAACCCGGTTTTAGTTGCTAGGGGTTCTTTTGTTCTACTAAATCATGCTAGTCAGTTGTATCGTGTCATATCAAGAACAAAGCCCTTCACAATAACTGGGTATGTTCGTGAGCAAGACGGAAAGCATACAGTTACAAGAAACTGGCTATACAATGAAGTGGGAAATATTGACTATCAAGGGAGTGCAACAACGTCAAGGAATAGTGAAGTAATCTCATTAGGTCATGGTGAGTGTAAAGTGGACATAGAGTTTTGGCACCAAATAGTTGAAGCCTAAGCTCTAAATTCGTTGTTTCAGGCGACTTTTCGGTTAAAGGTTGATTGGGCTAGTTGGAAAGAAATAAAAAGTTGGTTAGGAAGCCTTCAATGTCTAATCAAGAGCTAAGCAAGGCTAGAAATGAAGGGCGAAAGTACTGATAGATAGGAATAAAGATTCGCATTCGAGGCAGGACGGTAGCTTCGAATGCGAAACTAGAAGATTTATGCGGCGAGATACCTATATGATTGAGGCGGTGTAATGTTCTCTCCTAGCATTGTAATACACATAGGCTCTTCATACTCCGTAATCTGGCCGACCTTAATGGCGACTGCGTTTTCCCGGCCAAAAAAGTACTCGTTGAAAAAATCTTTTGATATTCCAGCGTGCTTTCGGGTCTTCTTCCAAAGCTTCTCTGGTTCATCGTGTATCACTTTTTCAATGTCAAACTCTGCTACTACTTTTCCTACCGGCATCGTGGCATAAATTACTACTTTTGTTATGTCCTGTCGTTTGAATACGCTTTTTCTAAATTCGTATTTTTTAGATCCATTTAGAATCTTTTCGACAAATTCGGGTTTAATTGATAATAATACTTTCATTGATTTCCCCTAGATTTGTTATTCTTCTAAATTGTTCATCTGATAGCTCCATAGAGCCCCAGTAAGAGCCAGGGTTAAGCCCGGCATCGTCTATTAAAGAGCCCCTGGTAACCCTTTTTGACATGGCCGCGTTATATGTGAATCGTAATACGTGGCAAAATCTCTTTTGTCTAAATATGCTGGTTAACTCTTCATTGGAAAATACTGAATACGGAGAGCAGTAACTCAGAAACTCAGATTCTGAAGAAAACTCGTGTATATTTCTATATTCCTCAAACACCCCAACTGATGTCGCTACAGATCTAAATCTTGCGGGGCCCAATCCATCTCCAGTTCTGTATATTATGATGGGGTCGCCTTCTTTGTAGAGCGTAACTCCATCCATAGCACAGATGTAGATCTTATGAATGCTGTTAGTATGAGACACGTCTTTAATTATGTCGTGTGTTTCGTTGTTGAGAATTGAATCGGGCAGCATTCTTGTATGATATTCAGGCTTTATTGCTAGTAGATGCTTTTTGTTATCAACAGTGTTTATGTAAGGGTAATCGTGCAGATTGTTTCCGGTTATTACACCCATTCTTCGAGTCAAAACATGCTCAGTTCCATTCGGCGTTTCTTTTGAACCATGTATGCCGAATCCATATTTCATGAATAGATGCATCAGATATTCATGCTTTGAAAATATTGTGACGTAAATATCTGAAACGTTTTCTTCAATCGCATGATCAAAGACCTTCTTTATAAATCTTTCACCTCTTCGAGTTCCTTGCGAGTTGAATTTGAATGTCCCAATTTTTAAGTGGACACCATACGGCAATGGCGGTTCTACGTCATCAATGATCTCTTCTTCAGTTTTCAGGTACATGAATCCATCAATTGTTGTCCCTCTGTATAGGACATAAGCTTTTTCACCGGCTAGAGCTTTCTTGTTGAACCACCCAGAAAACTCGGCGTAATCCTCCTTTAGGGAGTCAAAGAAGCTGTCATTGATATTAATTTCTGAAAATAAAGCGTACTGCAGATTTTCCATAACCTACTCTTTAATTGCGTTTATTAGATTGTGAACCTTTTCCTCATCTTCATTAAAGTTGAAGACTAGTAGCGGGATATCTAAGTTTTTGGCTATCTGTGTTCCGTATTGGATTTCTTCAGATTGAAGGGCTTCAAAGGCTTCTTCTGAGTGCCTAGTGTTATCCCTAT
>JAOXRT010000257.1 GCA_025800365.1 Cellvibrionaceae bacterium | reverse complement strand
CATTCATCTCATGGGCAGCAAAAAATTATCCTTGATAATCCAGCCTTACCCAATAGATACGGATGCTAAACAGGCAGCTGAAACACGAACCTGCCGAAAAGATGGGTGAGGAATCCAGCCCAAGAAAACGATAATTGTCGTTGATAAAGACAGACATGTCTTATAGTGCCTGAAGCCACCCAAGCTGGGCAAATATTGACTGCCACGCCGATTGCAAGCACTAACGTGTACTCTCTGCTGGATATGAGCTATTACCCTTTATTGAGAGCAAATTGTCATTTACAGATTAAAAAGTAACCAAGCTGCCGACTAGCTTCGCTCTGCCACATCTCAGTATGACATGCGATGTCTCTGAATCTACAAAATATATGCAGATGATTGACACTGTGCTAATTCAAAACGTATAAAGCTAACGCAAACAGTGACTCTGACCAAGAATTCTTTGTGTAAAAGATTTCTATGAAGCTTCAAAGTATTAATTTCTCAGTGTAATAATCCTGTGTAGTAAATGACACAGGGCGCCAGCCGTCTTCCTAAATTGGCATTAGCAAAGCGCGGATCAAAGTTATATTAAAAAAAGGTATCCCGGTTCGAGACGGCCCACCATGAAAGCGATCACCGAAGCGTTGAAATGCTCAGCCTATTTTCTTATTCTAGTTCTTTTGGTTACTTCATTGCCAGCGGCTTG
>JAOXRT010000250.1 GCA_025800365.1 Cellvibrionaceae bacterium | reverse complement strand
TCCCCATAGCGTGGGTTTGCAGTGGAGGCGCAGGTGCCCTCGGTTTGACCATAGCCTTCTAAAATAGATAAGCCGGTTTTTTCTTCAAAGTTGCGGATCAGCTCAGTGGCTAAAGGCGCTGCGCCACAAAGGCAGAAATCCAAACTGGATACATCACTATCGCCAATGGGAACTTCAATTAATCCGCTAAGAATAGTGGGCACGCAGCTGAAGTAGCTGACTTTGTAGCGCTCCACAATACGCCAGAAATCCTTAATCACTGTTGGATTACGATAGCCTTGGGGGCTTGCCAGTACAGCCTCAGCCCCTTGAGCCCAAGTTGCTAAACCGGTAACAAATACGGCGTTTACATGAAATAACGGTAGGCCGGTTAATGAAACAGCCCCTGGGCCAATATCGAGCCCAGCTTCCATTTGCCATACAGTGGTTAGTTCATTGAAGTGGGTGTGGGGTGCCAGCTTGGGTGTGCCTGTTGTGCCGCCGGTATGGAAGTATGAGGCTATATCGCCCTGTTGTATCACACGGCCGCTGTCTAGACTGTCGCTATTGTGCTTAGCAATCGTGTCATCAAAATCTAAAATAGTATCGCTTAGGTAATCTTCGCGATCGGCTGTCATGGCCGCTGCAAATTCTGCTGGCATAAGCTTGCCCATATCAACAGCTAGAATATGGCTAAGGCTCGGAACCAATTCTTTAATCGCGATGGCTTTATCCCAGAGCTCAGCACCAGGAAATGGGGCTAGGGTAACCAGAACTTTAGTTTGCGCTTCATTAAGAATCGCAGCGATATGTTCAATTTCCAATAAAGGATTTATTGGATTAAAGATACCCGCTGCTTCACTGCCCCAGATAGTAAAATGCGTATGAGGCAGGTTGGGTAATAGCATCGACACAGTGTCATTAGCATTGACGCCAAGATGGTGCAGTGCGTTGGCTGTCTGGGTGATTTTTCCAAATAGCTCTTTATAGCTGTAACGAATAGGTTCTTCATCGGCGCTACCCTGCAATAAAAAGCTCAGTGCTGTTTGCTCGGCATATTGCGATGCTTTATCACGCAGCAAATCATAGGTGCTGCTGTGTTCTATGCGCTCTTCAAATGGTGTGGTCTCAAGGGCTTGTAGGTCTTCGAGTGAGGAAATATTCATCATGCTTTTCGCTATTATTGGTTAGATGTAAAACGTAAGACGTTAGGTGTGAGACATTGGATGATGACTAGAGCTCTCGCTTCTTTCGCTTCACATCTCACATCTCGCGTCATTAAATTCCCGTGCAGTGTATTGCACCGTCTACCGGCAAAACTGTGCCAGTAATAAATGAGCCTGCATCACTGGCTAAGAGTATCACTGGTCCTACTAATTCTTCTAGCTTGCCAAGGCGTTTTGCTGGCATGCGCGTAACGTATTCCTGTCCGGCTGGACTATCAAAATAAGCGGTATTAATTTCAGTTTTAAACCAGCCAGGTGCGATTGCATTCACGCGGATATTATTAGACATTAAATCTAAAGCCATAGAGCGGCTAAGCTGGACTACCGCGCCTTTAGAAGCACAGTAAGCGCTTTGACCATACTTTGCAGTAATGCCGAGCACTGAGGCGATATTGATAATGCTGCCTGGCTTTTCGGCTGCTACTAAGCGCTTGGCGCCCTCTTGCGCTACGTGCCATACACCTTTGAAGTTGGTGTCCATCACAAAGTCTAAGGATTCATCGTCAATTTTGAGAAAGTTCTTTGCATCGGCGACGCCGGCATTATTTACAATAACATCGACAGTGCCGAAGGTGCTTTCAGCTTGATCATAAGCACTTTGAATACTGTCTTTATTGGTAACATCCATCGATACGGCAAGGGCTTTGCCGCCTTGTGCTTCGATCTCTTGCACAAGCTCTGCTAAACGCTCTTGGCGTCGGGCGGCAACAATAATATTGGCACCCGCTTCGGCAAGCCCAAGGGCTAAGCAGCGTCCGATACCAGAAGAAGCACCGGTGACCAATGCATTGCGACCTTCAAGAGAAAATTGTGGGAGGCTCATGATTATCTCCTATCTAATGATCACCTAATTGAGAGCAGGAATTATCGACTAACTGTGGCTTTATCGCATTAACATAAGTTAGTTGCTAAACGCCTTAAGTTAGCAGGACGAATAACTGAGGGTAGGCGAATCTAAGTGGGGTGGCGTAAGAAGTGAAAACTGGCAGCCCGAAAGGCTGCCAGCTAAGTGTGTTATACGATTTCAAATAGACCAGCAGCACCCATGCCGCCGCCAACACACATGGAAACAACGGCCCACTTGGCGCCGCGACGCTTACCTTCCAATAAAATGTGGCCGGTAGTACGCGCACCGGTCATGCCGTATGGGTGACCAATAGAGATTGAACCGCCGTTAACATTGTATTTGGCCGGATCAATACCCAAGTGATCACGACAGTACAAGCACTGCACCGCAAAGGCTTCGTTAAGCTCCCATAGATCAATATCATCTACGCTTAAACCATGCTGTTTTAGTAGCTTAGGAATGGCATAAATAGGACCAATGCCCATTTCTTCTGGCTCATTACCTACGGTCATCATGCCGCGGTAAATACCGAGTGGTTCGATATTACGTTGTTCAGCTAATTTGCCGTCCATCACAACACAAGCCGAAGCGCCATCAGATAACTGGCTAGCATTACCCGCCGTCACGCAACCACCTTCGATAACTGGGTTTAGGCTTTGTAGATTTTCTAGGGTAGTAGAAGGACGGTTACCTTCATCTTTTGTTAGCGTTACTTCTTCATAAGAAACTTCTTTTGTTTCTTTATTAACGATGGCTTTAGTAGCGGTGATAGGCACAATCTCATCATCGAACAGGCCGGCTTCTTGTGCTGCCGCAGTGCGCTGCTGAGATTCTAGTGAATACTGATCTTGCACTTCACGGCTGATGCCATATTTCTTGGCGACGTATTCAGCTGTGTGCAGCATTGGCATATAAGCATGCTCGTTCATTTTGATCACGTTTTCATCAGCCTGTTCCATGGCCATTTTGCCATAAGGAACTTGTACCGCTGAAATATTATCCTGACCACCGGCAACGATGCAGCTATAACCATCAACCATAATTTGTTTGGCTGCAGTAGCGATAGCCATTAGACCTGAAGAGCACTGACGGTCGATGGTTTGTGCGCCTGCTGTTACCGGAACGCCAGCAGCGATAGAAGCGGTACGAGCAATGTTGTTTGCGGCGGTGCCAGCGTTTAGTACGGAGCCGATAATGACATCTTCGATTTCAGCGCCTTCGATGCCAGCGCGCTCTACCGCGTGCTTAATGGCATGGCCGGTCATGGTAGGTGATTTGATATTGTTTAATGCGCCACGAAAGGCCTTGCCGATCGGGGTGCGAGCTGTTGATACGATAACCGCTTCTTTAGTCATGGTGTTGATCCTCGTTAGAATTGTTTTAGTGCTAGCCGTTTAGTCTCAGCAGTCTAGCGCTTGGCGATGTGGCACACAGTGCCACAAAGGCCGAATTTACGGTGAATTAAGACGCTTGCTCGGCGTCGTACTGCTTAAAGCTTTTTCTTTCGCTCGCTAAACGCTTGAGCAATGGAGAAACCTGGAACCAGGTTTGGCCATAATTGCCCAGCTGTGCTTGATACTTCTCTAGCGCGGCAACGACGGTATCTAAGCCGATTTCATCAGCATACTGCATTGGGCCGCCGCGATAAACGGGGAAGCCATAGCCGTTGCAGTAGATCACATCGATATCACTGGCGCGATAGGCGATGCCTTCATCAAGGATTTGGGCGCCTTCATTGATGAGTGGAAATAAACAGCGCTCTAAAATTTCTTGATCGCTAATCTCACGTTGCTCAACGCCATGTTGCTCGGCCAGAGCTTTGGCTATGCTGGTAACTTCTGGATTACTCTGCTTATCTCGGCCCTCATAAATGTAAAAGCCCTTGCCGGTCTTTTGGCCGTAATTACCTTGATCATATAGCGCATCACAAACAGCGGTGTAGCTGTCGTCGCGACCGTAGAACATCTCGCGATTGCCTTGACGGGTCAGATAACCAACATCGATGCCAGCAAGATCAATCATGGATGGTAAGCCCATCGCTAAGCCCCAGTTATACAGAACTTTATCGATCTGCTCAGGGCTGGCGCCTTCCATCACTAAGCGTGAAGCTTCACGTCCATAAGGCTCTAATCCACGGTTGCCAATAAAGCCCCAGCAAACGCCGGCGACAACTGGCATTTTACGAATTGTTTGGGCCATTTTAATGGTCGTCATTAGCACATCATTTGCGGTTTTGGCGCCGCGAACGATCTCCAATAAACGCATGACATTGGCTGGGCTGAAAAAGTGCAGGCCAATAACATCTTCTGGTCGTGAAGTGCTGGCGGCAATTTCATCGACATCCAATGTGGAGGTGTTGGTCGCTAAAATGGCGCCTGCCTTACAAGTTTTATCCAGCGTTGCGAAGACTTGCTTTTTGATGTCCATGTTTTCGAAGACTGCTTCGATAACAATATCCACTTCGGCCAGGTCGGCATAATCCAAGCTGCCCTGAATTAGATCCATACGCTCGTCAACTTGAGCTTCAGTTAAGCGACCTTTTTTAGCACTGATTTCGTAGTTCTTACGAATCACCCCTAGTCCGCGCTCAAGCGCATCTTCTTTAATTTCAAGCAAAGTAACGGGGATACCCACATTGGCAAAGTTCATGGCGATGCCGCCACCCATGGTGCCGGCACCGATAATGCCCACGGTTTTAATTGGGCGCAGCGGAGTTTTAGGGTCGACGCCAGGAATCTTGGTGGCGGCGCGTTCGGCAAAAAAGATATGCTGTTGGGCGCGGGCATGAGGAGTTTGCATGCAGCTTTCAAACAGCTCTGTCTCTTTAGCTAGGCCTTCGGCTAGTGGCAATTCACAAGCCGCTTCGATGCATTGGATATTCATTTCCGGTGCATAAAAACCACGAGTTTTGCGCGCAATAGATTTTCTAAACTCAGCGAAAAACTCCGCGCCTGGGTTTTCAACGCTTAAATCGGCACAGCTTTTACAAGGCGCATTTTGTGCAACTAACTCTTTCGCATAATCGATGGCGGCAGCAACAAAATCTTTTGCTTCGCCATCAAAGATTCGGTCGATAGCACCGGCTTCCATCAGTTTGCTTGCTGCAACAGGAGCACCGCTGCTTACCATCTTGGTAGCCATCTCGGCGCCGATTAAGCGAGGTAAGCGTTGAGTGCCGCCTGCGCCTGGAAGAATACCAATGTTCACTTCTGGCAGACCACATTTGGCACTTGGCAAGGCGATGCGGTAATCACAAGCTAGGGCCAATTCAAAGCCGCCACCTAAGGCCATACCATTAACCGCAGCCACTATGGGTTTAGGGCTATTTTCTAACTCAACTAATAGGCCTGGGAGCATGGGTTCAGTATTAAATCCGCCCGCTGCAAATTCAGCGATATCGGCGCCGCCGCAAAATAGTTTTCCGGACGAAGCGATAACAATAGCGTCAATGTCTGAATTGCTTATAGCTGTCGCATAAGCTGCTTTAATCGCGGTGCGTAGATCTTTACCGAGACCATTAACCGGTGGTGAGTTTAATGTGATTAGCGCAATATTATCTTGTTGGCTGTAGAGTGCCGCTGAGCTCATGGTGTTTCCTTGTAATCTATATGAAAACAAAAAGGGTAAAACAAAAGGGCAGCCTTATGGCTGCCCAGTTTTTTATAGCTTATTTTTAGAACCAAGCATCTTGCATGGCTAAACAAGTATCGTCTTGGCTTTGCAGTAGCTTGGCCTGGTAATCAATTTCTGGCAGTTCCCACTGAATGTAGTACTGGGCGGCTTGCAGCTTGCCACGATAGAAGTTCTCTTCATCCTGGTGTAAATCTGTTGACAGTGCTTTGGCTGCGATAATGGCTTGCTTCAACCAAATCCAACTTACCAAAACACGACCAAACATATCGAGGTAAACCGTGGCATTCGCCATGCCTAAATCAACTTCGCCTTTACCTAAGGTGCCGAGCAAGCTCATGGTGGTTTGATCCAAGCTCGCTAGTGCGGCTTCGATTGACTTGGCCCAAGCTGAAGTTTCTTCTATTGCTTTAGCTTCTTCGGTGCTGGCAAGGATTTCATCTTTTAGCGCTTGATAGCCCGCTAGGCCATTCATTGGTACTTTACGGCCTAATAGATCCAAGCCATGGATACCTTCGGCACCTTCGTGAATTGGGTTTAAGCGGTTGTCACGATAATACTGCTCAACCGGGTATTCGCGAATATAACCAGAGCCACCCAAAATTTGAATGGCATGTTCGTTAGCGCGTAGGCCATATTTCGATGGGAAGGATTTCACCATTGGGGTGATTAAATCCAATAAGGTGAAAGCTTGCTTACGCTCTTCTTCGCTTGCTGCGGTATTGGAATCTTCAAACAATTGGCTTGCATAAAAACATAAAGCCATTGAACCTTCGACATAAGCTTTTTGCGCCAACAGCATGCGGCGCACATCAGCATGCTCAACAATATTAACCTGCTTAGACGTAGGATCTTTTTGCGAAGGCAGGCGACCCTGTGGGCGATTACGCGCATAATCCAAGGAGTAGTTATAACCTTGGTAGCCCAACACGGCAGCGCCCAAGCCAACACCAATACGTGCTTCGTTCATCATTTGGAACATATAGGCTAGGCCTTTGTGGGCTTCACCTACTAGATAGCCTACAGCGCCATCTTTTTCGCCAAAACTTAGAACGGTTGAGGTGGTATTGCGATAACCCATTTTGTGCAACAAGCCTGCCAGTGCAACGTCATTGCGCTCGCCTACGCTGCCGTCTTCGTTAACTAAGAACTTGGGGCAGATAAATAGTGAGATACCTTTAGTGCCAGCTGGTGCGCCTTCGATTTTAGCCAACACCATGTGAACAATGTTTTCAGTCAGGTTGTGATCACCTGCTGAAATAAACATCTTCTGACCAAAGATGCGGTAAGTGCCGTCGTCTTGTGGCTTCGCTGTGGTTTTAATATCGGCTAGGGCTGAACCTTGGCCAGGCTCGGTTAATGCCATGGTGCCGGAAAAGCGTCCATCCATCATCGGTGGCAGATATTTGGCTTTTTGAGCCTCATCACCAAAGCTATGAATTAGGTTCGCTGAGCCTAGAGTAAGGAAGGGGTAGCCGGTAGACGAAATATTAGCGGAAGAGATATAGGACATGGCTGCGCGCAGAATGATTTCTGGCATCTGCATGCCGCCTTCTTCAAAATCGTAGTGGGCGGCCAGGAAGCCCGCCTCTGCGAAGGCATTCCAAGCTTCCTGGGTCTCTGGAATTAGGTGCACGTTCTCGCCGTCAAAGGTAGGCTCGTTGGCATCACCTTTGGCATTGTGGTTGGCGAAGTACTTTTCGGCGATGGTTTTGGCGGTTGCCAAGGTGGCATCAAACACCTCGCGCGAATGTTCTTGGTAGCGTGGACGCTCTAGTAGGGCCTCACTGTTTAAGAACTCATAAAGTAGGAATTCAATATCGCGGTCGTTTAGTAGCGGTGTCTGTGACATGGTGGCTTCTCGTGATTATCGCTATTGGAGCTTTTTGGAGTCTACTTTGCTATTTGCATCAAAGTAGGGGTATACCCCTATTTTCACTAAAAGGTTAGAGCAAATCAAGTGTTATGAGATGTTGTTAGACATCAAGGTGTGTGTTTTCGTGGTTGTTGCAGAATGTCTTGGTTGAGGGGCGCTTTGCTGGGGCGTCTCCGACTTGGAGGAGGAGCCGAGCTGGCATGGATGCCGCTTTTTGCGTACCCAGCAAAGCGCCCCTCAACCAAGGCAGGCGGTCAGGCCTGCACTAGCTTCATAGGTGACTTCTAAGCAATCAGAGTCGTACCGCCATCAACTGGGATAATCTGCCCAGTAATAAACCCTCCGGCTTTACTGGCTAACATGATAGCAACGCCCGCGATATCGCTGGCTTCACCCCAGCGGTGCATTGGGATTGCGGCGCATTCGGCTTCGAAGGCCTCTTTATTGGTGCTCAAAAACTCAGTCAGCTTAGAGTAGAAGCGACCGGGTGCAATAGCATTAACACGAATATGGCTCTCAGCCAGCTCTTTACCCAAAACGCGAGTAAGCTGATGCACGGCAGATTTACTGACCGCATAGGTGAAATTATCTAGGCCATTACCAACGATACCGGCGATGGAGCCAATATTGATCACGCTGCTATAGCTGTCCTGGCTAGCCTTGGCTTTCAATAAGGGTAGCAAGGCTTGAGTTAGGAAGAATGGGCTTTTGGCATTGATATCCATAACCTTATCCCAGCCTTTTTCTGGGAACTGGCCAAACTCGCCAGCCCAGCCAGTGCCAGCATTGTTTACCAGTACATCAATATGGCTTTCGCGCTCATTGAGGGCTTGGGTTAAAGCGATGATACCTTCATTGGTAGCGGCATCTCCTGGCAGTGCAACACAATCGCCATATTGGCTTAATTCCGCCGCTGCCGCTTCGCAGGCCTCTGCTTTACGGGCGGTGATATAAACACGTGCAGCGCCGGCCTCAAGATAACCCTGAGCAATGTAATAACCAAGGCCGCGTGAGCCACCTGTAATTACACATACCTTGCCTTGCATTCCAAATAGATCATTTAGCATCTCATTCTCCGATAATCGCTATCTGTTACTGACCAGCCTGTGCGCTGGGAATGGGCAGAGACTAACAAAGCCAGGCTGCAAGGGCTTATTTATTCTTGTGATACGCAAACATTCACGATTAGCCTTGCTTGGGGGAATTGCTGCTTTTTCCACTAAGGGGAATCACCTATAATTGTTCTTCAAAGACGCGCAATTATTAGGTGTAAAAACCATGGACAGTCTCGAGCCAGCTTCCAATCTGCAAGAATATAACGAAGCTCGCTATCGTATATTGGCCGAGCAGTCGGGGGTGATGATTACCTTGCACCGTCCGGGTGACTGGGCCTATACGGCTGTTAATCCAGCCGTGGAGCAGCTCACAGGTTATCGCGCTGATGAATTGCTGGGCTTGCCGGCTTATGAAATGTTCCACCCCGAAGATGCTTGGGCCATGCAGCATAAGCTGATACCGGCGATTAAAAAGCACGGCACGCGCACCTTTCGTTATCGTTCGCGCAATAAGCAAGGTGAATATCGTTGGGTTGAAAGTACCCATCGTTCCATTCGCGATAAAAACAGTGGTGAGCTAAAAGAGATTATTGCCGTTACTCGTGAAGTCCAGCAGGAAGTGGAAGCTGAGCAGGCGGTGCAGCGTCTAGCTGATGTGGTAGAAGCCAGTGCCGATTTGGTGTTGCTTTGCGATGAAC
This sequence comes from Cellvibrionaceae bacterium, assembly GCA_025800365.1. Classification (GTDB taxonomy): domain Bacteria; phylum Pseudomonadota; class Gammaproteobacteria; order Pseudomonadales; family Cellvibrionaceae; genus Pseudoteredinibacter. Next base: position 16,263 of record JAOXRT010000250.1, on the reverse strand, counting down.
AGTTACAGGTTTTAGATTTAAACAGTGCGGCAAAGCAGGCCCTAGGGCGTGATCAGGACGAAGAGCGATTCTCTTTGCGTGATTATTTGGCCACCGAGAGTGTGCAAAAAATTCGTACCATTGCGTTACAGGTAGCGCGTCAAAAGGGGCGTTGGAAGGGCGCTATACGTTTAAAACTGCCGAGGCGAAAAGAGGGTTTGTGGCAGTTGGAGCAGTTGATCGCGACCAATACCGAGCCGGTTTACGGTTTGTACTCCCTAATTATTCGAGATCGCAGTGAAGAGCTGGCAGTGCAACAGGCCTTGCAAGATAAACAGCAGCAGTTGGCTCACAGTGAGCGCTTGATGAGCCTCGGTGAGATGGCCAGTGGCTTGGCCCATGAAATTAACCAGCCATTGGCAAGCTTATTAAATTACGCGCGCGGTGGTTTACGCAAGCTAAAGCGTGAGGAAGATTTAAGCCCAGAGCAACTCAATAAATTATTGAGTGCGATGGAAAAACAAGCGGAAAGAGCGGCAGCGATCGTGCAGCAATTACGCTCGATGGTGAAGAAAACGCCGCATCGCCCCGAGCTTATTGAGCTGCGCCAATCTCTGCGTGAAGCCGCAGAGTTTGTCACTCAAGAGCTAGAGCAACAAGCGGTGAATATTGTTTTTCAAGAGCCTAGATCTAAAGCTTGGGTTATGGCCGACAAGGTTCAGCTTCAACAGGTGTGGGTGAATTTGTTGATCAATGCATTAGAAGCAATGGCGGAAAGCGCTAACCTTGATTCTACTAAACTTAATGAAGACCCTCGCACCATTAAAATCCGTATCGAGGAGCAGCTGGAAGCCTCATCTAAAGGTCGCTACTGGCAGGTTGCAGTGAGTGACCAGGGGCCAGGAATTCAAGCACAGGCGATTAAACAGGTATTTGAGCCTTATTACAGCTCCAAGAATTCAGGTCTTGGTCTCGGCCTGTCGATATCACGCTCTATCATTGAGAGCCTTGGTGGCCGAATAGAAGTTGAGAGTGATGGTAGCAGTTACAGTTGTTTTAAAGTCCGTTTAGCGGCCGCAGGTGAAGACTTATGAATCCAATACTAATTGTTGATGATGATGCGGACTTTCGTGAGTCTCTGTCTTGGTTGTTGGATAGTGCCGGTTATTCTAGTCAGGGGTATGCAAGCGCCGAAGAGTTTCTCGCGTCCTATCAAGGTGAGCCAGCCTGCCTATTGCTCGATGTGCGCATGACCGGTATGAGTGGCTTGGAATTGCAGCGCCAACTGCTCGATAAGTCTTATCAGATTCCAGTGATACTGATCACCGGGCATGGTGATGTACCGATGGCCGTGGCCGCCATGAAAAATCATGCCTTTGATTTTATTAGCAAGCCTTTTAATGACGAGAGTCTGCTCGATATTATCGCCAAGGCGGTGGCTGATATTCCCAGGCGCTTTGCATTGCAATGCCAGCAGCTTGAGGCAAGGGCGAACTGGGAAGAGCTTAGTAAGCGCGAACAGCAGGTGGCGTGCTTGGTTGCCGAGGGCGGTAGTAATAAGAGTGTTGCTGAAGATCTAGGGATCAGTGTCAAAACTGTTGAAATTCATCGTTCTCGAGTCATGAAAAAGATGAAAGCTGATAATTTAGCGGCTTTAATACAGCAGATAGCACTGCTTTGATAATATTGGCTTGAATAACCTTAATTGATCGCTTTGGCGCCTCTTAACGCAAACTGCTAGAGACTCCTTAATTCCTCCATATTTAGTGCAAGCTCGCTGCCTAGTATAAGCAGCAAGTCACAGAGATGTGGCCATACCCATTAAGAGAATCGAGGATGTAAAATGAAAAAGCTACTTACTATGGTAATTGCACTGGCAGCGACTTCACAGGCTTATGCCTTCCCTGGTGGTCAGGAGATGAAAGAAAAGTTGGACTTAGACGGTGACGGTCACATTAGCCGCTCTGAAATTAAAGCCGCTAAGTCTGCCCGCTTTGCTGATATTGATGCCAATAAAGATGGCCAGCTAAGCCAGGACGAATTGAGCAGCTATGGCGAAGCGAAGAAAACCGAGATGCAAGGCAAGATGTTTGCGCGCCTAGATGCCAATAGTAATGGCACGGTAAGCGTTGAAGAGTTTCTAGAGCGTCGACCAGAGCAGCAAGAGCAGGTGGCGAAGAATTTGTTTGCGCTAGCGGACAAAAATACTGATGGCCAGCTTACTCAAGTTGAACTAGTTGCCATGAAATCGGATCGTGCAGGCGTGAAGTTCGCTCGTATGGATCTAGATGGTAACGGTCAAATTAGTGAAGAAGAGTTTGAGCAAGGAAGCCGTCGCGGTAAAAAAGGCATGCGAAAGGCATTTCGCCGTTAATAGAGGCCTTTAAGTAAGAGTGAGGAACGCTGAATGCTGTATCTAGATCCTTGTACCTTTGTTATGAATACTTGTTATGAAAATTAAACTACAAGGTAAGTTGTTTCTCGCTTTTGCTTGCGCTACCGCCAGTGTGTTACTGGCGGTAGCTTGGTTTGCAAACTGGAATTTCGATAGGGGATTTCGGGAATATTTAAATCAAGCGGCCATTGAACGCACGGAATCCATCCGAAACGCTATAGTAGAGCACTACAAAAGCACCGGCTCCTGGCAAGACCTACAAGATAACCCCCAGTTACTAAGACAGCTTATTCTACAAACCATCGATTGGGATCGGCATCAGCGCTTTATTGAAAAGTCTAGGCGCAGCGATGGTAGAAATGTAGATCGAAAGCAAGAAAAGCATCGTCGAAAGATCTTTGAAAGACACTTTCGTGAAGCACGTTATCTGCGTTTGTATGATGAACAAGATAAACTCATCATCGCCTCGTCGTCTTGGCAAGGTGGTATTGAAGATGAGCTGCGCGTTCCTCTGCTACTTGAAGGTGAACAAATTGGCACCTTTGCGTTGCGCAAGGTAAAGCTCAAGCGCAATCGTCTCGATTATGAGTTTCGTGAGCAGCAATTTAAAAAGCTGTGGAAAGTCGTCGTTTTTGCCCTGCTGATTTCCGGGCTGTTGTCCTGGTTGCTATCACGTAATTTGATTGCTCCTATTCGTGAGCTGGCAAAAGGCACCGCGGCATTGGGTGACGGAGATTATGCGCGTCGAGTTGAGGTTCGTGGCTCCGATGAGTTGGCCAATCTCGGTCGTGATTTTAATCAACTGGCCTCTACCCTAGAGAAGAACGAACAGTCGAGACAGCAATGGATTGCCGATATTTCCCATGAATTACGCACGCCTTTGGCGGTACTGCGAGGGGAGATCGAGGCGGTTCTAGACGGTGTCCGAGAGTTTAATGCAGACAATGTAAAATCCCTCCATGCCGAAGTTCTGGCATTGGGGCGCTTAGTGGATGATTTGTATCAGTTGGCTTTATCCGACGCAGGCGCTTTGGATTATCGCTTTAGTCGGGAAGATCCTCGGGAGCTGCTTGAGCTCTCCCTGGATGCTTTTGATCTACGTTATCAGCAAGCGAGCTTATCTTTATCTGCTCCCAATTTATCCCAGTTGAATACGGCCATTAGAGCAGACCGGAAACGATTTACCCAATTGATGCATAACCTTTTGGAGAACAGCTTGCGGTACACTGATGCTGGCGGTCAGGTTGTTTTGAACGCTGAGGTTTTAGATAAAGACCTAAAAATTACGCTGGTAGACTCATCACCTTCAGTGGCACAGCAAGATCTACCGAAAATATTTGATCGCCTGTATCGCGTCGATCAGTCTCGCAGCCGAGAACACGGTGGCTCTGGTTTGGGTTTATCCTTGTGCAAAAATATTGTTGAGGCCCATGGTGGGCGTATTAAGGCCGAAGCTTCCGATATTGGCGGCTTAAAGGTGAGTGTGTACCTCCCGCTATGGTCTGATGAATAGAGTAGGCGGTAGCGACAAAAGATTGGTTTTTAGCAATCGGTTTTAGAAGAGGTTTTGCTATGACAGAAAAAATACTAATTGTAGAGGACGAACCTAAGCTGGCTCAGCTTCTGCATGATTATCTAAAGCAAGAACTTTTTGATTGTCACATCTTACTAGATGGTGCAGATGTAGTTGATTGGGTTAAAGAAAATCAGCCGGATTTAATTTTATTGGACTTAATGCTGCCAGTAAAAGATGGTATGACTATATGTCGCGAACTTCGACAGTTTTCCAGTGTGCCAATTATTATGACTACTGCCAAGGTCGAGGAGATTGATCGCCTGCTTGGCTTAGAGCTGGGTGCTGATGATTACATTTGCAAGCCTTATAGCCCCCGTGAAGTGGTGGCACGTGTAAAAGCGGTAATGCGACGCTATCACAGTACGCCCACACAAGAGCAAAACAGCAATGAAATTGTCATTGATGAACAGCGCTATCATGTAGAAGTATTTGGCCAGGCTTTGGACTTAACTCCAGTGGAGTTTCGTTTATTCCACTATCTTTATCGTCACTCTGGGCAAGTTTTTTCACGGGATCAGTTAATGGACAAGCTCTATAATGATGGAAGAGTGGTAACTGATAGAACCGTTGATAGCCATATTAAAAACCTACGTAGAAAGCTAGCCGCCGTGACGGAGCAAGAATTGATTCACTCGGTATACGGTGTAGGTTACCGCTTTGAGTTGTAGGAGTTTTAATTCAAGTAAAAATGATAGCCAAGGCAAATGAAAACGTAGGCAAAGAAAAAGGGCTGCAATGATGCAGCCCTTTTTGCTTTTGAGATAAAACTGTTTGCCCTTAAATTGGATCACCTGGCGGCAATACAATACTCTGCAAACTGCCTTCTTGTTTCTTTAACCACTTATCAATATCGCGGGCAATTTGTTGCTCATGGGCACTGGCTTTACGCTTATCTTTTAAGCGCTTGCCAAGCATGGCGAGCTTTTGATTAAGCTCTGCTCGCACACTGTGGCTGGTGTTTTTATGGGCGGCGCTGGCAGCCATTTTCTGTACCACCACTTGCTGCACCACTTCTTGAATCTGACGATCTTGTGGGTCTTTTGCGGCTTTAATATCCCAGCTAGCTTTTAATAGCTTATCCAGTACTTCAGTTAGGCTCGGGTAATCACCACGGGAGGCAAAGTTCTCTATGCGTTGTAAGCGCTCAGGACGAAGGATTTGCTCTACGCTTAATGCCGCCGACGCTTCAATGGCTGCTTCCGTATCAAAGATAAGATTTGCGCGTCCATTCAAAGTTTCACCTTGATTGAAGCGGCCCTCGGCAGGGGTAATTAACTCAAGTGCGGCCTTGGGTAAGCGTAGGAACTCTGGGCTTAAGCTTTCTAGAATAAGATCTAATGCACGTAGCTGCTCCGCTTTAGGCACGATCTCAACAGTCATCTGACCATCACCACGGCTGGCATAACGATAATCAGCACCCCCCAAACTTTGAGCCGCTGCGTTAAGCTGGAAGCGATGATGCATATAGCTTGGCAGCAAGATATAACGCAGATTGCTGTAGGGCTCATCAGGGCGCAGTAACTGCTCACCAAAGTTATCTAGAGCAATGCGGCGCACTTTGTATTCATGGGCCAGTTGATCGACTAGGTTGCTACCGTTATCCCAAACTGAGGTTTTCGGGTGTGCTGCACGGGTGAATTTATTATTAATGTGGTTTATATAAATCAAACCGCGATCAATACTTTCTTTAATGACGGAGGCTAGCTCGGCCTGTTCTTTTTCCTTATCGAACTCACCGTATAACCAACGAATGCTTAATTTATCGTACTCACCAATGCGCTGTAGATAGGCATTGCTCACATCCAACTTGCCATCTTTAATGTCGATCATTGGCGCTGGGTAGTCCATAACACTTTCGCGGCCGTAACTAGAGGCCATAAAGTTATGGGGCAGGCCGATAGTGTGGCCGACTTCGTGCGCAGACAACTGACGTACACGAGCTAGGGCCATTTCCACCGCCGCCTTATCGCTGCTGCTAGCCATGTGTGCCAGGTATTCAAAGCTTGGGGCATCGGCTAGGATGCACATATTGTGATTGTCGCTATTACTATGGTTCGCTCCATGGCTGTCACTGTGCATTGGGTAACCTTCCAGCGCTTTACGAGCGTGCAGATAATCTTGACGTAAGCGTAGGCTGCCTAGGTTTACATTGCCCTTGATAATTTCCCCAGTACGCGGGTCCATAATAAAGCTGCCGTAGGAGTAACCGCGAGTTCGACGATGCGTCCAGTGAATCATGTTATAACGCGAATCTTGCGGGTCGGCGTCTTCAGGCAAGACTTTAACCTGGAAGGCGTTAATAAACCCTGCTGCTTCAAAGGCTTCGTTCCACCACATGGCGCCTTCGATTAAGGCACTGCGGATAGGCTCTGGAGTACCACCGTCCACGTAGTAAACGATGGGCTCTTTGGCTTCAGAGCGTTCGCGATCTGGATGTTTCTTTTCTAAGCGATGACGGCCAGCCAAGCGTACAAATAAATCTTGCTCGATTGCAGTGCCATAATCTTGATATGTGTGGCCAAGGCTACCAATGCGCGGGTCGGCGTAGCGTGGGGTATAACCCGTAGGTGCAGCAATAAAAGTGTGATGCTGACGTAAGGTTACGGAGTTTGCATTTGCAGCCGCGCGCCAAACCAAGTCACCGGGTTTGCTGCTCGCAAAGGTTAGACTAACTTCCACCTCGGTGTTATTGGGAAAAGCTTTGGTTCTAGGCATATGAAAGCTGCTGCGGTTTTTATCCAGCTTAAACTTACCTTGCTTGGCGCGATCTAAACGAGCAATAACCTGATGGGTGTCGCGAAGGAAATAATCATTAGCCTTTAGCAGATATTTGCCTTTGCTTTGGGCAACAATAGGAAATGCCCATTGGATTGATTGTGCAAAGGCCTCTTGTACTGCTTTACGTTCTGCTGGGTTGTCACTATCAGCGCGAAACTTATAGTTCTTTTCCCAGAAATAGATTTTCGGGCCGACTTTACGAGCTTCCAAAACAAAGGTGTGCCCAAGTTGTCCGCGATCCAAGCCGACAGGGTTGCTGCCTAAGCCTGAGGCCAATGAAACCTGATAGATAAACTCCTTATCGAGGTCGGCGATGGCCATGTATAGATCGCCTTTATCTTCATCCCAGTATAAATCGACAAAGCCTGGCATAGCCTGCATGCCTTTAGTCTTACTGGCAATGCTTGGTAGCGCTGCCTGGCTTAGCACGGCACAGCACAGCAAGTAGCTGGCCAATAGCAGTTGAGTAGGACGCAGACGTCCGAGATGAAGCTTTGAAAGCATATTTATTATCCTGTTCTGTCAATGGGGCGGATGACTATGGGGCGCATGAAGGCAGCGGCCCGCTGCCTTTACTACAGCTCTTATCAAGACGAACCAAAGCCCTAATTACGCAGCTTGGAAAGCGAATTTTGGGGCAAACTGGCAGCCGATTCTACAGTTGTCGATTTTGACCAGCAAAAAGGGTAGGCTGGAGCCATTTGATGGCTGAGCTTGCTTGCATAGATAGTTTAAAAAGGCAGTTTATTGAGGCAAGCCCACAGGGCAATAAGTAGTAGATGGTGCAGAGGAATGGTTGAGGATTCGGGTAAATCGCAAGGTAAAAACAATGGGTTGTCGCGTCTTGGACAAAAGATGGCGGGTGATTCTGGCATTGTTAGCTTAATGGATGATTTAGGGCAAGCCTTGGCACTAAACCCTGAGATGATATTTATGGGTGGCGGTAATCCAAGTCGAATTACTGAGCTAGAAGATATCTTCGCTAACAAGCTTCAAGCGGTTTTGGCGGATGAGCGTGAGCGCCATAAATTATTTGGAATTTATCAATCTCCCCAGGGCGAACTGGAATTTTTGCAAGCTGTCGCCCGCCTATTAAATGAGGAGCTAGGGTGGCCTGTCAGCGCCGCTAATATTGCGGTGAGTAATGGCTCTCAGTCGGCCTTTTTTAATCTATTCAATATGTTCGGTGGCCGACAAGAAGACGGTAGCTACAAAAAAATCCAACTGCCCTTGGCGCCAGAGTATTTAGGCTATGCCGATGTGGGCGTTGAAGAAGAGCTCTTTGTCGCGGCTAAACCAAGGATTGAAGAGTTGGATGATAATCTCTTTAAGTACCGTGTGGATTTTGATGAGCTGAATATCGGTGATGATATTGGGGCGATTTGTGTATCTCGCCCAACCAACCCAACCGGTAATGTACTGACCAATGGTGAAATCCAAAAGCTTGATCAATTGGCAAGAGCGAAAGGTATCCCCTTGATAATAGACGGCGCTTACGGCACGCCATTTCCCAATATGATCTTTAGCGAAGCAAAGGCGCACTGGAACGAAAATACCATTGTAGTGTTTAGCTTTTCTAAGCTGGGTTTGCCGGGTGCCCGTACGGGGATTGTGGTTGCCAATCAAGATGTGATTAAAGCGTTTACCAATACCAATACCATCGTTAGTTTGGCCTCTGGAACATTGGGGCCTAGCATTGGAAAGCAACTATTTGCAGACGACAGCATTTTGCGAATCAGTAACGATATTATTCGCCCTTACTATGAAACGGCCTCAAAGCTCGCTCAGGGTGCGGTAAGACAGTCTTTTAAGGATTTACCTTATCGCTTACACAAGCCGGAAGGAGCGATGTTCTTTTGGCTATGGTTTAAGGGGCTGCCCATTAGCAGCGAGGATCTGTACCAGCGCCTGAAAGCTCGCGGCGTGCTGGTCGTTGCTGGGCATCACTTTTTTGTGGGCTTAGATGAAGGTTGGCCCCATAAAGATGAGTGTTTGCGCGTCACCTATAGCCAGAGCCCAGATGTGGTGGCCAAAGGGATTAGTATTATCGCCGAAGAGGTCGGTAAAGCTTATCATGAGGGCTAGGCCCCTGTTTACAAGCTGCTCATCTTAAATCTGCTATTCTAGTAATAATCCTCTATAAATCAGTCGCTTAGGGCGCTTTTTGTATCAAATTGGCGCCTTTTTCCTTATCTTCTAATTCAGACTTTAGCAAAACCACAGCAGGCCGCTATAGCTTGGACTATGGTTAAGAAAAGGCCTCGTTTAAAGGCTGGCTGCTGCTTTTGTAAAAGGTGAGAGAATGACAACAAAGCAATATCGATTGGTAACCCGCAGTGATTTTGATGGATTAGTATGCGCTGTACTGTTGAAGCACTTGGATATGGTATCGGATATCAAGTTTGTTCATCCCAAGGATATGCAGGATGGCAAGATTGAAATCGATGATAACGATATCACTACCAACTTGCCTTTTGTGCCAGGTGTTCACTTAGCTTTCGATCACCACCACTCAGAAACAGTGCGCAATGACATTCGCGCGAACCATATTATCGACCCAGATGCGCCATCGGCGGCGCGTGTGGTCTTTGATCATTATGGTGGCTTTAACGCCTTTCCTGAAAGCTGGGATGAAATGATGTCCGCCGTCGACAAAGCTGATTCTGCTCAGTACGAGCGCGAGGATATCGTTAACCCCAAGAACTGGGAACTGCTCAACTTTATTATGGATGCGCGTACCGGTCTGGGCCGCTTTCGTGAATTCAGAATCTCGAATTATGAGCTGATGATGCAGCTGATTGATTATTGTGCCAGTCACAGTATCGAGGAGATTTTGCAACTTGAAGACGTGAAAGAACGCGTCGATATGTATAAAGAGCATCATTTGTTGTTTATGGACCAGATCAAGCAAAATACCGAAGTCCACAAAAACGTTGTCGTGCTAAACCTACAGGATCAGGATCCGATTTGGGCGGGTAACCGCTTTATGATCTATGCGCTATTTCCTGAAATTAATATTTCTATTCATCGCATGTGGGGCCTCAAAAAACAAAACACCGTATTTGCTGTAGGTAAATCGATTTTAGATCGCAGCTCGAAAACCAATGTTGGTGAATTGATGTTGAAATACGGCGGCGGTGGCCACTTAGCGGCTGGCACCTGTCAGGTTGAGAATGATAAGGCCGAAGAAGTATTGGCGGAATTAATCGCCACCATGAATGCTGATGGTTAATGCCCATAAGATAAATTACGGGGCCTTAGTTGCATTGGAACTGTAATCTTTTAACGCCATTGATCCCAAGCGTTTAAAACCTTTCTGCTATAACGGTAGCTGCCATAGCTGCCGTTATAGCGTGCCAAGGCTTCTGGCCAGCGGCCTTTTTCTCTATCTAAGTAGTGACGCAAAATGGTACAGCCATAACGTAGATTGGTGTCCATTTTAGTGAGGTTGTCTTGCGGGCGGCCAATTTCTTTTTTCCAAAAAGGCATAACTTGCATCATGCCTTGCGCGCCCACTTTAGAAATCGCAAAGCGATCAAAATGGCTTTCGATTTGAATGACGGATAATACCAGTTCAGGCGGTAGGTTTTGTCGACTGGCCTCACGATGCACCGCTTTGAGGATACGTAAGCGATACTCCGGGTCTTTAATGTATTTTTTGAGTACTTGTGATTTGGAAACCAACCAAACTTCAGCATCGAAGCGATCTTCAAAACTGTCAGCGGCGGCGATACTGGATTTAAGGCGTTTACGTAATTCGGGATCAATCTCTAGAGATTGGGCGGTACTGATGGCGCTTATGGAAAATGCGAGCCAGCTTAATAACAATAGTGCGACGCTGCTTTTAAAGCGTCGCGCTATTGTTGAGGTTGAGGCTGAGATTGAGTTCAGCTGGCCACTAAGCATAAGCTACTGATTGTCGCTCTGGGCTTAGGCGATGTTAACGCCCAGCTTCTCGCTTAAGAAACTGTTTAACTCACTGCGGGCAACATCTTGGCTTTCTTCATCACGACGGCCTTTGTACTCGATGCTATCTTTGGCTAAACCTTTATCGCCGATCACTAGGCGATGCGGGATACCCATCAAATCGGTATTGGCCAACATAACACCCAAGCGGGCTTTGGCTTCATCCATCAAAATTACATCAACACCGGCAGCACTTAGTTTTTCATAAAGCGCTTCACACTCGGCAGCTACATCGGCTGACTTGTGCATATTGATCGGTACGATAGCTATTTGGAAAGGCGCGATAGCCTCTGGCCAAATAATACCTTTGTCATCATGGTTCTGTTCAATCGCTGAAGCTACCACACGGGTAACACCAATGCCGTAACAACCCATGCTCATCACAACGTCTTTACCGTTTTCATCCAGTACCGAGGCATTCATAGCTTGGGAGTACTTGGTGCCTAGTTGGAAGATGTGGCCCACTTCGATGCCGCGTTTGATTTCCAGCTGACCTTGGCCACAAGGGCTTGGGTCACCGGCAACAACATTGCGAATATCTTCAATGCGGCTCAATTGTGCATCACGCTCCCAGTTGGCACCGGTGTAGTGGTAGTCATCTTCATTGGCGCCACAAATAAAGTCGGCCAAGTGCGCGGCACTGCGGTCAATAATAGTTGGAATGTTCAGGCCTACTGGGCCAATAGAACCGACGCTTACGCCCAGCTCGTCTTTAATACGCTCTTCTGGGGCAAAGCAAAGCGGGTTGGCTACGCCTTCGAGCTTCTCGGCTTTAATATCATTTAGCTCATGGTCGCCACGTAAAACCAATGCAATAAGAGCTGCGCTTTCCTCTTCTTCGCCTTCTGGTGTTTCACCTAGCACAATTAAGGTTTTCACGCTTTGGGCTGGGTCGGCATTTAGGAATTCGCTAACAGCAGCAATGGTTTTCTGATCAGGCGTGTGAACCTTACTCAGTTCGGCTGTAGCGGCAGGGCGCTCGCCAGTAGGGGCTAGTGCTTCAGCTTTTTCAACATTCGCGGCGTAGTCACTGCTATTACTGAATACGATATCGTCTTCACCGCTTTGGGCGAGAACGTGAAATTCATGTGAGTGGGCGCCACCGATTGAGCCTGTGTCGGCCAGTACTGGACGATAATCCAAACCGATACGGCTAAAGATGCTGCAGTAGGTGCTGTGCATAACATCGTAAGTTTCTTGCAGCGATTCGGCATTGGTATGGAAAGAGTAGGCATCTTTCATCACAAATTCGCGCGAACGCATCACGCCAAAGCGAGGGCGGATTTCATCTCGGAATTTGGTTTGAATTTGATAGAAATTCGCTGGCAGCTGCTTGTAAGAGCTGATTTCATTGCGAATCATATCGGTGATCACTTCTTCGTGGGTTGGGCCCAAGCAGAAATCACGCTGATGGCGGTCTTGTAAGCGAGCCAGCTCTGGCCCGTATTCCTGCCAGCGACCGGATTCTTGCCATAGCTCAGAAGGCTGAACTACTGGCATCATCACTTCTTGGGCACCTGATTTATCCATCTCCTCACGGACAATGGTTTCCACCTTGCGCAGTACTCGTAAACCCATCGGCAACCAGGTGTATAGGCCGGAAGCTAGCTTACGGATCATGCCGGCACGTAGCATAAGCTGGTGGCTGATAACTTCAGCGTCGGCAGGGGTTTCTTTTAGTGTAGCGATCAAAAATCGACTGGCGCGCATAGTGGTTCGTATCTCGTATCAAGCGGTTTGCGGTTGTGCCTGGTCTTGCTATGCTGGGTTTAATCGGCAAAAGCGAACTAGGCAGGCGGCCTTTGGTCTAAATGGACACAATCAGGCAGCAAATGAACCCGCTATTTTAAGGCGACAGTCTCTGGGGGTCTACGCTGATTTGTTCGTCTTAGCCCGGTAATACCATTTTTAGACCGATTTTCGTGTTTAAGTGGTTAAAATTTGATCGAGGAGTTTTCTATGGATGAAACCATGGATACCCAGCCATTTAAGCTGGACCCACAACTGGCCGATTCTACTGTGGTAGTCGGACATTTCCCTTTGTCCTTGGTTCTATTGAGTAAAGACGCCAATTTCCCTTGGTGTTTGCTGGTACCTAAAAGAGCCAATATGACGGAATTGCACCATTTGAGCGATATTGACCGTCAGCAGTATGCGAAGGAGTCAGGCTATTTATCTGAGGCAATGGTGGCTTTATTTGCACCTGACAAGATGAATATGGCGGCCTTAGGGAACCATGTTTCCCAGTTGCATATTCACCATGTGGCACGTTTCAAAGATGATGTGGCCTGGCCTAACCCAATATGGGGTGCGGCGCCGGCGAAGGAGTATGATGAAGAGGAGCTTCGCTCCCGATTGTCTCGACTGCGAAGTGCATTAGCCTGCGATTTCTTTCAGGCGGAAAGCTAAATAAAAAAGCCCGGCATAGCCCGGGCTTTTTTATTGCAGCTGGGGTCAGAACCCTTGGGTTCTGACCCCGTTTCGGGGCCGAGGTTTATTTGGTTCAATAGGTTTTATTGAAACCACGAAAGTATCTTGTGACTTTGGGGCTTCTTGAGAATTTCCAAAGCCAGTAAGTTATCGGCTTCGACTTGGGGTCAGAACCCAAGGGTTCTGACCCCGTTTTCGGGGCCGAGGTTTATTTGGTTCAATAGATTTTATTGAAACCGCGAAAGTATCTTGTGATTTTGGGGCTTCTTGAGAATGTCCAAAGCTAGCAAGTTAGCGGCTTCGATTTGGGGTCAGAACCCTTGGGTTCTGACCCCGGTAGGTGGGAAGGGATGAGTGGTTCTTAAAAATGCCAACGCCCACGAACCGTAAACGATCTCGGCTGTTCAAGCGCAGCCTGATGCGTACCATTAAACAGCGGCGTATCATTCACATAGCTTAAGGTATCTTCATCCGTTAGGTTATTGGCAATCAAGCTGACATCCCAGTTGCCATCAAGCGGTGCGAGGGTAAAGTTGGCATCTACCTTGGTGAAGCTTTCTTGCAGCGAAACTGGGTCAAGGTCAGCTTGGCGATACACATCATCTGTCCAGCTCACATTCAAATTACTCACCAATTCAAAGTCAGCGCCTAGGCTTTGAGTATGATTAAAGCCCACACTGAATTGAAATTCAGGGGTATTCTCTGAAGTGCCACCCGCTAAATCATTTACGCCTGCTGCTGCACAGCTACCATTGGTGTAAGTAAGCGCCGCGGCGGCGGCACCAACATTACTGCCTGCATTTAAAGCGGCCTCATAAGCGGCTTGGCGAGCGCCAGCAAATTGGGCTGCGGTACAAGCTTGGTTAGGGAACTGCTCAAATTCAAAATCAATATAGGCAAAGGCTGCCTGCATATTGAGGTTGTCAGTAATTGCCCAGCGGCCATCAATCTCCAATCCTTGAGTAACCGCTTTTGCGGCGTTTTGCACAACAAAGGTGGTGCCGCCGGTAAAGATAGAAGCCTGCAAATCATCAAACTCAGTACGGAACAAGGCCAAGTTCATTTCTGCGGAGCCATCTAGCAATGTCATCTTGCTGCCGACTTCAAACGTGATGACCTCTTCTTCTTCAAAAGAAGCATCTTGTGAATTATTCGGCTGGCCCTGTGCCATGTAGAATGAGTTGAAACCACCCGCCTTAAAACCAGTAGATGCACTGGCATAAACCATGGTGTCATCGCTTACATCCCACTGGAAGTTCGCCGACCAAGTTAAGCTTTCTTCATCGCGACTCATGCCCGGATCACTAGAATCAAAGCTGTGAGTCGAAAATTCACCAACGGCTTCTAAAGCACCAGCAAGAATAGCGTTATCGGTTTTTTCGGTACCGTTTTCGATAAACTCTGTGGCATGGACACTCTGCGACGCAGATTTTTCTTCTTCGGTATAGCGCAGGCCTAAGGTCAAGCGAGTAGTATCGGAGATTTCATAAGTACCCTGAAAGAAAACCGCCCAACTTTCATTTTCTTGATCGAGCAAGGCGTAGCGATTACCACCATTAATACCTGCATTTACGAGAGGTTCAAATGCCGCTGCTTGGCCACAGGCACTTGCTAAAGATGCGCCCGCACCGCCAGCAGCACCCACTGCGCCGGCAACATTGGTGGCCGTAGCAAGCGCATCACCGGAAACAAATAAAGCGGGGTAGGCAGCGCCTAATGCACCCGCACAAGCTCCATTAAGGAGAGGTTGCAGAGTTCCAAAGTTGAAATAGGTAAGACCATCAACCGTTAAATCTTGCTCTTGATAAAATAAACCGGTGATGTAGTTGAAGTTGCCATCGACATCCGAAGCAAAGCGTAGCTCGAAACTTTTTTGATCGAAGTCTTCGCTATCATCAAAACGTACTGAGGAGGTGGGGCCAAAATCTGCGTCTAAGTAACGTTGGAATTCATAGGCCGAATGCCCAAGAATGGCGGTAACTGTACCTTGCTCAATGTCATGTTCTAGAGTAATTGCTGTTTCGGTGCTATCGCCATCGAGTCGACCTGCTGCACCAAAATCCAATACGCCATTGGGGTCATTAACAAACTCGCCGTTGGCACCAAAATGAGTAAACGGTGCTTGGGGAATATTACCCATGCTGATGCGATAATCGGCGGCGCTGCTAATGCCGAAAGCCGAAAGGCCGCCAGCTACTAAAATATCCCATGGTTGGCCCACAGTTTTGAAGTCGGCCGCTTCGGTTTTTATGCGCAGTAATGTGTTGTCACCAAGATCGATATCTAAGCTAAGTCGGCCGGCTTTTTCATCACTGACGGGAACATCAGCATTATAGAAACTGTTATGTACCCAACCTTTATCCATTTTTCGGTCCATGACAAAGACACGGCCACGAACACTGTCACTTAATGGACCTGAGACAAATCCTTGCAGCTCGGTGGTTTCAAATTCCGTGTTATAACTGGCGCTCAACTGGCCAGCGAATTCATCGGTCGGTTTGGCAGAGCGGATATTAAGCGCGCCCGCGATGGTGTTTTTGCCAAATAGTGTTCCTTGTGGGCCACGAAGAATTTCTACCGCTTCAACATCTAAGAAAGAGTAGCGTGATTGAGTGCCGCGCCCGCGATAAATACCATCTACAAAGGTACCCACAGATTGTTCGAAGCCTGCTTGGTTGCCGGATTGAATACCACGAATATTAATTTTGTCGCCAATAGGGTCCTTGGTAACCGAGAAACTTGGCACGTAATTATTCATATCGGTAAAACTTTGAATACCTGCATCAGCCATTTTTTCTCCGCTCATGGCAGAGACAGAAATGGGAACATCTTGCAGGGACTCCGCACGTTTTTGAGCGGTTACGATCACTTCCTCTAAAGCCTGGGCTTGGCTTAAGTTGGCGATACAAAGGCTACTGATTGCTAGGGTTAGTAATTTGTACTGGGGCTTAAAGACAGAGTGTCTTGGCATGGCTCTCACCTATCGTTTTTATTGTATGTTTTTAATTTATCGATACAGCATAGGGCTTATTTCGACACTGAGGCTATGCGCAAGGCGACAAGCACTTGTCAGTAGAAACCATAGGCCAATAACTTGTTGTCAATAGAATTTCTATGGCCCCCTAAACCGCCGCTCGTT
>JAOXRT010000234.1 GCA_025800365.1 Cellvibrionaceae bacterium | reverse complement strand
TCTCTGTTCTGTATAGTCAGTCGGTCCAATTCAACACCTCGGCTCAGGAATGGGGTCAGAACCCAAGGGTTCTGACCTCGAGTGCCTGCACGATGCGAGTGGCATCGCTAAGTTTTAGCAAAGCCCCATTCTTTCTGTTCTGTATAGTCAGTCGGTCCAATTCAACACCTCGGCTCCGAAATGGGGGCAGAACCCATGGGTTCTGACCCCGCCTCGAAGCCGGGAGGGTTAATTCAAAACAGCACAATCAGAATCCATACCACCCCCCCACTCGGGCAGCAAACAAGCCTACCCCCTTCCCCCAATCAAGCTCGCGTTTTATAGTACCCAGCTCTTCCAAATAACAATAAAAGGCAGTACATGAGCCACAACCCAGAAACCCACTTTGAGGAATGGCAAAAAGCCATTCATGGCGACAAGCTGTATCGCTGCAGTTGGCGAATTGAGAACCCCAAAGCCGTTGTGCAGTTGGCCCATGGAATGGGGGAGCATATCGCTCGCTACGATAGCTTTGCTCGCTTTTTAAATGCTAACGGCTACAGCGTTTATGGTGCCGATCACCGTGGTCACGGTAAAAGCTCTATCCCGAGCAGCTATGGGTATATGGGCAAGCGAGGCTGGGAAGGCTGCTTGGATGATATGGCTGAGCTGGCGGGGATTGCACGTGAGCAGAACCCTGGGCTGCCTTTGTTTCTCTTTGGCCACAGTATGGGGGCAGTACTCTCTCAACAGCTAATCACCGATATTGAAGAGCCTTACGCAGGGGTTGTTTTATCAGGCTCTCCTGGTTTTGTAAGTAAGGCTCTAAGCAAATTGGGGCGTTTGGTAGCTCGTTTTGAATCTTGGCGTCGCACTGAGGCTGGCAATAGCGGGCTGCTCAAAGCTTTGGTTTTCGATGGTAATAACAAGCCTTTTAAAAACGAAGGTGATACCGGTTTTGAATGGTTAAGTCGCGATGCCTCGGCGGTGCAGGCTTATATTGCCGATGAGGCCTGTGGCTTTGTGTTGAGTAATGGCAGCATGGCCGAGTTCTTTGCGGGAGTATTGGCAGGGCAGGATGAGCAGGCTATTTCCAGTATTCCGAAGACTCTCCCAATGATGATTCTATCCGGCACGGCTGACCCGGTTCATGAGGACACTAAAAACCTAAGGGCTATGCGCCTTGCCTACGAGCAAACGGGGATAAAGCCGGACTACAAGCTCTATCGCGGTGGTCGACACGAGATGCTCAATGAAAGTAACTCTGAGCAGGTATACAGCGATATATTGGCCTGGTTGGACAAAAACCTTGACGCTTAAATTTTCTTGGTTGTAAGTACAAACTACGCCTTTGGGCCATGTTTTATATGGCTTTATGATTCTTCACTATTGAAATTGCCCAGTATTGCTGGGCTCTGGCAGATATGTGGTAGAATCGCCCTCCGATTAGCCAGTTGGATAAATGCATGACCATTGTGAGCGATAGGCATTCAAAGGATGTCTATGACTTAGTTAAAGACCATATTGCCAATCTTAGCCAGACTCCAAAGTATACTCCCGAGCAACAAGCGGCCTATAAAGAAAAAATCAAAGCCAAGCTAAAGGAGCATAATGCGGTACTGGTGGCGCATTACTACACCGATCCTATCGTCCAAGCTTTGGCCGAGGAGACCGGTGGCTGCGTGTCTGACTCCTTGGAAATGGCTCGTTTTGGTCGCGACCATGATGCCGATACCTTAATCGTAGCTGGCGTTAAGTTTATGGGAGAGACCGCTAAAATCCTGACTCCCAATAAGCGTGTTCTGATGCCTAATCTAGAAGCAACCTGCTCCTTAGATTTGGGTTGTCCAATTGATGAGTTTTCGGAATTCTGTGATCAGCATCCCGATCGCACGGTAGTTGTCTACGCCAATACCTCGGCGGCTGTTAAGGCGCGTGCCGACTGGGTAGTGACTTCGTCGATCGCCCTCGATGTGGTTGATCATTTAGATGCTCAGGGTGAGAAGTTTATTTGGGCGCCTGATAAGCACCTAGGTACTTACGTAGCCGATCAAACGGGCGCCGACATGATCTTGTGGGATAGCGCTTGTATTGTGCACGAAGAGTTCAAGGCGAAAGGCATTCAGGACCTTAAGGCTTTGTACCCTGATGCTGCAGTACTGGTGCACCCGGAGTCGCCTAAAGCAGTTGTTGAGCTGGCCGATGTTGCGGGCTCTACCTCACAGCTAATTAATGCGGCTCAAACCTTGCCAAACCAGCAATTTATCGTGGCAACAGATCAGGGCATTTTCTACAAAATGCAACAGCTGTGCCCGGAGAAAGAGTTTTATATTGCCCCAACCGCAGGCTCGGGCGCGACTTGTCGTAGCTGTGCTAATTGCCCGTGGATGGCGATGAATGAACTGGAAGCTTTGGCCAGCGTATTTGAAAAACCTGAAAATGAAATCTTTGTTGATGAGGATCTGATCCCAGCAGCAATGAAGCCATTACAGCGTATGTTGGACTTTGCGAAAGCTAATAAATAATTAGAAAAACAGCGCGGTTTTTAATAAACCGCGCAAATCACTCACAGCAGCCTATCTTGAGGAGAGCTGGGATAGAAAGGATGATGTGATTGAGTGAAACTCTTCTGGCATTTCCAGTAGCGCCAGGTGCCCACCTAACACTTCAAAGCTAGCATTTGGACAATTATTCTCTACCCAAACCCTAGCGGGTTCTGACCAATCTTTTCGTACCAGAAACAACAGTGGCGTTGTGCGATCAAGTCTACTGAGTAAATTTCTAAAGTCGTAACGACAGGCATCTTCTAGCAAATTTGCGGCTTGTAGTGGAGTCAGTGAATTGGCGTATTGTTTAAATTCGAGGAGTAGTTGTTCTGAGGGTTCTAGAGAGTCGTAACCTTGCTTCATATAGTCTACAAAGAAATCAAGGTACGCCTCGCTGTTAACTATATCTACGAGAGATTTGATTTCTTCGTCTGTACCTTCGCCCCAACGGTTGTTACCTTCAATTACGATCTTTGGGCTTTCGTCGGCAAGTATGATAGCTCGAACATCTGACGCCACGCCATTCGCTTCAACATTTTCAATGTGGTTTAAACAGTCATAGCACCCCAGCGACCAGCCCAATAAAATTATGTTGCTCAAGTTTAATTGTTTGATCAGCTCTGCTAAATCTAGACCATGCTGCGTGTAGTTGTGTCCATCCCCATTGTTGCTTGAGCGCCCATGGCCTCTTGGATCAATGCAAATAGTATCAAAGCTTTTGCTGAGTTGAGTTTGCAGCGGTTCAAAAACCGCTGTGCTATAGGCCCAGCCAGGTACTAACAGTAGCGTAGCTTCGCTATCAGATGATGGGCCCATCCTTCGGTAAAAAATTTCACTGCCGTCGCTTAAGGTAATAAAAGAATTCAGCTTGGCCATGGCTTAAAACTCCATCGAGAATTCAATGCCTAAAGTTCTTGGTCGACTCACTACAAATCGTGGGCGTCCCGGTGTTTCAGCCGCGAGAGAGCGGTTGTCGGCAAGGTTGGCGATTTCATTGCTTAGATTGTTAGCGAAGAAGGTCAGGCCGTACTGCTCGTTTCGAAAACCTAGGCGTAGATTAATTTGCTCATAGGCATCGCGAACCCGAGTCGCCGAATTAACTCGACTGGTGCTTTCGCCGACGTAGCTAATGTCGCTGCGCAAGAAGAAGTCCCAGTTGTTATAGGCACTTTCTTGGTAGTAATCCACACTAAGAGCTGCCGTTATATCTGGCACGAACTGCAATGGATCCCCTTTTTGATTTATGCCTGAAAGCGTTTCGGTGAATTCGGCATCGGTATAGCCAGCATTGAATATTAACTGAAGCTCGTCACTTGCCTGAAGAGTATATTCAAGTTCCGCTCCTTGGCTCTTAGCTGCACCAAAATTACCAACGAATTGAAAGCCGCAAGCCAATTGAACGCTTTGTTGAATGCCTTGGAAATCGATATAAAACAGAGTGGCATTTAGGCGGTTGGAATCATTTAAATCGGCTTTAATGCCAGCCTCATAGCTAATCAAATCATCTGAGTTATAGCTAGAGGTATCAATACCGCTGAGTCCTAAGCTTTCTAAATCTTCGGGGCAGCCGAGGGAGTTGGGAATACTGCCATTGGCGCCGCCGATACGAAAGCCCTCGGCAACTGACAGGTAATAAAAAAGATCTTCGCTAGCTTGATATTCGATGGCTCCTTTGAAGATAAAACCGTCTTCTGACTGTTGTCCTACAGTGGCATCGATTGTAGACAGACTCACATCATCAGCTAAAGGAGTACCAGCGGCCAATCCCGCTTGGGTTTCACTGAACTTCACTTCCGTGTCGTACCAGCGGGCGCCAAATATCACCGATAGCTTTTCTGTTAAGTCGAAGTTTAGCTCGCCAAATACCCCTTTTTCTTTTACTTCTGAGGGTCTAGAAGAAGTGAATACTAGATCGCCAAAAGGCCATATGTTTTCAATTGGGCCTGCTATGCCAAGTTCTGCTTGTAATAAGCGGAAATTGTCTTCTAGGCCTCGTGCAAAGTTTCGAGGCTGGAATGCTTCAAGCTCTTTGGTGTTTTGATAAAAAGACCCAAGGACAAAGTTTAAGCGGCCATCGAAATCAGAGCTAAATCTAAATTCTTGGGTTTTGCTCTCAAAGTTTAAGGTCTGAAATATTGGAGAGGTAACTGGGCGAACACCAATAACATCAAATAAGCCAAAGCCGCCTGCTGATGAAGGTAGTGCTTGTAGAAAGTTTATAAACGACGCGCTATCTTCGTATTCAAAGGTATCTCTTTCAAAATACGAACTTGCGGAAGTAAAGGTACCGAAATCAGTTTCATAGTTAATGTTAAGGTTAGCGAGCTTCCATTCGTCTTCGCCACCTTCCTCACTATTAAAGTCTCTATTTTGTTGAAAGTTCCCCGGCCGGACATCAGCTAGGGGGAAGCCATCGAGCTCGGTTTTTTGATACATAAACCTAGGGGCGATAGATAGGTTTTCGCTTGGTTCAAACAAAAAGGATGCTTGTAGTGCGGTAGTGTCGCGGCTGTCAATATCACTGATAATAGTATCGGCAGGCCCACTCAAGGTGGCTGGAGCTGCCAAGTGGTTTGCTATTGTTCCAACATGGCGATCGAACACGCCAGCTTGTCGCTCGTGCAAGATTGAGAATATAGCCGCTGAGTTTTCACTAAAGGGGATATTTACTGAAGCATAAAGTTGATTGTTCAGGTCGTCCGATTCATCACTGCTTGAAAGCTGTACTTTAGCGCTGCCAAATACATCTTCAAATTCAGGCGCCTTGGTTATTTGTCGAATGGTGCCACCAAGTGAGCGACCTCCATACAGTGTGCCGCTCGGTCCACGTAGAACCTCAATGCGCTCAATTTCTAAAATTCGTGGATCTATGGTTTCGCTAATCGGGGTGTCATCGATATAGAAGCCCGTGGTGTTTCTACCTTGAATGCCGCGCAGTGATATAGAGCGATTGGAGAGTACGCCATCTGTAGCGGCACCAAAAGAAAGGTTTGGGATGGTCTTAGCATAGTCGAAAAACTCTGTTGCACCACTGGCCTTTAGGTCTTCTCCAGAAATCGCTGAGACGCTTAAGGCAATTGATTGTGTGGACTCGGCTCTTTTCGTCGCTGTGACGATGACCTCTTCCAAAGTGCCTTGAGCATAAAGGTTATGGCTGGCGGATAACATGGCAATAAATAAAGGGGCTTTCAGATGCTTCATCGCTAATCCTCAATAATCATTATTTTTTTCAGGATAGCGCCAGCAAGGATTTGTGGGCATGGGGGAAACCCCCCATATCAAAATATAAGGGTATTGCAGTTGGGCTAATAGGATAATTGCCTAATAAGCTCGGCTCGGTTGCTGACCATCGTCTTTTGGTAAATATGGCTTAGGTGCCTTTCAACAGTTTTGGGGCTAATTCCAAGTGCATTGGCGCACTGTGCAGTGGTGTAACCTAGACTGATTTTTTCAGCAACAGCTATTTCTCTGGGGGTTAAGGAAAACGCTTTTAGCCGGTCTTTCGACAAAGAGCTGCAAGAATTGGGAAGTATGAAAATATTGTATAGCTGCTCTTGGCGGCGATTGCGAAACCCGTTAATACGCACATTAGTATCTGGAGAGATATTATCGAATAATGTTGAAACGGTTCTCTTGTCCTTGGCTGAGTTAAACTCCGCTAAAATACGGTTCAGCTGATCCTCATCAATTTGCTGCCGAGCATCAGAATTAACGGTTCCATCTGGGCTGCTTGGTAGTTGTTTTAGCTTACCTGTTACAGAGCGTAGGGTGCCGGAGGAATCGACAGTAATGCAGGCTTCAACTGAACCGTGAGATCTTAGAAATTCATTTTGTTGCTGCTGAGCTATAAGCTGGTCTTCGAGCAACTGGCGGCGCATGGTTTGTGCTAGTTGTGATGATAAAAGCTGAGCCATTAAATAGTGTTTACTCTGGTAGGGCTGACTACCTTGGCGGCGGTGAAAGCCGATAAGGCCTAATGTTCCCTCGGAATCTTGGATGGCAAAAATCAGGCTTCTTTCAATCTTTTGGGGTTTCAAAAACTCGTTATAGTATTCGCTTTGTAGGTAATGGCTTCTAGAGTCTATAGCTTCGTCTGTGCTAACAATGAGAGCCTCACCGAGTTTGGCTTTTTGGGTGAGTGCCAAATAGCAAGGATCATATTGTCGATAGTTATCTTCGTAAGCCGCTACGCAGTCAGCGGCCACTTCATAGCCTAGACCATCCCAAACCCCTCTGCCGCAAACGTCGTCCCCCATACTGTAGTAGACAGAGCTGCGCGAACCAAACAGCTCGGTAATTTGCTGAAAAAATATCTCTGGCAGCTGCTGCTCCGTGCGGCAATCGACGGCAAGACCACTGAGTTGGGTGATGGCATTGATTTCTTTACTGGATAGCTGGCTCATAGTTATTAGCTGGTTTTACTATATGGGCACAGTACGCCGAAGGCCAAGCTTGGTCAAGATGTGATCATTCTGCTGCTGGTGGATATGTCTAACTAGTTGATTTTTATGGATTTAGCTCTTGCTTTTCTAAAAGCTCATCGCGCAATTTGCAAGCCAAATGTTTGCTAGACGTGCCAATGTGAGGCCCCTACAATAGGCCTTTTGCGCGAAGTTAAGCCATTCAATGACAGCCTCATTTATTCACCTTAGATTGCATACCGAATACTCACTTGTAGACAGTATCGTCCGTATTAAGCCCCTTGTAGCCAAAGTAGCCGAAATGGGCATGCCGGCGATTGCGGTTACCGATCACTGCAATTTCTATGGTTTGATCAAGTTTTATAATGCCTGCTATGGGGCGGGTGTTAAGCCTATCGCAGGTGCTGACTTTTGGATGGCGCCTGAAGATGCTGAGGGCAAACCTACATTGATAACCTTGTTATCAATGGGTCCCAAAGGCTACCGCAATATCACCGAGCTTATCTCCAGAGCCTACCAAGAAGGCCAGGTGCATGCGCACCCTTATTTGAAGCGTGAATGGTTGGAAGAAAAGAGTGATGACATCATCGTTCTGTCTGGTGGTCGTCACGGTGATATTGGCTTGTCGCTATTAGCTGACCGTCAAGCACAAGCGGAAGAATCTTTGCAGCGCTGGTTGCAACATTTCCCTGATCGCTTTTATCTTGAGTTGCAGCGCACTGGGCGCGAGCACGAAGAAGATTATTTGCATGCCGCAGTGGATTTGGCGACGCGTTTCAATTGCCCGGTTGTAGCGACCAACGACGTACGCTTCTTGGCAGCCGAAGAATTTGAAGTGCACGAAGCGCGAGTCTGTATCGGTGAGGGTATGGCCCTTGACGATAAACGTCGTGAGCGCAAATATTCCGATCAGCAATATTTGCGTAGCCCTGCTGAAATGGAAGAATTGTTTAGCGATATTCCTGAGGCTCTACAAAACTCCGTAGAGATTGCCAAGCGTTGTAGTGTTGATATCGAATTGGGGACTTATTATCTACCGGATTATCCGATTCCCGATGACTTTGAAGCCGATCCATTTTTTAAAGAGCATATTCCCTACGAGACTTTAGCTGGCTGGGCCGCTAAAGCTATGGAAGAAAAATGGGCGGGTCGCGAAGAAGAAAAAGAATATAAAGAAATGCTACAAACCAATATCTTCTTCCAGAAGATATCTTATGAAGGTTTGTACGAGCGCTTGGAAATTATTCTGCCCGATAAACAAGCAGAAGATTACCCCGCGCAGTTAAAAGAATATACCGACCGTTTGCAGTTCGAGCTCGATATTATTATGCAAATGGGTTTCCCGGGTTACTTCCTGATCGTAATGGACTTTATTCAGTGGTCAAAAGATCACGATATTCCTGTAGGACCTGGTCGAGGCTCCGGTGCCGGTTCCTTGGTGGCTTACGCTCAAAAAATTACCGATCTAGACCCACTAGAATACGATTTGCTATTTGAGCGATTCCTAAACCCTGAACGTGTATCCATGCCCGATTTCGATATTGATTTTTGCATGGATCGTCGAGAAGAGGTAATTGAATACACCGCTCGCCGCTATGGTAAAGATGCGGTATCGCAGATTATCACCTTCGGTACCATGGCCGCGAAGGCGGTGGTACGTGATGTGGCTCGCGCTCAGGGTAAATCCTATGGCCTAGCGGATAAGCTTTCTAAGCTTATCCCTGCTGACCCAGGTATGACTCTCGCCAAGGCTTACGATGGCGAAGAGGCGCTGCGCGAATTTTTGGCCGACGATGCCGACGGCCAAGAAATTTGGGATATGGCCAAGCAGCTAGAAGGTGTAGCGCGTAACGTAGGTAAACACGCCGGTGGTGTAGTAATTGCCCCCACTAAGCTGACTGACTTTGCGCCCTTGTATTGCGATGAAACGGGCGCGGGCCTCGTTACACAATACGATAAAAACGATGTGGAATCAGCGGGCTTGGTTAAGTTCGACTTCTTAGGTCTACGTACTTTAACGATCATCGATTGGGCGAAGAAGATGATCGATAAGCGCTTGTTTGCGAAAGGCGAACCAGAGCTCGATATTGCCGCTATCCCTCTTGATGATGATGAAACCTTTGCGCTGTTAAAGCGCGCAGAAACCACCGCAGTATTCCAGCTGGAATCCCGTGGTATGAAGGATCTCATTAAGCGCTTACAACCCGATAATATTGAAGACATGATCGCACTGGTGGCGCTGTTCCGTCCGGGCCCCTTGGATTCGGGCATGGTTGACGATTTCGTAAACCGTAAGCACGGCCGTGCCGAAGTTGCCTACCCCGATGCTAAATACCAGCACGAGAAACTTGAGCCCATTCTAAAACCTACATACGGCGTTATCGTTTACCAAGAACAGGTAATGCAGATCGCCCAGGAGTTGGCGGGTTACACCCTGGGTGGTGCAGATATGCTGCGTCGAGCCATGGGTAAGAAAAAGCCTGAGGAAATGGCCAAGCAGCGCTCCACCTTTGAAGAGGGCGCAATCAGCCAGGGTATCGATGGCGGCCTGGCGATGAAAATTTTCGACTTGGTGGAAAAATTTGCGGGTTACGGTTTTAACAAATCTCACTCGGCCGCTTATGCGGTGGTTTCTTACCAAACCGCTTGGCTAAAAGCCCATTACCCATCGCAGTTTATGGCGGCCACCATGTCTTCGGATATGGATAAAACCGAAAAGGTCGTAACCTTTATCGAAGAATGCCGTGAGATGAAACTCAAGCTGTTGCCACCTGATGTGAATATGGGTGAGTTTCAGTTCTCGGTTAATGATGAAGATGCTGTGGTTTACGGTTTGGGAGCGATTAAAGGCTTGGGTGAAGGCCCAGTTGAAGCCATTTTGAGTGCTCGTAAAGAGGGGCCGTTTAGCGACCTGTTCGACTTCTGTGCTCGTGTCGATTCTCGCAAAGTTAATAAGCGTGCTCTAGAGGCTTTAGTTCGCTGTGGTGCCTTCGATACGATTGGCCCGCAAACTGATTTGGATTTATCTCGTGCCATTTTAATGGAAGCTATCCCAGAGGCCGTTAAAGCGGCCGAACAAGCCAACGCCAATGCCAACGCCGGGATGATGGATATGTTTGGCGAGGTGGTACCGCAGGCATCGGCGGGTGATGTTTACGCGGAGTTTACTGAGCGCACTCGCCGTTGGAGTTTGAAAGAGCGTTTAGAAGGAGAGCGCTCCACTCTGGGCCTTTACCTGACAGGCCACCCTATTGATGAATACCATGCTGAAATGAAGCACCTCGTAAGCTCGCGCATTAGCGACCTTCGTGCCGATAAAGAATCCCAGCAGGTTGGTGGTTTGGTGGTTGATATGCGGGTAATGAAGACCAAGAAAGGTGCTTCTATGGCGATCGTTTCTCTGGATGATCGCACCGGCCGTATTGATGTAGCGATCTTCCCAGAGGCCTTTGAGAAGTTTAAAGATCTATTGGCCAAAGATAACTTGCTGATTTTGACCGGCAAGGTTAGCCATGATGACTACTCTGGCGGCTTGAAAATGAGCACCGATGCGGTGTCCAGTCTTACCCAGGCTAGGCAGCAGCGAGCTCGTGGTCTTAAGTTACAAATCGACAGTAGTAGCATGCCGAAGGGCTTTATTGCTAGCTTGGCGGGCGTTTTTAACCCGCACCTTAACCAAGAGGGTTGCCCACTATTAGTGGAGTATAGTCGCCCAGATGCCCAGGCAGAGCTGGTCTTGGGTGGGCGCTGGCGTGTAGCCCCCAATGACGAGCTGATTGATGAATTGAAGTCCAGTCTTGGCAGTGAACGGGTAAGCTTGGTTTATTGAGGGTGAATTGGCAGCTCAATTGGCGAGTTTGTCCGTCTTGAAAGGCTGAATTATAGTCGACTCCAGAGGCGCTTTCGCGTATCGTTACGGCTATTTAAATGATGGTGAAATCACCACGCGTTCGGCGCCAAAACAGCCCAAAATCAAGCTGTATAGGCGCTGAATGATTGTAGGTTTTTTGAGCACTTTGTGGCTCTAAGATTTTGCTAAAGACCCCATTAGTGTAAAGGCGCCCAAGCACCTATGAACCCGAATTATCTGGATTTTGAGCAGCCCATTGCTGACCTAGAAGCAAAGATCGAAGAGCTTCAGTTGGTGAGTGCGGATAACGATCTCAATATCACCGAAGAGATCAGCAAACTGCGTGAGAAGAGCAACAAGCTGACCGAAAGCTTGTACTCCAATCTAAGCCCATGGGATATCGTAAAAGTAGCCCGTCATCCACAGCGCCCTTATAGCTCTGACTATATTGCCCGTATCTTTGATGATTGGGATGAGCTGCACGGTGATCGCCACTTCGGTGACGACAAGGCTATCATTGGTGGTGTTGCCCGCTTGGAAGGCAAGCCTGTAATGGTTATCGGCGAAGAGAAAGGTCGCAGTGTCACCGAGAAGGTTAGCCGCAACTTTGGTATGCCGCGCCCAGAAGGTTATCGCAAGGCCCTGCGCTTAATGGAAATGGCTGAGCGTTTTAAAATGCCAGTGCTCACTTTAATCGACACCCCAGGGGCCTACCCGGGTATCGACTCAGAAGAGCGTGGTATCTCTGAAGCAATTGCACAAAACCTGGCGGTAATGTCTCGTCTGCGCACGCCGATTATTTGTACCGTTATCGGTGAAGGCTCCTCTGGTGGTGCATTGGCAATTGGTGTGGGTGATCAGCTCAACATGCTGCAGTATTCCACCTACTTTGTTATCACCAGAAGGCTGTGCCAACATCATTTGGAAAACAGTAGAAAAAGCTCCACTAGCCGCTGAGGCTATGGGGGTGACTTCTGATAACCTGGAAAACCTAGGTATTGTTGATACTACTATTCCAGAGCCTCTAGGTGGTGCGCACCGAGATATCGATGCCATGGCGGCCAGTTTAAAAACTCACTTGGTAGAGCAGGTAGATCGTTTGGCCCAGGTGCCACTCGAAGAACTACTGGAAAAACGCTATGAGCGTTTGATGAGCTACGGTAATCCCGATGCCTAAGTGATGTTTGAATAAAAAGCCCGCTAATGCGGGCTTTTTTGTGCCTAGCAGTTAGTAATTTAATAGTGAGCGAATATATGACAAAGCGAGTCCTAATCACCGGCGCCGGTCGAGGTATAGGTGCAGCGGTTGCGAAAGAGCTGGCAGCTTCAGGGTATAACGTAATTATTAATTACCGCGAAAATCGTCGAGCCGCTGAGGCATTAAAAAAAGAGATCGAAACTGCTGGGGGTGAAGCCCATACTTTGCAGGCGGATATCAGCCTGCGGGCGGAAGTCTTGAAATTATTCGAAGACATTGATCGGCAGTGGGGGCCAATCACCCATCTGGTTAATAATGCGGGAATTTTATTCGCACAGTGTCGCTTTGAAAATATCAGCGAAGATCGTTTTCAGAAAATTCTTGATACCAATGTGCTCGGGAGTTTCTATTGCTTGCAAGAGGCGATAAAGCGAATGCAGTCTGGCTCGGCCATCGTCAATGTGTCCTCCCTGGCAGCCATCACAGGGTCGCCCAATGAATACATTGATTATGCCGCCTCAAAAGGCGCCTTGGATAGCATGACTGTTGGCTTGGCCAAAGAGCTCGCCAGTAAAAATATTCGAGTTAACGGTGTTCGCCCCGGTTTTATTTATACCGATATGCATGCCGATGGGGGCGAGCCAGGCCGTGTTGATCGCTTAGCCAGTCAAATTCCTTTGCAGCGCGGCGGGCAGCCAGAGGAAGTGGCCAAGGTAATCGCTTGGCTGCTATCGGATGAGGCATCTTATGTGACTGGAAGTTTTATTGATGTGGCGGGTGGGCGCTGATTTTTTGTTCGAAAAGTGTTCAATATTTATCTGTGTCAGTAGGGCCGGGATTTTGCACTACCTTTTTCCCCCAAAGCCAGTAAACTAGCGCCTTTGGCGAGTTTTATATAAGGCCCTTTGGCAGTAATGAGTGTATCTGAAGTCTGCTTCCAGTTAAAAGGAAGTAATATCACCTCCATTGTATTGGAGCTGAAAAACTATCCCTCCTCTGATTTTCTCAATCAATTGCAGAATAAGGTGTCTCAGGCGCCACAGCTGTTTGCGGATTCAGCAGTGGTTATTAGCTTGGAAAAGTTTAGCCCTGATTCGGCCGTTGATTTCCACGCCTTAATTAGCGATTGCTTTGAGGCTGGGCTGCATCCTATGGCCTTTCGTGCGGTCGCTGATGAGTTGCTGGATGCGGTTAAACAAACCGGTCTGCCGGCTTTGCCTGGTGCTGCGCGATCAGCCTCAGTTCAGGAGCCCGAAGAAGATAATAGCGCTCAAGACCAAGTCTCTGCTGTCGTTGGTGACGGGGAGCAGGTTGAGATGAGCCTGGAAACCCCCGCTGAAGTTATCGGGCAGGGCGATAATGCGCCGGAACCTGAAGCGGTTAAAACCATCATAGAAACACGGGTTGAGATTCAGGAGAAGCTGGTACACAGACCGGCAAAAATCATTGAGCGTCCTGTACGAGGTGGCCAGCAGATCTATGCAGAGGGTTGCGATCTTATTGTTTTGGCGCAGGTGAGCGAGGGCGCTGAGGTTTTGGCGGATGGTAATGTGCACATCTATGCGCCATTACGAGGCCGTGCTCTTGCGGGTGTTAAGGGCGATAGCAACGCCAGAATTTTTTGCCAGCAGCTGGAGGCCGAGTTGGTTTCAATTGCGGGTATTTTCATATTAAGCGATGAGCTCAAAGATAAAGCTTGGAAGCAAACAGCTCATATTCAATTAAAGGACGAGCGATTAGAAATCGCGAAAATTAACGATAAGTAGGTGAACGAGTGGCAAAAATTATCGTAGTGACATCAGGAAAGGGCGGTGTTGGCAAAACCACCACCAGTGCATCCATTGGTACAGGCTTGGCTCAGCGTGGTCACAAGACTGTTATCATCGATTTCGATGTGGGCCTGCGTAACTTGGATTTAATCATGGGTTGCGAGCGTCGTGTAGTGTATGACTTTGTTAACGTTATCAATGGCGAATCTAATTTAAAGCAAACCCTTATCAAAGATAAGCGTGTTGATAATCTTTATATTTTGCCAGCATCACAAACTCGCGATAAAGATGCACTAACTCAAGAAGGTGTAGAAAAAGTTCTTGATGAGTTGAGTGAAGACTTCGATTTTATCGTCTGTGACTCCCCTGCAGGTATTGAGCGCGGTGCTCAGATGGCCTTGTATTTTGCTGATATGGCGATCGTTGTAACTAACCCTGAAGTATCTTCCGTACGTGATTCGGATCGTATTTTGGGTATTTTGCAAAGTAAGTCTCGTAAGGCCGAGAAGGGTGAGGTTGTTGAAGAGAAGCTATTGGTCACTCGCTACAACCCTGAGCGAGTTGAAGAAGGCGAGATGCTTAGCGTTGAAGACGTGAAGGAGATCTTGGCGATTGAATTACTAGGTGTTATTCCCGAGAGTGAGGCGGTATTGAAAGCGTCTAACCAAGGTAGCCCAGTTATTCTTGATGACGAATCTAATTCAGGAAAGGCTTATAGCGATGCTGTGGGTCGTCTGTTCGGTGAGGAAATCGAACATCGTTTCTTGGAAGTAGAGAAGAAGGGCTTCTTCAAGCGTTTGATGGGGGCTTAAGGATGAGTATTTTTAGTTATTTCAGGTCACAAAAGAAGCCGAGTTCGGCCTCTGTGGCGAAAGAGCGTTTACAGATTATTGTGGCTCATGAGCGTAATAAGCGTGAGCAGCCAGAATATATCGAGAAGATGCAGCAAGAAATTCTTGCGGTGATTCGAAAGTACGTTGAAATCGATGATGAGCAGGTCAAGGTAAACCTTGATAATAATGATGAGTGCTCTATTCTGGAATTGAATGTAACGCTCCCTGAGTAAGTTGCTCAGATAAAATTGCTCCGGGGTCAGATCCCCAAAACAAAAAATGGGCCTAGTGGCCCATTTTTTGTTTTGGGGATCTGACCCCTTTGTTGTTCTAGTTAGTACGGCTCAACATATACTCAGCAACCGCCAAGCGAGTTTCTTCATCCAGGTAATTCTGCGGAGGCATTTCTGGATAGTCGTCGCGTTTTTTTGTTGGGTTGGCAATGTAATCCGCAAGGCCCTGTGGGTTTTCCATATATAAAGCTTGAATTAGCTGAACCGGTGGGCCAACAATTCGGCCAGTATAACTATGACAGCCAGTACAAATACCCAAGTAAGCGATCTTGCCTTTGTTTTCTGCCGTGATTTCTCTCGGTGGTACTGGCTCCGATAAGCTGTAAGTTACAACGTCATCAGTGTTATTAAAATCACAATCTTTAAAATCGTTGATGCCTACAGTGATGTAGCGGTGACGGTTATTGATGCAGCTGTCACTGCTTTTACCAGCTCGAATTATATCGGGCTCGCCAGTTTTAAGCTCGGTAAGCATTAGCGCTTTCACTTCATCAATAGTGTCATAACCGTTGCGCATCATTAGATTATCCAAAATTGCTACTTTATCTGGATAAGGATCGGAGCCTTCGTCGATCGTGGTATTAGGTGCGTTGTAGTGATCGGTGATCATAATGCCAGCGGTTTTGTGGTCGGTAATAATATTATCTTCAATAACTACTTCATCAGCGGCCATTACCAAGATGCCGGTTCCTGCTGGGATGCCAGCAACGGTAGAACCAGGAGCGCCAAAATTAGGATGGTTATTGCCAACTACAAAGTTGTTTCGAATGATGACATCGTAAGTGGTTTTGATGGGCAGGCCAGGAGTAATAAAAGCTAGGATGCCGCCGGTATTATTATGAACATAATTATCTTCCACGATACAGTGGCGGCTATTTTCGATTTCAATACCCGCAACTGAATCAAATACCTCATTGTGGGCAACGTGAACATTATCGCTCATACCCACGTAAATGGCGGCGTCTTCAATACCTGAAATGATATTATGGGAAACGATGCCGTTTTTACCCAATTGCGGAAAGATTCCGTATACCCCGGTATCAACAATCACATTGCCGCGAATCTCAAAATTATTACCGGCCTGGCCCATAATGCCATTGCCTTTGTATTTGGTGATAAGAAAATTTTCGACAGTAATATTGTTGCCAGAATACAAAATGGCATCGTTTAACTCGCCTCGACCGTTAAGTTCGGCGCGTTGTCCTTCTTGGATAATACCGACTAAACGAATACTGTCTTTATCGATATAAATGGTTTCTTCATAGCGGCCGGGCATTACCATGATGGTATCGCCTGGTTTGGCGGCAATCACGGCATCTTGAATTTTTTCTCCAGGATTTACCGTTATAGTATTGCCGCTACCCGGTAAGACAAAGTCTACATCGGCGTTCAAGTTTTCATCTTGTTTGGCTTGATAACCGCCTGCGAAGCTTTTATCCACCTGATTAGCTTGAATAACTGGGGCTTTGTCTTTGGCCAGAAACTGTCCGAGTCCAAAACCTACGGCTAAGGTGATGGCAGCGAGTAAAAGGCTTTTGTTCATTGTTATCTTCTCATTGCTGTCTGTGGGGTGCTGTCTTTGCTTTCCTTACTTGCGGCTGGTACATCAGCAAGCACTGGCAGGCCAGAGGGCAGCTGTTTAGGTGTTTCGGGTTTAAAGGTTTCATCGCTCAGCGTTTTCATAAAGCTGACGATTAAATCTAATTCTTCTTCTTTCAGATTGGGCTCCCAAATATGCCAGTGGATTTGCATCTCCACACCATTGGGAACCGCATGGCCGCGGCCTTTGTTATAAAACTCAGTGGCTTCACGTAAGCTTGGAAATACACCGGAGTGCATATAGGGCGCCGTAAATTCGATATTTCTTAGTGTTGGCACCTTAAAGCCACCTTTTAGTACGCTGCTGTTAAAGGTTTTCTCAGCACCGATATCTAATGCCATGCCCTCTGGCTCGGGGGTGCCAATAACGGCGATTTGATTATTGGTAAACAATGGTGGTGTGTGGCATTCACTGCAGCGTGCGACAAAAGAGCGAAACACATTCATGCCGGCTATCTCTTCGGCATTTAGTGCTTTGTGGTCACCGTGGGCATAGCGATCGTAGCGACTATTCAAGGAAATCAAAGAAGCTTGAAATGCAGCCAGTACCGTTAGCAGTTGCGGCTCTTCGATCACAGTGCTGCCAGGAAAAGCTTCCCTAAAAAGTCTTTGGTATTCTTTGTTTTGGTTTAGACGTTCGAGTAACTCTTCTGGCTTGTTATTCATTTCCTCAGGGGCATACAGTGGCCCCTTGGCTTGTTCTTCTAAAGTCTTGGCTCGGCCATCCCAAAAGAAGCGATCTAAAAAGGCACTGTTCCATAGGCTGGGTGCGGATCGCGGAAGCAGTTTTCCATCAAAGCCTATTGATCGACCATGGCCATCACTAAAGCCCTTATCGGGCTGATGGCAGCTGGCACATGACTGCACTTGATTGGCAGATAAAATGGGATCAAAAAATAAATAGCGGCCTAGATCAATTTGCTGCGGACTGTAGCCGTCCACATGTTTTGGCAAGCTGGTTTGGGTGCCGCCGACTCCGCGATTCTGTAAGGAATCGTAAAACTGATATACCGTTCTTAGCTCACAGCGATTGCCCTCTACTTTTTCAAATCCGGCGGGGCAGTGGCTACTGAGGCTAATTCCGGCGGCTAATATAAGGCTGCTAATCATTCTCTATTCTGGCCTTTGGTTCTTTCCTAAAGCTCTCTTTTAGCTTTCTTTTTAACTTAGAGCTTTGCAATAAATTGGCTTATCAATTTGATGTCCTGGGGCCCCTTTAGGGTATTAGCCATCATTTGCATTTGTTTTGCATAGCGGCTACTTGCACCGCGCTTACCGCTTCTAAAGTGTTCTAGCTGCCTTGTTATATAAGCTTCATCCATGCCGGCAAGTCGAGGAGAGTTTAAGGCTTTGTTGCCTTCGGCTTTGACACCGTGGCAACCACCGCAACTGGCTTGATATAAACGATAAGCAGCATCACCACTGCGTGCAGGTACTTGAATTTCTTTGCTGGGTAGGGCGCTGATGTAGCTGGCTAACAACTTCCGTTGTTGCTCATCTTGCAAGCTTAATGACATGGCGGCCATTTGTTGGGCGTAGTGGTCTTCTTGGCCGCGTTTGCCTGCGGCAAACTCCGCCATGGCTCGCTCTAAATACGAGGGCAATTGTCCGGCCAGTGTTGGAGCACCAAGTGCGGCCTGTCCTTCAGCTTGCTGGCCATGACAGCTAGCGCAACTTTGAAAAAGTTGTTTGGCCTGTTGTTTTGCAGTTGCCTCGGCTGACGAGACGCCGCTAAAAGGCATGAGCAGTACAGCGCTAAGCAAGGCAATGGGCTTAAAGCTTAGGCCAGCTTTAATGGGGCGCTTTATCATGACAAATCACTCGCTGATATTATTGTCAGCGTAGATTGCCGCCATTAAAGGCCGAAATCTCAGTGATTTTAAAATTCGGCAGCGAAAGATCGCTTAGTTGAGCTGGCTTTTGCGATAAGCGGTGGGTGTCATGCCTTGGCTATCCTTAAAGGCTTTGTTAAATGAGCTCAATGAACGAAATCCCGCATCAAGTGCGATATTCAAGACGGCAGTGTCTTGCTCGGTTTTTGACGCGAGTCTTTCGCATGCTTCTTGCACGCGATATCGATTCAGAAAGTCATTAAAGTTGCGATGACCAAGGCCAGCATTGATGATACGCCGTAAGCGATATTCTTGAATCTCTATCTTCTCAGCCAGTTGGCCGATGGTTAGCCCCATCTCGCGATAAATCTTGTCATCTTCCATAAGCTGGCTAATGGCATCAAGAACTTCATCTGGAATCTCTTCTTGTTCTTGATTACGCTCGATTTTACTGGTCTTAGCGTCTACTTCTGTCTCTGTGTTGGCTTGAGACGCAGGAGCTACTTGCTGATAAAAAACATCCTGCTTAAATTCCAGCAATACACAGTTACACAGAAACAGCATGACCCCGGCGGGCGCGTATTGCCAAATGGCCAGCCATTCGACACTTGGAAACAACAGTTGCTGTGCGGCGATTAATGCAAAGATATAAAAGCCAATAAAGGCCGAAAACCAAATACGTAGATTTCGGCGTTGCTCTAAAAGATCATCTTGCCAGTGGGCCAAAATGACTTTGAGCGCCCAGCCAAGGAGCACAAACTCAATAAACTGCGGTAGCTGAAACCACAGTAGTTGGCCTATTTGAGACTCTCCTAGATCTGCGAAGTTTGCTGCGGTGGGTAAGGCAACGGTAATCATAAAGGGGATCAATTGCCATGGCCTCAGCCGGAAATGATCATCAAATAAGCTATAGCTAAATAACCAAAATAATCCGGGTACCATGGTTTGCGCTGGGTACAAAATGGCTCTAGCCCAATCGGCACTAACCCAAGGGATAATCAAATAGGCGGCATCGGCTAGCAATAAGGCAATAAACAGTTTTTCGCTTAAGGCATGCCCAGTTGGGCGGCGCAACAGCAGTACCGTGCATAGCAGCAGCTGGGATAGGGAAAAGCTGATAAAAATATCAATCAGATTGCTCACGGATTACTTCACTTCCTTTACCCCATAAAGGCATCGCGCAGGGCGTGCCGGGGCTTTTATTATTTTATTTTTGCTTGAGTCTAACGCTTACTGACTTCGGCTGCCAGAGTTCTTCATTATTCTGATATTCCCTGAATTGGGCTTCTGGATTTCGAAAACACTCACACAAACACCGGTTGACCGGTATTACGGGGGCTTGGGCTGCACAAAAATCAATGACGATTTTTAAAAACACTAAGCATCTATTGCGAGATTCTGGCAGATTTCACGCTCATAGCTATAACAGCATGTGAAATAACAATAATAAATAACAATGACGGAGAGCGTTATGTCGCGATACCCAGCCTACAGGCCGGCCATTCTCAGTTTGGCCATCAGTCAAATTCTTATCGGCAGTGCCAATGCCCAAAGCAATGAACCCAAGTTCGCCCTAGAGGAAGTTGTAGTTACAGCTCAAAAGCGTGAGCAGAATGTTATGGATGTGCCTATTGCCATCGATAACTATTCTTCAAAGGATATCGAAAATACCGGTGCGCTCTTACTCGAAGATATCGCCGATTATATTCCGGGCTTTGAGGCCGGTGGTGCGCTTACTCAAAGTACCCTAACCATTCGCGGTGTCGCCAGCTCCAATATCAGCTCTGGTGGCGACGCCTCGGTGGCCACTTTTTATGATGGCGTCTACCTACCGCGTTCAGCGACCACCATCGCCTTCTCGGATATGGCTCGCATCGAAGTGCTTAAAGGTCCCCAGGGTACGCTGGCAGGCCGCAATGCCGCCGCAGGTGCGGTCAATATTGTGCCCAACCGCCCGCAGTTAGGTGAGCAAGAAGGTTTTGTAAAATTAAAAGCGGGTAATTACGATTTTCAGCGCTGGGAAGCAATGATTAATCAGCCTTTATCTGAAAATGTCGCTGTGCGTGCCAATCTAATGCTTAACCAGCGTGATGGCTATATCGACAATGTGGTGTCAGGTGGCGCTGATATCGACGCCAAAGATATGCTTACTGGCCGTTTGGCTCTGCTTTGGGAACTTAGCCCGGATACCCGCTTGCAGCTTAGTGCGGATTTCGATGACTCCGATAACGGCCCGGCCCCTTCGGTGGGTTATAGTGCCTTCTCCCATAATCGACAGCCCACGAGTGCGGTAGTGGCGAACGATGTCATAAATGGCCAAGAAACACGCGATATGTATTCCTTGGGCTATCGCTTAGAGCACGATATCAATGAGGAGTGGTCACTAGCTTGGTGGGCGAATTATCGAGATCTAGATACCACCAACCGTCAGGATGAAGATGGCGGCAGTCATATCGACCGATATTTAGATACCGATAATATTGAAACCAGCGAGCTGTTCTATACCGAGTTGCAATTGAATTTTTCCAATGAACGATTCAAATACGTAGGCGGCTTCACCTATTCGAGTGAAGACAAAAGCCAGACCACACAAATTAATACCACTGCAGATACCGCTGCGAACTTGGCCACCCAGGTATCTAATGGTTTGCTAGCGGCTACAGGCGCAGGCTTCAGTATCGACAGCATTTGGGATCCAACTGGCTGGGCCATGCTGACAGGGGCGCTCGACCAATTAGCAGGCGGTGCTTTGGGAACACCTTTGGATCAATCATCCGCGTCTTATAATGGTGTCTTAGGCTTTTTATACGCCAGCCCCTTTGCACCGCAAATTCAGCCCTTTAGTCCAATCCTAGCGGCCGGTTTTATCGCGCCTAGCTACGGTGGCCAGCTGTTCACCGAAGAAGTACGAAACACTGGAGAGTTCGTTAACTGGGGTGTTTATAGTGATATCGATATTAGCGTAACAGATGACTTTAATCTGATATTCGGCTTGCGCTACAGCAAAGATGAAAAAGATTTTACTTGGTTTAATGCGACGGCGCCTTTAGCTACACAGCTCAATCAAGAGCGTGCGGCGCTGGCAGCCGCCGGATTGCAAGTTGCGGCTTTAATCCCACAAGCTACCAATCTACTTAGCCCCTTGAGTCAACAAGGGGTTGGTCTAGTGACTGATCGCCTAGTGAGCGCTAAAGATAGCTGGAGTAAAACAACTGGCCGCGCCATTGCTCAGTATCGTCTCACTGATAAGGCGATGGTGTTTGCCTCTTACTCTACAGGCTATACCTCTGGTGGCTTTGACAGCTTTGTGGTTAATACCGCGCAGCAACCATTGGCCCCAGAAGAGGTAAGTAATATTGAGCTAGGCGTTAAGGCGGATTGGCTCAATGATCGCTTGCGTACGCGCTTAAACTTCTTTGATATGAGCTTCGATAATCGCCAGCGCTCTGTATTTTCAGCTGATCCTAATATTCCAGGCTTTTCAGCACCAATTATTATTGCTGGCGATGAAGATATCGAAGGTTGGGAGCTGGTGATGCAGTGGCTGCCAACGGACAATATTCAGCTTGGCCTAGTAACTACCTCTCGCGAAACCAGCAGTCGCTACGGTGAGTATATTGATGCCAATGGTAATCAGCGCGGTGGTGATCAAGAAACGGCTGATACGTTGGATGAATATACCTTTACCTTCGATTGGGCCTTCGATGCCGCACAGGGGCAGGTGAATTTACATGTGGATTATGTCTTTAAGGAGCAGCAGTTTGATGAGAATGATCCGGGCTATTTACCTGAGTATGAGCAAATCGAAAACTTCGGTGATGATCGCAAGTTCCTCAATGCACGTCTCGCTTGGCGCAGCCAAGATGAGCGCTATGGCCTAGCCTTGTGGGGACAGAATCTACTCGACAACCGCTATACCAGCATTCCTGGTGGATTGGCGGCATCAGATTTGGCTTCTCCAACGGTCTCGCTAACAGAGCCGAGAACTTACGGTATCGACTTGGAGTATCGTTTCTAGCCCAACAGGCTAATCCTAACAGCTAGGCGAGGTCGATAAAGGCTTCCCTAGCTTCCCATTTCATCCTCTATCTCCTTGAGTACAGGGGCAGATGCCCCTCTTTTTCGGGTTTTCTTCTGTCTGATCGTTAATTATAGTGGTACGCGGGGTTTGAGCCCGGCTTATACCCCAGACACTATCCCAAAATCATAAGAAAGGTTTTCTCATGTCAGAGACCCCAGAAACTCTTGCCGCAGAGGCAGCTGAAGTAGCACAGGCGGCTTCAGCGGATGCTGGCACCTCCTTGCAGACCATTGTAGACGCTATTAATAGTGTGGTTTGGAGTCCAGCGCTTATCTATACCTGCTTAGCGGCAGGACTGTTTTTCAGCATCATGACCCGCTTTGCGCAGCTGCGATTGTTTAAAGAAATGATTCGCCTGCTGTTTTCAGGGGGCTCTTCGGAAAAGGGGGTATCCTCGTTCCAGGCTCTGGCCGTATCGCTGTCTGGTCGTGTTGGTACCGGTAATATTGCTGGCGTCGCTGCGGCTATCGGCTTTGGTGGCCCCGGTGCGGTTTTCTGGATGTGGGTAGTGGCGTTTTTAGGCGCATCTACCGCTTATGTAGAATCTACACTAGCGCAAATTTATAAAGAAGAGCATGAAGGTCAGTATCGTGGTGGCCCGGCTTTTTATATTGAAAAAGCGACTGGTCAAAAATGGTACGGCATTTTGTTTGCTATCGCGACGATTCTGGCTTGTGGCATTTTACTGCCTACGGTGCAGTCCAACGCGATTGGTAATGCAGTAGATTTGGCCTTTGGTAGCGGCACTATGTTGGATACCGCTTTGGGCACTATCAGCTCAACTAAGGTTATTACCGGCGCAGTTGTTGTGATGATTTTGGGCTTTATTATTTTCGGTGGCTTAAAGCGTATCGCCAAGTTCGCTGAGTTTGTCGTGCCATTTATGGCACTGTCTTACATCATTATCGCCTGTGTGGTTTTGGTTCTAAATATCGATCAAGTTCCAGCAGTATTCGCTTTGATTGTTGGTGATGCATTCAGCCCAATGGCGGGTATTGGCGCAGCAATCGGTTGGGGTGTTAAACGTGGTGTTTACTCCAACGAAGCCGGTCAAGGTACTGGCCCTCATGCGGCAGCGGCGGCGGAAGTGCAGCATCCAGCTCAGCAAGGTTTGGTGCAGGCATTCTCGGTATACATTGATACCTTGTTTGTTTGTTCCGCAACAGCATTTATGATTTTGATCAGCGGCGCCTATAATGTTCACGGTGAAGGCGGCTTCTTGGTGCAAAACTTAGCGGCGACTGTCGATGCCAACAGCCCGGCATTCACCCAGCATGCAATTGAATCAGTATTCCCAGGTGTCGGTGAGCCATTTGTGGCGGTAGCCTTATTCTTCTTCGCCTTTACCACCATCTTAGCTTACTACTATATCGCTGAAACCAATGTTTCTTATGTGCTGCGTAGCATTAAGATTCCAGGCGCTTTCTTTATCTTAAAAGTGATTATGATGTTTGCCGTATTCTACGGCAGCGTGAAAGCCGCGACTCTGGCTTGGGGCCTAGGTGATATTGGTGTGGGCTTGATGGCCTGGTTGAATATCGTAGGTATCTTAATTATCTTCTTTATTGCTAAGCCAGCGATTAAGGCCTTGCGTGACTATGAAGCGCAACGCAAAGAAGGTGTCAGCGAATACCGCTTTGACCCTAAGGCGTTAGATATTAAACACGCTGATCTTTGGGAAAAGAAAAACTCTGAGTCTTAAGCTCAATAAAGACTAGCAAGCGGCCACTTCATGTGGCCGTTTTTGTTTGAATAATTCGAATGCAAAGTGTTTTCCTGAAACGATAAACTAACATTCTAATCTGGCAATAAAGGCTAGGGAGGCGATATGACCAATGAAGAATTTAATACTTTTTGTGCTTCTCAAACGGCCGCAGAGCATGTTGTACAGTGGGGTGGAGCGGATGTGTGGAAGGTTGGCGGTAAAGTGTTCGCCATTGGTGGCTGGACAAAAGTAAAAGGCCAAGAAGATAAAGAGGTAGGCTTTACCTTCAAAACCTCTGAAAACAACTATCTTTTTTTAGAAAATAAAGAGGGTTATCGGCCTGCTCCGTACCTTGCCTCAAGAGGCATGAAGTGGATTCAAAAAATAGGGGTAGATAGTTTGGAAGATGAAGCATTGCGCTACTATATTTTAGAATCTTATAAGATGATCGCTGCAGCCCTGAGTAAAAAGAAGCAGCGAGAGCTGGGTATCATCAAGTAGTTGAATCAATATGACAAATAAAGGGGCTTAAAGTCTGTGGATGAACAAGCGCTAGCAACTAGCCATAGTAAAAAAGATCCTAAGAAATTTATTACACCTTTTGCTTTTAGTGTATCTCCCAATCTTTACGGGGTGGCTCTAGCATCGCCCCTAAAAAGAGCGCTGGCTATATTGATTGATCTTTTTGTTATTGTGCTATTGGCTGAGTTAAGTAGCACATTGTTGGCTATTTTGATTGCTATCGTTTTTTGGCAGATTAGCCGACAGTTTGCATTGGCCGATGAAAAGCCGGTGTTAAAAGTCTGCTTGCGTGTATTTGCGAGTCTTATATTATTCGGGCTTTTGGCATTCTACTATGCCCAAAGTGGCTTGCTGGAAGAAGAGCAAAGCTTAAACTGGAGTGTAGGAGATGAAAACTCCCCCATCGAGGATGCATCCTTGGCCCAAGGTGCCGCCTATGCCATTACCGCTTTTCAGCACAATCGTTTAGTAACAGACAAAAAAGAAAGTCTGATCGAGCAGCCTTGTGAGCCTGCCGCTTCATGTTGGCAGGACACTTTTAATGGCATGGCTCAGCAGCTAGTCGACATAAAGGCTCCCAAGGATGTTGCAGAAGATATCATGGCGGCGGCCTTTGAGGAGTCTGAGTTGTCGGCAGATACCATTGCTGAAATTCGATCTAAGTTTCCTAGGCCTTATCTTCAACTAATGTCAGCTGTGCCGAGCGAAACCCAAGAGACGGTGGAAATTACTGAAGGTGATTCGGTAGCTTCGAAAGAAAGCACTGAAAAAGCAGAGTTAAGTAGCGTGTCTCAAGCGGCTACTGAAAGTGCGGAAGAATATGATGCACAAGATGAAGACACTGAAACGAGCCAAACAGAGCCTAAAAATAAATACAGTATTATCGCCTACATTAATGCCCTCTTGGCTGATTTGGGCCTAGGCTTTGGTTGGGCAGCCTTCTACTTTACCGTAATGAGTGCCTGGTTTACCGGTCAGACCGTGGGTAAATACTTAATGGGTATTAAAGTGATCAAGCTTAATGGTGAAAAGATGAGCCTGTGGGAAAGCTTTGGCCGTTACGGCGGTTATGGTGCCGGCTTGGCCACCGGCTTAATGGGCTTTATACAAATCTATTGGGATCCGAATCGTCAGGCTATTCAAGATAAAATCTCGGAAACTCTGGTTGTCGATCTGCGTAAAAACAAGTATCCGTGGCCTGCTGAATAAGTGGCAAGCCACGAATCTATTATTGAGCTTCAATTTTACTTAATAAATTTAGCTGACGAGCGTTAGCCAGCTGAGGGTTGTCGATCATATTGTACTTCTTGGGGGCCTCTAAGAAGGGGATTAGCATGGCTGCTTCACTAAGGCTGAGATTCTGATAGGGCTTTGAGTAATAAGTGGTGGCGGCGCTTGCTAGGCCCCATGCTCCATTGCCAAAATAAACGCGATTTAGGTACATTTCCAGTATATCTTCTTTACTGAAATTGGCTTCAATAATGCGGGCCAGCTTCGCTTCTTTAAATTTTCGTTTTAGTGATCGTTTTTCATTTAAAAAAGATTTGGCCAGTTGTTGGGTAATAGTAGAACCACCTGCGACAAATTGATTCTTGCCACTGAGCCTCGCGCCAATATTACTTAGAGTGGCTCGGACCACCGCTTTTAGACTAATACCTTGATGATCATAAAAGCCCTGATCCTCGTGCTGTAATAATGCCCGAGTTAATGTGGCGGGAACCTGTTGGATGTCTATCGAAGGGCGCGTACTAAGGTTGTTCTGATAACTCTGTTGAATGTCATGTAAAGCTAATTGCTCTAGGTATTCGTCTTGACTTTGTAGGTTGAAGTGAGTGACCAAAGCAAGGCTGACGATAAAGCTTAGAGTGGGAATGGCAATAAGTTTACGCTTGAGTGTTGCTGGCTTGATAAGCATATGAAGTCTCCGTTTGAGCGTTTTTTGACTTAGCCAGGCTTTTGTTGCAAAGCCTGTTGTTTGGCTTTGTACTCGCTCAGCGCTGCTGATTAACAGCTTGCTGTAGGTGATGGGGTTGCTATTGGCTACCGTAAGCTGGTCGCACTGCAACTCTCTAATAAGTTCTCCACGGCGGCAAAAGGCCCAGAGTAATGGATTTATCCAAAATAAATGCTGAAGTAGCTTTTCAGCGAGTGACCACAGATGGTGGTGGCATCGTAAGTGGTTGAGTT
This sequence comes from Cellvibrionaceae bacterium, assembly GCA_025800365.1. Taxonomy (GTDB): domain Bacteria; phylum Pseudomonadota; class Gammaproteobacteria; order Pseudomonadales; family Cellvibrionaceae; genus Pseudoteredinibacter. Next base: position 365 of record JAOXRT010000234.1, on the reverse strand, counting down.
CATGCTCTAGAATCAGTTGATATTCTTCACTGTCTTTTTGCAGTTGTGCCGGAAGAAAAACTTCAGCATTCCTTAACCTAGAGGAAAACGGCTGTTTTAAGTTGTTACAGTGATAAACTCTTATATTGCCTATATGAGTACAACCTTGCTGAGCTCTCCTGAGCTGTCGTAGGGAGTAAGAAGTTACAAGCAGCTTTGCAGTAAATAGTGCTAAACTTAGGACACCAGCAAAAATTATTAAGCTACTTAATATGTGGATAGTATCGGATAGCCCTAAACTTAATTCTGTGTAGCTTCCATTAAAATCTAAACCTCCTTTGTTTTCGATTGCACCTTTAATTTTCTTAGGTAACCCTTCAGCTGAA
>JAOXRT010000228.1 GCA_025800365.1 Cellvibrionaceae bacterium | reverse complement strand
GTGTAGGTTGCTTTGAGTATCTTTCCGCTGTCTTTTCACATAAGCAGTTTGCGTTTCTTCATCATGGATCAGCAGTTTACTTTTGTTCAAATAAATCTGTCTTTCAGAAAGGTCTCATAGAGCGACCTTCCTATCTCACTTTGCTGGCAAAGATCATTCTTCACTGTTTCAGGCATTTTGAATATGCTTACTAAATTGTAAAGCTCGGCAATCTCATTTGAATGGGTCAGCAAATCCGCATCGTGTCAACAGTCGATCTATGCCCCTGCCTTCGCATTTGGAGACAAAAGCTGTAAGGTTATGATGCTTACCTTGTGGCTTTGAAAATATCCCAGCCATTTAGCCTTTGCTTTACCGGCTAGCCGCGCAATTTGCGACACAATCAGAAAAAAACATCGCCCTAGCACTAGACTAAAGTAATGCCAATCAGTTCTCCTGTACCCTTCAATGAATGGTTGATATGCTCAAGAGTGGTATCCACTACTAGCGTATAAAACTGGACATTAGGGTGTTGTTCACCCCCAGTAACCTATGACAAATTCCTCATAGACCTGTACCAGTGGGCTCAATTCTATCAGCAATCCCATCTCGGCTTCGTAAACGGCAGGTATCATGCGACCACGCAGAGTTAACACACAATGTGAGAAAAAGTACTT
>JAOXRT010000059.1 GCA_025800365.1 Cellvibrionaceae bacterium | reverse complement strand
ACCTACCCTGCCTGCTTTATTGATGAAGCCACCCACACCAAAATGCTATCAATAAATGCGCCTGATGTTAACATATTTTTGTCCACAGCAGCTTGACCATGGATGAGAGGTATGGATCGGAATCTTCACCCATTCACCATTGCAAACAATCGACCAAGAACACCCTCCGCTTTTAAGCCTCTCAGCCATGTTTTGGCAAGTAAACTTCCCGCCCCGCCATAGGCCGCAATGTTAAAACGGTCTTTTTTGACTTTGATTATCTTTTGAACTAATGCTCGCAGCAAAGTGCAGTAGGCCCCATCTGAAAGCCACGACAAAGGTTTATCAAAAACAGTGTCAACATTTTTAAAATGAGGTCAATGCCACTTCAAATCCAGTCAAAAGTAGAAGGGTGCAATTCCCATAGACTTAACGTACTTGCCTGACTTCTGCTTCGCTTTTTGCCTTGGTCGCTAAATTGCTGCAGATTCCGATCCATACCTCTCATCCATGCCAGCTGTGTCTGTAAAACGACTACTGAAGTCACTCGCCTACAACGCC
>JAOXRT010000215.1 GCA_025800365.1 Cellvibrionaceae bacterium | reverse complement strand
TAGTTTTCGGGCCGGGAGCAGGTGGTGAGTTTGGTGTTAGTGTCGACCTAAAGAAAATCTACGACCTGCTGATGGTGGTTGTTGATATTTTGCAGGATATTGATTATCGCCATTTGAATGCTATTGATCCGGATGCTTTTGAGGTGTTTTATCAAGGGGTGTATAAATACTATGTAAATACAGAGTCTGCTTTAGAAGATGTTTTTAAAACTACTGATGATTTAGCACGTTGGTGGAGGTTTAGAGAAGCGGATAAAGCAGAAGCATTTGCCTTAGCTAAAAGTATCAACAGTGCTAGTAAAAAATGGACGGTTGATAAGCTCGTTCCTGAGTTGATCGGTCCAATGCTATACACTTTGACTAAGACATGGATTTTAATGGATGAGGCTCAGCAAACGGCTCAAGAAGAAGCCATTGTTAAACTATTGTCTCCGATTAAATCTTGGCGGCTATTTACCGAAAGCTTACAGCGGATGTCGGAAAAAGGTAGCAAGTTGGAAGAGAGTAGCTCAGAAAGTAAAGCAGATATCCTGTTTACAGGTTTAGAACGGATCAACAGCATTCTGGATGGCAATCAACAACGTCAATTTAATGCTTGGGTTGGGCAGTTAGAGCATCGACAACCGGGGCAGAAGACTGCAGATACGCGTATGGCTGTATTGCCATTTCATCCACATTTTCAACCGCATATCAAATATGGGCAAGTACGTCAGCAAGTGATGATTGCTTGGCATAATGATCTACCAAGCAATCAACGTTATGTGTAAAAGCCTTAATAAATAGGATTAGGCTCTTGAACTGAGCAACGAAAACCATGGTCTGAGTAATATAGGTGTTTGCCTATTCTTTCTGGATAAGGAGCTCTGTTTGTCATTACTGTCGGGCTCCAAATCGTGTTGCCACCGCGTAAAATTCGGAAATTCCCCGGGTCTTTATTGATGAGCTTCACCATTGGAGGTTTTTCCGGGCCTTGAGGGTTATGCTCTGGGCTGTTTTGGTAGTATTTATCGTCGTACCAGTCATTAACCCACTCCGTCACATTGCTTTGCATATGATGAAAGCCTAGCGGATTAGGCGGAAAGCTATCGACCGGGTAAATCTCATCATCCGGTGTATTATCGTGCCGTCTAATAGCGCCGTCATTGGTGGCATAGAAAATTTTCTGCCCACGGTTTCGGGCTGCAAACTCCCACTGCGCTTCGGTGGGAAGATCAAAGGCATAACCGGTGAGTTTGCCTAACCATAAACATTGATCCTTTGCTTCTTGCCAGCCACCGGTGCCTGCAGCGATTTCAGGATTAAGCGTCCAATGATTAGGTTTCTTTTTTCGCATTTCTTGAAAGGGAAGAGGTAATCCGAGTGCTAAGTGATAGCGTTCTTTCTCATACAGCGAAGTCTCGTACTTCGACAGCGAATAGCTGCTTAACGTGACCTTGTGCGCGGGTTTGTCATCTTGATGGAACGTCGCATAGCACTCAGTTCCTTCTTCCCAGGTCGGCGCATAGCGGTCACTTTTACACTTCATGCCAAAATCCCCCATCATAAAGCTGCCGCCTTCCACAAAGATCTGATTTTCAATCGCTTTCACGGCGATCTCCAGAATCTGTTGTTTCAGTTCTGAAGAGGC
>JAOXRT010000212.1 GCA_025800365.1 Cellvibrionaceae bacterium | reverse complement strand
CTTCTTAGATGATGCTAACCGCAGCCGCACCGATATCTTTGATGGTTCTATGGGGCGCTTTTGGGCACCCGTTTGGCATTACGACGGTTACGAGATATGGGGCTTTACCGCGGGCATACTGGCGAACTTTCTCAACCACACGTTAGACGCTGGGTTAGGTGAGGAAAGCCAAGCCCCCGTCAAAGTCTTCGCCTGAGCTTTCTTTCTATAGGAATCTAAAGGCATCTATCGCTTTATGGGCCAAGCAGCTTCATTCGAAAGCGCCTAAGCCTCTGAGAAGTTAAGAACCACAGCCCATAGCCTGAAGCTAGAGTCACTAAGCCTAATATCGACATCAGCTTTAACAGCCAGTTGTTAAAGTCTTCGCGTTCCTCAAAATCCATAATATGCAGCATCCAAAGGAAGTCGAAACCCCGCCATATCCAATTCCTTCTGGCGGTAACGCGACCACTGTTGGCGTGCACATAGAGTTTGCTTTGCTTGGGGTGGTCAAAGCTCACCTGGAAGGCTGGTAAGGGGCCTTTGTATTCGGAGTTGTGTTGCTGCAATAGCACTGTACTAATGATGGGGCTGTTGTGCGCAAAATCGTCTTTAGCGATGGCCTCTGCAGTAGCGCTGCTGATTGGGCTGAGCAAATTCCCTGTGCTGGCATCAACTAGGCGGCTCTGATGGCGGTCTTGCTTAAACCAGTATACCCAGCGCCCACGCCATTGGGTGAGTTCAACGCTATGTACGGCAGTCAAATCAACTTTTCCGCGAAGTTCAGTAATCGCCAAAAAGCTTTCGGTATTGAGAGCTTTAGCTTCAGGCTTAGGTTTCACATCGTACTGGCCGCGGACATTATCAATATGAAACCAGGCAAAGTAGGCGCCCCCTAATGTCCAAGCAAAAAACTGTAGGCCGATCACTATGGCTAGGCGCCGATGCCAGCGTCGCAT
>JAOXRT010000211.1 GCA_025800365.1 Cellvibrionaceae bacterium | reverse complement strand
CTTTATACCGCCACCAAAATGCTTGCAGTACTCATCGAAGACATCGTGCGGGCTGGTGCCCAAACCTAAGGAAGCATTGATATGCCATTTGTGGTATTTCAATACGACATTACCGCAAGGCCCAACAATAAAGTTGGTATTGAACCAGCGATCAGGAAATTCTGGCACCTGCTCGACAACGCCACCACCGCAGATATACAGGCCATATTCTTTAGCAATTTCACCTAGCTGATCCACCTCAGGCCCAGGAATAGTTACGGCCTTTTTCATTTGATCTGAGATTTTGCTTTCACCTTTGCCTGGCGTACCAACACCTTGCATGAAATATTCAGGCAACACGACCAAGCGAACTGGAATTTCCCAGTGATAGCCAACACCAAAGTGAATTAGGTTCTTTACTCGATCGAGATTCATTTGAATCCCCTCTCGATCGTTTACTACGGTAACCTCTGGCTGAATTATCAGCGCGGTATATTGATCAACTTTCTTTGCTTTCATAATAAATTCGTTCTTTTTTGTCGCTGTACTTGTAATGACTAAGCCCGAAGACTCTAAAATCAATACTTAAAAATCGAAATCATCGTCTTCCGATTTCAAACCTAGATCCGCAAGAATTTCGTTGGCTGCAATTGTGCCCATGCCGCAAATTCCGCCACCGGGATGGCAAGAAGGTCCTGTCATGTAGAACTTTTTCACAGGCCCGCGATAATCAGCGTAATTAGGGAAAGGGCGGAAGGCGCCCATTTGGGCCAGAGTTCTTTCACCGCCGGTGGTTACGCCACGATGAAAACATAAATTAGCGCGCGCCAAGGATGGGCCTGTTTCAACATACTCAGCCAGAATATTGTCATCACTCATATTAGTGGTGTAATTTCGCAACTGAGAAAGAAGACTATTGCGGCAGTAATCTGCACCAATTTTCTCCCAGTTTTCACCACTGGCAAGATCTACTGGCACAAAAGTGTCCATGATTAAAGTGTGCTTGCCATCGGGAGCTCGAGTTGGATCCATTCGTGTCCATGCTGCCGTCCAAAGGAACGGATCGCTAGGTGCCTGACCCGCTGCTATTTCACGGTACTGCTTGTCGATGTCAGCTACCGTACCGAACATGCGCTGGAATGCTGTTGCATCCATATCCGGGCCACCTTTAAAACTTGGGGCTTCATTCAAGGCATAGTGAACCCGCGCAATGGTAATATCGCCAAAGCTAAAGTTACGAACCATATCTTTAAAGCCGCTTGGCAGCTCATCGTCATCAAATCCCTTAAGGTAAGTCTGGAATGGATCAAGAGCACTAACCACACCTTGCTTGGCGAAGATATCACGACCATCATCTAAGCGAATGCCCTTACACTCCCCATTCTCGGTAATGAACTTCTCAACAGTCACACCTGTCATGACTGTGCTGCCATTCGCTTCAATGTAACGACACATTGATTCCGACAACATTCCGCTGCCGCCTTCTGGAATGGATTGTCCAAAATAGTGAATACTAGGAATCATCACATAAAAGCCGGCTGCGGTACCGAGCTGATCAGGCAAAGTTTGTGGGGCCATCGCCCACCCCAAGATAAAGGCACGCACATGGTCATTTTCAAAATTTTCTAGCGTGAATTGTCTAGAGCTCAACTGATAGTCACGCAGGCGTTTTAAACCAAGCGGGTTATTTTCCAAGCCCTGATACATATAGCTTGGCGGCGCCGGTGGTGAGAACATACCTTTAACAACACCGTCTTGAATCTCACCAAACTCTTCGTAGATTTCTTTATAACGTTGAGCGTCCTTTTTGGAGTATTCCGCGATAGTGGCACAGGTTTTATCGACATCCTTATAAACAATGATGCCGTCACCTTCGTACTTGTTCGGGTGACCGGTGATATGATCATCAGACCAAATATACTTTAAGCCGTGTTTTTCTAGTTCGGGTTTGAGCTCTTGAAAGTCTGGGTTCAGGTGAATCCAGACATGAGAAGAACCAAAGGGGTCATGTTTAAAGCCAGGCAGGGTTAGCTCACGGGTGAGCGCTCCACCACCCACCCAGTCATTGCGTTCAGCAACAAGAACTTTTAAGCCATTCTTTACCAATAGCGAGGCACATATCAGACCGTTATGGCCACCCCCAGCAATTATCACATCGTAGTCTGACATTAGACCTCCACCAATTCTTTACAGGCCACCCCATGACAAGCAGGCAGGGACAGCATTCGCCTTTACGATGAAACAAATTTAATAATAATCCCATTATAAGTCAATAATCCCATGATTAAATTAAACTATATTTAGACGAGAAATATTTCAAAAGCACCCACAAAATATCTATAAGTTATTGTATATAAAGTACTTATTTTAAAAAAATACAGTTGGGTACATATACAAAAACATAGTTGCAACCCTATTGAAATTTAAGACTATAATCCCATTAAACAGTTTTTCATTAGGAAAACAATGCTTCTTTAGGTAGAATCACCCTCTCGCCTCTGTTGATATAAGGACACAAATGTCTACCCAAGAAGCCCCACGGAAAAACACACGCGGCCAGGTAAACGCCGCTGTTAACACGCTTGGCTCCCGCATCGCTAACGGAACCTACCCAGAGGGAAGCACACTGGCTATTGAGCAAGAGTTGGCAGCAAATTTAGGTGTAGGTCGCAACGCCTTACGAGAGGCGGTAAAAGTACTCTCTGGCAAAGGCCTTATCTCGACAGCCCCACGAAGCGGCACCAAAGTTCGCCCCCGCAGCGATTGGAATATGCTCGATCCAGATGTACTGGCATGGCATGCAGACCCGGAAACGGCCACCAAAGAATTTATGCTCGATCTTATTGAGCTACGAAGAATTATTGAGCCAAAGGCTGCAGAACTCGCAGCCAGGCGTGGCGATAAAAAAGATGTTGCAGAAATACTTTCGGCCTATGAAGCGATGGCCGGCGCCGGTGCGGACCAAGACAAACGCCTAGAGGCCAATATTGATTTCCACACCGCCATCCTAAAAGCATCCCACAACAACGTACTTAGCCACTTTAAACATGCCATCTCTACCTATTTACGTGCACACATGCGCCAAGGCGAAGTACAAAGCGAGGAAACCAATCGCGAAGACCTGGAGCGCCACCATCAAATCGCCTGGGCCATTGCTTCGGGTAAAGCTAAAACTGCCCACAGCCTAACCGTAGCTATGCTCGATCAAAACCGCAGTCACTTTGAAGGTGAAAGCTAAAGTCCTTAAAGGCAAGCACTCAATACACGAGCAACTTCTATCAAGGATTCGATAAGCCATCATTGGGAAACCGACCAGCTTCGCGCCAACTGCTGGCGCTCTTTTGGGCTTTTTCCTGAGAGGCTGCCCAATACTTCTTTGGCCTGTTGATTGCCAGGTATAGAAAAGCCATCTAGATTGCAGGCGACAAAATCAATTGCAGTTTCCACCACCTCATTTAGAGCAACACTTGCTTTGTCTGATTGGTTTTCTTCAGCGTTCATTAGGTTAGACTTAAACGCCCCAGGCACCACTAAGCCCACATCAATACCGAAGGGTGCAAGCTCGACATCCAAGCTTTCGAACAACCTCTCTAAGGCGGCCTTGCTCGCGCTATAGATCGCATCATTTGCCAACGCTATATGTGCCGATAAGGAACTGATAGCCAATAACTTTCCTGACCTTTGACGCTTAAGCACCGGTATTAAGCACTGCGTCGCGCTTAACACCGAGTAAAAGTTAACGGCCATTGTGTCATGCGCACGAGCGAGATTCATATCTTCTACCGAAGACCCGTAGTGAACTGCCGCATTAAATAATACCGCATCCAAGCACAAGCCCGTTTCCAGCAAAGAGGTCACTTGTGAAGCAATTTTTCTTCCAGCATTTTCGCAAGCTAAATCAAGCTCCAGAATATGTAATTGACTGCCTATATATGATTGAACTTCCACGTCTAGATCATCACGGCGCCTGAGTACAGCCAACACCTGGTAACCTCGCCCTAGGAAACGCACTAAAAATTCTGCCCCCAGACCACTTCCACAACCAGTAATGACAATTAGCTTTGATTTATTATTCATCGCGACGCCCCTTGCACCACTCATTACGACACCCTGCTTTTTACAGGCACAAAAAAAGGCAGCTAAAAAGCTGCCTCAAGCAGGACACATCCACCGAGCTATGTTTATTAAACCCAAATTTACTTAAACATATAGGTGAATTTCATACCAACAACGCGTGGGTGTGGCTTCAATCGAATACCCGCCAATCCGAAACCATCACCAGTGCCGGTGTAGTAATCTTCACCAAGAACATTCTCAACATAGGCGTTAAGTTTCCAGTCCTCAGCTTCTACGCCTGCGCGCAAATTGACGACATCATAAGCATCTACCTGATAAGGGAAGGACGGCAGACTCAGCAAGCCAGCTTCAGAAGCTACAGCTTCCAAATTGCTTGCAGCTTCACTGCGATAGCTCCATTCACCACGTACAAATGCCTCTAAGTCACCAAGGGAGAATCCATAATCCAAAGCAGCGCTAGCGGTTAGCTCCGGTGTCATAGGCAGCGACTGACCGGTCAAATCGATTTGAGTAGAATTGCCCTTAATCAAGGCATTATCAAATTTATCAAATTCAGTATCTAAGTAGCCCGCCGCAAAACTAGCCACTAAACCTTCACTTAATAAAGCAGTCAACTCAAATTCTGCACCAGTAGCTGAGGCCTCTGCCGCATTTAGAGTTTTCTCTACCGCCGAGCTAATATCACCTGGCACAGCAAGGAAGTTAGATTGAACTTGAAGGTCCTTCCAATCCAATTGGAAAACGGCTGCAGAGAGACGCACACGACCATCAGCCAACTCGGACTTAAATCCAAGCTCATAACTGGTAAGCTCTTCCGGATCAAAATTTGTGATGTCTCCGCTGCGAGCAAAATCAACACCACCCGCCTTATAACCCTGCGAAATCGATGCATATACATTGAACTCGTCGCTATGAGTATACTTCGCTACAAATTTAGGCGAGAAGTTTTCAAACTTCGCCTTGCCACCAGAATCTGGCACAGCGCCCTCGAAGGCAACTACATCAAAGGCACGGTTATTAATAGTATCTTCCGTGTAACGACCACCAAGCGTGATATCCCACTGGTCGCTCAGATGCCATACCGCCTCACCGAAAACAGCTTTGCTCTTGGTTTTGAAAACACGGTTGTTTTCATTAATACGGAAGCCAGCTGGAATCGGTGGCAGCAGCCCAATTACCTCACCTGTAACTGGGTTGGTATAGCTACCATCGCCGCCAGCTTGGATAGAGTTAAATTGCTCAATCTCATCATCCGCATAGAAAACACCTACAGTCCAATCAAGCGCCTCACCAGATGTGGATTGCAATCTGAATTCCTGTGAAAAAGAATCACCAGCATATTCATTAAAGCGACGCAGGACATCAAGACTAGTGCCGTCCTGATCAAAATCTCGCTCAGTATCACTTTTTACCAAGCCAGTGATCGACTTGAATGAGAAGTTATCAAAATCATAAGCAACACGAAGATTGCTAATTGAAAATGCGTTTTCATTTCGCTCTTTTAAGTCACGTGTTACCTTGTCGTCATTTTTTGGGTAAAAACCCAGTTCATTAATCGCAACAAAGCTAGCCCCGAAGATGCTCTGAGTATCCTGATCCAACACACCTGAAGGTACGCTAATGTCACCGCCCTCTTTCTCGTCGGTGTAAGTATAGGAGAAATCAACCGTCATCCTGTCGCTAGGCAAGTAACGCAGAGCTACACGAGCTGAGTTATGCTCATAGCCATTGTCATTGCCTTCAGGGTTAATATTGTCAACAAAACTGTCAGATTCCTGATAGGAATATACTGCACGTAACATCAGCTGTTCAGAGACAGGGACATTAACAATAGCTTCACCACCATAGGTGGAAAAGTTGCCTGCGCTCGCGGAGACTTCAGCGTAAAAATTCTCGTCAGGTAATTTTGTACTTATGTTTAGGGCACCACCAAGCGCATTACGGCCAAAATAGGTTCCCTGTGGGCCACGCAACACTTCGATGCGCTCCATATCTTGCAGCTGTGGGTTAATAGTGCCATTTGAAACACTCCCCACATTCAACTCATCAATATAAAAACCAATAGAATTTGCGGTACTTACTTCGCCCAAGCCAACATTACTAACACCGCGAATACTGATATTGATACTGCGACTACCCGAACCACCATCATCACTAAAGCCAACATTAGGGGCCGCACTTAAATAATCACGCGCTTCAGTAATATTATTTTTCTGAAGGCTTTCTGCAGAGAAAGCGGTAACACTGATAGGCACCTCTTGCAAAGACTGCTCACGACGCTGGGCCGTAACTACAATCTCTTCTAGGGTGAGCTCTTCTCCAGCAGAGGCATCTTCCTGCGCCAGCGTAGCACCAGCCACGGTCATCAATGCAATGCTTGCCGCCAAAGGCTTCATGCTAAGACTACGTCTGTTCATCTCTTCACTCTCTATTCTAATTATTGGCTTTATTTTGCAAACAGCAGCTGCCCAGATTAATCCCATGATTATCCGCCCGTTATCGTAGCCTGGCTAGAAAATAGGCCCTGAAGCAGTTGAAATCAAAATTTAATCCCATCTTAGTTCAATTGCAAGCACTTTTAATCCAATTAAATCCCATTAATTAGCTGAAACATCAGGCAAAATAAGCTCCAAAACCACACAAATCAAAGCCTAAGTCATTGAATTTACTACGTTTACAAGAGTTTTGCCGCAGAAATATACATTTCCGTTATTAGTCCCATTAATAGGGGCGAGATGAAGAGTTTTTCAGATAAGCAGACAATAAGTGCTGCTATCGCAGGCACCTATCGTCAGAAGGGAAGGAAAAATTACACCGGCAAACTAGCCGCATCACGAGCAAGCCGCTCGATTGTCTGCCAGTCTTTATTGGAGATGGCAGCTTTATCCATCATCCAAGAGCCACCCACACACAAAACATTCGGTAGCGATAGGTAGTCGCCGGCATTTGCAGGATTAACCCCGCCAGTAGGGCAAAATTGTACATCCGCCAAGGGACCATGAAGAGCCGCAAGATACTTAGCTCCACCGCTTTGTTCAGCCGGGAAGAATTTCATATAGCGCAAGCCCTTTTCCCTCAAGGCCATAACTTCAGAAGGGCTGCTAACCCCCGGCAATAAAGGTACCGAGCACTGCAAAGCAGCATCCAACATTTTCGGTGCAGAACCAGGGCTTACCAAAAATTCGGCTCCAGCAGCAATGGATCTTGCAACATCATCGGCGCTAATAACCGTTCCCGCACCAACAACCGCACCAGCTACCTCACGCTTGATATCCGCGATTGCCTGCAGCGCATGCTCGGTACGCAATGTCACCTCTAATACCGATAGACCGCCTGCCACCAAAGCCTTGGCAAGAGGAACCGCATCCCCTGGATCGTTAATCACAATGACAGGAATGACCGGCGAGCGCCGCATAATGGATTCTATTTCAGACATCTCAAACTTCTCTTGTTTAATCATGGGACAAATTTAAATTAATCCCATGATTAAGTCCATATAGTAATGTCGAATTAGCAACAGCCTAAAGTAGGATTCTAACAAACAGTAAGCATCAACCGTTACCGCCACTACCTTGCCTATTAGCAAGGCAAACTATAAAATGCGCCTCCTGCCTGACAAGGCAAACACCATAATCCACCCTTAGCTCAGCTGGATAGAGCGTCGCCCTCCGGAGGCTGAGGGAACGGGGAAAAGCAGTAAAATACAGAGGCTTTGGCCCTCTTAAAATTGCCAGAGAGGTTAGTAGTTACATACCTCACATCACCCGCTCGTAGCTCAGCTGGATAGAGCGCCACCCTCCGGAGGTGGAAGTCGGGGGTTCGAATCCCTCCGAGCGGGCCATCTTTCTTTTGGCCAATCGGGCCAAAATCGGGACACTCAGATTCAAAACGACGAAATAACACCTTTTCGGGTATTCCCGCAGAAGGGTGTTTTGAATGTTCTGAGACACAATAGCCATGAGCGCGCGCCATTCATCCTTTGACTGGCAACGAGGTACACATGGCATCAATTACCCAGACACCCGATGGATCGTATCGGGTCAAAATTAGAAAACGTGGCTACGAGCCTATCTCCCGCAACTTTACTCGTAAGGGAGAGGCCCAACGCTGGGCGCGCGAAGTGGAAACCGAGATGGATAAGGGGATCTTTGTCTCCACCATTGAGGCGGAAACCACCCTGGTCTCTGACATTATGAACCGCTACCAAGAGGAAGTGGCTTCCACCAAGAAATCCGCGTATGACATTGGGCGCAGACTGAAGCTGCTGAGACCATACTTTGGCCACCTGACTTTGGCTGCGGTAACCCCTTCGATCATTAAGATCTATAAGGAGGAACGACTCAGTATCCGCATGCCTGAGACCGTTCGCAAAGAATTGGGGGTACTCAATCGAGTGCTCGATTTTGCAATTAAAGACTGTGAAATCTATATGCCTCGCGGCAACCCCATGACGAATGTGCGCCTACCACCCAAGAGTAAGGGGCGCGACCGTCGCCTCAACCACGGCGAAGAACAGAAACTGGTTGAAGCACTGTCAGAATACGGTGGCTTCATTCTGCCTTTTTTCTTATTCGCACTGGAAACAGGTATGCGACGAGGTGAGATCGTCAAACTCGACTGGAAAGATATCAACCTTCAAAGCAGAGTCGCGACATCCAGAGATACCAAAAATGGCGAAGACAGGGCGATACCGCTTTCCACCCAAGCCATATCCATTCTACAAACTATTCCTCGTCATATCAGCGGCCGGGTCTTCCCGATTCGTGGCGACTCAGCGACCCAAGCCTTCAGGCGCTGTCGAGAACGAGCAGGTATAGAAGACTTCCGCCTGCATGACCTTCGCCATGAGGCTACCAGCCGTTTCTTTGAGCTGGGGCTTTCAATAATGGAGGTATCCAGCATTACAGGTCACAAAGACCTAGCCATGTTGAAGCGATACACCCATCTTCGACCCCAAGACCTGGCAAAAAAGCTCGGCTAGGATCGGAACCTGTCAGAGCAACTGACGGCTGCCCTGACAGGTTTAATGATAAACAGTTTTTGAAGGGAAATGACTTTCTATCAACAGTCTCGTAAATTACTGACTGAATTGACTTGATGTTTTCTTATCCATCTGTCGACTTCGCTTTTATCAAACAAAACTCGACGCCCAGGTTTGTAGTACTTCGGTACATCCCCGGCACTAATCCTGTTTTGGATTGTTTTCCTAGAACACCCCAAAATCTCTGCTAGCTCTTCAATTCCTATAAATTCAGACATGCAGCCTCCATTAACTTCAAGATATTTTATCTTCTCCCGCTCAAAAACCCGTTTTGCAAAAGGCCCCCTTTCGGAGCTATCTCTAACATGCTGAATACGGACTCACTGAAATCTATGGCTTTGTCCACGGCCCTTTTAGGTGCGGTTTCCAATCCGTCCAACGATCCTGAAAAATCAAAACCTGCCTAATCAAACAGTAGTACCGATACTTTGTGCCTGAAGCTTTATCTGCTAATTTCTTCTCCAGAAACCAACGAATATGTTTTACCTGCCAGTGTCTTGGCGATACATTCCATCGAATGCGAATAGCTTCTGCCGCCATAACAATATGATTCGATTTCTTATGCACTGATGACCGATTACCAGAGAAAGTTTTTCTCGAAAACGACCTAGCCTCCCGCTCTACACCCAGTTGATTGGGCCTAATCATCCTGCTTACCTCCGGCTCTATCTGTGCCTATATAACTGTTTGTCACCTGGGTTCGGTTATGACCAAGTTCCAGGGAGATTATTTCTCTAGCCCGCAAGTCAATATTCTTTTCGGCGCGAGGATCACTCGACTTTCTGTTGCATGGAGCATCGCAGCTCGTTATTGCTTTGTATCGATGGCACGCATAGGCCGCTCTCAAGTCATGCAACCTATCGATACCTATATCCTTAAGTACAGGAAGAACTGTGTGCGAGATTGCAGCATTGAACGCTTGATACTCTGTACCAGAGGAAACTAAGCATCGATCCTCTTTGGGTAAAAAATTACAAATCTCTTCTAACACGGAGATGGCTTGCTCACCTGCTGGGACATCACGGCGGACATATCTCCCTCGGCCGCCCTTTGTCCCTCTCACAACATCAATAGATCCATATTTTTTCGCTTCATTAAATACTGAGTGAACATCTAGAAGTGCAGCTTCTTTACGACGAAGGCCTAATAGAAATGACAGCAAAGGGATAAATGAGAGCCGTATATGGCCTTTCTCCCTTAGCGCTTTCGATACATGTACAACCTGTTCATATGTTACGGATACAGATTTCGTTCTGATGGAGCAACGCGATACGCCAACAAGATTACGGGGACTGAATTTCTCCCACCGATTACCAGAAACCAATGTCATTACAGTATTTACAGCTGAGAGATAGTTTTGTTGTGTTGATACAGCTTTTCCAGATAATGTTTTCGCATAACACTCGACCAGCTCTGGCGTGATATTTCGAGCATCTTTGATCCCCTGTGACTCAGCATAGGTACAGAACTTACCCCATCTCAGTTTGTTTGCCGCATACCATGAATGACGACCACCTCGATCCCTAGCTGCCTTTTTGAGAGCCATTACACCTGCATACGAAAGTCGTTTTCCCTTACCGAAATTTCTCTGACTATTAACCATGTTTCGCTACCGATAGTGTTGGATTTGTCGGTACATATTCGGGCGTACCAGTCCCTATGAACTTTCAATGCATTTCCGAGAAGATTACGTTAAGTGTTAGAACCCAAGATATCGGACGCAAAATGAACCCTGAAGTGGGTATCAGTTGCCACATTGAAGATAAAGAAGATCAGCCTGGGTCGAGCCGGTACTGGGATTGTTGAGAGTTTAAGGTCTCATTCAAAATCAGCTAATTAAGGAAAATGACCTGACGGAGCAAGGCATTCGAAAGGTTTACAAGGCACCCTTGCAATGACTTATCAATGCAAAGCGCACCATTGCTAAATAATGTGAATTTCCTTCGATGATGAAGGGATCATGAATCGCTGACCGCGATCAGAAAGGTTGTATGCTGTTTGTTTGAGTTGGCCAGCTACCAAACCATTCACCTGCACTCTGGCAAGCAACACAGAAATTAAAACTGCTATCAGGCCATCTGTCAACACAACAGGTTTGTTTTGTCGTGTTTTTTTGACACGATTTGACACGCTAGAAAATGTTAAAAATCGAAACTATCCCTTGGTAAGAGAGGACTTTGTACTCTCCACATAAAACGTCTCTTTTTTAAAAGCCTATTTTTCGGGACCGTCTTCTTCATCCAATTGGCTTTTAAATCTGGGGCCCTGATCATTCTTTTTCCCACTGGATGGTTTGTAAGCTCCTGCTGCTAGAAGCAAGCAAACTAAGAGCAAGATGCCTAACATGATATAAACCGTCATAACCTTCTCCAATTTGAACAGGTTAATCTGAAGGTATCACGGATATCCAAAATGCAACCCCTTCAGATTGTCTGATTCGAAGGGGCATTCGAATGACTTCGGAAGGCCCTTCGAATGCCATCATGAAGCCCTTCCGAAGAACTCATCTAACGCGGCTATACGCATCCGATTATTTGATTTTGACTTCTGCCAAGCCAAAACAGCACTGGCAATAGCAACCATTACTGCTGAAAGACTATAAATTGTTCCTCCTTGCACCCCGAATACCAGTGCACATACCACAAACAGGAAAACAGTAATGGGAACCATCGGGTTTCTAAAGGAAGGATATAGACGTTTCAGTAATCCATTGGGAATAAACCAGATATCCCTTCCCGATGATTGATTTCGGATAAGTGATAACACTCCAGCATACTCATAGATTATTACCTGGTGCCCTCGGCGTACCTCAGGGTGGACATCCTCCACTTTATATCGGTGCTCTACCCCTTGTTTTTCTTTAATCCAAAACTCCGCATGAAAGCCTCCGCCCCTAGCATGCCATTGCTTGGCTTCCACGACAGTGCCCCGACGAATACTAAGAGCTTCTTTAACCGGACCAGGTTCTTGAGTGGGCTTTTTCGGCAAGCGTCGCCATAGCCACCCTATGACTTTGACGACAACCAATAACGCCAGGAGAAAAAGAATGATATATGGCAGGAAAACCATGAGCAGTGACATAAAGCCTTCTACCCCTGATTCGCTACTGGTTTTATAAAGTAGTGGATTCCACCCTGGTGAATTACCATCGGTAGCTTGATAGGCTGATCAGGTGCAACTGAGATCTTCCCTGGTGCCACATAAAAGTAGACCCATTCAGGTACATATTTACTGATGGCAACTAATATCTCTAACTCGTTCTGACCGGGGTTTTCTTTGGGAAACCCGAATCGGCTATAACGCTTAACGCCTGGATTAAAAAACCACGCAGCTCCTGACTGGCCAACAACTTCTGGCACGATATTCCGCTTTTCCGCGTTGCGAATACCAAAGTTCATCCAGCACTTGGAGTACCCGTGTTCTGTTTCTTCACAGGGGCTACCATCATCACCAATTAGATAAACAGCTACACCCGATTTATCAGTGCCGCCAGCTGCAATTGAAGTCTTCGCCTTAAAACCAAGCTCTTCAACCCCTTTAGACGCACCCTCAAGGAGCAGATCAGCCAAGGAATTTTCAGCATTTGCCCCTGCAGCCTCCTCGGGCATCCAGGCAATAAGGCTATTCCGGGCAGCGGGCGGCTTGGGGCCGAGTAGCCAAGCGACAAAGTTTAACCCCGCTACATCGGATGGGCTCAGCCCAGGTACCGATGTTGTAAAACCTGAAGCAGCGTAGGCCAACCCAAATCCGGCAGAATCAGTGATACGGGCTACCGTATTTTTTGGCAGCTCCTTATCCTTCAGCCGGTAATCCATTCCTGCGGCCTTCACAACATTCAGTGCAAATGAGGCACTTGAATCCTTCTTTAAAGGCCCAGAGCTACAGCCAGATAGGGAGATTAGGGCAAGTGCAGCTACTAATATTCGATGAAACATGATGGTCAGCCTCCATTGCTTGAAATCTATACAAACCAGAAGAGTACTCATTTTGAGTACATCGTGCATCGTACCAATAATGAGTACGCATGCAAAAGACTATCAGCTCTTCGAAATATACAAGCTTGGTTGCTTGGCTTAAGAAATCTCGGCTAGATCAAGATATCAGCCTGCGAGAGCTAGCTGCTCGGCTGGAGACGCCTCACTCGTTCGTGCAGAGAATAGAAATGATGGAGCGCAGGCTGGACGTATTTGAATACACCCTGTACTGCGAAGCGCTGGGAATAGACCCGATTGAGGGTATGAAGATCCTAACGAAAAAGGCACCACGTTAATGGTGCCCTTTCCATGGTGATGGAAATTAATTTGCAGCCTTTAAACTGAATTTTGCATTCTCGGCCAGTTCATCTCTCAACTCGACGAAAGTTTTATACATATCTACAGGGTTGCATGGGTAGTCAAGGCGCTCCATTTCCGCCCCTACCAATTGTCTGAGCTCATCAGATGTGCTTGTGTGGCTAATAAACACGCCATTTTCATCCACAATCTCCGTTAACCCCATGTTTTCAACAGACATTAACGTTGGAAAATTTTCACCGTATACATCCCACACTGACGCTGGTTCTAATTCTTGGCACTCAAATTCAAATGTCTCTATCATGTCGCGAATCCAGGTTCTCGATATCTCCGCATCATCAGTAAAGTTAGCCTTTTGCTCTTCACCATTGCTGCTGTAACCATCGCTTACAACACCAGCTAATGGCTTTAATGTTGAAACAAGCCTTGCGTATTCCTCCTCCGTCACTCGATATGGAAGCTGGTAGGTACTCGCATGTCCGTAGTGCTCAAGCCATGTAGAACCACGATTAGAGTCGTGCACCAGGTAAGGCAATGAAATATTTTCATCATCCCAATCAATACGGATTTCTACTGTATATCCATGACCAGCAATAACGGGAAATTTCAGCACCTTTTCTCCCAAATCATAGAGCGGGTTATGATTCAGACTGAGAATACCTGACTGCAAAAGCCGATCACAAAACATACCTATCGAATGCTCGTCAGTACTTAACATAAACGGCAAGGCGTCTTTTAATTCGCCAGTCGACAATCCCACTTGCGACCAGGCAAAGGCGCTCTCTACATCACCCTTTTTGAACTCAGGGTATTCGGTTTGAATGGATGACGTTAGATAGTTGATTACTTCATCAAGATTACTTTCAATGATAATTGACATGCAGGCTTCTCCTTAATTAAAGAGCTCACTCTGCCACAAGTTATTGCTGGAACCATTCTGGAAAATGACCCGAAAAGAGCCTATTTTTCCGTTTCGAGCAATTTATTTGAGAAGAGAACGAGCTAAGCTCTCGCTCTACCCCCCCTGTTTAATCTCTATCTGTTGTGAAATTTCCTACGCATAATTAACGTGACTGAAATTTCAGCGTACCATGGACCTCTGCAAAGTCCCCTCTGCAAACCGCACCGTAAAGGAGCTATTTTCTGACTTTAACCAATGGCACGTATTCTAAATATGCAAGTCTGGTCAACCGGCTGAAAAAGCCCGTGCTGACGAAAGAATAAGTATACGGAAGCTGGCCGACCGTCTCGACGAGTTCCATTGGTTTTTACAAAAAAGTAGCGATTATGGAAAGACGGCTGGATGTCTTTGAATACACCTTGTATGCCGCGCCCTAGACATCAATCCATCTGAAGGGATTGAAATCCTAGAGCAGAAGTAAATCTATCAAGTAGATACCTCCTGGGTGCTCGCTATAAAGCTAGTGACTCAGCTTTTCGTTTGTCGAAGTATTCCGCAGCCGACCTTATATGTTCCCGAAATTCACTCTCAGAATACTGTTCATGCCTGGCGTCGTAAGTATCAGGAGTCTGATTATAAACGGATGCTGTGCTAAACATTACGAAGCAACCTTTCAAATAGCGGCAAACCCTTCGGCTCTCTTCGGGCAAAGGCATTCCCTGATACTCATTACCCCACCAGCAGTTGAGAGATATATAACTACCCGGTGTTAACTCCACCACCTCTTCGCAATATTTATCTGATCCAGCACCCGGAGACTCGACCTGATACTCTAGTGATGCAAGCTCCAACCGGAAATAATTCCACTCAGGGTCAACACCAAAAGACTCAAATGAAAGTTTTTCAGGTTTTAGGATTACATATACTGACCCATCCCCCAATTTAAGACTGATACAGCCGCTTTCTTCGGCCTGCTCTGCCTTAAGGAAAACATGGCCGCCGCCATCTGGGAAAAACAAATGATTCAGAGAGTCTCGTTCACCAAGCTGATTTAACACTTCACATATTGTCTGCCTATCTCGCCAAACAACCGAACTCGGCATTGAACGAGGAAAGAGAATACTCTGAATCTCAAACCACTCCGTTAAATTCCTCCGGAAGAAGTCTTCATTTAGCGCGACGACTTCTTTCAGTGATTCTATTAACCCTTCAGCATCAGGCCTCAACAGCGGATCAGAATTCGTACAGATTCGCAGTAAATCATCGATTGGTTTTGCATAGATATCGGGACAGTGGACAGAAATCCCTAGAATTCCTTCCGCGACATATACACCGTCAAAAGCCAAAGAATCTCCAGTAATAGCTATCCATAACGTTTTTGCAAATGAGTATATATCGGCCTTGAAACCATCTGCTTCCGAAGCATAGCGTCTCATTTCTGGGGCCATGGTAAATTTTGGCCCCACATCGCTCTTTATTGGCGTAATATCCTCTCTGCTTGGATATTTAACCAAACCAAAATCTGTCAAACACAATCTTTCTTTATAGAACAGTAGATTTGCTGGCTTTATATCGCGGTGGCAGACACCTTTTTTATGAAGATCAGACAAGGTTTCAGCTAGAGGAATAAAACCCTTTAGTATATCAAGGGGACTTTTCCCGGACCGCCAAGTATAAAAAGCTTCCGCATATGGCATCACATACCATTTTCTGCCTTCGTGGCTCCCGCTATCAACGATAGGGACGACACCTTCGATTTCCTTGTAACCTTCTAAAAAGCCAACCTCAGCCTTGAACCTGGCTTCTCTTTCTTTACCGAGGGCATCGAGAGTCTTTACCACATATCCTTTCCCCAAGCGCTCACTTCTAGCGTGATACACCGTGCCATTTCCGCCTGCGGCTATTCTCCCCCGAACCTTCCATTGCCCTAACTTATTAGGCTTTTTCAACTTTTTCCTAGCCATAATCCTTCCTAATAAACCCGCACGTCAAAACCCAACGCCTTCAAAGCCTTGCTGGTTCTTCCGTTTCTCGGAGGTACCACCTCCGGCCTCGCCCAACCAACAACTTCAGCGATAGAATTCAAACCATAACGAGGAATGCTGTACTCAGAATCCCTGCCGGCGTGATAAAGCCGCTCCCAGATGTTGGCGTCTGGCCCCTCGTAGAGAACGTAGTGAAGCAACTGCCGGACATCCCATCCTTTTCTGTTTCGTTCTTTCATAATTAATGAGACAAACAATGGTAAACGCATGGCTCTATCCATGGATTTAACATCCGGCTTACCTAATACAGCGGTGGGTACTTTTATAATGTGATCCATAGTTGCATGGGTCTTTCCGAACAGCTGAGCCAGATCACTTTCCGAAAGGGTGAGAATGTTATCAACACTCAACAAACTTCGAACAATAGGAGCATCCTGATAGAAAGTCCTATCTTCATTTGACGGCGCTTCCGATAGGGATTTCCACCACTGCAACTGTTCTTTAAGCGCTGACTTGGGATCAGACTTATTATTGGCATAGTAGTCTTCGTAGGGCTTACTCAAGCCCTCACCTACCCGATTGTAATAGTAGGCGTGCAAAAACTGATCTACCTGCCACGCAGCAGGAACGGACTCCTCAACCCAGCCCGGCCGATAGTCAGCTAGCTGCTGTTGAATACTCTGCAAAATACCTAGCGTATTCAGCCACTCTGTTTTGAATGATTCCTTACGACGATCAAAGGCCGCTTTTTTGGCGATAAAGCTAGGCCCGTCCCACACAGCATGCTCTCTTGCTCGTTGAGCCTCTTCATGTACTCCCTTATTCAGCTTACTAAGCCTCTCCATTTCAGCAATATAATCAGCGGATATTGGTATGGCTTTGTCTAAGTCACGCAAATAATCAAAGAACTCTTCCAGCTGACTATCCATACCATTAGCAACCAGCTCGTCTTCCTCAAGAAACACCCCGGCTTCAATATTGGTTAACCATCCACGGTCAGTATGATTGGCAGAACCAATATAAGCCCCGTATCCCTTCCACCAGATGACTTTAGCGTGAAAACAGTCTGGCACGAATTGAGTAAATATATTGTTGGATAGGTTTTTCAACAGCCGATTTAGCAAAGGGATGGAAACCGGAACTGTATGGTCATACCTCATCCATAAATCCAGTCGAAGTTTGTTGCGCAACGAATGTCCAAGCAAATCCTGGGTTTCATCAGAAGCACTACTACCGTAGGCAATAGCAGCCAGCACATTATCAACCTGGGTCTCCTCAGTGATAACAGGCAGAATGTCCCGCAGATGGGTTTGATTAATACGATTTGCAACCAGCTTCATTCAACGTTCCCTATTACTGCTATTCCTAAAAGTTTGCTAATCCATTGAAGACATCAACCGCTGAAGGCTCTGCTGCATCGAAGACTTAAAGGCTGGGTCTTTCGCTATCAGCTTATATAGTTCCAACTCATCTTTGCGACGCTTCAGCATGACATCAGAGAAAATTTTCTCGAAGGCCAGATCCCGGTTGTGGGGGTCCGGGTTATTTTGATATTTAGCTTCGTAATCAGGGTGTGCTTTGATGCTATCGGCGATGTTAATAAACTTAACCCGCTGCTCTTCAGGCGTGGCACTCCACCCTTGAAACCACCGCTCGTTGAAGTTTTTAACGATCTCATCCAAGGGGTCCCTCTCATCATCCGTGCCGTGAGCACCTCTAGGATTGGGGTTCTGAGGTGTCAGTTCTGTTTCTGAATCATCTAGGCCAATACGCTGGTTAAGTTTCACCCGCTCCAACCCATAGGATGATAAATCAACGGAATCCAATAAGCGGTCGAGCTTATCTTGGTCTGGATCTTGGATTTTGAGTTTGGGAATAAGAAACTTCAGGAACCAAAACAGCATCTCCCATGTCGCTATCCCGTAAGGCAATATCGAAGCCATTTGCCCGTATATCTTCACAAACTGCTTGGCCTTGATCTTGAAGTCGACCTTTTCTTCCTCTTCCAACTGAAGTTCGTGAGAAAACCGTGCTTCAGCAGTATCAATAATTGGGCTTAGTGTCTGGGCGTCTTCACCGTCAAAATAACGGCTCACGAAGTTTTCAACTTCGAACCATTCATAGACACCAACCTCATCCAGCATATCCTTGAGCTCATGCAACACATTAATATCCGTTGCTTCAGACAAGCTGGTCGCCGTATAGAATGGGTCAAAGGCTTTCTTGATATCATCGACCGAGTTAAAGAAATCGAGAACAAACAAATCTTCAGTCTTCTTACCTAGCTTAGGGGCCGATCGGTTCAGGCGAGACAAGGCCTGCACAGCCAGAACATATTGGAGTTTTTTGTCGACATACATGGCTGACAGTTTTGGTTGATCAAAACCTGTCAGGTACTTGTTCGCAACAACCAATAACCGATACTCATCGGTATCGAACTTATCCCTGGTGTCATTCTCAGAGAATCCATTTAGCTCAGCCTCGGTATACTCAATACCGTCGACCTCTTTTGTTCCTGAGAAGGCAACCAGCGCTTTAAAGGGACCACCTTGTTGTTCGAGCAATCGTTGGATTACCTTGTAGTAGCGAATAGCGGCTTCGATATTCTGCGTAACCACCATGCCCTTCGCTTTACCACGAAGTTTCTTGGCATTAACCACGCTATGAACAAAGTGTTCCAGCATGATTTCTGCCTTAATATCAATCGTCTGCTGGCTACGCTCCACATAAGCACGAAGCTTCTTTTGCGCCTTACTGCTCTCGAACTCAGGGTTATCCGTAATGGACTTCTCGATTTCGTAGTAGCTTTTATAGGTGGTGTAGTTAGAAAGCACATCGAGGATGAACCCCTCCTCTATTGCCTGCTTCATACTGTAAAGATGAAATGGGACAAAGCTGCCATCCGGCTGCCGGTCACCAAATTTTTCTAAGGTGGTGTTCTTGGGAGTAGCGGTGAAAGCAAAGTAAGAAGCGTTTCCCCGCATCTTACGGGACTCCATGGCTTTCAGAATTTTTTCCTGAGCATCCACCGCATCAATATCCTGCCCCATTGCCCTATTCATTTTATCGTGAGCAGACCCGCTCTGGGACGAATGCGCCTCATCAATAATAACGGCGAAACGCTTGTCGCTGAGATCTTCAATACCATCAACAATTACCGGGAATTTCTGAATCGTGGTGATAATGATCTTCTTACCATTCTCCAGCGCTGCTTTCAGGTCTGATGATTTCAACGCTGGGGCAACAATATTTTTCACTTCAGAGAAATCTTTAATATTATCTCTGAGCTGCTTATCCAGAAGCCTGCGATCCGTCACCACGATAACCGAATCAAACAGTGGTTCATCGAGGCCTTTGGCACCAGGCACATCTTGAGTAGCCGGGTAGGTTTCGATCAACTGATAAGCCGCCCATGTGATTGAGTTCGACTTACCCGATCCGGCTGAGTGCTGGATTAAATAGGTTTGGCCAACGCCACTCTCTGCGGCGTGATTTACCAAACGTCGGACCACGTCCAACTGGTGATAACGGGGGAAGAATAAAGTCCGCTTGTTCAGAGGGTCTTTGCTGGAACCATCAAAGCGAACGAAGTGTTGAATAATATTGGCCAGGCTTTCTTTGCTGAAGACTTCATGCCAAAGGTAAGCCGTTTTGTGGCCAGCGGGGTTAGGCGGGTTACCTTGCCCCAGATTATGTCCTTTATTGAATGGCAGAAAGAAGGTGTTCTTTCCCGCCAATCTAGTGGTCATATAGACCTCATCCGTATCCACTGCCATATGCACCAGACATCGCCCAAAGTTCAACAAGGCCTGATTGGTATCGCGGTCTTCTCGGTATTGCTTCTGACCATGGTAGCGAGCTGTTTGCCCGGTCCAAGCATTTTTCAATTCCAAAGTCACCAATGGAATGCCGTTGAGAAACAGCACCATATCGATTTCCTGACCAGGATTCGCCAGGGAATAACGGAGTTGGCGGGTACAGCTAAAGAGGTTGGCTTGAAAGTTGGCTTTGACGGAATCGCTTGAACTGGCCAAAGGCGCGGGGTACATCAAGGTAAAGTATGCGTTGTCGACACTCAGACCTTTCTTCAGCAAATGCAACAGCCCATGCTTTCTAATCAGTCGATCAAAGCGCTCCAGAATCTTACGCTGCCAGTCATTAGGATTATTGCGTTGTAGTTTCTCCAGCTCAGTTACTTGGGTCCGCTCCAGAAACAACCAGAAAAAGCGCTCATCAATGGCATATTGGGCATTAAAGTCTGCCGGTAAGCCCAACTCCCATTGCTGCGGGTGGTAGCTTAAAGGCCGGTCACCAACCTTGCTATCCAGTTCCTCCAGACAGATTCCTGTTAAGTGCTTCTCAATGGCCGACTCTAAAGCCTGCTCGTTAGTCTGGCTTACCATTCAATAATCCTTCACATCTTCCTTCAGCGGGCTTTAAACACCCATTACAGTCAAACACCAATCAAACAAATTATTTCTATATATTTCAGCAAGTTACAGAGGTATCGGTTAAACCCTGGTCAGGCTAAAGCCCCCTTAGTCAATCAATTTTTCTCCTGGTCCCGCTGGCCCAATCAAGCAAAAAGCCACCACCAATAAACCTTAACTAACTGATTTTATTAAATTTTCTATCATTCATCCCAAATATTCACTGAGCCCAGTCAAACAACGGTCAAACAAATCAGGTCCAGTTCGGCACGTAGCGCATAGCCTTACATCATGGGGCTTGGTAACCTCCTGCTCCACCGCTTGTTTAACCACCCGACTAGCCATGAGGTTGTCCTTCGCCTCAATACCAAAACGTCCCCACAAGCAGGCATTACTCTTCAGATTCCTTTACTCCGGGGACTTTTATTTTTCCGGTCACTGCACTATTGATTAGGGTCGTTTTATATTCTTTAAGTTTTTCTATTTGCTCTCCCTGGAGATGAATCGCACTATCCAGCTTAGCCACCTCTTCATCTAAATAATCAATTATCTCGCACTGCTCATCGTAACCGGGGAAACCTAACTTCATGTTAAATAGCATATGACCATAGAAACGCAGCCTTGAAGAGTGAAGCCCTGTAGATACTTGGTTGTAGTATTCAATATATTTTGTTGTTTTCAGCAGGTACTCCAAATATTTTGGATGGAAAGTTTTCACCTGCTTTTGACGAAAAACTCCATAAGACGGACTAACAATTCCAACCCTATCTGAAACCCCCAGTGCTCCCATCCATGCCCACATGATATTTATGACCAGATCTCCCTCACGACATAACTTAGACCCGGTGTAATCCTCCGCCATAAACATATGCACGGTCTTCTCTGAACGTGGCGTCACTCCTGTCATGTGGGATACAGATAACAGCTCTTCTTCACCTGTCTTAGAACGCTCATCCACTTCATCAAGTAAATACTTCGCTCTTTTGACACTCCAATGTTCGGGAATCTTGCCAATCCAATCCAATCCTGAATCTTTCATAGGAACATCAGAATTCAAACCTCGCGTGACAGCCTGCTGAACGAGAATTTGCTTGCGTTCTTTTAACAGGGCTATTTGTTGCTCCTTGATAGTAATAGCTTCGCTAATTTTAGCTGTTTTATCATCGAGATAGTTGGCTATGATGTTTTGAGTAATAATTGGTGGAAACGTAACAAATATATCGGCCATTTCACCATTCATGATTTTCGCACCATTAGTATCAGGGCGTTTGTAAAACTGCGCAGCGACGCTAAGTGAATATGCCATAAATCTAATATTCTGATTATTTGGCGAGATAGGCTGCAATGTCCCACAAACATTTGTACAGTTATGCTTCCCTTTTCTTAAGAAAACAGTTCCTGCATTTGCCCCATCTGTAGTCCATGTGATTTGCTCACAATCAAAATCGTATGTCGAAATGTGACCCAGGACCCCATTATTCTTTGTCTGCGACGAGTAGACCGGGTATAAACCCTGATCTTCAAGCTCCTGTTGGGAAATAACCCTTCCTCGACCAATCTTAAAAATAAATTTAACTCTCTTGCTAGTCCAGCCAGAAGGAATAGAACCAAGCCAATCAACATTAGAATCTTTATATTTCTCGAATTTAGGTATTGAGTCTAAAGCCACCATAATCACGCTCCAGATACTTCAGCCACGTTAATACCCAACATCTGCGCAATTAAGCCTTCGGCCTTATGCTCTAAACCGACAATCTCTTGCGCAACATCATCTAAAGATCGTAACGGCTTATGACAGTAAAAGTACTTATTAAAGCTTATTTCATAACCAAGGCTAATCGACTCCATATTGATCCAAGCTTCACCTACATGGGGCATTACTTCGTCCAGAAAGTAAGAGTGAACACTCTGCTTGAGTGGTATCGTCTCACTATCACGCAGATCGGAGCTGGCTTCATAAGTTACAAACTCACCCGGTTTCGCATTCTCTCTGCCGGTGTTTTCTGCCGAGTAATACCCAAAATCAGACAATTCGCTCTCACTACAGCCATAGCGTTCCAACAGGTCAGCAAGCTTATCCTTATTAAGCTTGACCACCTTCTTAATCACTTTGGCAGCTGACTCGTCATACCAACTGACAGCATTGAGAATGGCATTTTTCTCCGTGGCTGAAAGCTTGATCTTATGAGCCTTTAGCCCCTTATCCACTTCGGCTTTGAATAGATTGAAGTCATCAAATTCTTCACTGCCTATTTCAACCATTAGCTGCTCGGCGGTTAACAGCAGATCGCGTAGTTTTTGCCAGTAAGCGGTATCTAGCAATTTCTTCTTGTTTTTGGTGTTCAGACTGAATTCATTATCTTCACACCAAACGGAAATAGTCTTTTCGATAGACTTTAAGAAGCCCTCCTCGTAGACCTTATCCCCATGCTCACTATAAAGATGAGTCATAAGCTCTCGCAGGCCCTTATCAAATCGAAGCGGCGTAATAGCCTCGGCACTGAACTGTGCCTTGCGGCGATCTGGTCGCTCAATGATCACCTTGTGATAACCAAAATCGGCATTATCAAAAACCTGACTGGCGATACCCATTGGATCGTTATTGGCATCCAACTCACGCTCGACGTCAACACAGTCAAAATAGACCCGCATGATCTGAGCAATATGCTCTGGTGAAAACTCGCAGTTTTTATTACCCAGGTTCTTTCTCAGCTTTTGAAATAGCAGACTGGCATCAATCAGCTGCACCTTGCCTTTGCGATCTTCGGCCTTGTTATTACTCAACAACCAAATATAGGTGGAAATACCTGTGTTATAGAAGAGGTTATTGGGCAGTTGAATAATAGCTTCTAGCAGGTCGTTCTCAATTAGGTAACGACGCACATTGCTTTCACCACTACCCGCATCCCCGGTAAACAAACTGGAGCCATTATGAACGGAGGCAATACGAGAACCAGTAGGGCTCGCTTTGGTAGGCTTCATTTTACTGACCATTTCCATCAGAAAGAGCAACTGGCCATCACTGGAACGCGGTGCAGCATCTTCTACATTTTCAACACCCCTGTAGTCAGCCAGCTTCACTTTAAAGCGAGGATCAATGACATCGGAGCCGTCTTTAATATATTTCTGCTCGCTGGCCCAACTTTTTCCGTAGGGAGGATTCGAGAGCATAAAGTCGAAACGCTGGGCGGCGAATTCGTCTGTGGATAGAGTTGACCCCACCTTGATGTTTTCCGGGTTATTGCCCTTAATCATCATGTCGGACTTGCAGATGGCATAAGTCTCGTCATTGATCTCTTTACCGTAGAGATAAACATCGCCTTTAGCCTTGATAAGGCCTTCTGGATCTTTGATGTAATCCTGCGATTCTGTCAGCATGCCCCCGCTACCACAGGCGGGGTCGTAGATAGTCATGACCGGCGGCAGCTTACCCTTGAGTGGATCAAACACCAGATGGTTCATCAAGCGAACCACTTCGCGCGGTGTGAAGTGCTCCCCCGCTTCTTCGTTATTCTCTTCGTTGAATTTTCGGATTAACTCTTCAAATACATAACCCATGCCCAGGTTGGTAAGTGCAGTCAGCTTATTACCATCTGGGTCTTCTATCGTTTCAGGCGTGAGGTTGATGTAAGGCGAAATAAACTTTTCAATCACATCCAGTAGTACATCTTTAGCCGCCATATGGCGCATTTGTTCCATCAGCTTAAAGCGCTCAATAATCTCTTTAACGTTATCGCTAAAACCGTTCAGGTACTCCTCAACATTGGCCAGAAGAATCTGGCGATTGTTGGTTGCAGTATTAAACAACTGCTTAAGCGTCCATTTGCTGGTGTTGTAAAACACGTAGCCGGAAGCTTCTTTGAGTGGCGCTTCATCCAGCTCTGTGGAGTCCATTTCTTCCTGCTGGAATTTCACTTCATCCAGCACGGCTTGCTTACTTGGTTCCAGCAAAGTATCGAGACGACGTAATACGACCATAGGCAAGATAACGTCGCGGTATTTTCCTCGCACATAGACATCCCGCAGGCAGTCGTCGGCGATTGACCAAATAAAAGAAACCAGTTTGTTGTGTACGCTGTGATCCATTAATAACTTCCAATTGCTGAGCCTGTGATGAACTCAGGTAAATTCTTTGATTGCTTGCCTTTTAGCTGTTCGACGCTTCATCTTGATAGCCTGGGGCAATAGCCAGATTATCGACACCATATAGGGCCAAACGATTACTGAGCCATAAGTGATACTCGGGACCATCCAGGCTTGCATCGGCAGAACAGTCGACATTCCAACGACGCAGCAGGTAGCCCGCCACTGCGGCACGAATATTCAACGGCAGTACGCCATCAACCATCCCGTAGTCAGACTCAATGGCCTCTTTGTGTTCCAGCCTGGGGTGAGCCACCAGCTCCAACTCCACAATACGGTTCCACTGAATGTCCTCACTGGATTTTTCCTGCTCTTGTACTGAGCTATCAGGTAGGAGCTCGGGCTGGGTTATCCGGGTCAGTACAAAGTCAGTAAAACGCTCGCGCCGGCGATCGAAAGCGCGGACATGCCAACGCAAACCGTTATCCACCAAACAGAAGGGCACAATTTCACGGGTAGTAAAACCACTGGATAG
This sequence comes from Cellvibrionaceae bacterium, assembly GCA_025800365.1. Taxonomy (GTDB): domain Bacteria; phylum Pseudomonadota; class Gammaproteobacteria; order Pseudomonadales; family Cellvibrionaceae; genus Pseudoteredinibacter. The sequence continues at coordinate 5,658 of JAOXRT010000211.1, read as the reverse complement.
CGAGCGATATTCGATCTTTACGGCCTGGTTGCTGTAGATCGCCCGGCTGAGCACCGACAGCACTCCAAGGCAGGGCTTACTCAGCTGGGATGGCGTCTCACAAGGGATAAAGGCTTTCTGGTCAGCAACGGTATCGTCGCCAATGCCTTTTGAAAGTGCGGCCAAGACCCGCTCCGGCTGATACTCAAATAGGGGGGCAAAACTCTCTGCCACCTTGTAGAGCTTGGCCTTAGTGTCGTATTCGATGTTATCTGGAGCCAACTCGCGGTAAAGCGCCAGATCCCTGGTTGCCGCCGCAGCCTTAATACCAAAACGGGTTACCAGGTCGTTACGCCCTACAGAGCCCAGGAAATACAGCCTGAAATCTATATGCGCCAACCGCTCTCTCTGAGACTGATTGATGTCGTCCACACCCCAACCTTCTTCTTATCGTAAATTCTGCGGGTGATCCTACCAGAAAACACCAAACCAATTCAATTTTACCCCTTGTTATAATCATTTTGATTATGATATGGTTTATTTAGTATCAGCATTGATAGAGGGTAACAACTTGGGCAAACACAAAGACATCACAGAACTGGCGATCAAATTTCTACTTCGCCCAGTCACCGGCAAAGCCGGATTGGCACTGACGCTGGGTGGACTATTACTCATATCGCCGCCATTTTGGGTGGACTTGCTCAACCTGGTACTGGGCAAAACCAACTTAGGTACACTCCCCCTGCCAAAAGTGGAGCTCAGCCCCGGATGGGGTGTGGTGCTTGCACTGCTCGGAGCCTTTCTTGTCGCACTGAATCATGTATGGGTGCCCAGACAGAACGCCAGGGAGGTTATTGGTATCAGGCATAATTCGTTGGGCTCATTCCCGCGAAATGATGTTCAACGGGACTTACCCGTTGTTCAGCGGCTTTATCACTACCGTGAAATTGATGTGGACCATAGCGATTCCTATGAAGACGGTATTTTGAATGACCACAAATCGATCACTCGGCGGCTAGAGCAAGTCCCTCACGAACTCAATGGGCTGCTGAGGAGCAATCCGGATACCCCAATTGCTTACTACGGCTTACCCCATGTGCCGCTAGCTTTTTACCTGGGCTATTTGCTCTCTGATAACAAATACAACATCACACCCTATGAGCTAAACAATACATCCAAGCGCTGGGACCAGCTATCAGGCCTGGAAAGCTCTCTGCAGACTACAAATAATGTGGAACAGCTTGCTGCCAGTACCGACAAGGGTGATGTAATACTGACGATTGGTATCAGCTACCCAATTCACCCATCGGAAATCGACGAGCTCAACCTCACCAATGTATTGGGCCACGTAAGCCTCAAGGCAGATCTTCCACAACGTCAGTTGATACAAAACCAATCCCAAATTGACCAACTGTGCAAAGAATTCCAAAGAACTCTTGAACATATTAAGAACACCTTTCCGAACCGCCAGCGGATTCACCTCTTTTATGCCGGCCCCGCTTCACTGTGCTTTGCTTTAGGCCAAAACGTAAGCGAACGTATTGATCCAACTATTCAGGTATACAACTACTCCGCTCAAGAACACCCGAAGTATGCCTGGTCACTAGAAATCAACGCCCCCAACTCAACGGCACAGTTCATCCGACACTCATCAGAAGGAGAAGAGAATGACTCAGTACAATATGCATAAGGAACTGAATGAGTATTACGACAAGCACGTACGGCTTAAAGATGAAATTGATCGCCTTCGGGAATTACGCGACACCAATTTGAATCGCCTCACTGAAGGCTTGAAGGAGCTGAATAAGCCGAACTTCGCCAAAAGCCTACTGCAAGGCAGTATTGCCATGCATACAGCAAACAAAGCTCTTAACAATGATTACGATATCGATATTGCCGTTGTTTTTGAGGAGGATGACCTTCCCGCCTCGCCCTTAGAAGCGAGAAAGCGCGTTGCTGAAGCTATCAAGCTCAAAGCTTCAGGGTTCTCAAAGGATCCAGAAGCAAGAACTAATGCTGTCACAGTATGGTATGCCGATGGCTACCACGTCGACATCGCGGTTTACCGCAGAAAGGAAACCTTTTTCGGCGGAGAAATACTCGAGCATGCCGGAGCAGAATGGGCAGAACGAGATCCTAAAGCCATTACTGATTGGTTTATCGAAGAGGTCAAAGAACAGAGCCCATCAGAAAGCTGGTTTTCTGATCCGGAAGTTGACCCCAAGCAAATGCGCCGCATTGTGCGCTGGATTAAAGCGTTTACCAAAGCTCGTGAAGGCTGGGGCTTGCCAGGGGGCTTGATCATATCGGTGCTCGTTGCGGAATGTTACAAACCAAATGATGACCGAGACGACGTCGCGCTCTATGAAACGCTGAAAGCAATTAAGTCTCGCTTGGATTTAGGCTGCGAAGTGTACAACCCTACTGATTCCTCAAAGGAGCTTACTGAGAAGCAAAAATTCCTGAATCAAGTCAAAAAACTGAAGAAGCGACTTGGGTCAGTTCTTACTAAATTGGAAGTACTGTTTTCAGAAGACTGCAACGACACCAAGGCAAAGAAAGCCTGGAACTACATGTTCCAACATGAGTACTGGCAGCCATCAGCTAACCACTCAGTTCAAAAAGCGGCAAACGACAATCGGTACGCCCTTTCTTTAAACATGGGAATTTCCAGGACTCGCGGTGGACGCCTTAGTGGTCGTAATGTACCCAGCGGGCGATTTGTACCCAAAAAGGTTCATCTGAAATTTGAGGCTCAAACCAACGCCCCCAAACCCTATACCGTCAAATGGCGTGTCGTTAACTCAGGCGACGAGGCAGAAGCTGCCAATGATATGGGCCACGTCTCAACATCTGACAGCCTAACCCACTGGGAGCAGACCTCTTACCGTGGCAAACATGAGTTGATATGCGAGATTCTGCATGGTGGCGAAGTGGTTGCGACCAAAACCCAAATCGTAAATATCCGCTGATCTTATGCCTACGGCCTGGTGGTCGTAGGCCTTGCAGTTTCACAAAATTGTGGAAAATAAAGGGACAATCAAAAAGTAGGTATACAAGATGAAACCACTTCTACGCGCCCAGACTTTTCCACAGTTTTGCACCCAAGTCTTTTTGTGTAGATGGGATAGAGCGCTGGTCAATACCGGGGTTCTTTTTCTCATTGCGCTTGGCTTTGTAAAAGGCGGGAAATTTGTCGGCATACTGATGGGGCCACCGAGCATGGCGGCTGACATAGCAACCGCTCTGATAGTAACCTTAGCGGTCTTGTTTATAGGGTATGCGGAGAAGCAGAAAATAGAAAACTCCCCTGACTTGGATTAGTTCAGGCGCGAACCTTCTGAAAAACAAACCTCCTGGAGTTGCAATGGCCCTAGAACGATCTGGCTGGCGCGAGAGAAATGCACCCGGAACGAGAATTCTGATCTATCACAATAGACCATTCAGCTCTTTTAGCTTTTACAATAAATTACTGGCTCTACATTCATCTCCCGACACGCATGAGCAAATGAAGAAATAATCCAGAATAGCTGAATAATATTACCTCTAACATTTTGATTGCCATCTTTTATTTTTTGGAATTCTCGAGCAATTTGGCCCTTGGAAACAAACGAGCAGCTAAGAATACATTTACGCCTTAGATTGTAGGACTGAAGAAACTCAGCAAGGAAACCATCCAGCCGATCAGAACGACCCTTTCTGACACGGCTTATATTTGTCGCAGGCTTCTTATAAGGGATATAGTTATTTGAAAATGTTCGATCTTTCTTACGAAGAAGATCATCAGCATCAAAGAACATATTTCCAAGATTCTTAATCCCCTGACCAACAACATCCTGAAACTTAGTTGCGGATGTCGTTACATCACCGTGCTTAGAATGAATGAAGCAGATTTCTGAACTGCCTTTATTTAAAGTAATATGATCAGCCCATTCATCACCTAAATCATCACAAAAAATGTAATCATCTTCCCGGTGCATATCTTCGACTACTCTGAACATTGAATCAGAAGTGAAGTTTCTGCTATTTCCTCTAAAGCTACCTTTCTCGCTTGTCACCTGATTTATTTCAGTTTTAGGTAGAAAAATTCTGAGAATGCTATCAATTTCAGAAACTCCTGAATCATCCTCAAAGCATGCTCCCATAAAATACATATATTTAGGATCGCTGAAACATACACTGTACCAACCATTCCTAATAATATATTTAGATAGGGTGTATTCGTTTTCGCCCTCTATGACCCGAAACCTACTAAGCAGCTTAGAAGTAAATGACAAATTCCGTTGATTAATACGTAGCTTTGCACCACCTAGTGCATCAACGGCAGCCTTCTCATCATCCAGCTCGTAAACCACTTCTAGAGCACGAAACAGCTGATCTTTGACTCGAGAGGAAATTTTTATAGTCTTCTTTTTCCGAGTCCGATACTTTAAATCTACCGCATCACTATTAAGCCGTTCAAAAATAGCTCCTGTCTCAAACATAAGTGCTTTAGGCTGCGAAACCTGAAGAACTTGGTGTAGATCAACTTTGTTTGCGAAAGCGTCTAGGAAGTCATTGTCATCTGGAGGATTCGCAATCAGATCGATTTGATGTTTTGCCCAGGATGCTATTTGATCAATATTCTCACGCTGGGAGTTTTCCACAATGCGCCCAGTGCCCGCATTAATGGTCTTCACCGTGTTGCCACGGCGTACTTTTAGAAAATACGGAATAGAACGACCGGCTGCATGGGTGGACAACAGCCCCTTCAAGTCTGCCGCTTCATAGCTCTTAGCCCGAAGGGCTTTATCAGACATGGTCATTACTCGTGCAGCAAGCTTCTGAAACTCCACATTCTGATCAAAGGTTGCTGTTAACTGGTCGTGGTCAACAGGGATAAAGTAATCACTTAAGAGTTTATTGATGTTGCTACAACTTTTCCTGAAAAGCGCAATATAGCCATCAATTTCTAGGATCAAAATAAAGGCATATATACGATCCTGGATATTTTCCGAAAAGAAATACACATCCCGTTTGGTAGGAAAGACCCTCACAGAATAGGTGTATTGCCATTGATCAACTTGTTTTATTTGCCGATGCTGGTTAAGCAACAAAGCCTGACCATTTTCGATGTTGTCGGATGCCGTATTAAGTAGTTGATCGATCAGAGCATCATCTACAACATTAATGGGCTGATAGAATTGGGCGTTTTTGGTTAGTTCCAGACGATCCGGCATTAATACGACATCCTTGTTTCCGAGATTAGAGCACTCTACAAAAGTAGGCCAATTAAAATCTGCATAGGGCTGCTAGTATACTTCACTCTTGCAACCTAGGCTTGATCTCACACATCTATGCACTCTTTTTGGATCTAGGAATCAGGAAAAGCGGGTAGATCGCCCCTAACCTCCCCCGCAAAGATCCTTTTGACTGATCACGGTAAAGCCTTATGAGCCTCGCCATTACTGGGCTACAAGGTAGACCTTACCTCTGAAAATCGGGCCAAAATCGGGACACTTCGAGTGGGATTTAACGGGAATTAGCTTGCATCAGCGGGAATCAAAGTTATTATAAATCAAGGCGTTAGCGCTAAGTGGTTGTCCCGGTTAGTGCCTAATTCGCCCTCCGGAGGCGAAGGCCAGAGGTTCGAATCCTCTCGGGCGGGCCATTTCATCAATATCCTCAAAATACTCCGCT
>JAOXRT010000191.1 GCA_025800365.1 Cellvibrionaceae bacterium | reverse complement strand
GTTTTTAATTTATCGATACAGCATAGGGCTTATTTCGACACTGAGGCTATGCGCAAGGCGACAAGCACTTGTCAGTAGAAACCATAGGCCAATAACTTGTTGTCAATAGAATTTCTATGGCCCCCTAAACCGCCGCTCGTTGTCACGGCTTCAATAAAATCGGCTGGACCTAATAAATTGCAGCCCCGAAAGCGGGGTCAGAACCCACGGGTTCTGACCCCAAGTCGAAGTCGGTAATTTGATGATAATAGAAACGTTCAAGAAGCCTTTAAGCGGCAAGTCGCTATCGTAGCTTCGATAAAATCCACTGAATTGAATAAATCCCGGCCCTGAAAGCGGGGTCAGAACCCAAGGGTTCTGACCCCAGATCGAAGTTGATAATTTGTTGGTAATAGTAATTTTCAAGAAGCCCTTAAGCAGCAAGTCGCTATCGTAGCTTCGATACAGTCTATTGAAACGAATAAAACCCGGCTCCGAAAGCGGGGTCAGAACCCATGGGTTCTGACCCCAGGTGGAATATGGAGCTTCAGTCAAAGGTTTTGCGGGGTGATGCTTTAGTAGTTATGCGCGGTGTTTATATTTGTCTTTAGTTTGGGTTATTTGGTGAGTGCGTCACTATTAGTGAAAAAATGGCCGCTAAACACAAGCGATTTGGTATTTTTGAACATATCTTTCCCTTCACGTCGATTTATAATCGAAGGCAAATAACAATAACGTTGTAAAGCCCATGGAAAGTTATACATCTCTTAGTAGCTGGATTTCGGCCTTAGACATGATATTACTGCAACGTAATGTATCTTATTGTCAGGTGCTGAAGATGGCGGGCATTGACCAGCAGCAGCTGGGCAAACCCTATGAACGCATCGAAGTCAGTACCATAGCGAAAGCTTGGCGTATAGCCACTGATTTGTGCGAAGATGAAAACTTAGGAATTTCCTCGGCACATTTATGCCAACCAGTACATTGGCATGCTTTGGGTTTGGCGATGTTATGCAGCTCTTCGGTTGCGCAGGCACTGCAACGAGTGGTGCAGTTTGAAGAACTCCTCACTAATGTTATTAAACAAAGCTATTGTCGCGACGAGCAATTTTTTTATCTTCGCATGAAAACAAAGATTCCCATTGAAGAAGTGGGTTTGGAAGTTGTTGATTTTGGTTTTGCTGGATTACTTGCCGTTTGTCGTTCTATTTTCCCAGGTGAAATTACCCCAGTTCGCGTTTGTTTACAAAGGCCGGCACCCTCGAATCCAGAATGCTTTGAAGCGTTTTATGGTTGCCCGGTGAATTTTTCATGCGAGCAACATGAGTTAGTTCTGCCATTGGAATTAGCCGATCGCGTACTGGATCACTCAGATCCTCAACTGGCGGAGAGGCAGGACGACTTAGCTCAGGATTATATACAGCGTATTGTTCATAGCAGCTTTGTATTGCGAACACAGGATGCCATCAAAGAACAATTGCCGAAAGGTGAGCCCAGTCAGCAAGGCATTGCTGAGCGGCTTTGCTTAAGCCCAAGACAGTTGCAGCGGCAATTGCAAAAAGAAGGCAGCAGCTTTACTTCGTTGCTGAAGGCAGTAAGAAAAGAGCTGGCCCAGCAATATTTGTTACAACACTATCGTCCGATAACGGAGGTGGCTTTGCTTTTGGGCTTTGCCGATCACAGCAACTTTACGCGTGCATTTAAATCCTGGTTTGATTGTACGCCCTCGGAATATCGCGAGCGTACTCAAGCGGAAGTTTAGTGTAAGTGAAACGGCTATTACAGCTCTTGCTTAGCGCGAGTTTTCGATAGGATAAAATCGCTATGGCTTAGGTGTACTAGGTCGGCAATTTTACGAATCATATACTCTTCGTATTTATCTAGATTGCCATCGGCATAGGCGATCTGCCACATATACTGTACTAAGTCGCGTTTTTGAATCGGGCTGTAGTTCTGATTGATCAAGGAAGTAAACTGATGAATCGAAGTGGCATCACCTTGCTCGGCTTTAGCCTGTTCGATAATACAGTCGAGCTTGGGCTGAGCGATCCCCATTTTTTCATTGAGTATACGCTCAAGCGCTTTTAGCTCGTCTTCACAAAAGTGCTCATCAGAAACGGCAATCTCAATCAGCAGAGCTGCCGCGGCTTGGTGCAGTATGTCTTCTGGGCTGTCACTGCACATGCCATCTGAGCTGGCGGCACCTTCAAACAGATTCTTAAAAAATTCAATCATAGTGGCTGCTTTCAATAAGTTATTGTTGCGCCAGCATAGCCTCTAGCTTTTCCTGATCGATAATAAAGTTACGGATACCTTCGGCTAACTTTTCAGTCGCCATGGCATCTTGATTACTCTCGAATCGGAATTGGGCTTCGCTTAGGGCGGCCTCTTTTTCCTGCGTACTTGCATCGTTGATTAGACGACGTTCTAAAGCAGAATGATCGTTACTTAGCGACTCTAACAACGCCGGGCTAATGGTTAGGCGATCACAGCCGGCCAATTCTTCAATTTCTTGGGTATTGCGAAAGCTGGCACCCATTACGATGGTATCGTAGCTGTGCTGCTTATAGTAATTGTAGATGCGGCTAACCGATTGAACGCCGGGGTCATTGGCGCCATTAAAGTCCTGATCGGGCTGTTGCTGCTTATACCAATCTAAGATGCGGCCAACAAAGGGAGAAATCAAGGTCACCCCGGCATCGGCGCAGGCGCGGGCTTGGGTAAAGCTGAATAATAGGGTCAAATTACATTGAATACCTTCGGATTCTAGCTGCTTGGCCGCTTGTATCCCCTCCCAGGTAGAGGCGATTTTGATTAGCACACGATTAGGTTCAACATCGAATTTAGCGTACTGTTCGATCAGTTGACGAGCCTTATTGATAGTCGCTTCACGATCAAATGATAGACGCGCATCCACCTCGGTAGAAATACGACCTGGCACCAGCTTTACAATCTCTTTGCCCAGTGCAACGGCCAGGTAATCGGCGGCTTGTTTCGGGTCTTGATGCTTAGCAACCGCTTCTTTGACTAGATCTTGGTACTGCTCTAGCTGTGCGGCTTTATAGACCAATGAAGGGTTAGTTGTGGCATCTTGGGGCTGGTATTTTGCGATGGCTTCGATATCGCCGGTATCGGCAACTACATCGGTCATGCTTTTTAATTGTTCAAGTTTGCTTTGGCTCATTGCTACTGGTTTCCTCTCGCAAATCCTTTGCTATCAATGTGTAATTTTTTAAATACTCGTTAAATGGCCAACTGGCCTAGAGATAGCTTGATACTAACATAGCTTGAAGATGGGAAAAGCCTTGCTGCTTGATCGGTTCACATTAATCGGGCAAGAAGGTTGTTAAAGGGGGCTGAGAGGCATTCAATGAAGCATTCCTATACAGCTGAATCGCGGCTTCGATCTGGGGTCAGAACCCGTGGGTTCTGACCCCGCCTTCGGGGTTGAGGTTTATCGGGTTCAGCAGATTTTATTGGAGTCGTGATGACGAGTTGTGGTTTAGGGGTTTCTGGAGGATTTCCAACATCAGCAAGTTGTCGGCTTCGAAGTGGGGTCAGAACCCATGGGTTCTGACCCCGCCTGGTGGGCAGCAGCTCTAGGATTTAGGGTTGTACCAAACCGGTGAACTGTAGGCTCTTTCTTGAATAAGCTTGGGGTAATTGCTTTCTTTCAACTGCAAGGCCTCTGCATCCAGTGTTGAGTGGCGCTTGCTGGGCATTTGAAATACGCGAACATAATAAAAGGCCCGTTGGCTAGGATCGAAATCTGGATCTTGCCATAAAGCGAGTAGCTCTTTAGCGCCTTTAAGAGGTGAGATGATTTTACCGTCTTTAAGCTCGGCCTCGGCAGCCGCTATTTGGCCAGCAGCGGGCAGCTCACGTTGATCCGATGCGGCTACGGTATAGATCGTTTCATGGTTATTACCGTCACTATCTAACCAGCCCTTGATAACCTCAATGCGCTCTAGGGGGCGAGTTATTGGGTCCATGCTGGCACGGATAATAAGCTGTGGTGCTTTAGCATCGCCGTTTTGATAAAGATCTCCGCCCATAGGTACACCGGAGGCATAGCCCCTAGCGGCAAAGTCTTCAGCGTGTAGATCTTCTTCATTAAAATTCCAGCCGGCAAAGAAGCGCAGGCTCATGCGCGGCCCGGTGCTGGCATAGGTTTCTTTACGCCGCATCGCTTGAAAGATACTTTGACGATCGTTGTTATCGGCCCACACTGCGGCCAAACCTTGTGCCGCCATATCCCAACCTTTAGGGCCGCTGCCCTCATCGGAAAAGGTGCCGCCGGCTTTGTTTTCAGGGATGGAGTCATAAGCCATCTTGCCCCAAAAGTTTTCTTCCTCAGCTGAGGCAATACCAGTATGGGCATCGGTAGAACCAATCATGCCGAATTTATAAGGGTTAACTCCGGTTTGCTCCTCCAGTTTTAAACCTCGCCCGAGTGCGGTACGCACATAGTCACCAGGTCTGGCTTTATAGGCTTCTTCGCCAGTTTGTAAATAATGATTAAAAGGCTCGAAACCGGCGAATTGATCTTCAGGAGAAAGGCTCGGGTGGGCCTCTGAATCGCCTTTAATTTGAGTGACTTCTACAATGGGCTCCCATTGCATCCGCGTGTTGGCGTATTCAGCGGTAATGGGTTTCCGGTCGAGAGTTTTATCATCAAACATATATCCTTTGGATATGTTCGAGTTATGAGGGATGGCAATAAACTCAGCACCTGTCTCCTTTTGAGTCTTTTCCAGCCAGTTCCAGAGGTCCTCTGGATAAGGGCCGTCGATAAAACTGAACGGCTTGTATTGCTTGGCTTGCTCGCCACCGTTAGGGCTGATGACGATGCGATGCAGGTTGGCGCCGGCGGGAATTGAGCTCCATTCCCAGCCAGTAAAGGTGGTGAATTCTCCTGGCTTATTATGGCGCTCGGCGGCATCCACGATGGCGTGCCAGGTTTGAATTTCGATATTGCTGGTATGACCTAAGGTGTCATTGGGAGCTGGGTTTCCTGGATCGTTAACAGGATCCTCACCTGGATTGTTTAGCTTCACGGGTAGAGCATCGAGAAATAACTCAACACCTGTGCCATCTTCAATTGCTGAGCGGATAACCTTTATGGAAAACCAGCGCTTAAAGTTTTTCCAAATGCCCTCGTCGGGAAAGCCGCCATCGTTTTCATTGATGTATTTCAGCACACCCATCAACTCAGCGTGATCGGAGACCACCAGAAAATCTAATGGCGTATTGATCCGAATACGCGCCTTGGTATAAGGATGCATAATCCACTGGCCTTGGGCCCAACGATAGGCGGTGTCGGGGTCGGCCGTCTTATTCTGATTTAAATAGGCATCAAAAGAGTAAGAGCTGTGAAGATGGGTATCGCCCCATAATAATTCACGTTCGCTATTGGCAAATAGGCTGCTGCTTTGAGTGGCAAGCGCTATGCCCATGCATAGCATTGAAGCCGTCTTGGCGCGGCGGAATAGAGGAGTTTTCTCCATGATAGACACCTGATTTATTGTTATTTATGTCTATCAATATGCCCTGAGATTTAGAGCTTGTTAATGGGGAAAACGACATTTGGTGCCACTCTTTTTTATCCTTAAAGTGGCACCGAGTGTTAGCGGTGGTGTATTTCGAGTATTAAGAAGCGCCTTGGGCGGTTTCCCAGCGTTCTAACTGCTCCTGGGTATCTCTGTCCCAAGGGTGGAAGCCATCGCGGTAGTATTCTTTCCACATTGGGTAGATCAGTCTCAAAATCCCTTTTTTGCCAAACAAAAAGCCCATGCCTTGCCACCAAACTTTCGGCTTCCAAAGCTGACCATCGCGTTTTAGCATATGAACTAGGTGAACGAAGATATCCATCAACAAGAAGAAAGTGGCTCGCTTCAGGCTTTTCTTGCGTGTCTTTTCATCACCACCCACAGCGCGGAAAACATCGAAGGCCACAGCTTTATGCTCCATTTCTTCCACCGCATGCCAATCCCAGAGTGCGCGCATCGTTGGGTCGGCTTCTTGGGCCATGGTACTTTCTGGATCCAATGCCCACTCGGCCATAATGGCAGTGATATGTTCCAAGGCTGCGGTAATGGATAGATGCTCTAAAGGGGTATACATCTTCTGGCTAAGGGCCAGCTTCTTTTTGAGGCGGTTTTCCATATATTCCAGATCGTAGCCGCGCTGATTGCAAAGGCTTTGGTTGTAACGCTCATGCTCACGGCGATGCACGTTTTCTTGACCGCAAAATCCTTTGATTTCTTGTTTAAGCTTAGGGTCAGTAATTTCACCGGCAAAGTGGCGCACACTGTCGATAAAAAACTTTTCGCCCAAAGGGAAGGTAATCGACATGGCATTGAACCATGCGGTTTTGAATGGATGATCGCCATACCAATCACGGCTTAAGCATTCGGCAATTTCATGCTCGCGATTGCGAGGGTGAATATCGACATATTCCGGGGTGTGGGATTGCTGGCTCATAGGTATATCTCGGCTATATCTATCGTATTTATGATGTTTGAGTGAATTATAGGCAGCTAATTTGATTTGGGTGGGGTTGTATTCGGTCAAATAGGGGGTTAAATTCGATTAATCTATTGCTTGTCGAGGAGCCAAGCCTTGTTTAACGATGTGGAACAGAACTTTATCCAGGTGATGATGGATTTAGGTTTAAATCTGCAACTCTTAGGGCAAAACCGAAGTTTAGCGGCGGGGGGGCTCGGCGAGGATGAAATTCGCGAGCAGATTATTCAGCAGGCTTTAGAAGCTTCAGATATTGCCAGTATCGGTTTGGAGGTTGGGCATCGCATCTCTTTAGATCGCTTGGGGGTGTTTGGCTACGCCTTGATGAACAGTGTGAATGTTGATGCCGCCTTAAAATTATTGCTGCAATATCAGCGCGCCTTAATGCCTCATGTTTCCCTTTCTTTACTCCCTGCTGGAGAAGACTTTGCACTGGTTTGCCATGCAAAGCACTTAAGTGCAAAACATGAACGTTTCACGGTTGAATCTTTGTTTGTCATCGTGCGCAACTGTGTTGAAAGCTTATTCCCACATGCCTCGGAGCAGCAGCTTTATCGTTTTGATTATCCAGAGCCTTCTTATGGCAATCGATACCGGGAGCTCTTAGGTAATCAAGTGAGCTTTGCGGAATCTCAAAACGCCATCATTATCCCCGCTGATATGCTGCAACGTGAAATTGCCCAGGCTGATCCGATTAGTGAAGCGCTTTATCGTCAGCAGTGTGACGAACTGTCAAAAAAACTGGGGCGTGCCTCACAGCTATCAAGTCGAGTTCAGCAAATTTTATTGCGTAATCGTGGTCAGTTTTTGTCGGCAGTTGAAGTGGCGACAAAGCTCAATATGAGCGAGAGCAGTTTACGGAGAAAATTACGCCTAGAGGGGAACAGTTTTCAACAGTTACTGGATCAAATTCGCCTGCATTTGGCGCAGCAGTATCTAAAGAACACTCAGTTGAGTATCGCCGAAGTAGGGCGCTTAATTGGTTATGACGATGTGGCCAACTTTAGAAAAGCCTTTAAACGCTGGAGCGGGGAATTGCCATCAAAATGGCGACAGCAGTAATAAAAAAGCCCAGAGCATATGCTCTGGGCTGAGTACCTGTGGGCAATGCGAGTATGCCTATAGGATTTTCGAGGAGAGCTTAAAAACGATAATTAACGCTGGCAGCTACAGTGCGGCCAGGCTCAGTAAACAAGCTATCATTTGAGCCGTGATCGACACTGAGGCGGCTGCCAAAGTGGATATACTCTTTATCAAGCAAATTGTTTAGCGCTAGGTTTATGCTGAGTTGATCGTTGACTTTGTATTCAGAAAGCAAATCAACGGTAACGTAGCCATCACTTTTGTTTTCGCCTTCGTTTACTTTACTCATGGACTTCGTCCAGTTGGCGATAAGTTCAACATTCCAAGCCATGGCTTCATAGCTTAGGCCCGCATTACCTGAAAGCGGGCTAATGCTGCGAATATAATCGCCACTAGTATCATCTTTGCCGTCTTGGTAGGCAGCGTTAAAGAAAGTACTTAGGCCATTTTCAAAGTAGTAAGTTAAGCCTAATTCAGCGCCTTTGATGGTAACTGAATCAATATTTTGGTACTGGAAAATATTCACTGGGCGGCCGAAGATGATTTGAGTTTCTAGTAGCTCAGTGGTGATAAAGTTATCGTACTTGTTGTAAAAAACAGCCGCGCTAAAGGCAAGGCGATCAAGCTTGCCGCGTAAACCAATCTCATAAGAGTCGCTTTCTTCTGGATCTAGATCTTCACTAGGAATAACGCGATAGCCAGCAAAGGTATTGTCCTGCTCGATATAGGCAAGATCGTAAGGGGGCACTTTAAAGCCTTGGCCATATTGAGCGAATAGAGAGATATCGTCCGTTAGCTTATACAAGGCACCGATGTTAAAGGAGACCGCGCTATCATCGATAGACTTGTAAGGCGTACCATCCGTTTTCAGGGAACCATTGGCATCTAGATCGTAGCGATCGTAACGCAAGCCAGGTGTAACGGTTAGGGCACCATCTAAGAACTTGATTTGATCGTTTAGGTACAAGCCTTGACGCTTAGTGGTATTTTCAGGGAACTTGTCAGAGGTAGTATCCGTAATGGTTTCCTGTTGAGTCGTTTTGCTGGTGGCAATACGATAATCGTTTACCGTGCGTCGGCTATCGGTTTCTTCAATATCTAAACCGTAACCGAACAAATGATCCAAGCCACCCCAGTTTGCTTTTTTACTGATTTGGGTAATAAAGCCTTTGGTTTTTTGCTCGTAAACACCGGTGCGATACATATCGCGCAATTCCAATACGCCAAACATCGGAGCATTGATATCTAATGCACCAAACTGTTTTTCAGTTTGCTCTGAATCATTTTGATAAATAAAGGTATCAAGGCTGTCATAAAAGGCGCCATCTTCGGCGTGGTAAGCCAATCTAAACGCTTGGGTTTCTTGCTCTTCAGTACCGTTTTCATCAGTAACTTGGTAACCAAATTGAGCTAGGCCGCGAAATGGCTGCAGCAAACCGGTCGCACGACTGCTGCTGCTTTCTTGTTCCCATAAGTCTGCAGAAAAGCTGATGTAATCGCTATCATTCATTGGCACTTTGAGCTTGTATAGCAAGCTTGCGGACTCAACATCCTGCTTTGGTAGCGTTTCGTCATAGTTCTGATTAGATTCGCCATCGCGTTTTGCAACATTTAAAAAATGCTCAATTTCGCCAGTCATTGCTGCCAGCGTTACCGCGAGATTGCTTTCTTTGCCATCTTGGTTGTAGCCCGCTTTTACATTACCAGCAAACTCTTCGCCTTCATCCAGAACATCAGAGGCATCTTTGGTGGTAAAAACAACGATGCCACCTAAGGCGTCTGCGCCATACAGCGATGAAGCGGCGCCTTTAGCCACTTCGACTCGCTTTAGGGTACCAGTATCAATAAAACCACGACCAACGATATCGTTTGCGCCGTCAGCTCCATAGCCTTCGTTCATACGCATACCGTCTTTGATCATCAAAATGCGATCGGAGCCCATACCTCGGACGACGATATTTTGAGCGCCACCGCGATTGCCTGTGACATTCACACTGGGGTCATAGCGGAATAGATCACGCATATTACTAACCAGCTGCTTATCAATATCGTGGGAAGTAACCACTGAGATGCTTCCGGCAACATCCTTTAGCTTTTGCTCGATGCGGGTGCCACTGACCACGACTTCTTCCAGATCATTGTGGGCCGCAGTTGTTGTTGTGGCTTCTTCAGCATAGCTGATGGCACTAGTGGCGGCGCTAAGTGCGCTAACTATAAAAATATTCTTCATTTTATTGACCTAACCATGGGTAAATGCGTATGGGAACGATTATCATTTTGATGCGCATATTACGGATTTTGTAGTTAATATCAATAGTAATGTTGATAATCATTAGCAATTAATATACGGTTCGCCGCAAAATCAGAATTAGCTTGATATACCT
Organism: Cellvibrionaceae bacterium; assembly: GCA_025800365.1. Lineage (GTDB taxonomy): Bacteria > Pseudomonadota > Gammaproteobacteria > Pseudomonadales > Cellvibrionaceae > Pseudoteredinibacter. The sequence continues at coordinate 9,119 of JAOXRT010000191.1, read as the reverse complement.
CAATGGAGTTCACATGTTTTCGATCCAGTCCTTGGAGCAGTTGATGTACACGGTGGCCGATATGTTATTGGCACCGACATTGATCCTAATTTCCCTGCTATTTGTATACGCCATTGTGGCGTTGGGCCGCTTTGCTGCGCTCTACTTTTTACGCAAAAAGGGCGCGCTATCCTATCAGCGGGCTATCTCTGAAAAGGGGCGTCAATATGTCCAGGGCTATCAGGTACACAACTACTTTGTTGCCAATCCCAAAGCTTCGAATGATGAGCTAGAGGTTTATGCCTTAAAGCGTTTGGAGAATCTACGAATTGTGACTCGCGTCGCCCCGATGCTGGGGTTGATTGCCACCATGATCCCGATGGGGCCGGCTTTGCGCTCTCTGGCCGATGGCAATATTCAGGGCATTAGTGAAAACCTGATGATTGCCTTTGCTGCAGTGATCTGGGCTTTGGTCACTGCCTCGCTTACCTATTGGCCAGCCTCGGTTAAAAAACGCTGGTTTGCTAGCGAGCTGATTAATATTGCGAAACTGCAAGAAAAAACTCCCGGCGACAAGTCTGTAGCGGGGACCTCGTGATGAAGTTTCTTGATGAAGATGAAGAGTTGAACCCCATTATCTCCGCGGTAAATCTTGTGGATGTTTTTCTGGTTATTATCGCCGCTTTAATGATCGCCCTGGCTCAAAACCCTCTCAATGTGTTTTCTGAAGAGGATGTCACGGTGATCAAAAACGAAGGCAAGCCCAATATGGAAATCATTGTTAAAAAAGGCAAGACCGTCACTCAGTATAAATCCACCGGTGAAATTGGAGGTGGCGAGGGCGCCCGTGCTGGTGTGGCCTACAAAATGGCGGATGGCTCGATTGTCTATGTGCCTGAAGGTGACGAATAAATCTATTCAATAAAATTAGTAATAACAGGAACTATCGTGCATTTATTACGAGTTATTGTAGCGCTATCTTTGATCTTGCTATCGCAGTTGGCTTTGGCCAATGCTCAAGACAAGAAGCCAAAAGTTTTACTTATTCAATCTAGTCATACGGCACAAGCTAAAATCTCCATGCTGGAGAGCGCGGCTGAGGGTGTCAGTTTTGAGCTGATTTCACCAAAGACCAAAGGCCTGGATGATGCGGCCTTTGAAGAGCTCTGGCAATCTGCCGATTTGTTACTGCTTGATGGTATTAACCCCGCACTATTTAAATTTATGTTTTATAAACGTGCGCCACTTGTTAAAAAGTACCCTAATATCAAGGTTATTGGCATTGGTGATGTACCTAATTCACCTTTAAACAACGGTGCTAGTAAAGAGCAAGTTCGCTTGCTTAACGATTACTTCCTCAATGGGGGTAAACGCAATTACAGCAATATGATGCGTTATATTGACGCCAATATCTTCGGTGCTCAGGCGGGTAAAATTGCAGACCCAATCAAGGTTCCAAAATCCGGCCTGTATCACCCAGACCTAGATGGCCTGCTTAGCGACAACGAGACAGAGTTTTTTAACTGGCTAGATGAGAAGCCGGGTGCAGCGATTGCTATCGCTATGCATCGATCTGTTGTCGATTATGAGCAGACCCAAGTGGTCGATGCCATGATTCGAGGTATTGAATCTAAAGGCATGAAGGCTTTTGGATTCTTTCACGAGGGCGAGGATTTGCCACTCGATTATGTCGATTTATTAATTGATGATAAAGAGCAAACCAGAGTCTCGGCGATTATCTACTATCGTGCTTTGCATTATATTGAAAAGCGTAAGGCTGAATTTGCCCGCCTGAACGTTCCGGTATTGCATGCCCTAAATTACCAAGACGGTGATGAAAAGCACTTTGACGAAAACCACACAGGCATTTCTGCCAATATGACCCCTTTCTTTTTGGTTATGCCGGAGAGTGCAGGAGTGATCGATTCTATCGTGCTTACCGCTAAGGATGAGGCGGGCAATAAGGTAGTGATGGCTAAGCAGATGACAGCTCTAATTGAGCGCGCAGTGAATCACGCGGCTCTATCAGCAATGCCAAATCAGGGTAAAAAGCTGGCCGCCTTTATTTGGAACTATCCTCCAGGGGAGAAAAACATCGGAGCTGCCTTCTTGGATGTACCAGGCAGCTTGGAGAATATTGCCAAAACCCTAAAGGCAGAAGGATACCAAGTATCTGAAAAAGACGAAGCCTATTTTATTGAAGGGGCGGGCAAGCTATTGCGCCTTTTCTATCGAGATGAAGATCCACTAAGTTATATCGAAGACGGTATCGCTGATCTTTTACCGCTGGCAAGCTACGAGGAATGGTTTGCGGAACTGCCTGCGGCTGAGCAAGCACAGATAAATGAGCGCTGGGGGCAGCCGGCTGATCACTTTATGGTGGCAGAGCATGAAGGTGTAAAGGGTTTTGTTATACCGCGCTTGGATCTCGGTAATTTAATTGTCCTGCCCCAAGGTTCTCGCTCAAATGACATTGGCGATAAAAGTGGCCTTTATCACAGTATGAAAACCCCTGTGAACCATTACTATCTGGCCTTGTATTTATATGCCCGTCATACTTTTAAGGCCAATGCACTACTGCATATCGGTACTCACGGTTCACAAGAATGGCTTACCGGCAAAGAGCGTGGTTTAAGTGTGCATGATGCGCCAAACTTAAACGTCGGTAACCTGCCAGTATTTTACCCCTATATTATTGATAATGTAGGCGAGGCTATGCAGGCAAAACGACGTGGCCGTGCCACTATGATCAGCCACTTAACGCCAGGCTTTGCAAAAGCAGGCTTGTATCGTGAAATAGCCGAGCTTGCCGATCTGCTGGCCAATTATAGTCAGCTAGACGAAGGTCAAACCAAAGAAGAAACTAAAGCTAATATATTGGCCTTGGTGGAAAGTAATAATATCGCTAAAGATCTAAAACTTAGCGAGGAAGACTTAAACAATGCTTTCGATGATCAGATAGCGGCTATTCAAGATCACCTAACGAAGCTCAGTAAGTTGGCGCAACCCTTGGGTGTGCATACCTTTGGTGTGCTGCCAGAGCAAGCCCATCTAATTAGCACCATTTTACAAATGTTGGGGAAAGAGTTCGATCAACTGGCGGCTGAGTATGAGTCATCCCAGGGCTGGTCGGTAGCTGCGGCTGAGCAATTTGACGAGAATGGCAGTGTACGTTTGGAGGCTATTACAGGTTTTCAAATTCTAAGTCGTATATTGCTCGATGGGCAGAATCTGGATTTGCCGAAAGCCTTTGAGCCTTTTATTAGTGATGCCAAGACGCACTGGAAAAACTTCCATGACATTGCCGAGTTAGAGTCTCTGGTGAATGCGCTGGAAGGGCAATACATTCCAGTGGGTAATGGCGGTGACCCGATTCGAAACCCGAAAGCAGTGCCAACCGGCAAAAACTTGATTGGCTTTAACCCAGCAAAAGTACCTTCAAAAGAGGCTTATGAATCGGGGGTGAAGGTTATCGAACAAACGATTGCGGATTACCGCAATAAGCACGGCCGTTACCCGGATAAGCTGGCCTTCTCACTATGGAGCTTGGAAACCATGCGTCACCATGGCGCCTTGGAAGCTCAAGTGCTTCATGCCATGGGGGTAAAGCCAGTTTGGAATCGCCAGGGCAATATCACCGGTACCGAGATTATTCCTTATGCTGAGCTAGGGCGTCCAAGAGTAGATGTGGTGATTTCGGCTACGGGTTTATACCGCGATGCATTTCCCAATGTGATGCTGTGGATGGCTGATGCGATCGACAAAGTGGCCAAGCTGAAAGAAGAAGGTAACTCTATTTATAAAAATGCCCAAGCCCTAAAAAGTGAGCTGCTAGAGGCTGGCAAAGATGAGGCCGAAGCTGACTACCTTTCCAGTATTCGAATTTTCTCTAATGAAAGCGGAAATTATGGTACTGGCTTAGCGGCGGGCAGCTTGGCTTCCGATACATGGGAGTCGGACAGTAAGTTGGCCGATCTTTATCTAAAACGTATGGGCTATATGTTTGGTAAGGACGAAAGTCGCTGGAGCGATAGTGTTGATAGCGATATCTACTCTAAGGTTTTGTCTGGTACTGATGCTGTAGTATTTTCACGCTCATCTAATCTTTATGCCTTGCTAACTAACGATGATCCATTCCAATATTTTGGTGGTATTGCCCTGGCGGTACGTAATATTGATGGCGCTACGCCTGATATGTATGTCAGTAACTTGCGACGCAAAGATGATGTACGTTCTGAATCAATGGAAGATTTCCTAAACCAAGAGCTGCGCAGCCGTTACTTTCATCCGCGTTGGATTCAGGCTATGCAAGATGAAGGCTATGCCGGTGCTACGGCCATTCTTGACCGCATGAATAATTTCTGGGGCTGGGAGGTAATGACGCCTGAAAACATTCGTGATGATCAATGGCAAGAGTTCTTCGAAATCTATGTTGATGATAAATACGATATGGATATGCGAGAGTTCTTCGAGAATGCCAACCCAGAAGCCTTGGCCCATATGCTGCAATTAATGCTAGAAGCCAATCGTAAAGAATATTGGAAGGCAGATGCGGCTACTTTAGAACAGATGATTAAAACCTACGAGGAGCTGGCGACTGCACACGATATTTATACAGACAATGAAAAGTTTGTGGAATATGTCAATCAGCAGGCGGTGGGTTTTGGTTTGGCGCCACTTCCAGTTAGCGTAAATCCCGCTGTGGCACCACCACAACCTACAGTGTCAGGTCAGAAGCTGGAGAAGCAAGAAAGCCAAAGCAGTGAAATGGATAATAGTAAAATCTATTGGATTGCTTTCGGCGCCTTTTTATTGTTCGTATTGGGCATGTTCTATGAGCTGTTTGCAAGACCGGCTCGTCAAAACATTACAATGTAGCCTTTAAAATAAGCTGGCATTTCATATTATGGAATGCCAGCTTTCTTAAACAGTTTCAATACTAATAAAAAACCGTATTAGCTTTCAGTCTCTGCCAGGTGCTGTAGAGCGTCGTCAAAGTAAGTCTTGCTTTTTTCCCAGACATCCTCTAGCCATTGTTGTTCATCAATAAAAAATGCCGCCAGTGTTTTTTCCTGTATTTCAGCCTTTAAGCTGGCTGCGCAATCAGGGTTATTGTACAGCCAGTTAGCTTCAATAACTGTGCTGAGCATGGTGTCGATGGGCACCGTACCAAATTCTAGGGCTACGCATAGTGCGGCAGGGTTACAATCCAGTAAGCCGCAGCAGAGTGGGCCGCTGATATCCGGTGTTGAGCTATCGGCGCTACCGGGTGCGATGACCTGTCCGTTTGGGAAAACCTTCTTGGTAAGTTCAAGATTTTCTGGTTTGCCGGTATAAATCAATTCACAGGCGCCCTTAGGCCCAAGGCCTGTATGCAAATCCATATGAATAAGCTTGTTGCAATGTTTGGCATGCTTGGCACAAATTTCTCGCCAGGCCTGATTTGACCAACTAGCTGTGTGGCCACCAAAGTAGGGCGCTTGGGGCCAGTGATACTGCCCCTGTGTCATTTTTCCTTGGAAGTCTGTCCAGCTGTGTAGCTTAATGTATTGATTTATATTTTTTAGAATGTCCGTTAGATCGGCAGACTTCCAGTGCTCTGGGTAGGCTTGATCGATAAATCGTGTTTCCTCTTCAGTTGCAATGCGACTTACAGAGAAATCAATAAAGTTTCGATTTAGGTCGATATTGTTTTCATTGTTACGTGTGTAGTGAGAGAAACCATAGGGATTAATGGCATGCACAAATATTAGCTGAATATCCTTGTGGATATTATGCGGCATCAATTGCTGCATAAGTAAAATTTGCATGGCCGATCCGCAGTAGGCCTCTACGCCATGAACGCCTGAAGAAATAATAATTTTCTTTGATGCATGCTTAGCACCATAAAGGGCGACATCACAAAATAAGTCTTCGCCGTTTATACCTGTGACATGCGGATTTTTATAGCTCTCTATTTCACAAGCTAAATCTGTCGCCGTATTGAGAAACAGACTTCGCGCTTCGAGGTATGTATTGCTAACAGCATTCGCAAGTGGGCCGCGGATTTGACTAAAACTCATAAAATTACCTTTTAGTAAACCCGCCAGCCCAATGATCTATTTAGGCTTTAAGGTTCAAATTGCTCATTGGCGATTAAGAGCTTATCGAGCATCTCGAAAAGCTGGGCTTTCTCACCTTTGCTTAAAACACTATCAAGGTGCTGGCCATATCGTCTTAATACCCCAAACTCAACTTCGGCATATTCGCGGCCTAAATCTGTCAGTACCGCTATTTTGCTGCGCTGATTGTTCTCTTGGCGCTCATTGGTCAAAAGTCCCTTCTTGGCGAGATTTGCCAAGGCTCTCGTCACCATCGCGCGATCGAAGCCATATACATCAGCAACCGCTGAAGGTTGCATTGGGCCTTTTGATGCAAGCAAAACTAATATTCGAAACTCTGTCTGCGGTAAATCCGCGATGGCCTTAGCCCCGGCAGCTTTTTCTGGCTTTAGGGAGGCATGCATCTTGGTTTGTGTCACCACTAACCTAAAGGGGATGTAGTCATGAATATCAAATTCACTAATTGGCTTACTCATAGATGGCTCGTTCTTTAAAAATCAAACAATTGTTTATACAGCCTTTGTACAACGCTATGAATAAATTCTCCACAATAGATTGACAAAGTCAATTATTTGAATAATGATTGACTTTGTCAACTGTAAAGTGGCCCATTAAAACTAATTTAACGAGAATGCAGAGAGGCGTTGGCAAAATGCTAATAAATAAAATTGCTTTTAAACGACATGCTTTGTTTATGGCCCTAGCCGGGGCGAGCCTGAATCCCATAGCAAGCAATGTGATGGCGCAAAGTGAATCCACTGATACAGATCGCAGCGTAGATCTGGAAGAGGTGGTGGTAACCGCTCGTAAACGTGAGGAATCCTTACAAGATGTGCCCTTGTCTATTCAGGCTTATAGCGGCGAGGATCTAGCGCTTGGTGGCGTCGATAATGTCGAAAACCTCGTTGGTAAAACGCCAAACCTTTCTCTAAGTTCGAATCTCCTATCACCGGGTAATGACTTTTTAAATATTGTAATACGCGGTGTGGGTTCCCAAAGTGCTGGCGCACCGGCCGTGGGAACCTTTGTTGATGGTGCGTTTGTGCCCTCCCTGGCTTTCGATATTGGCTTTTTGGATGTGGAGCGAGTAGAAGTATTACGTGGGCCACAGGGCACTCTTTTTGGTCGAAACACCCAAGGCGGTGCTTTAAATATTGTGGTGCGTCGCCCGGATGAAGAGTTTCGCGGTAAGGTAGCATTGAGTTACGATGAATTCGATACAGTGCGAGCTCAGGCGGCTTTTTCTGGTCAGCTTGCTGAAAATTTTTACGCCGGTATTGCCGCTGATATTTCCCGTACTGATGGCTTTTTAGAAAATCCAGTTTTGGGCGCTGCTGCCGGTGGTGGTGAGCGCTCCAGCTCAGTGCCGGCAGATGCTGAAGATAAGTACTCTTGGCGGAGTGCCTTTCGCTACAGCCCCAGTGATGAATTGGATATTAATCTAAGCATCGATAAATCCTATCGCAAAGGATTAGATGGTTTACCCGGCGTGCCGTGCGGGCAAGAGGCTTATATTGTTCGCAGTGATTTTCAAATAGATGCACTCTATGATAATTATGGAGCTGCTTTAAATATTGATTATAAAACCGATGACATTGATATCACGGCCATTACTGCCTTTCGAAAAGTCGATACCTCACTCCCTTTTGATTTCGATGGCTCACCCGAGCGCGGTCCAAACTTTCAAGATATTCGCAGCAGCCAAGAGCTCTTCTCCCAAGAACTTCGCTTTTCAGGAACAATCGGCGAGGATATTGATTGGCTAGCTGGCGCCTATGTGTTCCGTGAAGAACAGCGTTCAGATAGATATATTCGATTCCATGATATCGATCTTGCCTTGCCAGGTACCTCCTTGCTGGTGGATAAGCAAATTCAAAATTTAGAACGTAGCGGCTACGCGGTTTTCGCCGATGTGATTTGGAATCCAAATGATTGGTTAGAGCTGGGTTTTGGTGCGCGCTTTGCCAAAGAGACTGTGAAGTCCCAAGCGGAATTAGATTTTGCCTTATTGCTCGGTGACTTGCCTTTGGCTGTAGTGAACGATTCGCCAACAGGAAAATTGGACGACGATAATATTTCACCCACCGCATCGGCACGTATTAAATTAAGTGACAATATCAGTTTGTATGGTCGCTACGCCCGTGGCTTCAGAGCGGGTGGTTTCCCATTGGCACCGGCCAGCCCAATTTCAAATACCGGTTTTAACTCGGAGATTTCAGATAACTATGAGTTAGGTATCAAGGGTAATCTTTTTGATGGTCAAGTAGACTTTGATTTGGCCTTGTTTCGAATTGATATCAGTGACCAGCAGTTAACCACCATTGTGTTCTTCAATGGCGATCCAAATCTGCCGGTAGCGGCCGTAGGTAATGCGGGTGAAAGTCGCTCCGAAGGTGCTGAGCTAAATCTAAATTGGAATGTCAGCGACAGCTTTAGTATTAATGCCAGCGCGGGTTACACCGATGCCGCCTATACTCAGTATATAGATACTTTAGGGGATGACCGCTCGGGCGAGAGCTTCCCTTATGTGCCCAAGGTGAATGCCTTGTTGGGTGCAACTTGGAGCTTCGATATTGCGAATGGCGCGGAACTAGAACTAAATGCCCAGTACCGCTATGTTGATGAAATCCTCTCCGGCAGTGGTGTAGATATCGACTTGCAGTTTCCGGTGGATTCTTACGATGTGCTCGATCTGCGTGCCTCAGTTTACAAAGACGATTGGCGAGTAGATGTATTTGTAGAAAATGCGAGAGATGAATTTATTGAAACACGAGTATTTAGTAGTTTCTTCTTTAGTGAACAGCGTCCATTCTCAATTGTGTTGCCACCGCGCAAAGCTGGTGTTCGCTTTACTTACAACTTTTAAGTTGTAAGTAAGTTAAAATCAGGCAGAGATTAAATACTCTGCCTGATTTTTGCATTTGTCTGGCAGGGCCTCATTCTTGCTAATTGACAATTAAGTTTCACATTTGAAAATTCAGGATTTGGTAGCGCGATGTCATTAACTTTAATTGATCACTTTAGCCTTGATTCGGCTTG
>JAOXRT010000185.1 GCA_025800365.1 Cellvibrionaceae bacterium | reverse complement strand
AAGCTATACGACACCAGCGTTCATCATATTGATGTTGCTAGAAATTACCTATGATTGGCGAAAAGGGACGGGCTATTATCGATTAAACGATACCGTTGGAAGCCTTGCAACAGGTGTTTTAAGCCAGACTAGCCGCCTTATTGTTTTTTCACTAGGACTTTGGGCGATGTCTGGCCTAAATGGCGTGCTCTTCCCGCTATGGCCTGAAGAGTCGATTTGGACCTGGATTATTGCTTTCATTATCTATGATTGCAGTTATTACTGGAAGCACCGCTTTAGTCATGAAATTAATTTTCTTTGGGCTGGTCATGTTGTGCATCACCAAAGTGAAGAGTACAACCTAAGCACGGCTTTACGACAGCCGAGCACGCATATTATGACTTGGCTATTTTCAATACCGTTATTATTAATTGGAATACCTTGGCAAGTGGTGCTTGCCTGTGGGGCTTGGAACTTAGTTTATCAATTTTGGGTGCATACCCGACATATTAAGCGTTTGCCAGGCTGGGTTGAGGCTATTATGGTAACACCTGCCCACCATCGTGTTCACCATGCTCAAAACCCGGAGTACATCGATAAGAACCACGGTGGAGTCTTTATTGTTTGGGATAAAATTTTCGGTACCTTTCAAGAGGAGCTTGATACTGTCCCCGCGATTTTTGGTGTTCGCCGTCCACTATTAAGCTTTAACCCTTTCTTTGCTAACTTTCAGCAGTGGTGGCAGATGCTACAAGATGCGATTTATACTCAAAGCTGGAAAGACAAACTGCGAATATGGTTTATGTCAACGGGTTGGCGTCCTCTCGATGTTGAGCAGTCACGCCCAATAAAAAAATACCCTTTAGAGAATTTTCAAAAATACAACCCTGATACGCCACTATGGATGAAGTGCTATGCCGGTATTCACATTTCATTAGCGGCCTTATCAACACTATATCTAGCTATGGAGGCGGCAAATTTTAGCTTGCTGCAATTGTATCTCTTGTGGGTATTAATGAGTGCGCCCTTACTTACAGTTGGCAGTATGCTAGATAATCAAGATATGCGTTGGGAGACATTACGTTTAATTCTGAGTTGGTTTTGTTTGGTGTATTTTTCACACTACTTTGATAACTCTCTATGGTGGGTGGCGCTATCGAGTCAGGCGATTATGTCTATGATCATGATTTGGGCTCTATGGCCTAAAAAACTTGTTCAGGCCTAGCCACTTAATTGATTCATATTATTCGTAAAGTTGAGTGACAGCATTACGCTTATCTTTGCTTAATTTATCAAATTCTAGACGCAGTATATCTAGGCTGACGGGTTTTCGAATAAAGCCCGTCATGCCGCATTGGCGAGCTTTGTCTTCCTGTTCCTTGGCGCCTATGCTGGTTACGGCAATGATATGTATCGCTTCTAAGGCGTGACGTTTTTCGAATTGCCTGATTTTTTTCGTGGCCTCGAATCCGTCGATACCTGGCATGTCGCAATCCATGAGTACTACGGTATAAGGACGCTGTACCTCACATATGGCGGTCGTCACCTCGTAACCATTGTTTCTGAAATCACAGTTTATGCTCAATCTGTTTAACAAGCTGCGCATAACTTGGCGATTAACGGCATTATCTTCGGCTACCATAACTCGGTGATGTTGATAGCTCTTGTCGGTATTTATATCCAGGGATAAATTAAAACCGCTGGTAGGTGGTGCAGTGTTTGAGATGCTGACATAGCCGTCGTCATTGCTTTGGATGGATACGGCCAACTTCTTGAGTGCCAATTTTAGCTTATCTCGGTGCATCGGTTTTGCTAGGCACTTTGTATCCCATCTGAAGTTTTCAAGGGTTACATTGGGTTGACGTAAGGTATAAGAGATAAATACGGCAGGGGGAAGCGAGCTATGGAATTCACGCATAAAATGATTATTAATATAGTTGTAAGTGAATTTGCAATCCATATCCACGATACAGCAATCAAAATCATGCCGTTCCAAGTAGCTCTTATCGATAATTTCTATATTGCTTATGTGGGTCGAGCGCATTTTCCACTCTTCCAGCTGGAATTCGAGCAATTCAATGCGCTTTGATTTTGGAGCAATTATCAAGCAGTGGTAGTCACTCAAACTTCTTTCTGTGGTTCGCAGGGTCCTAGGTGCCGGTTCTAGGCCTACAGAAAAACCAATGCTCACAAGGTTGTTGATGACTTTAAATTTTAGTTCTCCGTCAATACTATGAAGCAATTGTTGAGCGATTTCTAGGCCTTTCATTCTTTGGGTGTCGGCCGTTGAATTAAAGAATGAGTTAATGTTGTCTATATGTTCATCAATGTCGTTGCTAATTCTATTTTCTACCCATACAACAACATTAACTTCGCCATTGCTTTCAGGTTGGCTTAAGGTTGAGATGATGTTGATGTCGTCATTGCTGCTAAAATTTACGGCATTTTCAAGAAGTCTTGAAACGACCTTTCTAATTTTTATCGGGTCCCCAATAAACTTATGGCTAGTATCATATTTGGGGTCATATAAGAGCTCTAGGTTCTTGTTGATGGCCTGCTGAGAGTAGCTTTGGCAGCTGCTGATAATGCAGTCTTCCAGGCTAAAAGTCTCTCGAATCTCTTCCGTAAAACGGCTACTGTTTGAGTTGTAATCTTCAAAGTTGTCAATCAGCCGTACTAATTCGGCGCCAGAGCGGTCGATAATATCGACACAGTGTCTTTGAGTTCCTTCTAGCTTCGTATTGCGGATTAGGTCGATCATTCCTGTTAAGCCGTTCAGAGGTGTCCTTAGGCTAGAGGCGATGTTGCTAATGAGTTGATCGGTTTCAATGACTTTAATATCGTCGAGTCTTTTGCGTTGCTCGCTTTGTAGCTGTTGTTGTACGCGTTTCACCGATTGCTTACTAAGAATATAGACAGCAAAGAGTAGGTTTAATACATAAAGCACTCTTGCCACGATATGGTTGTCGTATTCTTGGCTCATGCCAAAAACATCGTTATAAAACAAGTAGAAACATATACCAATGCAGGGTATGCCAGAGGATACTATGGTTATTGTCCGGTAAGATATCGAACGTAAATTAACGCTGATGATCAGTATAATAAATGCGGCTATTACTGGGAAAACGTATATTCGATTGGGGTGGGGCAATTGGCTACTGTATAACTCGAATAAGTATGTCGCAGATAGTATTAATCCGAAGTAGAAAAAAATCCTACACAGTTTATCATTTGTTTTTCGAGGGGATTCTGACTCAATATTTGTAAATGTTTTAACAAAGAGAGCCCAGCACATTACGTAGGGGTAGGTAAACAACTCCAGGTTACCATGCTTTATCCAGTGCCGATCAGATAGGGTATGGAATAGCCCATCTATATGGGCAAAACACATGCCGGCGAGAAGGGAGGAAGTAAGAAAATAAACATCGCTGCGATTAATGTGCTGCCGAACAACAATAAAGTATACCGCAATAAGTGCAATCAACGTTGCATAGAATGCGCTCTTTACTATAGTGTCTTTGATTATATTTTCATAGAAATCATAATCGGAAAGCAGGCTGATCGGTAGGTTGAATGTTCCGCTATGCCTTAATTTTATTAAATACTCTTTAATCTCATAACTTTTTAGATGAATTTGAAACAGCTCTGGAATAGAGTAATCTCTTTCAATGTCGCCAAGCTTCATGGCTAGTTGATAGCCGCCATTGTCTTTGCGCTCATAGATATCGATAACATCAAACATAGAGTCGTTATTAATCAGAAAGGCCTCATGATTACGGCCAGCCATCTCTCGAATACTGAAGGTAACCCAAATAGCATTATTAGTGGCGGCTGGCCTGAACTCTTTTGCCGGTTTGAACAATTTTTCGTCAGGCAAATTTCTACCATGAAATTGATTTTCTGAATCAGCATAAAAACGTAATTTGCTGCGTAAGGTCTTTCCGCCCTCTATTGGCCATAGGATCGCATTGTCTACGCTTGCTTGAGCGAAGGAGGGTGGGCTGGCTAGAAAAGTGAAACACAACAGTCCTAGCATTAAAGCGCTAGATAGAAGCTTGTTTGCTTTAAGAGGAATTTTTGACACTAAATACTACTCATATTCCTTGTTGAGCAAAGTGCAGATTGACCGCCGTGTCAATCTCAAGAATCCACCTGCTGTACTCCCTTAGCCTGATAACTGAAGTGTGCGCAGGAGACAGCAGTACATTCATGTTAACAAGCTCTTATATGACTAATGTAATTACTCCAATAGCATCGGTAAATATTCGGCAAGCTAAATAAGCAGAAAGTATGTAGTTTATAAATGCTTATGCAGAGTAGGGCTGAGCCAAGTTGGGCAGTTGGGAGGTTGGGGAAGGGCGTAAGGTTTGTGGCAGCTTGGAACAGCTGAACCCGCTCAAAAAAGGAAGTTAACAGAAAACGAGTAGAGCTGTTTACAGAAATAAAAAAAGCCCCGGGAGTCTGGGGCTTCAAGCGTCGCAGAGTAAATGCACCTAGGGGGCAGGGGGTATAAAAAGGTGATGCTTAGGAGTTACTTAAATCATCCTTAGCAATCAAACCCAGGAGCGTAAAAACAACCGGATATAAAATAGAAGTAACAAGCATCTGACTGACCTCAAAGTTAGTTGGGCTCATCTGTGAGCCATTCGACAACGGTTTCTAGTATACGGATGTCTAGCTAAAGTAGGTTCAAGCTGGGTAAAGAAGCGTATTGCTTGGTTGGGGCTGAGTTAAGTGTTCTGCTGGCTCAGCAACTGATAAGATTTTTAGGGCGTTTTAACGCAGAGCAATCGAGCTTAGCGCTAACTGATCTCTGCATGACAGATATATTTCTTTAGAGCAATGGGTGATGTTAAGACATTCATTTTGGGTAGGTATAAAAAAAGCCCCGGGAGTTTGGGGCTTCAAGCGTCGCAGAGTAAATGCACCTAGGGTGCAGGGGGTATAAAAAGATATTTGCTTAGGCCTTACTTAAATCGTCCTTAGCAATTAAACCCAGTAGAGCGAAAACAACTGGATACAAAATAGAAGTAACAAGCATCTGACTGACCTCAAATTAGTTGGGCTCTTTTTGAGCCGTTCGACAATGGTTCCCATTATAGGGATGTCTAGCTAAAGTAGGTTCAAGCTGGGTAAAGAAGCGTTTTGCTTGGTTGGGGCAGGGTTAAGAGTATGGATGCTGTTGTTTTTGGTAGTGTTTTCGGGGCGTTTTATCGTGCCTGAGGAGGCTTTAGGAGAATGCTTGGCCAGCCACAATGACTGGCCAATGCAGATCTAGCTATTTAGTTTTGTGCCTTTACATGCCATTGCGCCAGGTTTTTAGGTCAATAACACCGCTAGCACGTATGCCTTCGTAAGCCTTACTATACTCAGCCAGTAGGGCTAAGCTGTAATCGATTCTTTGGCGTAACTTTTCATCCTCTTCACCGGCTAGCTCTTCATTCAATACCTTACCTGCATTGCGGATGATGAGATGCTCTGGCATATAGCTGATACGGTTGTTTTTATAGCTGCTCATACGTAACTCAGCGATAGGGTAGGCGCCACCAACTGCGGCTGAGACCGCCACTAGCAAGGCCGGTTTGTGGGCAAGCTCACCATTACCCCACATCAAAAAGAAGTTTTTAAGGGCTGCCGGCACCATGCCGTGGTACTCGGGAGCAATGATGATAAAAGCATCGGCTTGTTTTAGCTGGTCGGCGATGGGCTTTAACACGGCTTGCCACTGCTCGTCACCGCTCCAAATACTGGGATCCCAAAGCGCGAGCGGTTGCTCTCCTAAGTCGAGTATTGAGCTTTGCTGGCTTAATGACTGCTCTTTAAGGCGATTCTGTAGGAACTTGGCGACCTTTAAGCTCTGAGAGTTGGGCTGCTGGCTGCCGCAGATAATGGCTAGATTCATAAGACTACTCGCTACTGGTTTGGTTAGATCGCAAAGCTTAGACCAGTACGGGTACTAAAGCATGTCCTAATTTACTGTTTCTGGCCTTTTAGGGCCGTGGCGCAAGCAAAGGCCGAGCTCCAAGCCCATTGGAAGTTAAAACCACCTAAATGGCCGGTGACATCCAGTACTTCGCCAATGAAATATAGCCCCTGCTGTGATTGAGCTTCCATGGTCTTTGAAGATATTTGTTGGCAATTTACCCCGCCAAGGGTCACCTCAGCAGTGCGATAGCCCTCTGTACCTGAAGGCTTTAATACCCAATGATTGAGCTGATTGGCTATCTCTTGTATGCGCTGATTGCTAAATTCGGCCATGGCCAGTTCAGCTTCCTTAGGCCACCACTGCAGTTCCAGCTGTTTGATAAGAGCTTTGGGTAGCAGCTCGCGCAGTACATTTCGTAATTTGGCTCGGCCCTGTTTACTTTTCTCGGCGAGCAAAAATGGCTCCGCTTCTAGGCTCGGTAATAAATCCATAGCGATGCTTTCACCGCTGTGCCAGTAGTTTGATAGCTGGAGACTGGCTGGTCCGCTGAGACCTCGATGGGTAAACAATACGGCTTCGCTAAAGCTTGCTCGGTCGTTGCTAAGGGTAACATCCAGTGCGATACCGGATAGGGATTCAAAAATCTGCCCTGCGTAATCACTAAAGGTAAATGGCACTAAGCCCGCCCGGGTAGGTACTATATCGAGGCCAAATTGCTCAGCGATTTGGTAGCCTAGATCGCCACCTCCCATGCTGGGAATAGACATGCCACCAGTTGCAATAACGAGTTGATGGCTTTGGAAGTCACCTTTATTGGTGCTAAGCACATAGCCAATATCATCGTGCCACTTCACCTCTCTAATGTCGCAGCCTTTGACTAAATTAACAGCTGCCTGCTCGCATTCGCTGAGAAGTAGATCGAGAATATCTTTCGCGCTGTCATCGCAAAACAGTTTACCCAAATCTCTTTCATGATAGGGGATGCCATATTCAATTACCTTGCCAATAAAATCCCAGTTGCTGTATTGGCTGAGCGCCGACTTTACGAAATGTGGGTTGTTGCAGATAAAGTGCTTTGCTTCAACTTCTAGGTTGGTAAAGTTACAGCGTCCGCCTCCGGACATAAGGATTTTTCGGCCAGGGCGTTTGGCTCTCTCAAGTAAATGAACATTTAGACCGCGGGCGGCCGCCTGCCAGGCGCACATAAGCCCAGCAGCCCCAGCACCTATAATAATGACATCAGTGTTGATCACGATTTCTTCGGTTTAGAACTTTTGCGGTTTAAAAACTTATCAACATACCAGCAGCTGGCTTCGATGGTCAGTTGCTCTTCGCGTGCCCAGCGCAGGCCTGCGCTTACTAAGGCTTGTGCTGCACCACTGCCGCGCATTTCAGCTGGCACAAAGGTGCGATTAAAGTCGACTCGGCTTTTATCGGCGGATAGCTGATACTCTAAAACCGCTTGGCTGTTGGGAACAATAAAGCGGCAGCTGCTTTCTTGATGATCGATTAAAAAACTCTCGTTGCTGGTCATAATACTATCGTTGTTTGCTATGGTTTAGATACGTTTGCCGCTCGCCTTAATGTTGTGTTTGGATTGGCGCTAACGGCAGCGGCAAGCTTATCAGGTTATAGCGTTTAATGCCGCAGGATCTAGGATTCGAATACCATCGCGGCTTTTCTCAACGATGCCTTCTTTTTCCAGCAAGCTTAACTCTTTGTTGATGGATTGACGTGAGGCGCCAAGCATCTTGCCGAGCTCTTCTTGCGAGAGAGATTGTTTGATAAAGATCTGTTGCTCATCGCGTGAGCCCAGCATAGTGGCCATTAGCACTAGGCGGCGAGCCAGACGCTGTCGAAGTGGGCGCAAGGCACTGTCTTCGATAAACATAAAGACCATACGCAAACGCATACATTGCATTTGCAAGATGGCTTCATTAATTTCTGGGTGGCGTGATCGTAGCTCATTAAAATCGCTTTTATTGAGCACGGCTAATTCGCAATCTTCACGGGCTTCGGTGTTATTTGCACGCCGTGAACCTTCAATTAAGCCGATTTCACCAAAGCATTCGCCAGGTTGCATAATGTGCAGCAAAATCTCTTTGCCTTCAGCGGTAACATTACTGGATTGGATGCTGCCATTAATAACTTGATAGGTGGCATCGGCCTCTTCGCCAAAGCGATATATGGCTTCGCCGGCCTTCACGAAACGAGGCTTCATAGCGGCACGAACCTCGGCCTCAACGTTTTGTGGCAGCTGTGAAATCCAATTTAGTGGGCTGTCACCATTGGCAGCGGTTGGGGAATCCTGGGTCATGAACGTAGTCTATGCTGATGATCTTGCTGACTTGTCGCCTAACTGACAGAGTCTAAGAGGTGCTTATTCTAAACTAGCCGACCTAAAATACTCTAGGGTTGTCTTGCTAAATACCTGTAGTTGAATGCCAGTTGAATGCAGACGGCCGTAGCCAAAACTTGATAATAAGGGAGACGTTCATGTCGATGAATGGCGCAGAAGCTTTGTTGAAAACCATGATAGATGCTGGGGTAGAGGTTTGTTTTGCGAACCCAGGTACCTCTGAAATGCAGCTCGTCGCCGCAATTGACAAAATTCCGGGCATGCGGCCTATCTTGGGGCTATTTGAAGGAGTCGTGACCGGTGCCGCAGACGGCTATGGCCGGATGGCAGATAAGCCGGCGGCGACCTTATTGCACTTAGGCTCTGGTTATTCAAACGGTATGGCGAATCTGCACAATGCCAAGCGTGCATTTTCCCCGATTGTTAACATCATTGGAGAGCACGCGGTTGATCATATCCCGCTTGATGCCCCGCTGACTTCGGATATTGAAGGACACGCGGCTTTGCACACCGATTGGGTGCGCACCAGTCAAAGTGCTGTTGCAATGGCAAAAGATGGTGCTGAGGCTGTAGCGGCCTCCTATGCTGGACGTATCGCTAACCTGATTGTACCAGCCAACTACGCCTGGACAGAGTCTGAGGGAGCCGTGGAGCCGATTGAGCCAGCGGCCTGGCCAAAGGTAAGTGATGAGGATCTAGCCGCGGCTGCTAAGGCCCTCAAAGAAGGTGAGCAGTGTTGTTTATTCTTAGGTGGCCGAGCATTGCGTGAAGAAGGCATTGTGCTGGCAAAGCGCATTGAGCAGGCTACCGGCGCGAAAGTGATCTGCGAAGTCTTCCCAGCTCGTATCCAGCGTGGTCGTGGTCGCCCCACTGTAGATCGTTTGCCATATCTAGGTGAGTTTGCCGCCGATGTGCTGAAGGACTTTAAACATATGGTGGTGTTGGGCACTAAGGCACCAGTTTCTTTCTTTGCCTATCCAGAGAAGCCCAGTGTGCTCACCCCGGCTGATTGCCAAATTCAAGATTTGGGCAGTGCCCAAGATGATCAAATTGATGCTTTGCAGCGCTTAGTTGCGTTGCTGGAAGCTCCGGAGCTAGAACTTGCTGAAGATCCAGCCTTGCCTGCGATTCCAAGCAAAGAGGAGTTGTTTACCGCTGAGGCGGTTGGTGCGGTGATCGCTAATTATCTTCCTGAAAACGCCATCGTTTCTGATGAGGCCAATACCTCGGGTATTTTCTCTTACGGCATGTATGAAGGGGCAGCAAAGCATGATTGGTTAACCCTAACTGGTGGTGCTATCGGTCAGGGCTTGCCCGTTGCTGTTGGTGCGGCAGTCGCTTGCCCAGATCGCAAAGTGATCAATTTGCAAGCCGATGGAGCAGCTATGTATACCAACCAAGCGCTGTGGACTATGGCTCGAGAGCAGTTGGATGTGGTAACGGTTATTTACAATAACTCTAGTTATGCCATTTTGAACTTGGAGTTAATGCGAGTAGGGGTAGAGAATCCAGGTGAGCGCGCCAAGTCTATGTTGGATCTATCGAACCCGAATCTTGACTGGGTAAAAATAGCCGAAGGGCAGGGCGTAAAGGCAAGTCGAGCCACTAATGTAGAAGAATTTGAAGCGCAGTTTAAAGCCGCGTTGGCTGAATCTGGCCCACGTTTAATCGAGGTCATTCTTTAAGGGCTCGCTAGGCCTTAAACTGCTCACTTCTCTGAACCGAAAGTGGGGTGCAAATGGATATTATCGATCGATTGAAACAATGCCTTGAGCCAGCCTCGCTAATCTATGGCGACAGCTTAAGGGAGCACCCTGCTTGTGTTTTTTTGATTCCCAAGGCGATTATCCGCCCACAAAGCACCACTGAACTATCTAAAGCCTTGGCTGTTTGCCATGAGCTTGGCCAAGTAGTCGTAAGCCGCGGTGGTGGCAGCGGCTTGGTGGGTGGTTGTGTGAGTACCAGTGAGGATGTTTTATTGTCCTTAGAGCGTATGAATCAGGTTGAAGAGATTGATGCGCTTTCAAGAACCGCAACAGTGCAAGCAGGTGTAGTGTTGCAAAGCCTGCAAGAGGCTGCTACCGAGCAAGATCTATTTTTCCCTCTAGATTTGGGGGCCCGGGGCAGCGCCACCATAGGTGGAAACCTTGCCACCAATGCCGGTGGCAATCGTGTGATTCGTTACGGCATGAGTCGTGACATGGTCTTGGGGCTAGAGGTGGTGCTGGCCGATGGTCGCGTTATCAGTTCCATGAATTCGGTGATAAAAAATAATACCGGCTACGATCTAAAACATTTGTTTGTTGGCTCTGAGGGTACCTTGGGGGTGATCACTCGTGCTGTGTTGCGCTTGCAGCCCGCTCCGATTAGCGAAAACACAGCCATGGTGGCTGTTAGCGATTTTGCCAGTTTAACTGCCTTGTTAGGGCAGGCTGATAAGCTCTTAGGTGGTGGTATGAGCGCCTTTGAAGTGATGTGGCAAAACTACTATGAAGCCGTTTGTCAGGAAGGTAAGCGCCATCGTTACCCTTTCACAGAACAATACCCCTTTTATGTCTTGATAGAGTCTCTAGGCGCTGATCAGGAAGCCGATAATCAACGCTTTGCCAGTGCCCTAGAGACGCTGTTTGAGCAGGGCTTGATTGCCGATGCCGTATTGGCAAAATCACAGAATGAAGCTGAGGCGCTATGGGCCATCCGTGATGATGTTGAAGCTTTAATGGAGCTATTTCCTTATTTTGTTTTTGATGTCAGTGTGCCTCTAAAACATATGGAGTCCTATGTGGCTGAAGTGCACAAGGGCGTGCAAGAAGCTTGGCCAGACGACAGCTGCTGTATTACTTTTGGGCACCTAGGGGATGGCAACTTACATTTTGTGATTCGCGCGGCGGGGCTCTATGAGGAGGTGCGTTCCCAGGTAAATGATATTGTCTATTTACCTTTGCGTTCTAGATCTGGGGTGGTATCTGCCGAGCACGGTATCGGCTTGGAGAAGCGGTCTTATTTAGATATTAGCCGCAGTGCTATCGAAATTGAATTAATGAAGACGATTAAAAGCAATTTTGATCCGAAAAATATTCTAAATCCCGGAAAAATTTTTGAGCTATAGCCAGCTAAGAAATGTACTGCAAAAAGCTTGGCTAAAAGCTTATCTAAAAAACTAGCTTTAAAAAGAAGCCCCCTTAACGGGGGCAATGACTGCATGTCATGGAAACTCAGTCGATTTTAGGCGAATAGATCGTCAAAATTTTCGTCGCAAGCTAGATCAACTTCATCAAGCATTGATACTAAATCGATATCAATACTTTCAGCGATGGCACTGGGAAAGTTGGCCATCATATTTTCTTTATCATCCGAAGCGTTCATGGCAACAATATAGTGGGCCAAATAGAGAATGGCGGCGTACTCGGCATCAGAGGCTTCAGGCTTGTGCTGGTGGCGTAATGCTTCGGCCATAGCCGGTGGGAAACGCCAACGATCGGCCAGCTCAGCTCCGGCTTCGACATTGGTAAAACCTAGGCGATTTTGTTCAAGGTCTTCACGGTTAGCGCCTTGTTCTACCAACTGATGAATTTCTAGTGCATCATCCGGGCATAAAATGCTAATTAAAATAGTGCCCACGTTGTGCATCATTCCACAGGTAAAGGCTAGCTCTTTATCCAGTTCGCGTTTGCTGTAATTGCAGACCCAGCGACAAGCTCCTGCCATGGCGAAGCTGTTACGCCAAAATTGTTTGATATCGATATGCTCTGGCGCTTTAAACGATGAGGTAATACCGGAAGCTAAAACCAAAGTTCGCAAACTGTTCAAACCTAAGAAAACTACAGCGTCGTTTACACTGCCGATTTTACGGGCACCGCCGAAGTGGGAAGAGTTTGCCATGCGTAGCACTTTTGCTGTCAAGGTCTGATCCTGACTAAGCTGTTTGGCGATAGAATCCGCATCTGATTCTGCGCTGTTAAAACTGTCGAGTAACTTCTGCACAACTTCCGGGATCTTTGGAAGATCTGTTGCATTATTGATCAGTTGGCTTAATTCCATAGTGAATCCTCATAACACAGTGAAGAGCTGCTCCTAGCAGGCTTTTGAAAATTGACTTTCGTAGCCGTCGCTTCGTTAAAACACGCTCAAAGTACTTAATAATTTGTATGAACTCAGCTTTTCGCCGGTTCTGATCGCCTCGCTAGCGTTTGTAAAGGCCAGCTATGTCATTCGTAGGTGGAGAGCTCTCGGTTTTTCAGGCTCACTTTAGCTATGCGTTTCACTCGCTGGGGCTGAAATTTAGGGGCGATACACCTATTATCGGCAGGGATGAAAAAAGGATTAGTCAAGTAACTTACTTGGCGTCTAAAAATTGCGCTAAATTAGGGCGTAATGACAAGATTAAGAGGTTTGCTGTAATTGTGGATTGGCTATTGGATTTACCGCTTTGGATGACGGTGTTGCTAGCGGTTTTGGCTTTTGTAGCAGGCTTTGTAAGTGCTATCGCCGGTGGTGGTGGCATGATTGTACTCCCCGCCTTGCTTTGGCTGGGTGTCCCCCCATTAAACGCCTTAGCCACCAATAAGTTTCAAAGTGTGTTTGGCACCTTATCTTCGACGATCAACTTCTTTCGCAAAGGGCACATCGAGGGCGAAGGTCTCAAAACGAGTTTGCTATGTGCCTTTATAGCAGCCATTCTAGGCTCGGTATTGGTGCAGTTTATTCCGACTCAGCTGTTATCTCAGTTTATCCCTTATCTATTGATTCTGCTGGCGCTCTATATGTTGATAAGCCCTAGTTTGAGTGATGAAGATCGCCCAGCTAAGTTGAAGAAACCTGTATTTGACGCTTTCTGTATCAATGGCATTGGCTTCTATGGTGGTTTGTTTGGCCCAGGTATCGGCTCCTTTTTTGCGGTGGCTTTGGCCAGTTTGCGCGGCTTTAATATGCGTAAGGCGACGGCGCACACCAAGCCTTTGGTGCTCACAGTAAACTTTACCTCTATGATAGTCTTTGTCTTTGCTGGTCAAATGCTATGGGGGCTGGCGATTATTATGGCGGTAGCCCAGTTCGCCGGGGCGCGATTGGGGTCTAATTTAGTTATCAGTAAGGGCAGCAAATTGATCAAGCCAATGATGATCTCAATTACGTTAATATTGGCACTGCGGATGATATTTGATGGCGTATAACTAGTGCATCGGTGAGCTTTTTAGAGCAGCCTTAGATTCAGGCCCACTATTTGCTTCTATATAGCGGTAGACGAAGGTATTCCTTCGCAACGAAACACTGGAAATCTAGCGGCTACTGATTGGGAGGCTTATGGACCTTTTGCTCTTAATTATACTAACAGCAATACTGTTGGCTGTGTTGATTACCGTGCTGAGCTTAGTAAAGACTCCCCACTACCGCTTAGACCCGCTGGCGGTGGAGAGTTTTTTACAACTGGTGGTAAATGCTCAGGCGACTGAGAATGACTGGTCGGTATTTACCTCTGTGCCCATTCGCCATAATCCCGATTTAGAGCATATTCGGCTGCGATGTGTTGAAATAGAAGAGCAGCATTACCTTGGACAAACTCGCAGCGGGCATTTATTGACCAATGCTGGTATCCAAGCCGTGGCTGAGCTTTTAGAAGAGCTGCGTACAGAGCGCTCAAACAATTAAATAAGGAAGGCATTAATGCAAACTCACAATCCAGCTCCGGGTGAATTTTCCGGGGTGTCCCGCTTTATCCTAGTCTCAGCGGCTTTTGTCATTGTTGTGGCGGGCATGCGTGCTGCGGAAGCGATATTAGTTCCTTTCCTGTTGTCACTATTTATTGCAGTAGTTTGCTCACCGCTCTTGTTGTGGTTGAAAAAACGAGGCTTGCCTAATGGTTTGGCCATTGTCTCTATTATCTTTTTGATCATTGCTATTGGTGGGGCTATCAGTGCTGTGGTGGGGAGTTCAGTTGCTGAATTCCGGCAAGACATTCCAGTGTACCAAGAGCGCTTGACCAGTATGTTCCAAGGCTTGATCGCTAAATTGCAGGGTTATGGCATCGATTTAGAAACCAGCATATTAACGGAGAATATAGATCCAGGTGCGGCATTGCGCATAGCGGGGAATACCCTGGCTTCATTCGGTAGCTTGATGACTGAAGCCTTTTTAATTCTATTAACTGTGATTTTTATCATGGCTGAAGAGGTCGGCTTTTCAGAAAAGCTTAAATCCGCCAAGAAGAATTTTGGTGTGGGCGCAATTGCGAGATTCACCGAATCAGTCAACCACTATATGGCCATTAAAATGTGGATTAGCCTGCTTACGGCGGTGTTGGTTTTTGTTTGGTTGCTGATCTTGGGTGTTGATTACCCTGTGATGTGGTCCTTGTTGGCGTTTTTACTTAATTTTGTACCAAGCTTGGGCTCCATTTTGGCTGCAATTCCGGCTGTCTTATTGGCTTTGGTGCAGCTAGGGCCTGTTAGCGCATTGCTCACTGGTGCGGGCTATCTGGTGGTTAATACCGTGGTAGGCAATGGTATTGAGCCGCGTGTAATGGGACGAGGCTTGAACTTGTCCGCCTTAGTAGTATTTCTTTCATTGGTATTTTGGGGCTGGGTACTTGGCCCGGTCGGTATGTTGTTATCGGTACCGTTAACCATGACGGTTAAAATCGCATTGGAAAGTAATGAGGACACCCATTGGATTGGCGTGCTCTTGGGTTCGGGCGAAGCGGCAGAGGCTCCTGATAGTATTGATTTGCTGGAGCCACTTGAAGATCAGGAAGAAAAAAGCGAAAGCTAAATATATTCTTAATCTAAGTTGCAATGTTGAACAATAGAGAACAAAACATGACAAATGCTCTAAGTGCGCCAGAAGCCTTGTTGTGCCACTTTCGGCAGACTTTGCCCCACGCCCAACTAAAGGCAACGCCATTGCCTGATGTGCCAGAGATATCTTTATGGTTGGTTGACCCTCAGATAATGGATGCCCGTTTAAGTGAGGAGACCATTGCGGCGGTGTTTGAAGAACCGGCCTATTGGTCTTTTTGTTGGGCCAGCGGCCAGGCAATGGCGGCGATGATTTTGGCGGATCCTGAATTAGTACGAGATAAAGTGATTGTCGATTTTGGTACCGGTTCAGGCATTGTTGCTATCGCCGCTTTAATGGCGGGCGCCAAAAAGGTTTATGCCAGCGATCTGGATGAGGGCGCACTGTTATCTGTAGCGGCCAATAGTGAGCTCAATGGTTTTGCGGATGATAAGCGGTTGGAAATTAATCGTGATTGCTTTTCCCTAGCCGGCTCGGAAGTGGATTTAGTGCTGGCAGCTGACGTGTTATATGACTGGGAAAATAAACCGTTACTAGAGAAGTTCCGTCAGTGCTTTGCTCGCACTCTTATTGCTGATTCCCGTGTGAAAAATTTCAATGAGCCAGGCTATGAGGCAATCGCCGTGCGCCGTTCGATTACCTTTCCAGATTTGGGTGAGTTTGAGGAATTTAAAACCGTCAATTTCTATCAGAGCCTCTAGCGACAAGTGCAGTTATAAAGATTGCCGCTAGAGAGTTATCGCTTAATTTTTAATTGCTAGGCATGCAATCTAAAACAGAGTCAATATCGCTTTGATCATTGTATATATGTGGCGATAGTCGAACGCCTGTTGGTCGTTGATCAAATTGAATATTTTTTGATTCCAAAGCGGCAATGAATTTGTCTTGCTGCTCAAATTTCAAAACGACAGTACCGCCTCGGTACTCAGGTGTTAGGCAGGAATCCCCAGCTGC
>JAOXRT010000182.1 GCA_025800365.1 Cellvibrionaceae bacterium | reverse complement strand
CCGATCTGGTAAGACCGATTAATCGACGTAGGAAAGCACGGCCAGGCGCAACAACATAGCCTGCGTAGCTGGCGGAATATTGTCGCATGTCGCGCGTGCGAGGCCAACGCGAGGCAATGGCGGCGGAGCCGCCAATTCTCGCGGCAAAGCCGCGAGAAGCGAGCGGCGAAGCCGCGAGATTCAAAGCGGCTCCTTCCCATTCTCCTCGCGACTTCGCCGCCCCTATTCTCTCTCGGCACTGTCAAAATTTTACCTCGCATGCGAACAATCCCGCCAGCTACGCAGGCTAGGCTTGACCAACAATAATGTCGAGCGGGACGAGCGGATTGAATATTACTTTAGTGTTGGACTTAGGTACGACGAGATTAAAACAAGTGCGATTTCGTCCACTATCAGGAGACACGCAAAGGGCTCTTCCAACATCATTTTTATCGTGATCTCAGCTATTGTGATCTTATACGTCTGGCGAACTACACGAGACTCTAACGTGTCACGCAAATCATATAATCAAGTGTCACGTGAACTGTAACAATGTGCCAAAGGGCCTATTGTGTACATATTGTAACAGAGATCTTACGTTTTTGGGGTTTTATGGACAGTTTAGGGGAATTACCCCGGGGGGGGACTCCCATATAAAAATGACGGGGGTGCTCGCCGTACCTTTTAGGGGTTAAAAATGCGGTTTTGGTACCTTTTAGGGTGTTCAGTTTCAAAACGTCCTCAGTTGTAGCTTTCGTGGTACCTTTAAGGGTAGAAATAAGGTAGAGATTTATAACAATGCTTTCTAAACCTTCAAAAGGGGAAAGAGTGCAGTAGAACCGACCTGACAGCCTCTGCAAGTTATGAATATGACAGGTTATGTTTTATTTTGGTACCTCTTAGGGGTAAAATTAATGAGGAGTTTTGTGTTAAGACAGTAGCTTCTCTTTAATTAAGAGAGAGCCTGGAAACGAACCACCTGCATTGTGACGTAGCATAGCGTTACAAGAAGATCGTA
>JAOXRT010000293.1 GCA_025800365.1 Cellvibrionaceae bacterium | reverse complement strand
GTCTCACTGATAAAGAAGGAGCAATTTACAGAGGCCTACTCCGCCATTCAGCCCAACTTGGTAATTCCTGCCCTTGTGCACAATGGCGAGCTGTACACCGAATCGATCGATATTATTGAGTATCTAGATAGTGTTTTAGCGGGCGAGCGCTTAGTGCCTTCAGCGGATGATCCACGTTATGAAGATTTCCACTATCTAACAGAGCTTGGCAAAAAACTGCATTGGTCGATAAGACATGTCACTTATCGCTGGGGCGGTGTAGGTAGGCTCAATGCCAAAGAGCAAGATAAGGTCGAGTCATTATTAAAACGCGGCCAGGACGAGGAAAATCTTGCTGAGTTTTATCGCGATTTTAATCAGGGCAAGATCAGCCAAGAAACCTACGACGAGCATTTACGTGCTATCGGGCAAGGCTTTGACGAGCTAACAAAACGTCTTAAAGATGGGCGACTGTTTTTAACAGGCGATTCATTAACGATTGCCGATGCGATTTGGGCCATGAAAGTTATTCGTTTAGAAGAAATGGCCTATCCAACTCGTGAGTTACATCTAGAGGTATCTGAGTGGTTTGCTAGGATTGCGGCGAGGCCATCTTATGAAACCTTAGTCGGTAACTATCGTGTGTTACGCCTAGTTTTTAAGGTTAAATCGTGGCTGGAGAAAAAACTGGGGACTGGTCTGTATTGGGCAGCGAAGAGGGTTGTTTCATAAAGTGGTGGGGAGTTTATAGATCGCGACTTCGATCTGGGGTCAGATCCCCTGGGATCTGACCCCGCTTTATTGCACTTATAAACAACACCGGGGTCAGACCCCAAAAGGGTCTGACCCCAATTTATGGCACGGAATAATTTACCAAGTTACTGCTTATAGAAAGCATTGGGCTTTGGGTGGTATTTTTGGAAAGTCGCCTGAGCCCATAAAGATCTCGGCTTCGAATGGGGTCAGATCCCGAGGGATCTGACCCCGGATTTTAATTTTAAAACCACTGATCGAGGTAAAAGCTTTTTAGTTCGCTTAGATACTTTCTATCTTGGCCGGCTCTGGCTCGAACAGCCAGGGTATGCAGTACCCCCTGTACAGAAGCCGCCATTAGTTTGCTATTTGCATCGCTACTTAATTCACCATGTTCCTGCGCCTTGCGAAAGCGGTTTTCCAGGCACTCATCAATTGACTCAATAAACTGAACCAAATCGCCTTTAATACTGGGGTGCACAATAGAATCGGCAACCGCGGTGCAAGCGATAAAACAGCCTTTGGGCAGCTCGCCTTCACAGTAAACATCAAGCCCCTGTTCTAGAAAAAGGTCGATATCCTCTTTCAGTGTTCGCTCCGAGTCACTTAGGGCCTTTACCTGTTCTATCACCTGCTTGCCAAAGAGCTCTAAAGACAATTTGTATATAGCCTCTTTGTTGCCAAAGGCGCGATAGATGCTTGGGCGATTCATATCCATAGCATCGACCAAATCATCGTAAGAGGTTCCATCAATACCGCGACACCAGAAGGTTGTCATAGCCCCAGTTAGGGCCTCTTCATAGTCAAATTTACGCGGCCTGCCTCGATGTCGTTTAGCGTCCTCAGACATATTTTTGTACCAACTATTAACATATTCTTGATTTTGACATATATTATTATACTGATCATTACAATATTAAAGACAGGAGGCCCCAAATGCCCAAAATCAGCCAACACAACAGTGATATTGTCCCTTTATTGCAGGGCATCCATCTATTCCACTACGACATCGCCCCTTGTGCACAAAGAGTCCGTTTTGTTCTTGCGGAAAAAGGCCTAACGCGTAACCCCGACACTAAATTCAACGATGTCAGCGCAGCGACTCTAGTGGCAGCTGAAGGAAGCTGGAATAGCCGAATAGTCTCACTGATAAAGAAGGAGCAATTTACAGAGGCCTACTCCGCCATTCAGCCCAACTTGGTAATTCCTGCCCTTGTGCACAATGGCGAGCTGTACACCGAATCGATCGATATTATTGAGTATCTAGATAGTGTTTTAGCG
>JAOXRT010000291.1 GCA_025800365.1 Cellvibrionaceae bacterium | reverse complement strand
AGTACGTAGCGCGAAGGTAGAGATAGGTCGACCGGAACACTCGCCGGCTATTAACCGTGAGGTTAAATATGAGAAAGGAGTAGCGTGATCGAAAAACCGGTCTACCTCTAATCGAGAAGCGGCGCGTACTTACGTCACTTCCGGTCCTTCAAGCGGCCAGCGATTAGAGCGACGATCCGGGCCGCCGCCCGTCAAGCGGCGAAAAGAACACGCGCGAGGAAGGAACGCTAGATGGCGTGATTGCGCTTCCGGTCCAGTGGCCTGGACCGTGTTGTCGAAAGTCACCCAATAGCGTCTTGAAAAGCTTACACACAAGGCTTCTGGTCACGCAAATTCGTCGCAAAAACGGCGCATCTGGCCACAGGTGCGAAGGAGGCGGACGGGCGCGACGAATTCGTGGTGAAGGAATTTCGGTGGTTCAGGGGGGCCATACCTCTGTGTAATGAAAACGTATAAACCTCACATGTACATAAGTACAAAGCAGATGGAATATCGCAGTTGGGGCTACTCTAGAGCACATGTATGGGAACCCTGGCAACGAAAACTCAAGTAGCGTTCCGCTGGCAAATGTAAACGTACGCAGAGAATAAACCGGCTTAGCGACAGCCGACGTTGCGCACTCGGCAACGTGATCCTTACAGGGGCTCATTGCTTCGGGGGGGTTAAGAATCGCTACAGGGTAGCTAAAGCTACAATGGCCATGAACGTGAAAAGGGTACTTCACATATCAGACCCCCTGTGTGTAAGCTTGGTTGGCCGGCCAGGTCAAGAAGAGGATGGCCGTATCGGAATCCAGTACGTAGCGCCTATAGAGCGGACGTACGGTACGAAAGTACTTCCTCGTTGTCGTTGTTGCAAACTATAGCGGAAGACCGGCTATAGTCGGGATTTCCTGGGTAAGAAGTCCTAGTAAAGCGAACCAAAAAGGCCCCCGGGGTATAGAGTAAAATACGCTGTCGTAAAGACAGCATTAGCTCTGTAGTATAGGATGCCGTGGCTGGCTGGCCCTCATACTAGCCCCCAAACAACAACAACAACAACAACAACAACAAGCATAAAATATTTTGGAGCTACGAAGTGGTTTAGAAGTTGCAAGAATTGAATTGCATTTGTGAATCAGAACTACGTACT
>JAOXRT010000286.1 GCA_025800365.1 Cellvibrionaceae bacterium | reverse complement strand
CCATCCTACTCTATGATTTGGTAACAAAGCCAACAGTCGACCGTAACATTGACTGATCTTTACCGAACCGGATTGCTCCAGCAAAAGCTTTGACAGTCCACGAGAAGATAGCTTAGCTCGCCAAATCATCATTTCATAATGCTGCCACTCTAGCTCTAGGCTAGGCGCCTTCAGAAGCTCCCCGTCAACGGCTTGCAGCGTAAACTCAAGCCCACCACGCTCACGAAAGCAGCAACACAGCTGAAACGCCGACATTGACCAGTGCTTTAGTAGCCACGTCGCACAACTGAGTAGAAGAACGAGAACAATAAATCCGAAAAGCCATTTGTTGATTAAAGGGAAAAGCCACAGGGAGCAAATGGCCAAAAAGAGATGCAGACTGCACAAGGAAAATGATAGAAAACGGGAAGGCTGCAAAGGCAGCCTAAAGGCCTCAACGGCTCCGCCCGAAGATTTACTTGGCGGCGGCAGCTGATCCAAAACCCTAGTCTTGCAGACCGGTGTTATTGCGAATAATGGTCACAATTTTCAGC
Organism: Cellvibrionaceae bacterium; assembly: GCA_025800365.1. GTDB lineage: Bacteria > Pseudomonadota > Gammaproteobacteria > Pseudomonadales > Cellvibrionaceae > Pseudoteredinibacter. The sequence goes on along the minus strand of JAOXRT010000286.1, from coordinate 31,749 downwards.
AACTCTGGGTCTTCCGGGTCTTGGCGCTTCAAAAACCAAGCAAACATATCTTGGTCTTCACATTCCAAAAGCGCCCAATAACGCTCCTTGTCTTCTTGTTCAAGACCAGGATAAATATTTTCTAGAAATGGCAGCAGCACCAGATCTAGCTCTAACATGCCCCGACGGCTGCCCCAAAACAGGCGATTCTTCTCCATAGCTACCTCAATTTCAGCTTTGGCTAATTATAATTGAAAGCTTGCGACAGCGACCACAGATGTTAAAAAATATTTTACAATATCGGGCTAAATCAATTAGGAATCACCATGAGCAACTGGTCAGAACTTAAGCAAGCCTTACCTCTCAAGCAAAGTAGCAGCGAAAAGGCGGAGACTTATCATAGCCCACTACAACTTTGCAGCTTGGATCACAAATGTGCCATTGCCGTGCAAGGCCCAGACAGCAAAAAGTTCTTGCAAGGGCAGCTAACCTGCAATTTAGATGACGTTAAGCCTAACCAATGGAGGCTAGGTGCCCACTGTAATCACAAAGGCCGCATGATCAGCAGTTTTCGGGCCAGCGCCCTTTCTGAAGAGCATATCCTGCTTACGCTGCGCCATAGTATTAGCGACTCCGCACTTGCGGCTCTGGCCAAGTATGCGATCTTCTCAAAGGTTGAGCTTAGCATCAGTGACGGACTGATCGGTTTAGGCCTAGCTGGTGAACAAGCTGAGCAACAGCTGTCAGCCTGGGGGTTAACCATTGATGAAGGCAACAGCGTCTATAAAGATGGCGTGCAAGTGCTAGATATTGGCGGTGGGCGCTTTGAGCTTTGGGCAGAACTAGAAAAGATAAAGAATTTGCTTGAACAGCTAAAGTCTGATGCCACATTGGTCGATAACTCCCATTGGAAGTTATTGGATATTCAAGCGGGGATCGCTGAAATTGAAGCTGGGGTTGAGGAAGCTATCATTCCACAGATGCTCAATTTCAACGAACTGGACGGCATCAACTACCAGAAAGGTTGTTATACCGGCCAGGAAATTATCGCCAGAATGCAGTACCGGGGTAACGTTAAGCGCCACACGGTTCGTCTTATCGAGAAAAATGGCGATAAAGCAGCCGAGACGCAAGTAGAGCTTGCCAGCTTAGAGAGCGGCATGAATGTTTACAGTGCCGACAAAAAAGCTGTTGGTGAACTGGTTAACTTTGCCAAGGGGCCCCAAGGCCTTGAGGCATTAGCTGTTGTCAAAGACGGTGACGAGCAAGCCGAGCTAGCATTGTCTGAGGATGGACCCTGGAATTTCACGATAGAACCGCTGCCATATGCTATAACTTAAACACCGGTCGCTCGTTGGCGGCCTAAATGCAGCTTGAAACGAGACGACGCAATGAATCCACTAGCGGCCCAAGCCCGTACAGATATTCTTTCCGCCATTGATAATGACGAATTGGTACTGCCCAGCCTGCCTGAGATAGCTTTGCAAGTGCGCGAGGTCGCTGAAGACCCCGACGCCGGTGTAATGGATCTAAATAAGGTTATCGGCAATGATGTAGCGCTTACCGCTAGAATCATTAAGGTGGCCAATAGCCCAACAATGCGTGGCGCCCAGGAAATTACCAATCTGCAAATGGCCCTCTCACGCCTAGGCCTGCAATTTACGGCTTCCTTAGCTATGGGGCTTGCGATGGAACAAATGTTCCAGGCCAAATCTAAGGAAATCGACCGTCGAATCCGCGAAGTTTGGAGCCGCTCTAGTGAAATTGCTGGCATGTGCAATGTACTGTGCAAATTTCGCACTGACTTGCAGCCAGACCAAGCAACCCTCGCTGGCCTAGTGCACAATATCGGCACCCTACCGATTTTTAAATACGCCGAAGAAAACCCAGAATCTTTAAACAACCCCTTTGTACTAGATATGCTTATCTACGATTTGGGCGCAGAGCTGGGCGATAAGATTTTAAGTACTTGGGAGTTCTCACCAGAATTAGTGCACGTGCCTAGCCAGCATTTAGACTTTACTCGGGAAAGTGATGAAGTTAGTTACGCCGACATTGTCACCGTAGCCATGTTGCAGAACCATATGGGCGGCAATCATCCATTTGCCAACACCGACTATGCAACAGTCACTGCATTTCAGCGCCTGGGCCTAGACCCCAATATGGAAGATGCTGAAGGTGAAGATATTTCCGCCGAAATGGAAGCGGCAATGGCAATGTTAGCCTAGCCCTGCCTCGAAAAATACATTCCCCAAGCCAATGACCGCCCCTTCTCACCAAGAGCTACGGTCTTGGCTTTAAAGCCTTCACGCCTAAACTCAGCGCTTAAATGCTTCTGATCTTTTGCGCTCAAAGCAACATTCAGTTGATGCTCTAAGCGCTCGATATTTGTCTCTACTTCCAATACCCACTGATGAATTATCTGTTGGGCTTGTCGCTCTGAATAACGACCGGATTGAACGTCTCGAACCCATTGCATTACGCCATGAAGTAGCGCCAACAATAAACTCGATTCCTTTGGCAAACGAATCTGGGCAAATAAGGAATCCATGCATAATTTCAGCTCGCAACGCTCAAATTGCTCACAGTGAAAACATGTGAGCCACTGTCTAGCTAATAGAAATAAAGGGCTGGCCATTATTAACTGCGCTTCAAGCAACTGCTGCTTAGAATGAACACAGAGGTAAGAGCCCTCTCGGTGGCACAAAAGCAAGACTTGAGCCTGATTACGCAAAACCCGAAACAGCTCTGCTAATGCCGGCTCCCTCGCTACATACTCAAAACCAAACTGACTTACCACCCAGTCGAAGCTATTGTCCGTAAAACCTAGACTCGAACCATCCATACGCGCGAAGTTATGCCTGTTTCGTAACTCTAACTGCGGGGAGATATCACTGTAATCAACCCCAGCACATAGACCATCGTGTTCAGCGGGCAGCCGTCGCAAAAGAGCGCCATTACCCGTCGCGATATCCAACACAGATTCTTGTGATTTGATTCGATTGAGAAAATACTCGGAGACAAAACCGTACAATGGGCTAGCTGGGTGAGCCTGCAAAGATTCACCTGCACCACCACGCCAATAATGCGACCAACTTAAATGGCTATTCACTCACGGGCCTATAATTGTTTTATTTATAAGGCCTAAGCATGAACTTAATTGCTCACGGAAATATCACAAAAAGCTAAGCGTTCGAAGAAAAAGTCGTCAAAAAGAACAATAAACCACAAGCTAATCGGGGTTAATACCAGCTTAGACTGTCGGCACTGACCAATTGATGGGGCTTTGCCCTCGCTGTTGCAAATACTGGTTGGTAGCAGAGAAATGGCCGCAGCCTAAAAAGCCTCGATGGGCTGATAGCGGAGAGGGATGAACAGATTTGAGCACGCAGTGCCTATTGGCATCAATAATGCGCCCTTTCTTTTGGGCGTAGCTACCCCAAAGTAGAAACACCAGGCCTTCACGCTGCTCGTTTAACAAGGCAACTATGCGGTCGGTAAACTGCTCCCAACCTTTTTTCTGGTGGGAACCAGCATTTGCCTGCTGTACAGAAAGCGTAGCGTTAAGCAGCAACACCCCCTGATCGGCCCAGCTTTGCAAACAGCCATGGTTGGGAATGGGCAATGCTAAATCACGCTCAATTTCTTTGTAAATGTTCAATAAGGAGGGAGGGGTTCGAACACCCGCTGGCACTGAAAAGCTCAAACCATGAGCTTGATCTGGGCCATGATATGGGTCCTGCCCTAATACCACGACCTTTACCTTGTCAAAAGGAGTGCTATTAAGAGCGTTAAACATTAGTGGACCCGGCGGGTAAATGGTTTTACCCGCCGCTTTTTCGGCTCGCAAAAAATCGCCCAGCTGTTGCATATAGGGCTTCTCAAATTCTTCAGCGAGAAGCTCCTTCCAACTGCTTTCTAACTGAATATCACGAGCATTGTTCACAAGTAGAGCCCTGTTATTCCGGACGCATAGCTGGGAACAGTAGGACGTCGCGGATTGAAGGGGAATCCGTGAGCAACATTACCAAACGATCGATACCGATGCCCTCACCCGCCGTTGGCGGCAGACCATATTCCAATGCGCGAACATAGTCGGCATCGTAATGCATGGCTTCATCATCACCGGCATCTTTTTCGGCAACTTGCTGTTGAAAACGCTCAGCCTGATCTTCCGCATCATTAAGCTCTGAGAATCCATTAGCGATTTCACGACCACCGACGAAAAACTCAAAGCGATCGGTAACAAATGGATTGTCATCATTACGACGCGCTAGCGGTGAAACCTCAGCTGGATACTGGGTAATAAAAGTTGGATTATCCAAGCGGTGCTCAACGGTCTTTTCAAAGATCTCGATCTGTACCTTGCCTAAGCCCCAAATATCTTTCATTGGAATGCCCAAGCCTTCAGCAATCTTGCGAGCGCCCTGCTCATCGGCAAGTTCTGTAGGGTCCATATCTGGGTTGTACTTCAAGATAGAGTCAAATACAGAAATACGATCAAAAGGTTTTTCGAAATCGTAAATGGTCTCGCTTTCAACTTCACCTTCGGCGTTTTTCACCGTATTGCGAACCTTGGTGGTGCCCAACACCGCATCGGCCATTTTACGCAACATATCTTCGGTGAGATCCATCAGATCATTGTAATCTGCATAGGCCTGGTAGAACTCCAACATGGTGAACTCAGGGTTGTGACGAGTCGACAAGCCTTCATTACGGAAGTTACGGTTAATTTCATAAACACGCTCAAAGCCACCGACAACCAAACGCTTGAGGTATAACTCTGGTGCGATACGAAGATACATATCGATATCCAAGGCATTGTGGTGGGTAACGAAGGGACGCGCTGTCGCACCACCTGGAATCGCCTGCAACATTGGCGTTTCCACTTCCATATAATCTTGGCCGTTTAAGTAGCTACGAATAAACTCGATAACTTTTGAACGGGTACGGAAAACATCGCGCACTTCAGGGTTAACGATTAAATCGACATAACGCTGACGATAACGCATTTCCTGATCAGCCAGACCATGGTATTTATCAGGTAGCGGGCGCAAAGATTTAGTCAACAGCTGATAACTGTCCATGTTAACGTAAAGGTCGCCTTTACCCGAGCGGTGCAATTTACCTTCACAGCCAACGATATCACCTAGGTCGAGCTTCTTAGCAAAGGGGCGAGCTTCTTTAGTGATATACAACTGAATAGTGCCGCTTACATCACGAATCACAATCCAAGGGCCACGCATCGCCATCACTCGGCCAGCCACCGAAATTTGAATATCGTCTTCTTCTAGTGCTTCTTTGCTGATTTCAGCGTGTTTATCTTGTACGTCCTGAGCTTTATGTTTCGGGCGAAAATCGTTTGGAAAGGTAGGACCTTCGGCATCACGTAGTGCTGCGAGTTTTTCGCGACGCACCGCTACTAATTTGTTTTCGTCTTGTGGCTTGTTATCGCTCATGGTTAAAGCTCTTGTCAGTAGTTAGTTCAAAAATTTTATAGTCCAGCTTTCAGGCTGGCTTCAATAAATTGATCCAGATTGCCATCCAAAACCGATTGGCAATTGCTGGTTTGCACACTGGTGCGTAAATCTTTAATGCGCTGATCATCCAAAACATAAGAACGAATTTGGCTACCCCAACCGATATCAGCTTTGCTATCCTCGGCGGCTTGCTTCTCTTCGTTACGCTTAAGCATTTCCTGCTCGTACAATTTTGCACGCAGCATCTTCCAAGCTTGATCGCGGTTTTTATGTTGCGAGCGCTGGCTTTGACATTCCGCTACGATACCAGTGGGTTCGTGGGTTAAACGCACCGCAGAATCGGTTTTGTTAACGTGCTGACCACCCGCACCCGATGCACGGTAGGTGTCGGTACGAACATCGGCTGGGTTGATATCAATTTCGATATTGTCATCAATTTCTGGAGACACAAAAACCGAACAAAACGAGGTATGGCGACGATTACCCGAATCAAAGGGTGATTTACGAACCAAGCGATGAACACCGGTTTCAGTACGTAGCCAACCAAAGGCATATTCGCCTTCAAAACGAATGGTGGCCGATTTTATACCGGCTACATCACCTGCCGATGCTTCTTCCAAGGTAGTCTTAAAGCCTTTGGCCTCTCCCCAACGCAGATACATGCGCAATACCATTTCGGCCCAATCCTGAGCCTCGGTGCCGCCAGAGCCTGATTGGATATCAAGATAGGCATTATTGGGATCCATCTCGCCGGAGAACATACGGCGAAACTCTAATTTGGCCAGGTGCTGATTTAGCCCTTCTATCTCGGACTCTACTTCAGCAACCGTATCCTCATCGTCCTCTTCGACAGCCATTTCCAACAATTCATGGGCATCGGCTATACCCGCATTAAGGGTATCAATGGTCTCAACCACCGCTTCCAAAGAAGATCGTTCACGACCAAGTTCTTGGGCTTTGTCCTGGTCATTCCAGACATCAGGCTCGCCCAGCAGAAGCTCAACCTCGTCTAAGCGCTCTTTCTTATGTTCATAGTCAAAGATACCCCCTAAGCGTATCGGTACGCGTTTGCAGGTCTTTTAACTGGTTAATAATGGGGTTGATTTCCATAAAGAGTCACTAAATCACTGTTCATTAATGCATCACCAGCCTATTTGGCCCACCGTTATGGGGCTGTACTGGTAATTTGAAAGGCGCGAATTGTACCCCAAGGCCCCCAGCAACTCTAGGGTGGCGCTAGATTTAACCCAGCGGGAATTCCTACTATCGTACTTCGCAATATTCTGACCGTTTATCATGAAAGCCCTATTTACTTAGTGGTTTACTCAACTATCCCTTTTCGTGGCCGCTAGCAAATTCAAGGATATTGTCTAGGCAGCTAGCTTAAGGAGAAATGACAAATATGGAAAAGGCAGATATATGAGACTGTCCGCAGGCTTTCATCGCTACTTCTATGCCTTACAAGCCCTGCTTTTAGGCCTGTTAATCTATAGCGCCTACCTAATTCACGATTTTTATCGGCTCACCCATGAAATTGCCAAGGTAGAGAACAACCGCTTTGACATGGTGGCTCTCGCCAATGAGCTACAGCAAAGCTCTGATCAGCTTACTTTTTTCGCGCAAAACTATGTGGTTACCGGTAAAGCGCAATATTTAGAGTCATTTGAACAGGTCCTGGCTATTCGTGACGGCACAGCTCCGCGGCCGCAGGATTATCACGCCACCTACTGGAATCTCAATGAGAGTGAACGTAATTCTCTGCATTACGGCCAAGAAAGTGTCGCGCTGAGCAAATTAATGAGCCAAATGCCCTATAGCGAAGCAGAATTCGCCCTTCTGAGTTTGGCTCAAAGCCAATCAGATAAGCTGGCCCTCATTGAGCAACAAGCCTTTGCACTTGCCTCAAGCGATAAAGAAAAAGCCAAAGCCTTGTTATTTGGTCCGCGATACAAAGAAGCCAAACACAGCATCATGGCGCCTATCGATCAGTTTTTGATTCTTCTCAATAAACGATTAGCCAATACGCTTAGGGCGCTACATCAAAGGGAAGAAAGCTTGGCAAGATCATTGCCGATACTACTGGGCTTAAATGCTCTGTTGATCGCATCAATCTTTGTGATGATTAATGTTCGTTTTAATCAACACCATAAAGAACTCGTAAGTCTTTCAATGAAGGACCATCTCACCCGAATAAACAATCGCAAGTATTTATCTGAATACGGACCACAGTACTTACAATATCACCGCAGGCACGGAAACTCCGTTTGCCTTGCCTTGATGGATATCGATCATTTTAAAAAAATTAATGATAATTTTGGTCATCAGGTTGGTGATCATATCTTGCAACATTTTTGTAAAATCGTCGGCAGCCGTACTCGCCAATCTGACACCTTTGTGCGCTACGGGGGCGAAGAGTTTGTATTGCTCCTTCCCAATATGGATTCAGGGCAATGTGAAAAGTTTTTAAACGAACTTTGCCGCCTTGTCGCCCAAGAAAATTATATTGATCGTAAACACTGCATCGCCTATACGGTGAGTATTGGATGGGTCGATAGCAGCAATCACTATGACTTGGAAACCATGCTCCAAAGAGCAGATGGCGCAATGTACCAAGCCAAACAATCGGGCCGCAATCGAGCTCAACAAGGTGATTGCAGCAATTCAAAACCACTATTAGCAATTTCTAACTAGGGCCTCAGTGGATCAAAACTTGGCCTGCAAAATTATTCATGCTACAACAAGTACTGTGAATAGAGATTTTGTTATGAGGCTAAGATGCAACCACTGTTTGAGCTGGCAGAGTTAGAAGCGGTATTACCCCAAATTTATCAAACCTTAAATCCCAGCCCCTGCCGACAGTGGCCACTGTTGAGCGATGAACTAGGGTGCTCAGTATTCCTCAAACATGAAAACCATAATCCAACCGGCGCCTTTAAAGTTAGAGGTGGCTTGGTATATCTGGAGAACCTATTAAAACGCCTACCCGAATGCCAAGGTGTCGCTTCAGCCACCCGCGGTAATCATGGACAATCGATCGCCATGGCTGCTGCTAAATTGGGGCTAAAAGCTCTGATTGTTGTGCCTGAGGGTAATTCAATTGAGAAAAATGCCGCGATGAAGGCCTTTGGGGCGGAGCTGGTGATCGCCGGCAAAGATTTTGACGAGTCCAGAAAGATAGCTGCACAAATGGCAGAAGAAAGGGCCTGGCATATGGTGCCCTCCTTTCACCGGGATTTGGTGTTGGGGGTGGCCAGCTATGCCTATGAAATGTTCAATAGCCAGCCCCTTGATACGGTTTATGTCCCCATTGGTATGGGCTCAGGTATTTGCGCTGTCATAACCATTAGGGACTTACTGCAGCTGGATACCGAAGTTGTTGGGGTGGTTTCTACTGGTGCCGATGCCATTAAGCAATCATTCGAACAAGGAAAAATAATTAGCACCGACAGCGTCAATACCTATGCCGACGGCATGGCCTGTCGCGAACCTCAAGCCGCCGCCATGGATATCATTCAAAAAGGTGCCAATCGAATTGTCAGTGTAAGTGATGACGAGATAGCCTCAGCCCAGCGGCAGCTATTTTCATGTTGCCATAATGTTGCTGAAGGTGCTGGCGCTGCTGCGCTCGCTGCTCTCAAGCAAGAACGTGATCAACAACAGAATAAAAATATTGGCTTAGTATTGAGTGGCGCCAATATCGATCGCGAATTGTTTAGCCAAATTTTGCAAGGCAATACGCCGGCAATGACTAAATAACTATGCCTAAATAACTATGTCTACATAACTATGATCACCGGTTTAAATCATATTACCTTAAGCTGCAGTAGCCTCGAAAAATCCCTTATTTTTTATCATGGCCTACTGCAGTTTGATATCGATCACCGCTGGGATAAGGGCGCATACTTAAGCTGTGGTAATTTATGGTTTTGCCTTATAGAAAAGGAAAACTACCAGGCTGCGCCGCAAGCCTATAACCATTTAGCTTTTAACGTAGCCCAAGAAGATTTTGATAGTTGGCAAGAGAAATTGCAGGCTGCCAATGTCCAACAGTGGCAAGACAATAGCAGCGAAGGCGATTCCTTTTACTTTTTAGATCCAGACGGACATCAACTTGAATTGCATGTTGGCAGCCTGCAAAGCCGCCTTGCTTCCATCACAAGCCACCAGCAAGCAGTGAAGGGCTCAAAGCCAAAGCTTTAAACTGCATCCAAGGGCAGCTCTGTGCTCAATTTAATTTCACTCATCGCCACACTAGAGTTGAATTCTTGCACCCCTGGCAGTTGGGATAAAACATCACGATACAAACGCTCGTAGTGCTCCATATCTTTAGTGACAATGCGCAATAGAAAATCCACCCGCCCTAGCATCACATAACACTCCGTCACTTCATCCACTTCTCGAATTCGCTCCTCAAAGGCATGCAACTCCTGTCGGCCATTGGCGGTAAGCTTAACTTCGGTATAGATGACAGTGTTTAAGCCCAGCATTTGTCGATTAAGCAGCCCTACTCTCGCCCTAATATAACCGGCCTCTTCAAGCCTTTTTATTCGGCGCCAGCAAGGCGGCTGAGAGAGGTTTACCCGCTCGGCGATTTCTGAGGCCGTCAAGCTGGCATCGCGCTGAATAAGCTTGAGTATCTTACGGTCAACTTTATCGAGATCCACGTTTACCCCTTTTATCAATTTACCCAAAGCCTAGCTATAAAGAAGGCAGGTCCCGCAAGCAATCTAGATTTTTGCATATGGAAGTATCTTTTAAAGCCGCGCCCACAGCAACAGGGAATATTTTATACCTGAATAATATAATTAGGGTAATTATTATTCACACAAATACCGTATTTTCTAAATAAAGGCATAAATTTTACATCTCGATAGGACTATATTTGAGGCCTGTGCGAGCCCATTAAGCTCGACATCAATCAGAACAACGAATTAGAAAGAATGAGGCGAGACTATGTCTGTTTTTGACCATCCAGACTTTGACCAACATGAGCAGGTGGCGTTTTTTAACCACCCACAATCCGGCCTAAAAGCCATTGTTGCTATCCACAATACCAATCTTGGCCCATCGCTGGGCGGATGTCGTATGTGGCCCTACGCCTCTTTTCAACATGCACTCACCGATGTGCTGCGCCTATCTAAGGGTATGACTTATAAGTCTGCCGTTGCAGGTCTAAAATTGGGCGGCGGTAAATGCGTCATTATTGGCGATCCACGCGCCGATAAGAGCGAAGCCATGCTGCTAGCATTGGGGGAATATATTAACGGTCTTTCCGGTGCCTATATTACCGCCGAAGACTCGGGCACCTCGGTACCCGATATGGAAGTCATCTCTCGTAGCACGGACTACGTTGCCGGGATTAACCCCGAAGGTGAGCACGGTGGTGATCCCTCCCCTACTACGGCTTACGGCACTTTTGTGGGCTTGAAGGCCGCCGTGAAGCATCGCTTCGGCCAAAGCGATCTGACTGGCTTAAAAGTCGCTATTCAGGGCGTTGGGAATGTTGGCTTTCATTTGGCTCGACATCTAAAAGAAGCCGGAGCTGAGCTTATCGTTAGCGACATCTTCGCCCAAAATAGCGAGCGCGCTGCAGAACAACTTGGCGCTACCGTGGTTGCCCCCACTGAAATTTACGGCGTGCAAGCCGATGTGTTTGCCCCCTGCGCTTTAGGCGGCAGCATTAATCAAGATACCGTGCAAGAGCTGCAGGCCAAAGTCATCGCTGGCGCCGCCAATAACCAGCTGGCACAGGCGCAGGTTGCTGAAACCCTATTAGAAAAAGGTATTCTGTACACTCCGGATTACGTTTTGAATGCCGGCGGTATCATTGATATCGCCTACCAGCGTGAGGGTAAGAGTCGCGAGGAAATGCTAGCCCACGTCGATACTATTGCGCACACTTTAGAAGAGATCTTCGGACGCGCCCAAGAGCAAGGCTTACCGACCAATCTTGTCGCTGATCAGGTTGCTGAGCAACGCTTTAACCCTACTGAAGGCCTACGCGCCGCGAGCTAAAGCTATGGGGAGGGTAGATTCGCACTGCCTTCCCCGACTTCAATACTAGGGTGCCTCCATCTTACCCCCCCCTTCAGAGGCCTGTTGACACTAATTAGCCACCGCCTATTTAAGTCATTTTCCATCTTATGACATTTGTCATCCAAAACTCCTGACAAAGCTCTCTAAAAACTTTTGCTGAGCTTGAGCATACTGATCCCACATTAAACAACAGCCCTCGGGAGATCATTATGAAAAAGCAAATCTTAGCAACGGTTATTGGTATCTTTAGTCTTAACAGCATGAGCATCCTAGCGGACCAAGCTACCATCAATGACATCGAAGCCGCAGCTCGCGCCCTCGATACCGTCAGCCTACAAGAACTGAGCCAAAGCAGCGACAGTTATGATAGCGCACTGGCCAACTATCGCCTTGCGGTAAGCTTTAATGTAAAAGCTGACAGCGAAGCCGCTAACGCCGCCTTAGACAAAGCCATGGAAACCATGGAAGGTCTAACGGCAGAAGAGCCTGAAAACCCAGAAGCTTGGGCTCTATTGGGACATATCTACGGCACCAAGATCGGCTTTAACCCAATGAAAGGTATGTATTACGGCCCTAAGGCTGGCAAAAGCATCGCCAAAGCGAAAGAGCTAGCCCCCGAAAACCCAAGAGTAAATTTAGTGTCAGGCGTGAGCGATTACTTTACCCCAACTTTGTTTGGCGGAAGTAAGACCACAGCCATCAAGTCACTAAGCTCTGCCATCAATCAATATGCTGATGACAGCGACTCTGGTTACCACTGGGGTCTTGCAGAAGCTTATGTATGGCGCGGCCTTGCACAAATGGAACTGGGTGAGAGCAATAAAGCACTGAATGACTGGCGCGCTGCAGTGGCTATCGAGCCAAACTTCTACTGGGCCAGCTCGCTGATCGAAAAGCATCAGTAAAAATTTCGACTCTCTAGAGAACAAGTACCTTATCTCGGATAAGGTACTTTACAGCGTCTACACAATGCCTAAAAATATGTGCTTCAAAAACAAGGAAACAGAATGAAAAACGACTATATGCCTTCGCTCTTTGCCCCTCGGGCGCAGAAGTGGAATATGATCTCACTATTATTTTCCTTGTTTTATTTCCTACCTGTCATTATGTCGGCAGAGTATTTGAAGCTAGCGGACTGGATTAAAATCTTTGTTAGCTATGCCGTATTTCTCGGTTTGTATTTTTGGGGCTTAAAGAGCGATTCCAAAAATGCAATCTACCCCATAGCAGCACTGATCATTTGCTGCCTTTATGTTTCTAGCTTTACGCCTGGCAGCAACGCTCTGTTCGGCTTTGCGATGTTTCTTACCGCTTACTATTTCCCATTACCTAAAGCCTTGTGGATACTTGCTTTGACGATTGCTGCGGAGATCGTTGCTTTCGCTTTGCTGCGCAACTATGACTTTATGTTTTTGGGGATCGCGATATTTCTGAGTCTAGCTCTTTTTATTAACGCCGTTTTCGTACGTAAAGATTTACTGCACCGCTTCGCCGAAGCGAATGATCAAGAACAGATTCAACAATTGGCAACCATCGCTGAGCGTGAACGTATTAGCCGTGACTTGCACGATCTACTAGGACACAGCTTATCGAGTATTGCACTAAAAGCCGACCTAGCTGAAAAATTGTTAAAGGCTGGTCAACATGATAATGCTGCCAAAGAAATCGGCGAGGTGGCAGAGCTAAGTCGCAGCACATTGAGCGAAGTCCGCGAAAGTGTTTCCGGCTTAAAGAAAACAGGCCTGGGCGCAGAGTTCAAACTAATGTGCGAGAGGCTAACAAGTGCCGGATTTGAAGCTGAGTGTGACAATCAACTCAAGGCGGATTCAATCTTAAGCCCCGAGCTCGAAACCACTTTTATTCTGCTATTGAAAGAAGCCTGCACGAATATTTTACGCCACAGCAAAGGTAACAAAGCTCGCCTATGTCTAAAGCAGGAGCAGGCTGAACTATATATGAGTATCTGGGACAACGGCGAAAACGCCGAGATAAAACCCGGCAATGGAACCTTAGGCATGCAAGAGCGTTGCTCTGCCATTGCAGCCGACTACAGCATTAGCGCAGGCCCGGAAGGCACTTCTGTGATTATTCGAAAAGAGATAAGTAATGACTAAAGTTTTAATTGTTGAAGATCAAGCCTTGGTGCGCGGTGCTATCGCCGCCCTAATTCAGCTGGAGGAAGGTTTGGAGGTGGTTGGGCAAGCTGAAGACGGCCTGCAAGCCTTGAAGATGATTGAAGAGCTGCAACCTGATTTGGTATTGAGCGATATTGAAATGCCCAATATGACGGGGCTTGAGCTAGCGGAAAAGCTGCGTCAGCAATTTCCAAAAATTCGAGTGGCTATAATGACTACCTTCTCCCGCGCGGGTTATATTCGACGAGCGATCGAGGCGGGTGTCGGTGGTTTTATTTTAAAAGAGGCGCCCTCAGAAACTTTGCTCGCGGCAATCTCACAGATTATGCAGGGTAAAACCGTTATCGACCCAGAGCTAGCCTTAAGTGCACTTGGCGATAATGACCCGCTAAGCGATAAGGAGCGCAAAGCCTTACGCCTAGCCGGAGAAGGTTTAAAGACCAGTGAAATCGCAGAAAAGCTATTTTTATCCGAAGGTACCGTTCGCAATTATTTGTCGGAAGCCATAGCTAAGCTTAACGCCAGCAACCGCATTGATGCGGCAAGAATCGCCAAGCAGAAAGGCTGGCTGTAAAACCTTAACCTTAATCCTGACCTTAAATTGAGCATAGAAATGACTTATCTATTCTTAGCCGCCGCCGTTATCACCGAAGTTTGCGCCACACTGTTATTAAAAGCCTCAAATGGCTGGGAGAAATGGGAGTATGGCATGGGCTCGATATTCTTTTATTCCTTGTCTGGGCTTATTTTTGCATTTGTGCTCAAATCCATGAATGTTGGGCTAGCCTATGCAATTTGGTCTGGAGTCGGTATCGCCTTAGTCTGCATAGCGTCGGTCTTTATCTGGCAGCAGCGTTTTGATACGGCGGCAATAAGTGGTGTCGTATTAATTTTTGCAGGCACCTTATTAATTACCGTGAAATCCAGTATGACAATGCAATAAGACACTGATCAGATAATATACAAAGAGCTTTGATGGCTCTTTGTATAGACCCTTTCTTACCCCACCGTTACCCTACTCTTGCCTCACCGTTACCCTACTATAGCCGCTCTCCAACTCCCTCCCTCTCCATAACAAGACCCTAGGCCAGCCAAATTTTATGCCGTCGAAGCGAATTTTTCCGCATTCTACTTGGAGGGGGCTGCAGAAAACCGCTACACCTTTTTGCCGATAGACATAATAATAAGGCCCTAAACTAAAAATACTCATGGAGATTAGCATGACCATAGGCGTAGGTGGCTCGAGCCCCGAAGTAGAACTGGCAAAACTGAGCAATATGACGACAGATATTGTGTCTATCAGTAAAGAAGAATTTATCGAGCGCCAGCAGCGTGCCTGCCAACTCATGCAATCACAGGGTGTAGAGGCCTGCTATCTAAATGCTGGTACAAATCTGTATTACTTCACTGGCCTTAAGTGGTATGCCAGTGAACGTTTGGTAGGCGCCCTACTGCTGGCTAATGGCGAGCTTCACTATATTGCACCGCACTTTGAAGAAAATTCTTTAAGGGACTTTATGCTGATCGATGCTCCGTTTCATGGCTGGCATGAGCATGAAAGCCCCCATCAGTTGTTGGGCGAGGTGTTAAAACAAGCAGGTATTGATTCAGGCAAACTCGGTATTGACGATTCCACCGGCTTCTTTCAAGTAGACGCTATCGCCAAAGCCAACCCTCAACTCGAAATTGTAAACGGTGCCAGTGTTAGCACAGCCTGCCGCGCTCAAAAGTCAAAAGCCGAACTGGCTTTGATGCAGCGAGCGAAAGATATGACACTGGAAGTGCACAAAGCGGCGGCTAAGATCTTGCGCCCTGGCATTAGTACTACTGAGGTCACGCAGTTTATTAATGAAGCCCATAAACGTGTAGGCGCCAGCGGCTCCTCCTTCTGCATCGTATTGTTTGGCCTTGCCAGCAGCTTTCCCCATGGCGTAAAAGATCCTCAAATTTTACAAGAGAACGACTGGGTGCTGATCGATACAGGATGCCTTGTCGAAGGTTATAACTCCGATATCACCCGCAGTTACGCTTATGGTGAAGCCACTGATCGTCAGCGTCAGGCTTGGCAGGTTGAAAAAGATGCACAAGCCGCCGCATTTGCCGCCGCCCAGCTAGGGCAGGCCTGTGAAGTAGCCGATTACGCTGCGCGTGAAGTCCTAGATGCAGCGGGCTTTGGCCCAGACTATGAATTGCCGGGTCTACCTCACCGCACCGGGCATGGTTGCGGTATCGATATTCACGAAGGCCCTTACTTAGTTCGCGGGGATAAAACTCCTTTAGCTCCGGGTATGGTTTTCTCCAATGAGCCGATGTTAGTGCTGCCTGGTGAATTTGGTGTGCGCTTAGAGGATCATTTCTACATGGGCGAAGACGGGCCTGTTTGGTTTACCGAGCCAAGCTATTCTGTTGACGACCCATTTGGCTATGAAGCCTAGTTACTCAGCGAGCTATTCATCAGCGGCCCTTTGGGCTGCTGATGAAAATCGATGAATTTCTTAGTTATGGCTTTTATCCGGCCATCTTGTTTTAAGTCGCGTAAGGCCCTTGTTACCCGCTGCTCTACATTCTTAGTGTTATCCATTCGATAAATCATAGACATTGGAAAAGTATCAAGCGGCTCTATAACGATATTATCGTAGTCACTATTACTGACTAAAATATCAAGCTCTAAAGTCGCAAATAAGAACCCGCCTACTCTACCCCGAGCAACCATTTCCAATGCGCAAGCCCGACAACTCGAAAATTCAATATTGCTGAAGTAAGAGAAAAACCATTCTTGGGAAGAATCGCTGATCAAGCTTAGGTCACCTTGTTGTTGCTCGGCGAAGTTTGCCTCTCGCCACGCTTGCATTTTTAAATCGCCCTTGCGATAGGCAATTGAAAAAGACACTTCGCCAAAAGGCTCAGGTATATAGGCATAACCACGCTTAGCCAACTCAGCGGCGCCGGCCTTATTCACTACAACAGGTAAATGGATATCAGCCCTGGCAAAGGCCAGGTTAGATAAAGAGCGAGGGAAAGGAAAAACCCCATAATCATATTCGCCATGGCCCTTTGTACCGCCAATCTCTTTTACCATCTCTGCAAGCATCACGCTTACATTGGTTTTCTCTTCATCCCCCACTGAGAGCTGAGCTACACTGTAAAAAAGTCTTTGCTCAGTACTAGCAGGTGATACCTCTAAAGAAAGTGCCAGCAAGATAGGTAGTAGACAATAACTAAGCTTCGCTAATTTCATCAGCCAAGACCTCACAAAAGCGAAGCTGAAAATCTACGCCTTTACCAGGCTCACTAATGACATTAATAGTGCCATTGAACCTATCCCGTATCAGATTATAAACAATATTCATGCCCAATCCTGTTCGCTCACTGTCAGAGGAGGTTGTAAAAAAAGGATCGAAAATATTTTGTTTTTCATCCGGCGAGAGCCCTCTACCATTATCTCGGTAGTGGAGTAGCAGATCTGCTCCCGACTGTTGGATTTGGAATTCTATATAGTTTTCCCTATCACCACTAAAAGCATGAGCAATAGAATTTCTAACCAACTGGGTCAACACTTGATACATAGCCGACGGAAAGCTATTAATTTCAAGAGCCTCAACACCAATAACTTTAAATTCAATATTATACTCGTTCAGTTCTTGCGCTTGAGACCCCATTACCGTTTCGATATGTTCGACAATATCAAATACCGTTCGCTGATCATCTTGCTCATCCACAGACACAGCTTTAAAGCTTCTAATAAGCTTACCCGCCCTACCTAGGGCATTAACAACAACATCCGCAGAATCTTCGGTCGATCCCAGGCCTGCTTCAAGATCATTAGAGGTTAAACTTCCAGCCTGGTATCGACTCTTGAGGTGCACGACCTTACTTTGTATAAGACTAGCGCCTGTAGCAGCCACTCCTATCGGGGTATTTAGCTCATGAGCAACACCTCTTACCATATTGCCGATGGAGGCCATCCTTTCTGAGCGAACCAATTGTTCCTGGGTCGACCCTAGCTGCTCTACAGTCGCTAAAAGCTCTTCATTGGCTTCAGCGAGCGCTTCATTTTTCTTCTGCATTTGTTCTCGATGCTGACTCTCGAGTTTTTCTTTCTCTTTGCGGCTTTGCAGTTCGTGGGTCAACAAAGATTGAGCCGTTCGAGACTCAACTAGATTATGCATATTTTCTTTGGCTTTGTTTAAGGCACTCGCAAGCGTTGTCAACTCATCATCAGCTTTGTCTACGCCATCAAGCCGCAACCGCTCCCCTCCAGGGTTACTGTCCATAGCATTTGCAAACTCAACCATTTTATTCAAATGTCTTGCAACCAAATAATGGAATATTGCCAATATAAAAATTGAGACAGAAAGCGTTTTAATCATTTGAAACGCCAATATAAATAGGAATTTATTGGTCAAGTCGATATAAAGTGGTGACAGAGAGACACGAACCATTAACCTGCCGATACAGCTATCATTGGCGTTTCCGCCTTTGTGGATTAAAAACACCCTCTCTATAAAATCAGCCGACTGGCCAGCAGCAACTCTAGCCAACTCACTAAACTCTCCGCCTTCACATTGGGTCTTATCAACTTCACCGATAAACTCGTCGACTACTACAAGCTCGACACCGGGCAAAGAATTTAAACCGCTAGCAATACTCTTGACTTGACCACGGTCAACCTCCCATATGCTCCTGGCTAAACTAGAGCGATAACTGCTATCTATCTGCTGAAATTGAGTTTCGATGTGATTTATGCCAGAACGATAATCCAAGTAAATTTGAATTCCAGTCTGCACACAAGCAAATAGGCTACTTACCAAAAGTACATACAACAGTAATCGCCAGGCCACACTATTGCGGTCCCCCCGGCTAAAAAACTTCTTTGTCGCACTGTGTAAACTACCGCCGTTCATCAATAAACTTCTCCTTGCGGATACTGCATGGTAGTTTGCATAATCAATTACCTAGTTGATTATGCAAACATTTTTCCAAATACATTTATTATTGTTAGCAGTATAGACAAGGCTTGAGAAGTTACCCGAATAATAGCTTGGGCGAATATGGATATGGCTTATAGGCGCACTAATATCAATAGATGGCTGTTGTTTGCCTAGTCTAAGAGCTTCCAGCGAAGTGCCTTCACCACGGCTTGGGTCCTATCCCTAGCATCCATTTTCTGCAGAATAGCGGATATATGATTTTTTACCGTTCCCTCGGACAAGAAAACAGCTGCTGCGATCTCTTTATTACTGAATCCGGCAGCGATGTAACGTAAAATTTGCAACTCTTTTTCACTCAGCTGCTCCATCAACAAAGGACGACTTAGCTGCTCGTCATCTATACTCTGGAGCGCTTCATTTTGTAACAATTCTGGCTCAGCCAAAAAGCCACCTGCAGCGACAGTTTCTACTGCACTGTGCAGTTTTTCTAGGCTAACATCTTTTAATAAAAAACCATTGGCGCCCGCTCGTAAAGCCTGAATAAACAACTGATGCTCATCAAATGTCGTCAACATAAGAACAGGGGTATTATTGCCCTGCTCTCGTAGCGACTTTACAAAAGCAATACCATCCATCTTAGGCATTCGAATATCGCTAATAATAATATCTACTGGCTGTTCCTCGAGAATATTCAGGGCTTCTTCACCGTTGCTAGATTCCCAGCTCATATGATACTGAGGATTCAACTGTAATAAACGGCTAATGCCCTCGCGGATTAAAGCTTGATCATCCACTAGCGCTATCGAAATCGTCATCTGTAACTCGCTATAAAGTTTTTGCTGTGATTAGATGTAAGTCCATACCATCACCATTGGGCTTAAGCTCAACAGAGCCTCCAAACTCTTTTAGGCGCTCGCGCATCCCCAATAGTCCGCTGCCGGCATGCCACTGCTGTATTGATCGGCCATTATCGCTCACCTTTAACTGAAAGGGCTGTTCGCTAGGACAGCTAATTTCAATTCGAGTAGCAGCACCATGGCGCAAGGCATTACTAATGGCTTCCTGCAAACAAAAAGCCATTTGCTCCCCAAGCTCCGGCGATTCAAGCGCTAGTGAAGCTGGATATCTCAACTCAATATTCTCGGGTAAATGTTTATGTAGCTGATCAAGTACCGCCACCAAATCAATAGCTTCTTGCTGCCTACGTGCCTTCACAATCTCACGTAACTGCCCTAGAGTTTCCTTTATCTGCAGACCGATTTCATCACGCCACAGCTGGAAGTCCGAAGGCTCGGCATGTTTAGCATGTTCTAGCTGTAAACTTAGGGCGGTAAGACGATGCCCAATACTGTCGTGCAAATCTCTAGCGATACGCATACGTTCTTGCTGCTGACTTTGCTGAGCCAATAAAGCCTGAGTAGCATGTAGTTTTAAGTTAGTGGCTTCCAGCTGCTCTTTGTTTTCCTTGGCTTCTTTTCGCGCTTGGCTGGAAGAGCTAGCAAATAACTGGAAGCCGATAAACATGACCAAACTCAACAAATGTAACGGAGATTCGGTGAAATACTGGGAATAAACAAAGAAAGGAATGTTGAGAATAATCAGAATTAGGTTGTTATATCGCCCAGCTACATAAGGCATCTGCCCAGCGCTCACAACCAACAGCACCATAATGGGTTCAAAGGCATAACCCACGAACAAATAAAACGCACTGACAACCTCAAAGGCCACCAGCCCCTTTGCCAACAAGCTGCTCTCAACATCGGCCATTAGGCAGAACCAAGTAAAACACAACATAAAAGCAAAAAACGCAATCGCCCGATCGAGCTGCCATTGATTATTGACTTGATAATCTACCGCCGCTACGACCAAGACGGTGAGCAGGCCACTGGCGATAAGCGCCCATTCCCCTAGGCTCAAGCGTGGTATAGACATAGACATTCCCCCATAAACGACAACTTATTTGGCACCAACAATCAGCTGTAAAAAGCGTAATTGAGCGTATTATAAGTTCTAATGTAGGGGTGTATAGGTGTCAAAAGTCATGTTCGCAGTCTGAAGCAGCTATTGCATTTAGTTATTTGACGGCGCTTTAGTTATTTGGCTGTGCTTTGGCAAACCGCTCAACAAAGTCCACTAAGGTGCTTTGCAATTGCTCTTTGCTCATAGTTTCAAGGCCGTTTTCTTCGTCCTGCTGTTGTTGCTTTTGAATGGAGTCGAGATATTCTAGGATCATAATTTGCTGGGGCTCAGGAGCGGCAGCTAAGGTCGCGACAAAACTATCTACAGATTGCTCCATGATAGGCGCCAATGACCAGAACTGTTCATTTTGCACGCCCTCTAGAGATTCATCCAGCGCTGCCACGGCTGCTATATCGTTGCTGTAGCGCATTACATCGCTACGCTGTAAAAACTCACTGTAATCATCTTGGTTTTGCAAATCACTTTGCAGGGCTAGGGGTTTTTCGCTATCGCCAGCAAGCGCATTAATCTTGGCAACTTGCTCGTCCCGCTGCTCTGCACTTAAGCTGTTGAGCTTAGAAGCAATTAGGCTAGTGCGAGCTTCATCTTCTCGGTTTAACCAGGCATCCGTTACTAAAAAGGACACCATCGCTTGTTGGTCTCGCTCAGAATCAGCTGGGTCTTTGTGGGCAAAATAACTTCGCCCACCTGAAATTCGCTCTTCTCCAACCCTAGATTTCAACACTATATCCTGAATCACCGCGTTATCTCGCAAACGCGAGATGGTTTCCATCGCGTGGCCTTGGGCTTGCAGATCTTGAGGCTTGTCTTTACTGCCATCGAATAAGGTATCTAAGCCGGTTTTAGTAATGGCTACATAGGATCGCTGGGCAGCGGCATCTAGCCCGGAAAGCTCGCCCATCATTGTCTGCCACTGCTCATTATTAAAGCGGTAGTTTTCACTTAGGCTAGTGATGTCCTCAACCAAGCCGGCCACCACAGTCGGCGCGTGATTATCGTAACCCAATATCGCGCCACTCCAGTTTTCCGGGTCAGTCGCTTTTTGAGGCACAATGTCAAAAGATGATTTTTTAGCGATGACTTGTGCCAGATAATCAAGGGTCTCATCTTGCGCATCTTTTTCAAATTGCTGCAGACTGTCCATTAATCGTAAGGCATGATCAGCGCTATGGGCGGCCACAGATAATATATTGCTCTGCTGCTCTTCTTGATAAGAAGCCAGGCCTTGCATGAAGGAATCCTGGGCCTCAATGTTCCCTGACAACTGATTGATGGAATTCAAGAAGTTATGGATATCATTGGCCTTAGCGGAGCCAGTATCCAGCAAGCCTTTCGCGCTATAGGTAGCGCTATTGTCCTTTAACGGCACACCATGGCTAAGTTCTGCAGCTTTCGCTAGCACCTCACTTCTAAGCTCACTGCCCATCTTGCTTAGGTTGTTCATAAAGGCTTCGGCCTTATCCTTTGGCGAGCCATCAAAGCGGTAGTTTTCAAACTTCCCGGGTGTTTGAATCGCCGTAGATACCTTGGCAAAATCGGCCAACTCTTGATCTGTAAGCCCTTCGGCAAACTCCAGAAACTTCTCACTCTCCAATAGACCTGAGTCTACCAAGCCCTTGCCAGCTGAACTCGATAAGCGGTCCAGCTGGGCTTGCATACGATCCGTCTTCTCGGATTCAGGCATGATCAAGCCATAATTATTACCCTGGAATACCGCAAATTTGGGGAGATCCAGATCCGGATTCAGCACTGGGTTGCGCTCCAATTCAGCGCTTAAAGACTCAATGGAGAGCTGCACCGAAGCTATCTGATCTGAAGATAAAGCCGTAGGCTCTGGTGCCACTGTTGATTTAGACAAAGCTGAGCTAAGCGAGGTGATGCTTGCACTGAAATTACTGCTATTAATATTCATTGTCCGGCCTTGGAAAACTACTTATCTTAGATTTATCGGCCGCAACACTTATATCTGCATACTGTTTATCCAGGGGGCACCTCTAACTTTACACTCATCTGACCGACGGTGATTTCATAGCTGCGGCCCTTCAAAACATGTCCCGCTTAGGGCCCTCCACCTCTAGTCATTCATAGCTTCACTCACTCATTGGCTACAAATTAGCCTCAATGACGAAAGTCATGTTTTAGCCGAGCAAAAGAAGTGACCTTTGGCAGCTGTCTGCAGAGCCAGATTTTCGCAAACTAGCATCATCGACAATTACAGAGATATCCAAACGGAGACAGCCACATGAAAATCACTAAGCCATGCAACCCTTTTCGCAAATCTATGCTGACCGCCCTGACTCTCAGTTCAGTACTCGCTTCGGCACTTTACCCGACTCTAAGTTTTGCCAGCCAAATTCAGAACGATAAATCGCTACACCAACTGACCTTACTGATTAAAGGTTACGAACAGCAGCAGGGTGTCACCTACTTGAGCCTTTACGACAATGCAGAGAATTTCAACAACATGAATGGTAAATCCATTGCCAATGTTCAACACCAAATACAGGGCGATACCTTGAGTATTAGCTTTAACCAGCTCAGCAAAGGCGAATATGCGATCAGCTTGTATCACGATGCAAACAATAATCGTAAATTGGATCGTAACCTCTTAGGTATCCCAAGTGAGCAATATGGCTTTTCCAATGATGCAGGGGCTTTTGGCCCGGCAAAATTCGATAAAGCCAGCTTCAAGCTAGATGGCGATAAGACCGTAGTTATTAATTTACGATAAGGGGCGCATCATGGGTAATCGAAGAGAGTTTCTACAAACCTTAGCGGCGGGCACAGCCTGTGGCTTGGCAGCGAAGAGTGGCCTAAGTTTAGCTTCTGGCTCTGCAATGCCAGCTGATTTTGGTGGAGCCTTTAAGGCTGTACCCAAGAGTTTCGAAAAGCGCGCTTTAACACTAGAGGGTAATTGGCCGGCTGATTTGCGCGGCTCACTCTACCGTAATAGCCCAGCTATGCTAGAGCGCAACGGTTTTCAACACAGCCATCTATTTGATGGCGATGGCATGATTCAAAAATTCAGCTTGGAAGATGGCAAAGTCTTTCACCAAGCACAGATGGTTGCCACTGATAAGTTTTTGAATGAGGAAGATGCGGACCGCTTTTTGTATCACGGCCTTGGCAGCAGTCCGCCAAATGCTCGAGCTGCACGCAATAATGACAGCGCCAACCCTGCCAATATCTCTGTACGCAAAATGGGTGATAAATTATTTGCCTTATGGGAGGCGGGCTCAGCCTATGAAATCGACCCTGAAAATTTATCGACCTACGGGCGTGTTGATTGGGGTGAAGATCTCAAACACCTACCCTTTTCAGCACACCCCCTGCGTGATGCCAATGGCGATTGGTGGAATATTGGTTCTTGGATATACAGTGGGCAAGCTCGCACAATTATTTACCAGCTTGACTCACAGGCGAAGCTGAAAAGAGTCAAAGCCATCCCAATGAACCAAGCAGGCTATATGCACGCCTTTGCCTTAAGCCAACGATTTGTCATTCTTGTGAATACTGCCCATTTATATACTCCAGGCAAACGATACTTTGATAGCTTTAACTTTGATGCCAAAGGTAAAACGGAAATCGTGCTACTCGATAAAAATGACTTAAGTGTCTTCAAAACTATCGAGATACCCGCCAATTTTGTTTTCCATTTTGGCAATGCCTTTGAGCAAGGTGATGAATTGTTTATTTCAATGGCGGAATACCATAATGCCGATGTCATGGCTAAAGGCTTAGGGCTAGGACCACAATCAGCCTTTGCCAAAGAGGCGACCCAATACAACAGCGATTTAAGTGTGTATCGTATCAACTTAAAAAACGGGAAATGGCAAAAACAAAGCAGCCTGCTAGCTATGGAATTTCCGAACTTCAGGGAGGCCACGCCATTTACCGCTCAAAATCTCATCGGTATGGGACGCCCGACTGGGTCAACTGATAAAGCCGATCAAGACTACCTTATCAGCTATCACCCGCTAAGCGGAGAGCGCGAGATATATGATTTCGGCAGTGGCTTTACTATTGAAGAGCCCTTGTTTATCAATAGTGCTAGTGGCCAAGAATACGTGATTCACAGCTTAGCTGATCGTCAAAAATCTCGCAGTGGATTGGCCCTATTTAGATCCGGCGAGCTCAAAGCGGGACCGATAGCCATGGCCTGGGCCGAAGAGCAGTTTCCCTTTGGCTTTCATGGTTGTTTTGTGCCTTCTTAGACCTTCACCCCATTCCTATACTACCTACCTTTAGTCAGGGTCAGAGCCGAAAAGCTCTGACCCTAGGGCATTTACCAGTTTTGTTTTATCCAAGCGCTCGTTTTCGAAATGGAATAATCACTGGCTAACTGATCCATCAAGGGTATCTGTTTTACGCTATCGAGCTTAATGGCAGGCTTTTCAGGTAACTCTGGCTGTACTCTTAAATAACGATCACCCAATAACTGCCGTGACTGATAGTCGGCAATACCGCTCACACCATCCATTAAGACATCGACTAGAGGTTTTGCCCACTGCCCTAAGCCCCAATCCAAGCGCTGCCCTTTGATATAAGTGGGTGTATAACCGGTACCAACTGAAAGCAAAACGATATCGTCTAGTTTAGCCCGCTCCGTTGCTACATTATCCTCAGAGATCGCTTGAGCAATGGCCACCATACTGGGGTTATTGGCAAAAACTCCTCCGTCGATATAGCCGTCCACTGATGGGAAGTAAGTCGGCGCAGCACTGGTATAAAGCGCAACATCTAAGGCCGATAATTTAGAGTCATTACCTTTACCTTTGAAATTATGGAAAATTTTAGGCTTCCAATGTCTGTCTTTACGCTGCTTGGCGCCATTATCTAAATCGAAGGCCGTTATGGCGACTTTTCGTTTTAACTTGCCAAGTGTAGTGGCACCCAATACTTTTTTGAGCTCTCGCTTAAGATCTGTTGTAGAGTATTCAGCGCCGATAACTTTACCGAGGTCGAGAATATTATCCAAAAGGCTGTCATCAAAAATTTTGCCGCCCCGCTTGATATAGAGCTGGCAAATATCTTCCGGGCTCAATCCTTTCGCTAAACCTAAAGCCAAAATACCGCCCGTGGACGTCCCCACAATCAGATCGACCTTATCCAAAAAGTTTTTAGTGTCTGAATGATCATTTAAGCGCTGTAAAATACGCGCCGTTATCAAACCTCTCAGACCGCCACCGTCTAAACTTAAAATTCGATACTTCGCCATGTTGCACCTCCGTTGTGATTCGATTTACTTAATCAGATAAGGTGGTTGCAAGGCTATTACATTGGCTTACAATTTTGGCATAATGCTCCTTATAAAAAGCACTTAGATCCAATGCTTTGCTCCCTCAGCCATATGAGGAGTCTCAGTTAGAATAACGTCATACAGACAATTCAAGGAAAGAGTAGATGGACTCCACAGATGAAGCTAGAAAAAAGGAAGCAAGGGATCACTGGAAACTCCTGCCAGTTGCCGCAATTATGGTATTTGCCTTCTGTGCAGGATTCATCATCATAGTTGCAGAGAAAATAGAGGTTTTCGGCCAGCTATATTATGGCTTTTCAAAAACGGTTTGGTTTTTAAACACTTCGTTCTTTGGTGGGATTACTTTGAGCTTAGGGATCTTCAGCTTAACCCTCCTAATAACCTCTGGGTTAGTTGCTACCAAATTAAACTTACCCCTCCACCCCTGGACACCCCTACTTAATTCAACTAAATTTTTAATAGGTAGCTTCGTGTTTTTCTACGTGCTCACTATAACAAATGAAGTAATTACTGAAAATATCGACAATATCAACGCATGGCATGCCTCCTTCAGAAGAAGCTCGTCAATTCTCTCCTCCCTCACAGATCTGGTTATTATGGGTATTTGCATTTTTATTTTCATGGTTGCTATGGCTTTGTCAATTAGAGCAATAGCTATTCCATTTGAGGCCAATAACATTGCAAAACAATACCCGCTTGATGACATCAATTAACCCCTTAGCAAACCTTTATAACTGGTATAAACTGGGATCTAGAGTTCTTTTTCAAGATAGGCTACCCCCACTCAATAAAAGAGGCAAACCATGAAATCCATGACCTGCAAACAACTAGGCGGCGCTTGCGACTTGGAATTTCGCGCCAATAGTTTTGAGGAAATCGCTGAGCTAAGCCAGCAACATGGCATGGCCATGCATGAACAGCAAGACTCGGCACATTTAGAAGCCATGCGGGAGATGGGCAAGCTTATGCAAGACCCTGAAGCCATGGGCAAATGGTTAAACGACAAACGTTTGGAATTTGAAGCGCAGCCAGACGTTTAGATCTATAAGCCGTTTAGCTGTGATCTACAGGCAATGCCAACTGCTGCCGCAGATGGAAAAATCTATCAAATTCAGTAGATTACCCTAGAGAAGAATAGATCCATGCATATGGACACCCACCCTAATGAAGCCTTAAAAGGATAATAGGCTAAGCGAGAGGCCTGAAAGGATGCAGAGAAGTACCCAAGAAAAAATCGATATCTATATCATAGAACTCAAAAAACAAGGTGTTAGCCCTTACACCTCGGTGCCGCCGCTTCATCGGCTAATACTTAAATTGGGCATCAATATTACACCTCCTCTGAGTTCAGGATTTTTTGTTAATTTCCTTTTGTTTGCGCTTCTATTCGGCCCTCCATGGACTTTGCTAATGAACTTTCTATATTGGCAAAGCGACTGGATACTTGGCCTTTTGTTCTTAGCAGCTATAGCCGGGGGCTTATTCGGTTTTATCATGGCAGCATTTATGAGAGCCAAAGCAAAGTCTCTAGATATTCCAAATTGGTAATACCTAAAAAGCCTATTAAACAATAGACTATTAAACACGGGAACCGAGCATGAATCTTGACGATAAAATTAAATTGATCGAGGCCCTAGCCGAAACCAGCCCCAAGGGGGCTACTGTTATTGGCCTATCCAATAAAATCAACATTCCCCAAAGTAGCTTGCGGGAATTTTTCCAATCTAATAAAGACTACATTTGCTCGGTTGCTGGTAGCGAAAAGTATGTACTCAATAGAACGGGGCCGTTCCAAGCGTCAAAGGACGCCATAATTAAGGATTTGTACCTTCGAGAGCAAAAATCCAAAGAACAGGTTATATGGGTTTATATCATCATTGCCTTTCTAACGGGCTTTATTGTGGCTGAAAGCCTGCCTTAGTCGCCTGATGTACTCTGTCTGATTCTAATATCTCAGACAGCAATATTATAAGAGCTTGTTATTTCCCCCTATTCCATTACTCTTGCTGATCCATTTGTACGCAGTGCGATATAACTATGAGCAAGGAACAACCCAATAACCCCTTACATGGCATTACCTTAGAAAAGATCGTCGTGCAGCTGGAAGAGCACTATGGTTGGGATGGCTTGGCGAAGAGGGTCAATATCAACTGCTTTAAGAATGAGCCTTCAGTAAAGTCATCATTGAAGTTTTTGCGCCGAACACAGTGGGCTAGGGATCAAGTTGAAGAGCTATATATTTCAACCTTTGATAATAAGCCTAAATCACCCTGGGGTTAAAAAGGTCAGAACCTATTGGTTCTGACCCCGACGTTACATAAATCTCCACGCGAATTAGACCAGGGTCGGAACCCTGTAGGTTCTGACCCTCCTCGAAGCCGGTTTATCTAAATCACTGCATATTACTCATTCAAGTCCGAGTTTCGGGGCTTTTAAATATTCAATTATTAATTTTACTCTATTAGCTTCAAGTGGGGCCAGAACCTATTGGTTCTGACCCCGGTGGTTTAAAAAAACCACAAAAAAAGCCGCGCTAGGCGCGGCTTGAAGTTACTGCGGGAACAGTATGATCGACTGAATCAATTCACAATGAGCTTTCAGTCAGCTGCAAGAAAGACTTATTCGTCTTCCTCACGCTCAACCAAGGTCATAATATTATAAAGCGCTACTGGCTCGTCATGCTGGTTGCGAACTTCCACATCCCACACAACCACACCATTGGCTTTATCTTCATCTGGACGCTTGTCTTTCTTAATTTTTTTCTTACAAGTCAAGCGCGTTTGAATGGTATCACCAATACCAACAGGCTCTACGAAGCGTAGATTTTCCAAACCGTAGTTGGCCAATACTGGGCCTGGCGCTGGATCAACAAACATACCTGCGGCAGCACTGATAATAAAGTAACCGTGTGCTACTCGCTTACCAAACAACGAATCAGCAACAGCTGTTTCATCAAAGTGCGCATAGAAATGGTCACCAGAGATACAACCAAAGTTAACAATATCGGCCTCGGTAACTGTACGCTTATGAGTAATCAAAGTATCACCGATACGAACTTCATTAAAGTTCTTACGGAATGGATGAACCTTATCAATTAATTGCTCAGAGCCTGGGTTAAATTCTTTGGTAATCGCCGTCATGGTAGTTGGCGATGCCTGAATCGCAGTACGTTGCATATAGTGTTTTACCGAGCGTAAACCACCGAGCTCCTCACCACCACCAGCGCGACCTGGGCCACCATGTACTAAGGTAGGCATTGGAGAGCCATGGCCCGTTGATTCTTTGGCACATTCTTGGTTTAACACCAACATACGACCATGGTAAGCCGCGGTACTTAGAATAACTTTTGCAGCTTCTTGATCATCCGCCGTAACCAGGGAACCTGCCAAACTACCTTTACCCATCTTGGCCAGCTCGATAGCATCTTCGGTGGAATCATAAGGCATCATAGTGGTTACTGGGCCGAAAGCTTCAACCGAATGCGGCACTTCAGTGCTTAAAGGCTTATCGCAGTACAAAACCGTACTTGGGAAGAAGGCGCCTTTGTCTTTATCAGCACCGACAACATCAAAATCATCATTACCGCCGTAAACTACTTCAGCAGCTTCACATAAGCTATTTACAGCAGAACGAACATCGGCCATTTGATCGCGACCAACCAATGCGCCCATGCGCACACCTTCAGCGGCCGGATCACCAATTTTAATACCATCCAAACGCTTAGCTAAGGCTTCTTGTACGGCTTCAACACGACTACGTGGCACGATAGTACGGCGAATTGCGGTACATTTTTGACCTGCTTTTGTGGTCATTTCTTTGGCCACTTCTTTGATAAACAAATCAAATTCTGGACTGCCTGGCTCAACACCCGCACCTAGAATTGAACAGTTTAGGGAGTCCGCTTCCATGGTAAATGGAATCGATTTGGCCACAATATTTGGATGCGAGCGAAGCATTTGACCAGTAGAAGCAGAGCCTGTGAAGGTCACCACATCCTGCTCGTTTAGGCGATTTAAAGTGTCACCAACGCTACCACAAATTAACTGAATGGCGCCGTCTGGCAAAATACCTGAATCAACAATTTCTTTAACCATAACTTCGGTTAAATAAGAAGATGCCGTTGCCGGTTTAATAATTACTGGCATACCGGCAGCAATACTTGGCGCCATTTTTTCCAAAAAGCCCCAGCACGGAAAGTTAAAGGCATTGATGTGAACTGCCACACCTTCTTTGGGCACCAATACGTGACGACCTAAAAAGGTACCATTAGCAGAAAGTCGCTCTACGCCCTCTTCCAACCAAAAAGTTTCATTTGGCATCTCGCGACGCACTAATGAGGAATAGGTAAACAAAGTACCCAAACCACCTTCAATATCTACCCAACTGTCTGCTTTAGTCGCGCCAGTCCAAGCCGATACGGCGTAAAATTTATCTTTAATGGACATCAAGTGCTGAGCCAAAGCCTTTAGGCGATTAGCACGCTCATGGGATGTCATAGCGCGAAGTGCGCGGCCACCCACAGTGCGGCCATAATCAATAGCCGCCTGGAAATCGACGCCTTTACTGCTCACACTGGCAATGGCATCGCCGTTAATGGCGTTGTACACCATAACTCCATCGTCTTGACCTTCCAGCCATTGTCCGTTGACGTAACTCTGCAGTTTTTTGCTCATCTAGGCCTCACTTTTATTGTTTAGTCATCACAAGCCACTTGTGATTAACATTGGGCGGGGTCGATTTTGCCATCACCAGCATTAGCTGTGATTGCGATACATATTAGTAACACTGTTGTAACACCGTTACTAAAAAGCACCACCAAAAATTTTGGCAGTGCTTTTATCTTGCTTTGCAAAGACTTTAGATAAATCTCTACACATCGACCTTTACACGTCGACTCTTGCACATCGACTAAAGTTGAAAAAAGTATATGATACAAAAATAGTGCTTACAACGGATTTTTCGTGTTATATTTGATTGAAATCAGGGCGAGCACCCCGCGATTATGTTGTTAAGAATAAAATATTGCATGTAAATCAATAACTTATAAGATTAACAAGATAAACATAAAATTATAAACGCCCAAACGTCACAACGATAAATCGAAACTCAAGGCGATATTTACGAGTTTCCCCATAAAATTATTCCGGATCTAGCACCTGGAGGCAGACAGTGACCAGAGAAGTGATAAGCGATGAACTTGAATCCATCGAAAAAGCCAGCATTGATGAGCTGCGGGCTTTGCAATTGGAAAGAATGCAGAAAAGCCTGCATCACGCTTATGAGAATTCCCCCCATTATCGCAAGGCATTCGATGCCCACGGTGTTCACCCAAGCGAGCTGAAAGAGCTTTCCGATCTCGCCAAATTTCCATTTACCACCAAACAAGATTTGCGTGAGAACTACCCTTTTGGAATGTTTGCCACCCCCATGGACGATATCGTTCGAGTGCATGCTTCAAGTGGCACAACCGGCAAACCAACAGTAGTGGGCTACACCCAAAATGATATCGACACTTGGGCCAATGTCGTCGCGCGCTCCATTCGCGCCGCTGGTGGCCGCCGTAAAGATCTTGTGCATGTAGCTTATGGTTACGGCTTATTCACCGGTGGCCTAGGTGCTCACTATGGCGCCGAGCGTTTGGGCTGTACGGTTATTCCAATGTCTGGCGGACAAACTGAAAAGCAAGTTCAGCTGATTCAGGACTTTAATCCAAACATCATCATGGTTACTCCTTCCTATATGCTAAACATTGCCGATGAGATGGAGCGCCAGGGTATTGACCCACACAAGTTGAACCTACGCTTGGGTATTTTTGGTGCTGAGCCTTGGACCGGCTCAATGCGAGAAGAGCTAGAGCAGCGCTTAGGCATTGATGCGATTGATATCTACGGCCTTTCTGAAGTTATGGGGCCGGGTGTAGCCATGGAATGTGCGGAAACCAAAGATGG
>JAOXRT010000281.1 GCA_025800365.1 Cellvibrionaceae bacterium | reverse complement strand
CAGTTTACGGCTAGAGAATGCGATAGGTTGCAGACCTGACCCGAAATCTTGTTCGAGTATTGCCCCGATAGCTACGTCACTGGCATCTGTCGTGATAATGAACTGGCGTTCAAAATCCGGCAGACGCAGTATAGGAGCTGTAGCTATTGCAACCTTCAAAGCCATAAAACTGTGTTCCTGAGCATCTCCCCAGCTCCATGCAACTTTATCCCTTGTTAAGTCCGTCATCGGTTTTGCTAGCTGACTGAAACCTTTTATAAATTTTCGATAATAAGAGGCTAACCCCAAAAATGATCTGACATCATGCACTGACTGCGGCGGAGGCCAATCCAAAATGGCTCTCACCTTTTCAGGTGAGGTGCGAATCCCATCGCGGCCTACCTCGAACCCAAGGTAGTCCACTTTATCCTTCAGGAACTCGCACTTATGGAGACGCCCATAAAGCCTAGCCCGGCGCAGCTTGTCAAGTGCATGCTGCAAATGTTCCCAGTGCTCCTCCATTGAACGACTATATATCAAAATGTCGTCCAAATATACTAATACAAATGAATTGATTTCCTGCTTAAATACTTCATTCATTAGCCGCTGGAACGTACTTGGTGCATTACATAGCCCAAAGGGCATCACCAAGTATTCCCATTGGCCTAAATTCGTGCAGAATGCGGTCTTCTCCACTGAATCCCTTGCCATGGCTATCTGATGATAGCC
>JAOXRT010000153.1 GCA_025800365.1 Cellvibrionaceae bacterium | reverse complement strand
GCAATAATGAAAACAGGATACAGCGTTCGTTGGGTCACTTTGAACGCGCTATATCTTTTAGAATCTGTTTCTAATTCAGGCGATCCGGGCGAAACACTCAAATGCGTCTTTATGGTAAATGCGATTGGGCCACCGATTTCACACGGAGCTTTTGGGGCCGAGCAAGAGGCGTTATTACACCTTGTCAGCCTTCCAGGGGGACCAAATTAGAAGTGCCAAAAGCACAGCTGGCGTGATCTGGATTGCAAGGCTCTGCGCCAGAAAAAAGCTGATCCAGGGCAAGGACCAGATCAGAGCAAAAACGCGACTTCTGGTGGTCTGAGGAATAGCCTGGAACCCGCCGGATACCCCCCA
Organism: Cellvibrionaceae bacterium; assembly: GCA_025800365.1. GTDB lineage: Bacteria > Pseudomonadota > Gammaproteobacteria > Pseudomonadales > Cellvibrionaceae > Pseudoteredinibacter. Next base: position 349 of record JAOXRT010000153.1, on the reverse strand, counting down.
AAGTGCCAAGGCGAAATACAGCATGATCCCGTCATAGTTAAAGCTGTAAGGCAGCAAGAGCATAGTTCCTAGAACCAGCCACATCACCCAACTCAGAATGCCCTCATGAGCGCGAGGCCAACGCAGCACTAGAAAAATGGCGGAGACTGCGGCAAAGGCAAAATGCAAAAGATAAGCATTGCTGATCTCCCAGCCCCAAAGCCGCCCTTGCATAAAGGCGCTTGGGATCATCGCCAGCAACAGATTTTCCCAGGTTTCCACAACGTGCAGCTGCTGTTTGCTGGTGATCTCAAGGAACATTTGCCAAGACGACAATCCGTAGGCCCAGATCGTGCCTGCGATGGCCGCC
>JAOXRT010000254.1 GCA_025800365.1 Cellvibrionaceae bacterium | reverse complement strand
AGTCAGTGCAACCTTGGTGAACCTTGGCGTGTTCAGATGAATGCGGACATCAAAAAAGCGGCAGATGCGGCTGGTATCGAAGTGATCTTTAAAGACGCGCAAAACGATTCTCTTAAGCAGAAGTCACAGGTTATGGAATTTACGAACGCAGATATTGATGCCTTGATTATCTCACCAAAAGAAGCGGCGCCTTTGACAAAACCTGTTGCTAAACTTTACCAGAAAGGTATTCCGGTAATCGTACTTGACCGTGCGGTTCTAGGTGACCAGTTCACTACTTATATTTCTGCTGATAACAAAAAAATTGGCCTTGCGGCTGGTAAATGGATTAAAGATAACTTTGCTAAAGGATCAAAAGCTGTTGAGCTTAAAGGTTTGATGACGTCCACTCCTGGACAAGATCGCCATAGTGGGTTCCGCGAAGGCATCAAAGGTGCAGATCTGGACATCGTGTTTGAAGTTGAGATGAAATGGCTTGAGCCTATGGCGCGTCAGGAAATGGCATCTGCACTTTCCCGCTTCGATAAAATCGACCTAGTTTATGCCCACAACGATCCAGGCGCACACGGTGCATGGTTGGCGGCAAAAGCTGTAGGACGTGAAAAAGATATCAAGTTCATTGGTATTGACGCCCTAGCTCAGGAAGGTCAAGTTTATG
>JAOXRT010000235.1 GCA_025800365.1 Cellvibrionaceae bacterium | reverse complement strand
GTGCTTTACAACCCGAAGGCCTTCTTCACACACGCGGCATGGCTGCATCAGGCTTGCGCCCATTGTGCAATATTCCCCACTGCTGCCTCCCGTAGGAGTCTGGACCGTGTCTCAGTTCCAGTGTGGCTGATCATCCTCTCAGACCAGCTAGGGATCGTCGGCTTGGTGAGCCCTTACCTCACCAACTACCTAATCCCACTTGGGCTTCTCTAAAGGCGAGAGCCGAAGCCCCCTTTAGTCCGTAGACAATATGCGGTATTAGCAGTCGTTTCCAACTGTTGTCCCCCACCTCAAGGCAAATTCCCAAGCATTACTCACCCGTCCGCCACTCGTCAGCAAAGTGCAAGCACTTTCTGTTACCGTTCGACTTGCATGTGTTAGGCCTGCCGCCAGCGTTCAATCTGAGCCATGATCAAACTCTTCACTTTAAAAAGTTTAATCAACTACTCATTGAATTCTGTTCAAATAAATCTTCGAATAGACACTCAATGTTAGTTACAAGTTGAAGACTAAGTCTTCTATGTTGTTACTACTCATTCACGAGTGCCCACACAGATAATTAATTACAAGTTGTTAAAGAACGTTTAGAGCCTTTCGCTCTGGGTTAAGACCTTGTCTCAACCGGGACGCGCATTCTACATCGTCCGTTTTTGTTGTCAACACTTTATTTTAATTTAAATTTTTAAGATAAGTGGTTAACGCATCTTCTCACTTGAACACCGCTTGTTTGCTGTGTCTCCGTTGGAAGAGGCGCGCATTTTAGAGCACTTTTAAAATTGCGCAATACCTTTTTT
>JAOXRT010000221.1 GCA_025800365.1 Cellvibrionaceae bacterium | reverse complement strand
ACATTGTCTTATCGATAGCCTTAGGGCACCCAATGATAGAAGCGTTTGCCCATTAAGCCTGCTGGTAAAAATGGTCGTTGAGAATGTCTATTGACAGTACGGCCACTTTCAAGGTGCGGCTATGAGGGAATCTCTAAATGGCTAAGCTCTATCGTTTAATTTTCAACCATTATAAATACCACCAATACCAGGCTATTTGCGAATTATTATCAAATTTCCTACTTCATCCATAGCCAATCATGTACAATCCTGCGCCGTTAACCCAGTAATGATCATTGGTTAACCATAAGCAAAGAGAAGTAGGAAGAGAGCAGGATGACAGCTTTTGTACGTAACGCGGCCCTTTATGGCAGCGTATTAAGTGTTGCAGCGCTAAGCAGCAGCCTAAGCTTGGCCGCCCAGAATGTCGCTGAAAAAGCCAATAGCGCAGCCAACAAGCAAGATAACTCAAAACTAGAGCAAGTGATTGTTCAGGGCGTAATGACCGCCAACAATCAGCCAGTGGGCACCTATAGCTCACCGATATCCAATTTAGAATACGATCCGCGCATTGATTTGCAATCGCGCAATATGGCCGAGGCCCAGGCCGATGTCACCATTCGTGGCGGCATCTTTGAGAGCACCGGCTTTCGCATCGGCAGCGCCACCTTGATCGACCCGCAAACCGGTCACTATTTTGCCGAGATTCCCATTGCCCCAGAAATGCTGAGCAAGCCCAATGTCTTAACCGGTGCCGATAACGCCCTGTATGGCGTAAACAGCTCCGTGGGCAGCATCTCTTACGCCTGGTTACCAGTGCGTGCTGGTGGCAGCGTATCGGCTGCAGCAGGAAACAATGCCTTAAATGTACAGCGCGTACACAGCGCCATGACGACCGAGCTAGATTCTGCAGAAGATTGGACCTTGGGGCTAGAAGCGGAATACTCCCGCTCAGAAAGCGATGGCAGCATCGAGCACGGCGATCACGATTATGATCGTGCATCGGGTCGCGTTCAGCTATTGGGTGATGATTCCCAAACCGATTTGTTTTTTGGTTATCAAAGTAAATTCTTTGGTTGGCCTAATATGTACACCCCATTTGGCGTAAACGAAACTGAAGACTTAGAAACCAAATTGTTGATGTTTAACCATCAGCAAAGCTATGGCAGTACAGCTAACGACCAGCAGAACAGCTTTGAAGTTTCGGCTTATTATCGCCGCAATAGCGATCATTATATTTTCTCGCGTGAGCGCCCAACGGCTTTCCAGGCTTTCCATAAAACCGCAGTGAAAGCATTGGCGGTATCGGGGCGTCATGGTTTGGATGAGGCATTAGCCTTAAATTACTCGGCGCAGTTTACGGCCGATTCCATCGATTCCACCACGCTTGAGCAAAACTTCACCTCGCGCCGTTATATGAAGTTAAGTGTATTGCCTGAATATGAAATTGCCCTGCAAGATGATCAGCAATTAAAACTGCGTTTGGGTGCGGCCTTTGATAAAACCAATCGTGATGAGTCCCAAGTTTCGGCCATTGCGGATATTCACTGGTTAATTAATCACAGCGATGCCAGCTCTGAGACCTTTTATTTATCCTATGCCGAGGCTAGCCAAGTGGTTGGTTATACCGCTATTGGTGGTAGCGAAACCGGTGGCTTATTCCGCAGCAACCATGACCTTGGCCGTGAAAGAACTAAAAACCTAGAGCTGGGTATGGTGCTAGATCGCCTTAGCTGGAGCCTAGATGCGGCGCTGTTTTATCGTTGGGATAATGAGCTGACCGATTGGACTTTTAACTTCGATCGCACATCGGCACGCTCGGCCAATCCGGTGGATATTGAAACTTTGGGTATCGAACTTATCGCGACCAAACGTTTTGATACGGCCGATATTGTGGCCAGTTATACCCATCTGAATAAATCGGAAGATTATGGCAGTGCTGATGTGGATGCCAGCTTCTACGCCTTAAACTACCCAGATCACCGCTTTACCTTAGCGGCTATTTGGCGCCCAGTGGATGGCATCGAGCTGCGTATCGATAATGAATGGCGCCAGCAGCAGGAAAACGCCCTGCGCAATGGCGATGACGAAGCCTTCTTCACCCATCTAACCGCTAGCTACTTCCCCGAGCAGTTGGAAGGCTTAGAGGTGAAATTTGCCGTGGATAATCTATGGGATGAATCCTTCGAAGAAGTGCCGGGTACACCGGGTCGTGGCGATCAATATTCGCTTGGCGTGACTTATCGTTGGTAAGTTTATATAGCTGATGATAGCGTGAGCTAAAGGCGAAGCTTTTGTTTTTAGCTCACGTTTTTGCTTTTTCTGTTTCTTTTTTAAGGCCTTTGCCTATGGCTCAGCTCATGGCTGCGAAAGTACTTTAACTATCAACAATAGATTTTAGATATTTTTCTATGCACTATCTTGCTATCACCTCTCTGATCTGGGCTTTTTCCTTCGGCTTAATTGGTAATGCCCTAAAAGGTATTGAACCATTGCAGGTGGCGGATGTGCGTTTATTGTTAGCGCTGTTGGTGTTCTTACCCTTTTTAAAGTGGCAGCAAACTAATAAACAAGAAAAGTGGCAGCTTATTGCCATTGGCGCCATTCAGTATGGTGTGATGTATACCTGCTTGCTGTCATCGTTTCGTTATTTACCTTCTCATTTGGTGGCGCTGTTTACGGTATTAACCCCGCTGTATATTGTAATTATCGATAGTCTGCGTAAGCGTTATTTTTCTATTGATTATGTATTGGCGGCGGCTTTATCGGTTGCTGGTGCCGCGGTGATTAAAGCGCAAAATACCGAAGGTGCCGATATTTGGTTGGGTTTTGCGTTGATACAAATAGCCAATCTGGCTTTTGCCTTTGGGCAGGTGGTCTATCGCGATTGGAAGCAGGCTCGTCCAGAGCTAGCCCATAGTGCAGTCTTTGCTTGGCTGTATTTGGGTGGAGCTCTATTTACAGCCTTTGCGGCTGCTCTTATCTCTGGCAAGGGACCAATTCCCCTTGAGGCGAATGCACAGCAGTGGGCAGTACTGCTCTACTTGGGCTTGGTGGCTTCGGGCCTTGGCTTTTTTATGTGGAACAAGGGCGCTACCTTAACCACTACCGGAATATTGGCGGCCTTTAATAATGCCGTAGTGCCGCTGGCTATGTTTGCTTCGCTGTTTATTTTTGCCGAAGCAAAGGGCGGCACAGTAGAAGAGCTAACCCGTTTGGGCTTGGGAGCAGCTTTGATTGGCTTTGCTTTGTTGTTGGGAAGGCGAAAGTCTAACAACTAGCTTATTTCTCAAACCTCAGTATTGATATACACTCAGCGATAAGGAAGGAGTTACGCTAAGGAGTTGTTGTGGGCTGGGAGATTAGACGCTACGGGGGTAAGGTTCAACCCGGTGGTAGTGGTTATAGTGAGTTTGCTGAATCTCGATTTTTGACCGTTGTCATATTATTTTTGGCTACGGTGAGCAGCTATATGTTTACCTATAGGTGGTACGCAGAGCTGTATATTCCCCTTTGTTTTTTGTACACCTTGGTAGGCTTTATCCCCGAGCTTTTTAAACGCTTGCAAGAATTCCCTATGATTTTTTTTAGCTTATTAGTCATGGGTGGCATTCATGTTCTGGAGCTACGTCCTTTTTATCATTCACATAGAATTCCGGACACCTGGAAGTATCAGAAGATACTCGATGAACCCGCAGTGACTATCTTTATGTTATCCAACCTGGCGATAATCTTGCTTTGCTTAGGCTTGATGTACGTACGCTATCGTCAGCAAAAGAAGTACCCCGATCAGGAAGTGCATTAATAGCAGTAAAGAATCTATTGACGCTTTTTTGAACATTTTTTTATTAATAAAATGCGATTAATGTTCTTTAAAGCGCGACAAATAATTCTTCAAACTAATCTCATCAGATGCTTCAAAATGCGCATTGGCGCCGGCCAGCTTTTGTATTCTGTCGATGCGAAAGCTGCGGTAATCGTCGCGTAGTTCACACCAGCTTACTAGCGTCCAAACCTTGCCCCAGTAAACTAAGCCCAGAGGCCAAATGGTACGTTCACTAGTGGCTTGTTTTTCATCTTGATAGTGAATGGCCAGCTTCTCACGTTGCTTGATGGCTTGGCGCAGCTCTTGGCTGTATTGGGTGCTATTGCCGTGTTCAAAATCCGGCACGATCAGGGTTTCTTCAGCAATGCTGTGCAAATAATGCTGGCGATCGGGCAGGATGGCTTTGATTTTATCCAGTGCTTGATCGGCTGATTCGGCCAGCCCGCTATCGCCCCAAGCCTGTACCATACGCACGCCCAGAATAAGGGCTTCTAGCTCTGACTCATTAAACATAAGCGGTGCCAATGTGCTGCCCGCCTGCAACATATAGCCAACCCCAGCTTCACCGCTTATGGGTACGCCTGAGAGCTCGAGCGCCTGTATATCGCGATAAATCGTGCGCTCTGACACATTCAGTTTTTCGGCCAAAGAGGCCGCGGTAATGGCGCGCCTTCGGCTTTGTAAAAGGGTCAGCAGTTTTAGCAGGCGTTCGGCTTTATTCATGGTTTGGGCTAATGTTTACAGGCCTTGTAGTGTAGTTATACAGCTATCCAGTTATCTTCAATATCGAAAAATCGCTTATGTTTAAGCG
>JAOXRT010000216.1 GCA_025800365.1 Cellvibrionaceae bacterium | reverse complement strand
CCGATCACTGGCATGGAAACAGCTTCAGTGACGCGCTTGGCAAGCTCGCTGGGAACACACTCTAAAACCAGTAAATCTGCTCCGGCTTCGTCGAGTAGCTTAGCATCGCGCAGGATAGTTTCGGCCTGTTTATCGTCGCGTCCTTGAATCTTAAATCCACCAAGTTTATTCACGGATTGGGGGGTTAGGCCTAAGTGCGCGCAAACTGGAATACCTCGTTCGCCGAGCATTTTTACGGTTGGTGCCAGCCATTCACCGCCTTCGATTTTCACCATATGAGCGCCCGCTTGCATAATGCGGGTTGCATTGATCATGGCTTGTTCTGGTGTGGCGTAGGTCATAAAGGGCATATCACCCATAATTAGTGATTTGTCATTGCCTCTTTTAACCGCTTCAACGTGATAAATCATTTGCTCCATGGTGACGGGAACAGTGCTGTCGTAACCTAGAACGGTCATGCCAAGACTGTCACCAACTAGTAGAACCTCAACACCACAGCGTTGTGCCATCGCAGACATAGGTGCATCGTAAAGGGCAACGGTAATAAACTTTTCACCCTCAGCTTTCATTTTGCGCAGCGTGCTTGTCGTTACAGCCTTGGTAAGTTTGCTTTCGGCTTGTGGGCTGGCGTAAGGCATAATTGACTCCTTAGCAGTGAATTAAATCGCAGGGTTGGGGTTGTAGTAATGACGGCCTGAGTGAATGTTTTGCATGTACTCAAGCAGCTCTAAAAAGTGCTCTTCATTGTTGACCGGGTCAATCTCGCTGGCATTTACGAGTAATAGGGGAGATGACTGGTAGTGATGGAAAAACTGGGTATAGGCCTCATTTAGACGCTGTAAATATTCTAAGCTGATACTTTGCTCTTGCTCAACGGCGCGCTGATTAATACGCTCCATTAAAACTTCGGCAGGTGCTTGCAAGACAACGACTAAATCGGCGCTAGGGGCTTTGAATTTTAAGTGGCTAAACACCTGCTGGTAAATCTTTAATTCGTCTTCGTCGAGTACGACATGTGCGAATAGCTGGTCTTTATCAATTAAGAAGTCGCAGACAGTATTTCCGGCAAAAAGGTCATTTTGTTGCAGGCCTTCAAGTTGTCTAATACGTTCAAATAAAAAGAACAGTTGAGTCTGCAGTGCAAGTGACTTGGGGTCGTTGTAGAAGCGAGTTAGAAATGGGTTGCTCTGAGTATTGTCCAATAAAGTGCTGGCGCCGATATGTTGAGCCAGCTTGCTGGCAAAAGCGGTTTTTCCTACCCCTATTGGCCCTTCAACCGCGATCAGACGACGCGATAAGCTCTCATTATGACTCATTGTGCTTCCTCTGGCAGACGCTCTAAGCCTTCCCAGCCTAAAGCCTTTGCAGATATTTTTAAAGAATCCATTGTAGGAATCTCTAAATCTTCATCCAGCTCTAAAAGTGGTTGCATGACAAAATTTCTATTGCTTATTTGGGGGTGGGGCACGGCCAGTCTTGAGCTGTTGATTTGCTGTTGGCCAAATAGCAATATATCTAAATCAATGGTCCTCGCGCCCCAACGTTTTTGGCGAACTCGCCCGAGCTTGTCCTCAATAGATTGCAAAAAATCTAATAATTGAATGGCCTCAAGTTGGGTTTCTATTTTGCATGCGGCATTAAGGTAGTCATCTTGAGGCTCGTCATCTAAGGTCAATGCCTTGCTGCGATAAAAACTCGAGCAAGCAAGTAGTTGGCATTGTGGATGAGCGTCTATGAGCTCTAAGGCACTCTTCAGGGTAGTCAGCACATCGCCCTGATTTGCACCTAGGCCAATAAAAGCCTCTGTCATGAGGAGGCTTCTTTATTAGCAGGCTTACGTCTTTTTCGGCGTGGTCGCTTCCCTTTAGGAAGAGTTGCAAGCATCTCTTCTTGCCTAGCCTCATCAGCATCTTGGAACTCAGTCCACCACTTACCCAAACCTTGACAGTCTTCTCCGGCGTTTTCTCTCAATAGTAGAAAGTCATAGGCTGCACGGAAGCGTTGATGTTCCATTAGGCGGACTGCTCGTTTCCCTGCACGTAAAGGTAGGCGGCCTTGTAAATCCCAGATCTCTCGCATGGTAATCAAGAAGCGCTTGGGAATTGCAGTATGCTTTAATTGTGCATCGATGACTTTTTGAGCAGCCTTATGCATCCGCATTGCAGGTGGATTTTTAGGGTCCTGCTGTGCAAGAGCATCTTGCAAAGGCCCCCAAAGTAAAGCCGCAAGAATAAAGGCAGGAGTAACTCTTTGCTCATTGGCAAGTCTACGGTCGGTGTTTTGCATCACCAGTTTTAACAGGGCTTGATCGAAGCCCTCGTCACGATCCAGTCTAGCAGCAGTAGCGGGAAACAGGGGCGCTAGTAGTTCATATTCTCTTAGCTTATCCAGTGTAGCTTGGGCTTTGCCGCCTAAGAATAGTTTTAGGCATTCATCAAATAGGCGGGCAGAAGAAATATTCTCTAATAGGGGCGCCATTTGCTTAATGGGGGCGGCGGTATTCGGCTCGATATCAAAACCCAGCTTGGCAGCAAACCTAGCTGCACGCAGCAAGCGTACGGGGTCTTCCTGGTAACGGGTTTTAGGGTCGCCAATCATGCGAATCAGCTTATTGTCGAGATCGCTAACGCCATTGGTGTAGTCGTGGATGCTAAAGCCATCTAAAGAGTAGTAGAGTGCATTCACGGTAAAGTCGCGGCGCAAGGCGTCTGAGCGCAGATCACCGAAAACATTGTCCCGTAACAGCATGCCTTCTTTGGATTGGCGAGATTCGGCGCTGTTAGAGGCGCTGTCGTGATTGGCTCTAAAAGTAGTGACCTCAATGATTTCTCGGCCAAAGCGTACATGAACGATGCGGAACCTGCGGCCAATTATCCGGGCGCTTCTAAACAGCTTGCGCACCTGCTCGGGAGTCGCATTGGTGGCAACATCAAAATCCTTAGGGTTGCCTCCTAATAAGGTGTCGCGCACACCTCCGCCAACCAGATAAGCTTCGAAGCCTGCTTCATTGAGCACCTTCATCACTTTGATGGCGCTGCGGCTAATGCGCTTGCGTGAAATACTGTGCTGATCACGAGGGATAATCTTAGCTTCTTGCGGGTATTCATACTGGCTAGAAGACTTAAACAAGCTATTAATAGAACGGATAACGCGTGTAAACATATTATTAGGACAGGGCCTGATTCTCGGCTCAATAAGGCAATAAAGGCCGCTCTTTAGGGCAGGCTAGGTATTGCGTTTTTAGAATGGGGCAAAGTGTAACACGGTTATTCGAATAGGCCCATTTAAGGGAATAAAGGTAGCAAACTAGAAATGCTTATATCGTAGATAGCAAAACGGGAAGCATAAAGCTTCCCGTTCAAGCAAGGTGGTAACTTGTACTAACGAATACCTCGTTATTGTTATTAGCGGGGCTAGTCCTTGCCCCCATTAGCAACTTGCTTTTCTGGCAAACCCTGTCCAGTGCAGTCAGTCAGTTTTACGCTTGTTATTGTTATTTTTTGTTGTTGTGCTTATTTTTAGAGGTCAGCAGTATCAATATATTCACTACTGTAATCACTATGCATTAACCATGCATATTAAGTATCGTTATTATTATTGTGTCTGTTGATTTATTTTTATTATTTGTTGTTATTATTTGGCGACTATAAAAGCATTTAGCGTGCCAGTTTTTGAAATTCTTTTAAAAACAATAACTTATAAAAATTTCTTGAAAAAAGTAGATTATTTGCTACTCAAATTCGTTACCGAAAATCTCGCAGAATGTTACGTCGTGGCTTAGATGGGTAACACTTTGGGTCAAGATGGGGAACTTTTTGGTCAATCGTATGCCAGCCCTTCGTGGGCTTGGCACTTAAGTTGTAGGTAGCGCTGAGATTGGCTTGAGAGGTCTGCTATTTTGCTTGATTGGTTTTTTTACGTGGAATGCCCAAGCGCTGACGTCGCTCCCATAGGCATTTGCGGCTGACTCCCAGCTTTCGGGCAAGCTCGGTTTCACTCATTGTGTCTTGGTGCTCTAAAACAAAGCGCTGGAAGTAATCCTCTAGTGAAAGGTCTTCCGCTGGCTCTTGAGTAGGCTTGCGGGGTCTTAAGGTAGACTGAATGATTTTAATATCAGTTGGATCGTCTATCTCAACAAGATCGAGGTCGATCCCAAGAAGGTCGTGAGAGATCTCTTTGTCGTCCTCGCACAATATGACGCTGCGCTGCATGGCGTTTTCCATTTCGCGCACGTTTCCAGGCCAGGTGTAGGTGGTTATCGCCTGTATAGCTTCAGGACTTAGTCGCAAAGCCGGCTTTTTAAAGGCTTCACAGTAGCGTGCGAGCATGTGCTCGGCTAATGAAATAACGTCTTTGCCTCGCTCTCGCAAGGGCGGTAGATCCAGTTGCACTACATTGATACGGAAGTACAAGTCTTGACGAAAGCGCCCTTCATCTGAAAGCTTCCTCAGGTCGCGGTGGGTAGCTGCAACAAGACGAACATCCACTTTTTGAGAGTGGATAGAGCCAATAGGGCGAACTTCTCCTTCCTGAAGAACTCGTAGCAGCCTCGCTTGAGCTTCAAGGGGGAGTTCGCCAATCTCATCAAGAAACAAAGTGCCACCGTCAGCGGCGGCAATAAGCCCTTCACGGTGGCTGTCTGCGCCGGTAAAAGCGCCTTTTTCGTGACCAAATAGCTCTGACTCAATCAGGGTTTCTGGAATCGCTGCGCAGTTTACGCTGATCAGTGGGTTCTGGGCGCGAGGACTCTCTTGGTGAATGGCTTTTGCAGCGAGCTCTTTACCGGTACCGGTTTCGCCATGTACCAATACGGTTGCGCCTGTCGGAGCAACTTTGTGTATGCGGTTGTAGAGATTTTTCATTACTTGGCTGCTGCCAATCATGCCGGCAATAGCCTGGCTTGAAGACTTCGATTGATTGAGGGCCTTGGCGGCAGCATTGGCTTTACCAATTGCTCGACGCACCGAGGCTAGCATTTCATCGTGGTCAAATGGCTTGGCGATATAATCAACGGCACCCATCCGCATAGAGTCTACAGCGGAGCGTAAGCTGGCATAGCTGGTCATAATCAATACTGGGATATCACCGGCTAGCTGAATGAGGTCAGTCCCTGGCCCGCCAGGCAGGCGTAAATCACTAATAATCAATTCAAAATTGGCGAGTTTATACTTGGTGGTAGCTTCTTTAACCGAGCTGGCTTCACTCACGGTATATTTGTGGCGCTCTAATAGCTTGCGCAAGGCGGTCCGGATAATGGCTTCATCTTCCACAATCAAAATGTTGCTCATAGCTTAGCTGCTCACCAATTGATCAGTGTTACTGTTACTTTTTCGGGGGAGGCATAGTGTTACCTCCATGGCACACAGTTTCAAGGCTTAAGGGGGAATTTTAAGATGAATTGCGCGCCTGAGGGGTTCTCTTTAGGGCCTAGATTGCGTATTTCGACGCTTCCAGAATGTTCTTCCATAATGCTATAAACCATTGCGAGACCTAGGCCGGTGCCTTCTCCAGGGTCTTTGGTAGTGAAAAATGGCTCTAGTATGCGCTCCATTATCGCCTCGGGTACACCTGGGCCTTGATCCGTTACCCTCAGTATCAACTGCTCTTTGCTTGGTTCTGCCTCTACTGTAACTTCGGCACCTGCAGGGCTTGCGTCTCTAGCATTACTAAGCAGGTTGATAAACACTTGAATCAAACGTTGGCTGTCACCCAGTATCTGATGTTGCTCGGATACCTTATTGATGAACTGCAATTCTTGCTTCTCTGGGTGTAATTCCAGAAGGTGGATAGCCTCGGCAACACACTCACGAATTTGAATGCTTTGAAGTTGGCTTTGATCACTTTGTCCGGTATGAGAGAAGTTAACCAGTGACTGAACTATTCGGGTAATACGGTCAGTTTGCGAAAGAATCTGTGAAACCGTTTCTTGGGTGTCTTCAGGTTCTGTCTCATAGCGTAGGTTTTGTGCTAAACAGGCAATGCCTGTGACTGGGTTGCCAATTTCGTGGGCGACACCTGCTGCCAGACGACCAACCGATGCAAGGCGCTCATTATGCATAAGCTCCTGTTCAAGTCGGTGGGTTTCGGTAACATCTTCCAGCAGTATAACGGTGCCTTGGGCGCGGCCTTCCATAGGTGTTTGAACTTTTGCCACATGCAAGCTGATCCAATGAGGCTGACCATCAATTTCTACTTCTTGATTAGCCCAATGAGTTTCTCCGCTATGGTAAAAGTTTCTAATAATCGGCCCCCACGGCGGCGGCAGTTCGTTTAAGTGTGAGCCGCTAATTTTGTCCCCAGCTAGACGTGTTAAATACCCCATCGCTTTGTTCCAAAGTACGATCTCTAAATCTTGACCAATGGAGCAAACGGCCATAGGAAGCTCTTGCAGAGTTTGACGGTGATAAAGGCGCAGATTATTTAGCTCAGCAGGGAGGCCCACCAGTTTGTTTTGATTCTGTTCCAGTCTCTCTTCCATAAAGGTAACATCGGTAGATGAGCCTTTGTGTTTTCGCAGCGGGATATATTTGCTGATAATTTCTTGAGCCATATTAACGCCCAAAATTCCGCTCAGGTTCGCTTCAAGTTGATCGCGCAATCGCCGGAGTGCGTATGGACGTCGTTCATTTTCATCCAGTTTGAGTTGGCTCAAGGCTTTGCTGATAGCTTCACGGCTTGGTTGATTGCCAAGCGCGGAGCTTAAGCGCCGCTCAACATCGCTGACAGAAAAAACGTCTAAACTGCTGCGTTTAGGTTGGCTCAGCTCGTTCTCTGCACAAAGCTCTGCGCTATAAACTTCTTCTGCTGTCGCTTGGCTGCGATAGGATACCCAAGCAAAAATCAGGCTGTTGATGGTAAGTGATAAGAGCGCCACTGTATCCCAGTGTTCTAAGCCCAGTTGAAGGTGTGGGCCGTAGCCTAAATTAATACTCTTAATATTAAATAGTGTGGGTATGGCCAAGCCTAAAAGCCAAATCGCAGCCCCCGCACTCAACCCCGCTAAAAACCCTTGGCGATTGCCACTGGGCCAATAACTAATGGCAATTAAGCCGGGTACAAACTGTGCTCCTGCAATAAAGCTCAACAAGGCAAGCTCGGTTAAACTGTGTTGGCCTTGCCACAAACTATAAAGTCCAAGGGTAATTATCATTAAACAGCAAATAGCGATTTGCTGTAGCCTTTTTAATTGCTTGCTGAGCCCACTACCACGGCGGATTCCAGTCATTGGTAATAAGCAGTGATTGACGACCATGGTGCTAAGGCTAATCAATATCGTGATCAGAGCTGTTGCCGATGCCGATGCGCCAGCGATAAACATAATGAGCGTCCAGGCTGGTCGCTCCATAGAGATCGGAAGCCCTAAAGCAAAAAATTCTGGTTGAGTTAGTACGCCTCTCTCAAAGCCGGCCCAAAGTACAGGGAAGATAGGGAAAGCAAAAAGTAACAAGAGTGTAGGGAAGGCCCAGGGCAGAATTCTTCTAATATTACTTCTTGGCTGCTGAATAACGGCGCTATGAAATAGATTGGGGGTGATCAGGGAGCTGGCAATAAATACAAGTAGCAGGGTGTGAGATGATGTTTCTCGTAACGGCGAATACAGAAGGTTAACGTTTTCCGGGTGCTCTAATAGCCAATTGTCAAGCTGATCAAAGCCGCCAAATACAGCAAAAATCGCCAGCAGGCCGATAGCATTAAAGGCAAAAATTTTAACAATAGTGTCGGCGGCCAGTACCAGAGGTAGTCGAGAATAATGTTGTTTGCTAGCGGCAATCAGGCTAATGATGAGTACTAAGACAGCAAAACCTAAAGTAGCGAAATCGTTACTGTGAATGCTATCTTCGGCGTAATGATTGCCATGGGTGATGAGTTCATAGCTCAAAGAGAGACTTTGCAATTGCGCTGCCAGCAAGGGCATTAATGCAAGTGCGAGGAAGAGGGTGGCGAGTTGTCCAGCGCTATTACTGTGATACCTAAAGACCAATAGATCGGCCAGCGACTGCAATTGATAGCGTCTACATAATTCAGCTAGTGGAGCCAAAGCCAAGGGCGCAAAGAGAAATAAGGTTCCGGTTCCTAGGTAGTAAGCAAAAGCACCATAACCATACTCTAAGGCTAATTGGCTTGAGCCATAGAGGCTCCAAGCGCTGGCGAAAACGCCTAGAGCTAAAGTTTGGGTTGCAGGGTGCTGGCTTAAGCGTCGTAGCCAGCGAAATTTTCCCGCGACTAATAGAATGGCTAAAAAAGAAAGCAAATATGCTGTGGTAGCTGCTATTACCAAAGTTTCTGACAGAGTCATGATTGATCGTCTTTACGCCATGGTTGGTAAACAAAAATTGCCGCGATAATCATAAAAAACCAAATGATGTAGGGCCTCAACCAGCTCCCTTCTGGGTTGATCATCCAATTTAGCAGGGTGGGCGAAAAGACATAGGCGATGATGAGCACGGCGATCAATGTTTGTTGGTTGTTCATATTGTTCGTGCTCGTCTCTTAATTGCAGCTTATGACTGTTTTCGCTTTAGACATTTACTGGATATTACGGGAAGCCCTGCTTTTTTTAAACGTATTAGCAATATCGCAATCATCAGTTTAACTCGCCGGCTCTGGCAGTTTGCCCGGGATATTTTCTAAGTTCCAATTATCAATACCCCACTGTATTAATTCTTTGCATGGGGCGCCCTTGAGCTCTGCCTTTGGATTTTGGCCTAGTAATTGTAAACAGTGATAAATATTCTCGGATGCTTGGCTAGATTGAATTGCTGGAGCATGGTTTTGCTTGCTGAGTTTTTGTCCCTGAGTATTCAAGATCAAAGGTAGATGAAAGTACTTGGCAGCAGTGCAATTTAAAAGCTCATAAAGATAAATCTGTCGAGCTGTTGAACTGAGCAGGTCCTCTCCTCGTACAATATGACTTACATTGAAATCTATATCATCGACGACGACCGCGAGTTGATAGGCAAATAAGCCGTCTTTACGCAGCAATACAAAATCGCCAACCTCCTCAGCTAAAGCTTGCTCTTGGATGCCTTTGAGTCCGTCCTCAAACTGTAAGTTGATTGCTCGGATAGCAGCTCGCCACGCCCAACCAGGGCTTTGCAGTTTTACTTCGCCGACGTGGCATCGGCCGTTATGAATGCCTCTGTTTGCTGCCAGCTCTTGGCGGGAGCATTGACAGGGGAATATAGCATCAAGTTCTAGCAGTTGTTCCAAAACTTCAAGATAGCGCTCATGGCGCTGGCTTTGAAAGCAAATTTCGTCATCGTGCAGAAGGCCGTGGGCTTCCAAGGAGGATAAAATTGAGTCTGTTGCGCCGGCTTGTTCTCTTGGTGGATCCAGATCTTCAATTCTGATCAGCCATTTGCCCTGTTGTGAGCGTGCATCTAAAAAGCTCGCTAATGCTGCAAGCAAAGAGCCCATATGTAAGGGGCCGGTAGGTGAAGGCGCAAATCGGCCGATATAGGAAGTAGACATGGGAAATGGCGCGGCCTTATGCCGCGCCAAACGGGATTAGCCGCCGATTTGTTTTTCTTTAATCTCGTCGAGTGTTTTACAGTCAACACACAAAGTAGCTGTTGGACGAGCTTCTAAACGACGAATGCCGATTTCGACGCCACAAGCGTCACAAAAGCCATAGTCGTCATTTTCGATACGCTCCATGGTGGAGTCGATCTTTTTAATCAGCTTGCGTTCGCGATCACGAGTGCGCAGCTCAAGGCTGAACTCTTCTTCCTGACTGGCGCGGTCGGCTGGGTCAGGAAAATTAGCTGCCTCATCTTTCATATGGCTCATGGTGCGGTCAACTTCTTCCATGAGTTCGGTTTTCCACGCTAACAGCAGGCCTTTGAAGTGCTCCATTTGAGCATCGTTCATGTATTCTTCGCCTTTTTTCTCTTGGTAAGGCTCGAATCCTCTCAAGGTGAAGCCTGCTGCGGCCTCTTTTTTATTGCTGGGCATATTATGCGCCTCTACTTATTTCTACAGACCCGCATGTTGGGGCTGTTTTCCTTAATTCAAGGGTCCCTAAATCGAACGGTGCAAGCTACCAGAAGTCATTCCTAGGTGCCAGTAATTTTTAGCCTAATCAATGTTTTCTTGGCGCGTATCACCTTGACGGATACCGCTGTCATAGCATCAACGTTAAACTATCTTGCTTTGAAACTATAGAGCCTTTTATATGTTATTTTCTCCGCCGCTTATCCAGGGGCAGTTAATTCGGCGTTACAAACGCTTTCTAGCCGATGTTATCGGCCCGAATGGTGAAAAATTAACCATTCACTGCCCAAATACCGGTTCGATGACAAACTGCATGGTGGAGGGCGGTAGGGTTTGGTATTCCACTTCTGATAATCCAAAGCGCAAATATGCCCATACATGGGAAATAGCTGAAAATGAGTGGGGCCACCTTGTGGGGGTAAATAGCGCTCGTGCTAATGGGCTCTTGGAGGAGGCTTTGACAGCCGGGCTTATTGCGCCTTTGGCACACTATAAAAGCTGCCGACGAGAAGTACGCTTGCCGAGCGGCAAACGATTAGATTTCCTGCTGGAAGAATCAAAAGATGACTCTAGGCCTTGTTATATTGAAGTAAAAAGCATGACCTTAATGAGGCAGCATGGCTTGGCTGAATTTCCAGACGCCGTCACCAAACGTGGCCGTGAACACCTTGAAGAGCTCGCTACAATTGCCAAGTCTGGAGCACGAGCCATATTGTTTTTTTGTGTGCAGCACAGTGCTGCAGAGCAAATATCTGTCGCCCGCGATATTGATCCGGAATACGCAGAGAGCTTGTTAAAGGCTCAAAATGCTGGCGTAGAAGTGCTGGCTTATTCGGCGAGCTTAGATGGTCAGCAGATCAAGCTTAGTGGAAAGCCCTTAGGCTGGGCTTAGCTTATTATTTTCTAGGGGCGAACTGCCTTAACAGCTGTATGGGAAGCTGCCATTGCCTCAGATAGTGTGCGGCGGCTTCTTCGCTAATCACTTCTTGATTGAACAGTAAGCAGCTGCTGCTGGCTATATCGCAATCTTCCAGCGTTTTGCTTAACAGAGAGTCGGGAGGCGACGTTGTGCTTAAGGATTGGCAAACTTCTTCGCTTAGTTGCCAGTCCTTGGCGATTTTTTGAGAGAGCTCAGGGGCTATATTTTCTAGGCTGTCATAGGCCAGCCATTCGATGGCGTCAGATTGGTCAGGGCGCTTCTGTAGGGCGGTAGCTAAGTAACGCAAGCAGCAGACTGCGCCGGCAAGTTGCATGCAGCTTATCAAGTTTACAGTGAAAGTTTGGCCAAGTTTGTGCAATGCAAGGTGGCGGCCGATAGTTAAATTAAAGTTTAGGTGGAGCCAATGTCTTTGGTGGAGCTCGGGAGCGACGTCGCGGCTGGCTTGGAAGCTGGCCTTTAATGCTGGAAGTAGCATTTTGCTCGCATGCATATCAATACTGCGTTCATTAGCTAGGCTTTCATCCAGTACAGTGAGTTTACACTTGGGGTTGCTGTTTAGTAATTCTTGCTGCAGATAGTCGTTTAGCTTTTGTAGATGTTCGCTTTGATCTTTTTCTTGTATCTGAATCAATTCAAGAGGCCAAGGTGGCAGATAGGCTTTACGAGCACGACTTGATCTTCGCATTAGCTGTAGATCCCGTTTGCATTCTTCTATCCAAACATTGCTTTTGGCAGGGGCTGCTGGTTTGTACTGGCTAATAAATGAATAGAGCAGCCCAGACAACTCTTTCTTGAGCTGGCTTCGCGCTTGCCCGATAAAGCTCGACGGGCTAGGTCGTTGTGTTTGATTTGACATCCTTGATACCTCTTGCGGGCCCCTTCCTGGGCTTAGTTGCGTATCTCTTTACACTAAAACCATTGTAGATGCTGTTTACTTGTTCGGTAAATACTCAAAAATGCTTAGTAAGTGTTGGTCTTATATTCAAATTACGCTTCGGCTTGCCAGCTGTGATCTAGCTTCCTTAGTTTCAATGGCTGCAAGCTTTGCCCTATGCAGGGGCCTGAAACGCATTTGCCATCTTTTATGTTAAATAGTGCTCCGTGGCTTGAGCATTGAATTAGGCTCTTGTCGAAATCGAGAAAGCTGTCCGGCTTCCACTCAAGGTTTATCTTTAAGTGTGGGCAGCTATTTTCATAGCCGTAAACTTGACCGTGTTTTTTGACCAGGAAATAAGCCTGTTGGTTTAACAGGAAGCCTTTACTCTGGCCTTCAGCGATATCTTCGGGGCTAAATGGGAGGTCGTGCCATTGCTTATCAGTATTCATCGCGACACTTTAACACATAAAAAAACGGCTACCCGAGGGTAGCCGACAACCGTGATTAGCCTGATAAGGAGAAGTGACTCGAAAAGCCGCTTCAAGTTGGGCGTTGCCGCCCAACGGTTTAAATAATAATGGTTTTCATTATCATGTCAATAGCAAATGGGAATTATTATTGTTTCTAGGCTGATGAAGTGCCTTTGCGCATTAACTTTATCGCTTCATTAGCTTTGGGCGTCGGCTTAATGGGCGGCGCTTTCTCCGGCGGCAAGATCGTCAGCGTCTTGAACCAGTTGGTCTTTGGTCTCTTGGCTGAGCTCGTTCCAATGTTTGTCATCAAGGGCGCCTTGTAGGGCATAGAGCATAACTTTGGATACATGGATGCCGCGCTGTTTGATGCGGACATAGGCCTGCACAGGCCCCATAGAATGGAGTTCCTGGCGAGAGTGCACACCAATAGCGTTGAGGATATTGACCGTAGCAATCCCTAGATTTTTGAGCTCAAGTAGCTCACTATCGCGGTCGGACATAAGGCTAGATTCCCATTTTCGTTATATTTATTGTTAATAACCCGGCGGGTCTTAATGGAGAAAGCTAAGCGTTATAATACATCCTAACGCCCTAAGAGCAAATTTTATGCAGCTAAGATCTATTTTTGTTGATTGGGGTGTCAATCACTGTTTTGAGCTGCGGGCTATTGCTATCAGGTTTTAGGGGTTAAGTGCATGTTAGTTATATTCGATTGTGATGGTGTCATTGTGGATAGTGAGACCATCGCCGCAGAGGTCTTTGCTGAACACTTGCAGAAGCTGGATTTAAATGTCAGTGCGCAGGAGTGTTTTGATCGATTCAAGGGCTACTCAATGAAAAGCTGCATGAAGCAGCTCATCGAGATGCTTGGTGGACCCATTCCAAGCCACTTTTTGAAGGCGATGCAAGAGGATACATTCAATCGTTTTAAGTCAGACCTAAAGGCAATAAATGGCGTTGAGCAGGCTATCAATCAACTTGAGCTTGCGGGCTGGCGAACCTGTATTGCTTCGGGCGGGAGTCATGGCAAGATGAGGGTTACTTTGGGCAAAACCGGTTTGTGGGACCGTTTTGCCGGCCGTATCTATAGTGCTGTAGACGTTGCTAACGGTAAGCCTGCTCCAGATATATTTTTACATGCAGCAAGAGAGCAGAATGCTGCGATTGAAGGTTGTGTGGTGATTGAAGATTCCCAGGCAGGTGTTGAGGCAGCAATCGCTGCAGGTATGAAAGTGTGTTTCTTTGATCCAGAAGGGCTGGGCTTGCGTAATCCGGAGCTGTTGCAGAACCCGGGGGTTTATCAATTTTGCCAAATGGAGCAACTCCCACAATTGCTAAAAATGGTCTAATCAGCTAATTGGCTGAAAATGGTGGAAAAAATGACTGCAGAAGCAATCTCCGAAGCCAGCCAGATCTGGTCCCAGTTGCTGATTGAAGCAAAGTCGGCGGGCGAGGCGGAGCCCTGTTTGGCGAGTTACTATCATGGCTCGGTCTTGAATCATCAGGATTTGCCAGCTTCGCTAAGTTTTCACTTGGCGAACAAACTAGATTCCCATGCGGTGCCAGCGATGATGTTGCGAGAAGTTATCTCAGCAGCCTATTGCCAAGAGCCGCAAATGATTTCAGCCGCCGTAGCTGATATGAAAGCTTATTATGAGCGCGATCCAGCTTGTGATCAGTACTTAATGCCATTTTTGTACTACAAGGGCTTTCAGGCTTTGCAGTCATATCGTGTGGCCAATTATTTGTGGCGCAGTGATCGCAAAGGCTTGGCTTTGTATTTTCAAAATCAAATTTCCCAAGAGTTTGGTGTTGATATACATCCGGCTGCCACGATTGGGCAAGGTATTATGATCGACCATGCTACCGGGGTAGTGATTGGTGAAACGGCGATAGTACATAATAATGTTTCCATGCTGCATTCCGTTACCCTTGGTGGCTCAGGCTGTCAGGGTGGAAAGCGCCATCCGACGGTTTGCGAAGGGGTCTTAATCAGCGCTGGTTCAAAAGTCTTGGGTAATATTTGCATTGGTCGGCAGGCTAAAATTGGTGCTGGCAGTGTCGTTTTATCCTCTGTTGCGGCTCATACCACGGTTGCTGGTGTGCCCGCTAAGCCAGTTGGGGCGTCATCTGGTCGCCCGGCACTGGATATGGATCAGCAGTTGGATGATTGTTGCGAGTAACGCTAGAAGGGTCTAGCTTTAAACGAAAGCAACATCTTATATAAGGAAAATAAGGGCAAAGCCCTAGGGTGTTTATGTCAAACGAACGATACAACTTAGTTTTTCGCGGGGATATTGTGCTTGGGCACAATATTTCAGATGTTAAGTTGCGTCTTGGTAAGCTTTTTAAGGTGAATGATACTCAGCTTGAGCGCTTGTTTTCTGGCCGGCCTGTGGTTATCAAGAAAAACCTCCCAAAGCTGGAAGCTGATCGCTATACAGAAGCCTTGCAGCAAGCTGGCGCCCAAGTAGAGGTTCAAGAGCTCAATAAGGCGCCGCCAACCCCGATTGAGTCAGCGGCCGATAAAAGACAGGCCAGTAAGCCGAGCCTGGCAGAAAGGCTTGCTGAGCAGAACAGTGGGGTTGGTTTGCAGGAGCCGAGCGGTACTTTAGCTTTTGCCCCGAAGGTCCAAGCTCGTCAAGAGAGCGCTTTGGAGGAGGGGTTGATATTGGCGCCTGTTGGAAGCGATTTGCTGGCGGATCAGTATCGTGAAGATGAGGTGGTTGTGGAGATACATCCGGTTGAGGCTGACTTGAGGCCAATGCAGGGGAATCTTTTAGATCACGATGAAATGCAGCAGCAGGTTCCGCCTATAGGTGTTGACTTGAGTGGCATTAGTTTGGCGGAAGCTGGCGAGGATTTGCTTGATGAATCGGAGCGCCCTTTGCCGGTGCCAGAAATGGAAGCCCCGAGCGATATTGAGCTGGCACCAGTTGGTGAAAATCTCGGAGAGCAAAAAGAGGAGTCAGCACCATTGAATTTTGATTTGTCAGCGATTCAATTGGCTGAGCGTTAGTTGCGAGCTTAAGCTCGCCCAGCTTGCTTAGCTGACGAATTTCCATAAAAAAAGGCCATCCGAGGATGGCCTTTTTTGTTGCCCGCTTGGGCTTGTATGGCTCCGGCACCTGGGATCGAACCAGGGACCAATAGATTAACAGTCTACTGCTCTACCGCTGAGCTATGCCGGATTTGCGTCTGTCTTCGTTGACAGCGGCGCGCATAGTACCACAATGATGGCTTTTGAAAAGCTTTTTTTTGCAATTTAGTGATTTTTTTTCAAGGCCGCTGATTGTTTGTACAAGATGAGCGGCTTTGATACTAAGTCACTGAGTCAAAAGCAAAAAACTTACTTTTCTTGGGCCAGGTGGCGCTCGCGTGATTCCATGATTTCCTTGCGGGCGGCGTCTGCATCGGCCCAGCCATCAACTTTAACCCACTTCTCAGGCTCAAGTGCTTTGTAGTTCTCAAAGTAATGCTCGATCTGCTTGATTAGTAGCTCTGGTAGATCGCCAATTTCATTGACATCGTCGTATAGCTTGGTCAGCTTGCTATGCGGCACGGCCAATAGCTTAGCGTCTGGGCCAGACTCATCAGTCATGTTCAATACGCCAATTGGACGACTACGGATAACGGCGCCAGGCATTACTGGGTATGGGCTTACTACAAGCACATCCAGTGGGTCGCCATCTTCAGATAGGGTGGCTGGGATGTAGCCGTAGTTGGCAGGGTAGAACATTGGAGTCGCAACAAAGCGGTCGACAAAGACGGCGTCGGCGTCTTTTTCAATCTCGTATTTAATAGGGTCTGCGTTGGCAGGGATCTCAATGACTACATTGATGTCGTTAGGCAAATCATTGCCAGCTGGGATCTTGTCGAAGCTCATGATGCTACTCTACTGGTTGGTTTGGCCCCAATGGCTGGAGCATAAATAAGTTGGTGGCGAATTATATACGTCCAGCGCGGGCTGTGGCTATATAGATTAAGGTTTAATCACGGGGATGGTCGTGTGATTTGCCTTGTAAGTCTAAGGCAATACAAACATGTGAGAGTTTTTGGATAACATTAGTGGTCTAAAGGGGTAAATTGCCCTAGATCATTCGATACGGGGCTCAATGAAGTAGGGGTAAAACATGTTCAGTAAGCGAAAAGTAACAGTGAATCTATCGACGCTTGCGGTGGCGATGAGTGCCGCCTTGGCTGCATTAAGCAGCTCTGCTGCGGAGTTGTCATCGGCAACATTTGCCGGCGGCTGTTTTTGGTGTATGGAAAAGCCTTTCGACCAAATTGAAGGGGTTCATAGTACGGTCTCAGGCTATATCGGTGGCCACAAGCACGAGCCTAGCTACCGTGAAGTTTCGGCGGGCACAACCGGCCATACCGAAGCGGTGGAAATAAAATTTGACCCAGAAAAGGTCAGTTTTGAAGAATTGTTGGCGGTATTTTGGCGCAATGTGGACCCCTTTGATGGTAAGGGGCAGTTTTGTGACAAGGGTAGCCAATATCGCCCAGGGATCTTCTTTCATGATGAGCAGCAAAAAGCAAAGGCAGAGCGCAGCCTTGCCAAGCTAAAGTCCGGCGAACTGAAGGCTGCTTTAGCCGGCGGTGAAAAAATTGCCGTTGAGATTACTAAGGCCAGCCCTTTTTATGCGGCTGAAGATTATCACCAAGACTATTACCAGAAGAACCCAGTACGCTATCACTACTACCGCTACCGCTGTGGTCGAGATGCACGTTTGGAGGCCGTTTGGGGGCCAGCAGAAAAGACTGAGAAATAAAAAAGGCGGCCAAGTGGCCGCCTTTTTTATTTTAGTCTAAGGATTAAACCTTAAACTTTTTCTTAAGTTTTTTATCTACCATAACTTTTTTCAGCTTAGCGTATTGAGGCAAGCCGTTTTTGAATGGTGGCAGGTCTTCACCCTGAATCAGTGGTAACAGATAGTCACGCCCAGCTTCGCTGATGCCAAAGCCATCTTTACTGATGTAGTTACGAGGCATCATTTTCTCTACATTGGCGACTTGATCTAATGGTGCTTCACCAATGCTCCACTTATATTTTTTGCCTTTGCCGCGAATAATGGCTGGCATAACGGCGTTCTTGCCAGCTAAAGCCATTTCTACAGCGGCCTGGCCTACGGCATAGGCCTGTTCAACGTCAGTGCCAGAAGCGATATGGCGTGCAGCGCGCTGCAGATAGTCAGCCAAAGCCCAGTGGTATTTGTAGCCAAGTTCTTCTTTCACCATATTGGCAAGAGTCGGGGCTACGCCGCCCAATTGCTTGTGACCGAAGGCATCGGTGGTGCCAGCATCGGCTAAGAAAGTGCCGTCTTTGTACTGCGCGCCTTCAGAGGCAACAATTGCGCAGAAACCATATTTTTTAACGCACTGTTTTACTTTCTTTAAAAACTTTTCTTTGTTGAAAGCAATTTCTGGGAACAGAATGATGTGCGGAGCGTCGCCTTCTTCTTCGGCGGCAAGACCACCGGCAGCAGCAATCCAACCCGCATGGCGGCCCATAACTTCCATAATGAACACTTTGGTAGAGCTCTCGCACATGGAGGCAACATCTAAGCCTGCTTCTTTGATCGATACTGAAACGTATTTTGCAACCGATCCGAAGCCTGGGCTGTTATCGGTAATCGGCAGGTCATTGTCTACCGTTTTAGGCACATGAATAGCCTGAATCGGATAGCCCATAGTTTGTGAAAGTTGGGAAATTTTCAGACAGGTATCGGCAGAGTCGCCGCCACCGTTATAGAAAAAGTAACCGATGTTATGAGCTTTAAATACTTCGATCAGACGCTCATATTCTGCGCGATTTTCTTCCACGCTTTTAAGCTTGTAGCGGCAAGACCCAAAGGCTCCTGACGGAGTGTGGCGCAAGGCCGCGATGGTTTTTGCACTTTCTTTGCTGGTATCGATTAGCTCTTCGCGCAGGGCTCCAATAATTCCATTATGTCCTGCGTACACCTTTCCTATTTGTTTACTTGCGCGGGCAGCTTCGATAACCCCGCAGGCACTGGCGTTGATGACAGCGGTTACACCGCCAGATTGGGCATAAAAGGCATTCTTTTTAGCCATTAGCTTCTCTCAGACTCGTTTTTAGTGAAAAATATGGAGCAGATACATCGTCCTGTGGAACTGGCAGGCCAGTCAGCGTGCTCAGTGGCGCGCATCATACTGTAAACTGATCACAATTGCATCGATTTAGGCCGCCAATTCTGGGCCTTTCGGTACCCTCTTTGGGGGACATGCTATGAGGAATTTATGCACATTCATTTTTTAGGAATCTGTGGCACCTTTATGGGGAGTTTGGCGCAGCTAGCTAAGGCGCTTGGCCATCAGGTAAGTGGCAGCGATGCCAATGTTTACCCCCCAATGAGTACGCAGTTAGAACAGGCTGGTATCACGCTTCACGAGGGCTATGACAGTGACGTTTTAAACCCTGCGCCAGATCTGGTGATTATCGGTAATGCCATGTCGCGCGGAAACCCAGCTGTTGAATATGTCTTAGACAAGCGCTTGCCGTACTGTTCTGGGCCTGAATGGCTATGTAATCATGTGTTGCAAAGCCGTTGGGTGTTGGCGGTTTCAGGCACCCATGGAAAGACTACTACCAGCTCGATGTTAGCTTGGATTCTTGAGTTTGCGGGCATGTCCCCCGGTTTTCTGATTGGCGGAGTGCCTGCTAATTTCCCGGTGTCTGCACGATTGGGTGAGTCAGACTTCTTTGTTATTGAAGCTGATGAATACGACAGTGCCTTTTTCGATAAGCGATCTAAGTTTGTCCACTACCGCCCCCAGACATTGGTGATTAACAATCTAGAGTTTGATCATGCGGATATCTTCGATTCATTAGCTGATATTCAAAAGCAGTTTCATCATGTTGTTAGAACAGTGCCGAGTGTCGGGCAAGTTATTTACCCATTAGATGTGCCAGCGGTGCGAGAAGTACTGGAGATGGGGTGCTGGAGCGAAACTCAATCGCTAGGGGGCGACTGGAAATTGCTGGCCTGCAATGCCGATGGTAGTCAATTTACATTGCAAGATCCTCAGGGACAGCAAGCTGAAATCGAGTGGGATTTAAATGGCCAGCACAATGTGGCCAATGCGATGGCGGCTATCGCTGCCGCTCGGCATGTTGGTGTTGAGTTGGCCCATGCTGCTGAGGCCCTAGGGCAGTTTGCTGGCGTCAAACGGCGCTTGGAAAAGCTGGGTGAGGTGGCTGGTGTAACGGTATACGATGATTTCGCTCACCACCCGACCGCCATTGCCACAACGCTAGAAGGTCTGCGGAATAAGCTTGGGGACAAGCGTATAGTGGCTGTTTTGGAGCCTCGTTCTAATACCATGAAGCTTGGGGTTCACAAGGAGACTCTTTTTCAGTCTTGCATAAAAGCAGATCAAGTATTTTGCCTGCAGCCTCAAGGCATGGATTGGCGTTTAGAAGATTATGCCGGCTCGGTCGCAAACTCTTTGTTGGTGGCTGACAGTATCGATGACTTGTTGCAGCAGCTATTGCAATCGATAGAAGATGGTGATCATGTAGTACTAATGAGTAATGGCGGCTTTGGTGGTCTGCATCAACGTTTATTAAATGCTTTAAGTGAAAAAGAGGTGGGCTAATGCGAACAATCAGCCTAGCTATTACCGGTGGCTCTGGAGTGCAATATTCATTGCGTTTACTGCATTGCCTTTTGGCTGCGAATTGTCGTGTTAACTTGATGGTATCGCGGGCTGCAGCTGTCGTTATTAATACGGAGACAGAATTCCAATTGCCTGAAGATGAATCGCTTTGGGGGGCGTGGTTTTGCCAGCATTATCAAGTAGACGCGGAGCAGTTGCGTTACTACAGTCGAGAAGATTGGTTCTCTCCGGTGGCCTCAGGCTCAAGCCATTGCGCGCCACTGGTAATCTGCCCAGCGAGTGGAGGAACCTTATCGGCTATTGCCTGCGGAGCAAGCAACAATCTTATTGAGCGGGCGGCTGATGTAGTGCTGAAAGAGCGCAAGCCGTTGTTGTTGGTGTCCAGGGAAATGCCCTACTCGGCTATCCACCTCGAAAACATGTTGAAGCTCACCCAGCTTGGTGCAATTATGATGCCGGCGAGCCCAGGCTTCTATCACAATCCCAAATCTATAGAAGATTTGATTGATTTTGTAGTTGCGCGAATTCTGGATCAACTGGGTATCGAGCAAACCATTATGCCGCGTTGGGGAGAGTGATAGAGCCTATTGGTGATGTCAGGCCTTTAGGCTAAAACATTTTGTTCTCGGCCAGCTATAAAACTCTCGAGGTTGGCAGCCATAATGTTTAACAGCCTTTGCCTGGCTTCTTGGCTGCCCCATGCAGAGTGGGGGCTCAGTAGTAAGTTTTGATCATCCAAATGCAGCAAAGGGTGATCGGCTGAGGGAGGTTCCTGGCTGAGGGTATCTAGCGCTGCACCAGCAATTTGATTAGATTCTAGTGCGTTTTGTAACGCTGCTTCATCGATGAGCCCGCCGCGTGATACGTTGATCAGCAATGCGCTGTTTTTCATGACTGCCAGCTCGGCTTTGCTAATCAGCGACAAGGTATCTTCATTGAGTGGGCAGTGCAGGCTGATAACGTCGCTTTGTTCCAATAGCTTGTTAAAGTCTACTCGCGGCGGTTGCGCGGCTCCTCCTTTGCGCGCGGCAACTAAGATCTTCATGCCAAAGGCTTTGCCTATGTCGGCAACCGCTTTGCCAATACTGCCGTGCCCAATAATCCCAAGTGTTTTACCACTGAGTTCGGTAATTGGAAAATCCAGCATGCAAAAGAAAGGGCTTTGACTCCATTGGCCTTCTCGGCACGCCTGATGGTAGCGATTCAACTGAGTGGCTAGATTGAGAATCATCGCCCAGCAGTGTTGTGCGACGCTGGCGGTCCCGTAGCCTGCCACATTGCATACTCGTACGCCGTGTTTTTTGGCGGCCTTAAGGTCTACGTTATTACTGCCTGTGGCGGCAATTAAAATGAGTTTTAATTGGGGGCAGGCTGAGATTAATTCTTCGTCAAGAAGCACCTTGTTGCTGACAATTAGCTCTGCATTTTGACAGCGGCTTAGTCGCTCTTTCATGTTCGTTGTGCCGTGTATCTCCCAATGCTCTACTTGGTCGAGTAGTGGGCTCAGATCTAGGTCTTTTGGGCCTAGACTATCGGCATCGAGAATTACGGCGTTGTGCATAAAAATTGACCTGTCTTAAACTGTTGTTGGCTTGCGCTGTGGAACCATTCAGTAATGTGGGGCTCAATGATTGAGCCTCTTGGAATAGCAATAAGCGGCTGAGGGCGTAAATGCTAGGCTTGGCTGGGCTATTAAATCAAGGGTTCTTGTGTGGTCGCTCAGAGTAAGCCCCTGTAATCGTCGTAAGCTGAGCTCTAAGTTACTGTTTTCACAGGTGTAAAGTTCGGTGAATTTCTGTCTTTTTCAGGCTATTAGCGTCTCAATAGGATATTATTCGGCTTTTATAGCAATCTAGCCCCAGCGGCTGTAACAATTTAGCCCCCGCGGCGGAGGGGGAATTCGGAGTATAAGGTCTATCATGCTAAGAGGTTTAGCGGCATTTTACCAAGGATTAGTGATTCAGCGCCCTTGGTTAGGTTTAATTTTGGTTATAGCGTTGACTGCCTTGGCGGCAGCTGGTTTGCCAAATTTCAAGCTGGATGCTTCGTCGGAGTCGCTTACCCTTGAAAATGATAAAGACTTAGATTACTTCCGCGAGGTTTATAGTCGTTACCAAAGCGGTGACTTTTTAGTTGTTACCTATCGCCCAAACGCCGATTTATTTTCAGATCAATCGATCAATGACCTGCGTAGCCTGTCAGATGAGCTCGCCCAAATTGAGGGGGTGGATTCTGTATTGGGTATGCTGGATGTTCCTTTACTTTATAGCCCCAAGCTCAGCTTGACCGATTTAAGCGACGAGCCTCGAACGCTGATGAGTGAAGGAGTTGACCGAGACCTCGCCAAGCAAGAGTTTTGGAATAGTCCAATTTATCGCGACATGTTGCTGAGCCCAGATGGTCGCACAACGGCAATCTTGGCGAACCTAAAGGTAGATAATAAATACTTGGCGCTGGTGAAGCAGCGTGACGAATTGCGAGCACTTTTTAAGGCGGGGCAGCTTAGTGCAGATCAGCAGCAAGAGTATGAGCGTGTTAGTGCGGAGTTTTTAGATTACCGCACCCAGGCGGCTGTTAAAGACAAGGCTAGGGTTGCTAAAGTACGGGAGGTTGTAACGTCCTATTCCGATCGAGCCGAAATGTTTGTTGGTGGTGTGACTATGATCACCGCCGATATGATTGACTTTATCCAAAGTGACTTGATTGTTTTTGGTCTGGGTATCGTTATTTTTATCGTGCTCTTGCTAGCGGTTATTTTTCGACAATGGCGCTTTATCATTTTGCCGCTATCGACCTGTATTCTGACGGCTGTTCTGATGTTGGGGCTGCTGAGCTGGCTGGATTGGCGTCTGACGGTTATCTCCTCAAATTTCGTTGCCCTACTATTGATTACCACTCTAGCCATTACTATTCATTTGGTGGTGAGGTTTCGTGAGTCCTATGGTGAGCACCCGCATTGGAGCAAAGGCCAGTTAGTCATGGACATGGTGCACTATATGTTGCGCCCTTGTTTATTTACGGCATTGACCACGGTGGTTGCTTTTGTCTCCCTGGTGGTGAGTGGAATCCGCCCGGTTATCGATTTTGGCTGGATGATGACCATGGGTTTGGCCGTTGGCTTTTGCATGGCCTTTATTCTATTGCCGGCGGGTTTGATGTTGTGGCCTCTGGGCGATCCAAAAGACAATGGTGATCAGTCGAAAGCCTTTACCCTAAGCTTCTCGCGTTTTGCGGAGCAGCGTGGCGGCTTGGTTATCGCGCTCTCAATTTTGGCGGCATTGGCATCGGCATACGGCATAAGCTTGCTTAAAGTGGACAACCGCTTTATCGATTACTTCCATAAGGACACTGAAATTTATCAGGGGATGGAAGCTATTGATCGTCGCTTGGGTGGAACCATGCCGCTCGAAATTATCATCGATATGGCTCCCGAAGTTGCGGTAGCTGAAGAGATCGAAGCCGAAGAAGATGATGAATTCTCGGACGAATTCGATGATGAGTTCGGTGATGATCTATTTGCCGATGAATCTGCCGAAGCTGATACGGTTTATTGGTTTACCAGTGCAGGCTTGCGCAAGGTCGAGTCCTTACACGATTACTTAGAGTCTTTACCTGAGGTGGGTAAAGTTCAATCATTGGCCATCGCCTATAAGGTTGCAAAAGATGTGAATGGCGGCAGCTTGAGCGATTTTGAATTGGCGATTCTTCGTCAGGCTCTGCCGGATAGTATTAATGACGTCTTGGTTAAGCCATACCTGGCCCTTGAGCAAGAGCAGACAAGAATTTCCATGCGATTAGTGGAAACCAGTGCTGATCTTGATCGCATGACGATCATGGCCAAGATACGAGATCACGCCGTTAATAAGTTGGGATTTGCGCCCGAGCAGATTCATTTTAGCGGTATGTTGGTGCTGTATAACAATATGTTAAACAGCTTGTTTGATTCTCAAATCATGACTCTGGGCGCGGTCTTTATCGCCATTATGGTGATGTTTGTTATCTTGTTTAGATCGCTCTCTTTGGCTTTGATCGCTATCGTGCCCAATATGCTGGCCGCTTTTATGGTTTTAGGTGGTATGGGAATCGCAGGTATTCCTCTGGACATGATGACGATTACCATTGCGGCCATTACCGTAGGTATTGCCGTTGATCATGAAATTCACTACATAACCTGCTTTAAGCGTGAGTTCGCGAAGGATGGTAATTATATTGCCACCATGCACAGGTCTCATGGCACCATTGGTAGGGCGCTTTACTACACCGCGATCACTATTATTGTTGGCTTTTCAGTGCTGTCGCTGTCAGAATTTATCCCATCGATTTATTTTGGCTTGTTAACCGGCGGTTCGATGATTGCAGCAACTTTGGCTTCTTTGGTGTTGTTACCCAAGTTGATTATTTTATTTAAGCCTTTGGGTCCAGAGTCTGCTTAGAACAAGCGATTAAAAGGAAATTACATGCTTCGCTACAGTGCTTGGTTTTTCGGCGTTCTGATTGTGTTGTTTGGTTTGGAAATGCTTGGCCCTGTGCAGCAAAGTGTGATCCTGCCTTTTACAGCATTTATCGCTAAAATCTGCGTCGCAATTATTACCCCTTTCGATGCCGATGTGTTGGCCTATGGCAAAATACTGCAGAGCTCGGCAAATGGCTTTGCGGTGTCGATAGAGCCAGGCTGCAATGGGGTTGAAGCGACGATTATGCTAATCGCTGCAGCGGTGGCATTCCCTGCAACCATAAAGCAAAAACTCGCGGTTGTTGTGATTGGTTTTTTTGCTATTCAGATTGCAAATATCTTGCGCATCATCAGTTTGTTTTATCTTGGTCAGTGGAATATGGAGGTGTTCGAGTGGGCGCATTTATATCTATGGCCGGTGTTGATTATGGTAGATGTACTGGCGGTGTTTTTGGTGTGGTTGCGAATCATAGCCAAAGAGCAGGAAGAGGCTCAGCCTGAAGGGGCTGCTGCATGAGTGTTCAGGTAGAGCAGCAATTGGGTGCGGGTAAATTTTTTTTAAGAATTATTTTAGCCATGATCCCTTGCTTTGCTCTTTGGTGGTTTATTGGTGATTGGTGGTTGCAGCCAGCGGTAGATACTGCAGGCTGGTTGTTGGCGTTGCTTTTACCTGAGTCCTTTCATAGCTTGCAGCTGCTAGATGGTAGTTTGCAGGCGGCTACCAATTGGGGAGAGGTTCAGGGGCGCTTGGTTCCCGCTCGAGCTGCAGGTTATGCCTTGGCTTTCGAGTCTAATGTTCGTGTGTTGAGCTATTCCGTACCATTCTTTTTTGCTTTGCAAGCAGCTCTGTGGAATTGGCAGCCTAAAAAGCATATCGCTATATCCTTGCTCGTTATGTACCTTGTTATTATTGTAAGCATGGTCTTTCTTTGCGCTAAGTCCGTAATGGTTGGACTTGGCGGAGCATTTATTGAAACCAATCGCTACTGGTATGCCTCGCGAGACTTTATTGCCCTTGGTTTTCAGTTGGCCACTTTGATGTTGCCTGTTTTGGTGCCGGTTTTTTTATGGGTAATAACAAATCAGCAGCAATTACAAAGCCTGTTTGTTTCTGGAGTAAGCAAGGCAGAGGTGCCTAGCGCTGCACCGGAAGGGTCAGAATAAAAGAAGCTCCCCCCAATATTGGAGAGCGGCCAACCTCTACGCTGCCGCTGTAGGCGCTTACGATATCAATTGCTACTGCTAAACCAATTCCTTGACCTTTATTGGCGGTGTCAGCCCGTTGGCCGCGGGTAAGAATGCTTTGTCTTTGGTTGCCCGCTACGCCAGGTCCGTCATCCTCCACGCGGATTACCCATTGCCCATCCATCTCCTCGGCGTCAACAAATACCTGTCGGCGTCCGTATTTACAGGCATTGTCGAGCAGGTTACCCATTAACTCCATAAAGTCAGCTTCTTCGCCTTGAATGCGACAGTCCGCAGGAATCAATAATGAAAAATCTTTTTCATCTCGGCCGTACACTTTGCCTAGGGCGGTAATCAAGCGCTTGCAAAGTTGGCGCAGGTCAATGCTGTGGTTGATGTTTATCTTTGCGCCTAGGCTGGCACGGTTGAGCTGGTGGCTGATAATCTCGTCCATACGACGCAGGGGGTCAGCTAGCTTCTTTTCAAACTCGGGGTCTTGTTGGGCGAAACCTGAGATTACCGCCAGCGGTGTTTTCAGACTGTGGGCCAAGTCATTTAAGGTATTCTTGTAGCGTTCGCTTTGTTGGCTTTGATTGGCCAGTACCTGATTTAAACTATGGGTTACCGGGATGATTTCTGAGGGATAATTTCCTGGCAGTTGTTGCTCTGAAGATTCTCTCAGTTTATCAATATCATCTTTTAACCGTTTTAATGGTTGCAACCCCCAGCGCATGATGAGTAGTTGTGCAAAAATAATAAAGATGCCCAAGCTGCCAAGCCATTGGCCAAGTTGTTGCCGATAAGTGCTTAGCTCGGCGTTCCAGATGGCGCTATCTCTCCATATGGTCAGTCGAATGGGAAGGTTGCCATCTTTGCTTTCCCATTCCACGTCAAAGCGCAAGCTGAAAACGCGACCTTGGCTGCTATGTCTTATCTCTTCGAAATGCTGTGTCCCAGCCTCGATAACTTGGGGCATCAAGTTGCTGGGCGTTGGAAACAAAACGGATGGGGATTGCCATTGCATACCAAGGGGGGTATGCACCCAGGCATATAGACCAGAGCCGGGGCGGCTAAAGTCAGGGTCATTTAATTCCTGTGATAGCTTGGGCTGGCCCGCGCTGATATCTATTGAGCCAAGCAGCAGGTACATCTGGCTGTTAAGGCGATTCTTTTCAGCGGTAGTTAAGCTGCGTTGAAAGGCTTGGTCGAGCATATAGCCGCTTAGCCCTAGTACTGCAGGTAAAACCAAAAGTGACGCTAGGGTAAAGCGGGAGGCAAGAGAGCGAAATAGACGCAAAGGAATGAAGCCTTAATTTTGTGTTTCCAAAGCAAATCGATAGCCTTGGCCACGAACCGTATCGATAGGTTTTAAATCGCCATTGGGGTCGATTTTCTTTCTTAGGCGGCCAATAAAAACTTCGATAACATTACTATCACGATCGAAATCTTGATCGTAGAGGTGTTCTGTTAGTTCAGTTTTGGAAACCAGCTTGCCCGCATTGAGTGCCAAGTACTCAAGGGTGTTATATTCGAAGCTGGTGAGTTCCAGCTTATTGCCATCTCTGCTTACAGTTTTGGCGGTGGTATTGATGACTAGTGGGCCATAATCTAGGCTTGGGCTGGCGTGGCCTGCCGCGCGGCGGAGCAGAGCATTGATTCTGGCGAGTAATTCTTCGTTTTGAAATGGCTTAACGACATAGTCGTCGGCGCCGGCTTCGAGACCTTCCACCTTATCCTGCCAATTACCACGAGCTGTTAGGATTAAGATTGGGAATTTTTTGCCTTCTGCGCGAAGCGTCTTTACCACCTCTAAGCCATCAACTTCGGGTAGGCCCAGATCTATGATCGCCAGATCATATGGGTGCTCAGTACCTAAAAAAATCGCTTCGCGGCCATCACCGCAGGCATCGCTAACATAGCCCGCAGATTTGAGTTGCGTGCATATTTGCTCGCGGATATGTGGCTCGTCTTCGACAACAAGTAAGCGCATAACTGGTCTCGTAATGATCTTTCGCCACGGCGCATAGTCGGATGTGGCGTATGTTTTTGTTTTATGATGCCTGTTTGTATTTAGGGCATCTCAGGTGTCGAGTTTTAATCGGCAATCCATATTTGTTGTACTTTACCAGAGGCTGTAAGTACTTTCACAGTGTATCCGGCCTGTCCTCTTTGAACTTTGAGAACTTTCCCCTTGGACTTTTTAAGGGCCTTCTGTGCGGCTTTTGCCTGGCCGTTTGGGGTCGCTTTACCGTCGTCTTTGCTACCGGCTTTGGCTAGCTGAAACATTATCCGCTGCTCAAGAGCAAGCTTGTCGGCCGTTAGCGATTTATCGCTATTGGCCGCTCCGCTTAGTGGCAAGGCAAGGCCTATAAGTGCGAAAAACGAAGCGATTAGGATTCGATGCTGTGTCATTTAATGTGTTCCGGTTAGAGCATTGGCTGCTATTAAGCAGTCTAGAACAAGCGAGCTGATTGCGGGCGATATTTGCCTCTTATTTTAATCAGTGCTGTTATGGCGCCGCATTTGGCTTTGGCGCCTGCAACTACGTCTAAGGCTATCTTACACCGGAATGCCTGAAATGTCGGCCGGTTATATGTGCCGCCTTGCTTGCCTTTTTGTGTGATCAACCAGATCAGAGTATCAGGCTAAAAGTGTTTCCCTGAACCTTGGCTGAAATTTGGCGTTTATTGTTGCTTTAAGGTGCCTATATGGGCAATTAAAAGGTGCCGAAAATTGCTATCGGTTCAGCGCAGTCAGCTGCCCTGAAACAAGGTATAATGCTTAGTTATGCTCGCTTATTCGAAGGCTGGTGGTAAACCGCTTCTGTCACGGGCCAAAAGCTTGAAAATACAAGCCAATAAATTTACCAAGTAAATAGCAAAGTTATGAATATTGATAGTTATATGCGCCAGTTGGGGCAGCAGGCAAGAGCGGCTTCGCGGGAGCTACTCTTGGCTGATAGCGGCCAAAAGAATCAGGCCTTGCTTGCAATAGCTGCCGAGCTTAAGGCTCAGCAAGAACAAATTTTACAAGCCAATGATACTGACTTGCAGCTGGGACGAGAATCTGGCTTAGAAGACGCTTTATTGGATCGCTTGGCGATTACAGAAGCTGGCATTGATCAGATGGTAGAGGGCTTGCAGCAGGTAGCTGCTCTGCCGGACCCCTGTGGCGAAATCAGTGATATGAGTTATCGTCCGAGCGGTATTCAGGTTGGCAAGATGCGTGTGCCGCTTGGAGTAGTCGGGATTATTTATGAGTCGCGTCCTAATGTGACCATTGATGCGGCCAGCTTATGCTTAAAATCAGGCAATGCCACGATATTGCGCGGTGGCAAGGAGGCATTTCATTCGAATCAGGCAATTGCTAAATGCATCACAGCGGGCTTGGCCTCAGCAGGGCTGCCTGAAAATACTGTGCAGGTTATTGAAACTACAGACCGAGCAGCCGTTTCGGCGATGATTACTATGCCGGAATTTGTCGATGTCATCGTTCCTCGTGGAGGCCGAGGCCTAATCGAGAGAATAAGCAATGAGGCTAAGGTAAATGTTATTAAGCATCTTGATGGCATATGTCATGTCTACCTTGATGATAAGGCTGATTTGGATAAGGCAAAAGCTATTGCCGTTAATGCCAAAACACACCGTTATGGTGTTTGTAATGCGATGGAGACTTTGCTCATACATGAAGATTTGTCGGGTGGGTTTTTAGCGGATTTGGCAAAAGCTTACTGGAATAAAGGTGTGCAGCTGCGAGCCTGTGAAGCTTCTTACTCAAAGCTTCTTGAATTTAGTGAGGCCGACAGTGACTTGCTCGTTCAAGCAAGCCCAGAAGATTGGGATACGGAGTATTTGGCTCCAGTGTTGGCGGTAAAAGTAGTGCGCGATATGGCCGAGGCAATTGCCCATATCGCACGCCACAGCTCGGGTCACACAGAGAGTATAGTGAGTGAAGACTATAGTCGTATTCGGTTATTTTTAGCTCAGGTTGATTCGGCGTCGGTTATGGCCAATGCCTCTACTCGCTTTGCCGATGGCTTTGAGTATGGCTTAGGTGCAGAAATTGGTATCTCGACGGATAAAATTCATGCTCGAGGTCCTGTTGGTCTGCAAGGGCTTACTTCTCAAAAGTGGATAGTGTTTGGTGATGGTCACATCCGCAACTAAGCATTCGGCCTATGGCTTGTTCGGGGGGAGCTTTGATCCTGTGCATCGTGGCCATATATGCCTTGCCGAACAAGTTCAGCAAAGCTTGGGCTTACAGAGTATGGCCTTGTTGCCAGCTGCTCAACAGCCCTTGAAGGGCTCGGCCAATGTCTCTGCAGAGCAGCGCTTGGCAATGTTGAATTTAGCGGTGGCTGAGGCCTCTAGCTTATCGGTGGACGCTAGAGAGTTGGAGCGCAGTGGGCCATCTTATACCGTGGATACGCTGCAGGAGTGGCGCCTAGAGCATGATGAAAAAGCCTGCCTATGCTTTTGTATGGGGCTAGACTCATTAATGCAGCTGCATCGCTGGCATCGTTGGGAGCAGTTGTTTGAACTGGCTAATTTGATCGTCTTGGCTCGCCCAGGTTGCAGTTTGGCTGAGGGCGCAAATACACTGCCGCCGCAGTTACAGGCTGAGCTAAATGCTCGGCAGTGTTTTGATATTGCGCCATTACTGGCGGCTCCAAAAGGCAGGTGGATGTTGCTTGAGGCGTCTTTAATGGATATTTCATCAACGAAAATTAGGCAGCAGCTTGCTGCCGGTGTGCCTGCTTCGCAATTGTCTGAATTGCCCCAAAGTGTGGCGAATTATATTGAAGAGCACAGCCTATACTGTGCGAACTAACTCAAAGAGGTTTTATTTTTGGATCTAAATCAAGTTGTCATCAATGCTCTGGAAGATGTCAAAGGGCAAGATATTGTAAGTTTGGATGTCGCTGAATTAAGCGATGTAATGGATACCCTTGTCATTGTTACGGGTACATCTAACCGCCATGTGAAGTCATTAGCCAACAATGTTGTGATGGATGCTAAAGCGGCCGGTGAGCAACCTCTCGGGGTTGAAGGCATGGAAACCGGTGAGTGGGTTTTGGTGGATCTAGGTAGTATTGTAGTGCATGTTATGTTGGAGCAAAGCCGACGCTTTTATGACCTGGAAAAACTCTGGTCCATGGAGCCAGCCAATCGCCAAGATGAAAGTGACGAAGGCGATCTGAACTAATTCAACTATGCGTACTCGAATTATAGCTGTTGGTACCAAAATGCCCGCCTGGGTAGAAACTGGCTACAAAGATTATGCAAAGCGCCTGCCACGGGATTTTTCTGTGGAGGTGCTGGAATTGCCGCTTGGGCCTAGGGGTAAAAATGCCTCAATAGAAAAGGCCATTGCTAAAGAAAGTGAGGCAATGCTGGCGGCCATTCCCGATGGTGACAAGGTGATCGCCCTTGATGTGAAAGGCAAGCCTTGGAGTACTGAGCAGCTAGCCGATAAGTTGGCAGACTGGCGCATGGATGGTAATAACTACAGCTTGTTAATTGGTGGGCCTGACGGCTTATCGCAGCAGTGTTTGCAGCGTGCGGATGTGCGTTGGTCTCTGTCAGCGCTGACATTGCCACATCCGCTGGTGAGAATAGTCTTAATTGAGCAGCTGTATCGGGCCTGGACAATTTTAAATAATCACCCCTATCACAAATAACAACAGGGTGGTGTAGTGAAGAGCTTTGACGGCAGTGGCTTAGCTGCTTGGGGACGGCATGGAACAAATCCTAGCTAGGGGGCTAATTCAAGGGCGCCCAAAAGTTAATGTCTTGAGCAGAGCTGAAGTATCTCGCCATGTCTGAGCATCTGCGATTTAAAGATCATTACAATGAAGCTCGAATCTTTTTTAGACGCGCCATTATCGTCGCCGCCTTAATTGTTGCGCTTATCATTGTGCTTATTGCACGTCTATATACTCTGCAAGTTGTTGAGTATGAAACCTATGTTACCCAATCTGATCGTAACCGAGTGCAGGTGCAACCCTTACCGCCGACGCGCGGCCTAATCTATGGGCGTCGTGGCGAGCTACTTGCCGAAAATCGTCCCAGTTATACGCTTTCAATTGTAAAAGAGCAGGTTGGTTCATTGGAATCAAGTTTGCGCTTGTTACGCCAGCTAGTGGATATCAGTGACGATGAACTGGAAGACTTTTACAAACGCTTAAAACGCCCTAAGCGTCGTCGCCGTCCCTACGAGCCAATTCCTTTACGCTATCTTTTGGATGAAGAAGAAATTGCCAAGATTGCGGTCAACGAATACCGCTTAAAAGGAGTGGTGGTTGAGGCGCAGTTGGTACGCTATTACCCGCAACAAGATCTGTTTGCCCACAATGTTGGCTATGTGGGGCGAATTAATGAGCGTGAACTAAAATCGCTGACCCCTGAAGAATATGCCTTGTATAACGGTACAGACTCCATTGGCAAGATCGGCCTAGAGAAACAGTATGAGAGGCTCTTGCTCGGTGATGTTGGCTATCAGCAAGTGGAAACCAATGCTAGAGGTCGAGTGTTGAGGGTATTGGAGAGAACGGATCCTACTCCGGGCCAGAACTTGCAATTGTTTCTGGATGCACAGTTGCAGAGAAAAGCTTATGCCGCACTCGGTGGCCGGCGCGGTGCTGTAGTCGCTATGGAAATTGAAACCGGTGGTGTTTTAGCCATGGTGAGTGCACCTAGTTATGACCCTAATTTATTTGTGACCGGGATTAGCTATAAAAACTATAGAGCCTTAAATGAGTCGCCAGATCTGCCGCTTTTTAATCGGGCTATTCAAGGTGGTTATCCGCCAGGCTCGACTTTAAAGCCAATGTTGGCTTTGGGTGGGCTGGAAGCCAAGATAATTGATGAGCATTATTCCGTGCGTGACCCAGGCTTCTATCAGCTTGAAGGTGAGGAGCGCAAATATCGAGACTGGAAGAAGCGTGGCCATGGTCATCGTATAGCCTTAAAGCAAGCTGTTGCACAATCTTGTGATGTTTATTACTACGACTTGGCGTTTCGTATGGGCATCGATCGCATGCACGACTTTGGCGATAAGTTTGGCTTAGGTGAGCGTACGGGTGTTGATATTCCCAGTGAGCGATCTGGTTTATGGCCTTCCCGTAAATGGAAGAGAGCGGTTAGGGGCTTGCCTTGGTTTCCGGGTGACAGTTTGAACATGGGGATTGGCCAGGGCTTTGTTTTGACGACGCCTTTGCAGCTGGCTTCAATGACAGCGACCTTGGCATCAAAAGGTGTTCATCGCCAACCTAGACTGGTGAAGAAAGTCGGCGAGCAAGAGTTGCCGGATAAAGCGACTAAGGTAGTCGAGGCCAGTGAGAAAAACTGGTCCCTGGTTATGCAATCGATGGAAGAAGTTGTGCACGGGCAAAGAGGGACGGCGAAGTCGATCGCAAGAAAGGCTAATTTTCGGATGGCCGGAAAGACAGGAACTGCCCAGGTGGTTGGGATTGCACAAGATGCGGAATACGATTCAGAAGCTCTAGCAGAAAGACAGCGGGACCATGCCTTATTTGTTGGCTATGCACCCGCGGAAAATCCAAAGATAGCAGTAGCTGTCATTGTAGAAAATGGGGAAAAGAGTTCTTTGGCTGCAAAAGTTGCACGCGAAATATTCGATGAGTATTTGCTTCATGGACAGCTCGACAATGTCGAGGTAGGCCGATAATGGTTCAGCAAGACTTTCAACGCCGAATGCCAGAGGCTAGCCGTGATTTACGCAAACCGATGGGGGTGTGGCAGCGAATTCATATTGATGTGCCCTTGTTGCTTGGTTTGTTGGCGCTTACCGCTTTTGGCTTAATCGTATTGTATAGCGCTAGCGGAGAGACCAAATATTACATTCAACGCCAAACAGTTTTTATATCCCTTGGCTATGTCGCCATGTTTACTGCGGCGCAGTTTAAGATGAGCTTTTTGCAGCGCTGGTCACCTTGGTTTTATCTTGGAGGTGTTGGCTTGCTGGCTCTTGTACTGGTTATGGGTACTGGGGCGAAGGGCGCGCAGCGTTGGTTGAGTATAGGAGGTTTTCGATTCCAGCCTTCAGAGGTCATCAAGCTCGCTGTGCCAATGATGGTGGCTTCCTACTTGGGGGTGAGAGTTTTACCGCCAAGCTTTAAGCATATTGTCGTGAGCTTAATGATTGTTGGCCTGCCAACGGTGCTTATTCTTGAACAGCCTGATTTAGGAACCTCTTTGTTGATTGCGGCTTCTGGCTTAATAGGCCTATTTTTCGCAGGGCTGCGGTGGCGCTATATTTTGGGGGCCGCCTTGCTAGCCCTAATGAGTGCTTGGCCTATGTGGCAATTTGTATTGCGGGATTATCAGAAGCAGCGCATCCTAACCATGTTTAATCCTGAGGCCGATAAACTTGGGGCAGGCTGGAATATTATTCAATCTAAAACGGCTATTGGCTCCGGAGGAGTGTATGGAAAAGGCTGGATGAATGGCACTCAGTCTCAGTTGAATTTCCTGCCAGAAAGCCACACAGATTTTATTATCGCAGTCTTAGCAGAAGAGTTTGGTTTATTGGGGGTGCTGCTGCTATTGCTGATTTATTTATTTATCTTAGGTCGCGGCCTATTGATAGCCGCTAGAGCGCAATCAAGCTTTAATCGAATCTTGGCAGGTTGTATTACCTTCACTTTTTTTGTTTACATTTTTGTAAATATTGGAATGGTGACGGGTTTATTACCAGTAGTAGGAGTACCTTTGCCCTTGGTTAGTCATGGTGGCACAGCCTTGGTTACTCTGCTCACAGGTTTTGGCTTGCTAATGGCGATTAGTACTGAGCGCAGAAAGGTGAGTATTTGATACGCCGGTGGTAGCCCTTTAGTTACGGATTTAGGGGGCTTAGCTAAAACGTCGCTTATTGATAACGTTGATTGCTGTATGGGCTGCTGCACTTTATTGAAAGATAAGTTAGCTTTATAAAAAGATTAGCTGGCTTTATTGAAAGATACACAGAGATACTAGAAGAGCCTTATAGATGATTACAGGTTTAAAGAATATTGGAGTAGCGATGCTGGCAATATCGGCGTCGCTGACATCTACCCTAAGCGTTGCTGAAAACTATGCCCAGCACCCTCAGGCCATTAAGTTGATCGATGAAATGGTTGCTGAGCATGATTTTGATAGGTCGGAATTGGAAGCCTTATTTACCGAGGCTAAGAAAAAACAATCGATCTTGAAGGCCATGTCGCGCCCTGCAGAAAAAGCTCTAGAGTGGAAAGATTATCGCAAGTTGTTTCTTGATGGTAAGCGCACGCCTAAAGGGGTTGAGTTTTGGCAGAAAAACCAATCGGCCTTAGATGCTGCCTCAGAGAAGTATGGGGTTCCCCAGGAAATTATAGTGGCCATTATTGGTGTTGAGACTCGTTATGGGCGAATTATGGGTGGCTATCGAGTGCTGGACGCTCTTTCTACCTTGGCTTTTGATTACCCTAGAAGAAGTGAGTTCTTTACTAAGGAACTCAAGCACTTTTTGCGGCTCACTCGTGAGCAGCAGCAGGATCCATTGGCGTTAAAGGGGTCTTATGCAGGTGCGATGGGTTATGGGCAATTTATGCCGTCCAGCTTCCGCTCTTATGCTGTTGACTTTGATGGCGATAAGGTTGCCGATATATGGAAAAACAAAAGAGATGCCATTGGCAGCGTCGCTAATTATTTTAAACACCACGGCTGGCGTCAGGGGGCGCCTGTGGTTGCCCGGGCCGCTTTGGAAAAGAACTTTCAAGCAGAGTTGGCCAATCAGTCGCTCAAGCCTAAGTACACAGTTTCATCTTTAGGCGAGGCGGGTTTCAAGGCAATGATAGACCTTCCTGGCGACGAGGTGAGTAGCCTTGTTAAGTTGGAAGGAGCTAAAGGTACCGAGTATTGGTTGGGCTTGCACAACTTTTATGTTATTACCCGTTATAATCATAGCCGTATGTACGCCATGGCGGTTTACCAATTGGCTCAGGAAATTCGTAAACAATACGATTTAAAAAAGGCTAAAGGATAATATAGTGGATCTTTTACGGGCTCGGCATATTACTAAATTGGGGCAGTTATCTGTTCTGTTATTGCTTGCTGCCTGTAGTCAACAAGAAGTTAGAGATAGCGGCCCCTCTCGTCCGCTTGATTTTTCAGGCTTGGCGGATGCTATCCCTAAAAAAGAAAGTCGTGGGCGTGCGGGCAATAAAAGCCCCTATGAAATTTTCGGGGTCAGCTATTATGTAATGGCTGATTCGAAGGGCTTTCGCCAACAAGGTGAAGCGTCTTGGTACGGTAAAAAATTTCACGGCCGTAATACTTCCAACGGCGAAGTATATGATATGTACGCAATGACCGCTGCCCATAAGACACTACCAATTCCCAGTTATGTTAGGGTCACAAATCACCAAAATGGCCGCTCGGTAGTGGTGCGGGTTAACGATCGAGGCCCCTTCCACGGTGATCGAATAATTGATTTAAGTTATGCTGCCGCTAGCAAGTTAGGTTTTGCAGAGCAGGGTACAGCTATGGTTTCAGTAGAGGCTATAGATAGCGGTAACCCTCCACTGAATTACCCGGGCTATGTGGCGGCTTCGCAAACTAACACGCCAGCCCTCGCTGCCGTTGATGTAGAGCGCCAAAACAAAAATGAAACGGTTGCAAGCAATCAATCATTTTTGCAAGTTGCCGCGTTTAGCCAAAGAGCGGCGGCTGAGAAATTAATGGCGGATTTGCGGCAACAAATTGCTGAGCCGATGCGATTGCAACAAGCGAAAGGCTTATTTAAGGTGCATATTGGCCCACTGCAGAAAGTGGGTGATCTTACGGCTGTAAAACAAACTTTACAGGCTCTGAGCTTAGGTTCGGGGTTTGTGGTAAATGACTAAATAAATAGGACTGTCTAGACACATGAGAACTATTGTTACTTTTTTAATCTTGTGCCTAAGTGTAACGTCGGCATTGGCTCAACAGCTTATACCGGCCCCGCCGCAATTGGCAGCAACGGCCTATTTACTAATAGATGCTGAAACCGGTGAGGTGCTGGTTGAGCATAATGCGGACGAAATGCTACCGCCCGCCAGCCTCACAAAGATGATGACTAGCTATATCGTTTCCAGTGAGATGGATAGGGGAAATGTAGCGGCTGAAGATATGGTTAATATCTCAGTGCGAGCTTGGAAGATGGGCGGCTCTAAAATGTTTATCCGCGAAGGCACTCAGGTTAGCGTTAAGGATTTATTGCGCGGTGTCATTATTCAATCCGGCAATGATGCCAGTGTTGCTTTGGCTGAGCATATAGCGGGCAGTGAAGAAGCCTTTGCTGATGTTATGAACCAGCAGGCGGCGATCTTGGGGATGACCAGTACGCAATTTTTAAATGCCACAGGCTGGCCAGCTGAAGGCCACTACACCACGGCGCGTGATTTGGCGATTTTAGCGAAAGCCATCATCAATGATTATCCTGAGCATTATGAAATCTATGCGGAGCGATCTTTTTCTTACAACGGCATCGATCAAATGAATCGGAATCGCTTGCTGTTTTTAGATAAATCAATTGACGGTTTGAAGACGGGCCATACCGAAGAGGCGGGTTACTGCTTGGTGGCTTCTGGTGTGAAAAGTGGTATGCGTTTGATTTCTGTAGT
Organism: Cellvibrionaceae bacterium; assembly: GCA_025800365.1. Taxonomy (GTDB): domain Bacteria; phylum Pseudomonadota; class Gammaproteobacteria; order Pseudomonadales; family Cellvibrionaceae; genus Pseudoteredinibacter. Next base: position 23,739 of record JAOXRT010000216.1, on the reverse strand, counting down.
GATGGGTACCCGTTCAGATAAAGCTCGTGCCGCAGAATCTCAAAAGCTAATGGCCTACGGTTTCCGCTATTATGAGACGCATCAAGCCCTGGAAGCTGGTCAACAGTTTGCCTCTCAGCGTGTATGGGGTGGTCAGGCCAAGGAAGTAGCTATTGGTGTTAATAAGGCGCTGTCTTTAACCATTCCAAGACGTGGGCAAGAGCGTATAAAGCAGAGCGTTAAGCTTGATGAGGTTATTGAAGCACCAATTAGCGAAGGGCAAGAGCTAGGACGTTTGCAGCTAGAGCTTGATGGTAAGCAGATTGCTGAGGTGCCGTTGGTCGCTCTAGAGCCGGTTCAAGAGGCGGGTTTCTTTGCTCGCTTATGGGATACGATCAAGCTATTTATCTTTAATCTCTTCGCTTAAGTTTCTTTTTAAGTCGTTTTTTACGGCGAATTTAGTACAAATCTCTGAATTCGCCGCTTCCTCTCTCTCCGGCTAGCTTTGCGGTATAATGCTTCTTGTACTTTGATCTACTCGGAACGACAAGATGAGCCAGCCAGACGCCCCTAAAATTGAATTTCCTTGCGAGAATTACCCCATTAAAGTTATGGGTGATGCAGGTGATGAATTGCACGCGCTAGTAATGCGTGTATTCAATGAGCATGCGCCTGGCTTTGATCCAGAGAGAATTCGTCTAAAAGACAGTAGTAAAGGCAGCTTTCAATCTTTGACTGTCTTTATCACGGCTACCGGAGTGGAGCAGCTAGAGGCTCTGCATAAGGACCTTCAAAGCAGCCCCTTGGTTAAAATGGTTTTATAGATGCCTGCAGTACAAGTTCGCAAGCTTGATTTAATGGACTATGAGCCAGTCTGGCGCTCTATGTCTAACTACACTGATCAACGTGATTCCACTAGCGCTGACGAATTTTGGTTGGTGCAACATCCGCCGGTTTTTACCCAAGGGCAGGCCGGTAAGGCAGAGCATGTATTGATGCCTGGCGATATTCCAGTGGTGCAAGTAGACCGTGGTGGTCAGGTAACTTACCACGGGCCTGGGCAGCTAGTATTGTACCCACTCATTGATCTTCGCCGATTGGGTATTGGTGTTCGTGACTTAGTAACGGCTATTGAGCAGGCTTTAGTAAAAACCCTAGCTAGCTTTGGTTTAGAAGCCTACCCGAAAGCTGATGCTCCTGGGGTTTATATTAATGATGCAAAGATTGCGTCATTGGGTTTGAGAGTAAGAAAGGGTTGTAGCTTTCACGGCTTAAGTTTGAATGTTGAGATGTCGCTGGAGCCTTTTTTAAGAATTAACCCATGTGGTTATCAGGGTTTGGAAATGGTGCAGATGGCCGATCTTATTGAGCCAACACCAAGTATGGATAGCATTGAAAATGAATTGGTTCGCTGTTTAATGGAGCAGTTGGGCTACGATAAAAAAACATTAGTAGCAGGCCTGCCTGATGCTGGGGCCTGTGAGTGAGACAATCGTGAGTGATAGACCTGAGAATACGCCAGTAAAGCGCACCCGCCGACATAAAGCCGGCGAAAAGCTCCGTGATGCCGACAAGGTGGAGCGCATCCCCGTAAAAGTTATCGCTAGTGATGAGGTTAAGCGAAAGCCCGAGTGGATTCGAGTTCGTATGACGGCTTCGCCGGAGGTGGATCGCATTAAAAAAATCCTCCGTAAAAACGGCCTCGCGAGTGTTTGTGAAGAGGCTAGCTGCCCCAATTTAGGAGAGTGTTTCGCCGGCGGCACCGCGACCTTTATGATTATGGGAGAGATCTGTACAAGGCGCTGCCCTTTCTGTGATGTTGGCCATGGTAAGCCATTGCCGCTTGATCAAGATGAGCCTAGAAACCTAGCCGAAGCGATTGCTGAGATGCGTTTGAAATACGTGGTAATTACCTCAGTTGATCGCGACGATTTACGTGATGGTGGGGCTCAGCATTTTGCGGATTGTATTCGTGACGCCCGCGAATTATCTCCAAACTTACAGGTTGAAATCCTGACCCCTGATTTTCGTGGCAGAATGGATAAAGCGCTAGATATTTTAGAGGCCGAAGCGCCGGACGTGTTCAATCACAATTTGGAAACCGTGCCTCGTTTATATCGCCAGTCTCGCCCAGGCGCAAATTACGCCTGGTCACTTAAGCTGCTCAAAGAGTATAAGAAGCGTCGCCCCGATGTATTGACCAAGTCGGGTCTGATGGTGGGCTTGGGTGAAAGCAAAGAGGAAATCTTTGAGGTGATGCGGGATATGCGTGAGCATGATATCGATATGCTGACAATTGGTCAGTATCTGCAGCCATCAAAAAGTCACTTGGCTGTAGATCGCTATGTTCATCCTGATGAGTTTGATGAGTATACCGCCATGGCGAAAGAATTAGGCTTTACTCATGCCGCATGTGGACCTCTGGTTCGCTCTTCTTATCATGCTGATAAGCAGGCCCATGGCGAGGAAGTTTCCTAGGCGACTTTCAGCTAGGTGGCAAAGAGGCTCTTTACCACGCTCTCAAAAGAGCCTCTAAAAGTTTTAGGCTTGATTAACAGCTCAAATTTTCAGCGGAAACTAAAAGCTTCCGCTTTCCACTTTCGGGTGCCTAAGTAGATATTCAGTGTTCAGCGCCAATACCTTTTCAGGAAAATCGGTGAACACACCGTCTACCCCCATTGCGGCTAGGTGCCCCATATCCTCTTCATGATTTACGGTGTACACCCAGGTCTTTAGCCCACGGGCACTGGCATCATCGATCAGCCCCTGCCGCAAGAATCCAAGACAGGCATGGAGCGAGTAGGCGCCAAGTTGCTCACAGCAGGCGGCATAGTCTAACGGTACGCCGGCGAATAATGCTCCGCGTTTAACTTCCGGCAAACGCTGGCTAAGCTTGTGTAGCTGAACATGGTCGAAGCTTGAGATGAGGTAGGACTCGTAACAGCCTTGCCTATAGAGTACAAAGTCTTCTATCTGTTGGCTGACTGATTTCACACAACCAGGCCCTTTTAATTCGATATTAAGCAAGGCTTTATCGGCAACTAGCTCCATTACCTCTAGCAGGGTCGGAATGTGCTCGCCACAAGATAGCGGTGTCTTCCTGAGCTCTGCGGGATCTTGTTGTACGAGTAATTCGCCACTAAAAGGCCCTGAGCTTAGCCTGCGGTCATGGAAGACCAGAAGCTCGCCCCGCACATTCCATACATCGATCTCAATGGCATCCACTCCAAGCTCTAATGCTCGGCTTATGGCGCGTAGAGTGTTTTCGTAGCGTTGGGAGCCACCACGGTGTGCAATACAAAATAATGGCTTATCGAGTTCCATAAGCGCCTGCTGTCGCTGTTGAGGGTAGATGCCCATACTTTAATCGCCATCGGCCAATTTGTGAGCAGATTGTTAGTGCTAAGTGTGACATTTATATGTACAAGAGTAATAACCAGCTACACTTTTACCAATATTATTTATTTCTACATTGCTCATTGTGCCGACTGAAAATAAGTGTAAGTAAGTGCATACATCTACGCTTGTCGCTATTATATATGGCCCTGGCGAAACTTTTAGCCTGAAAAGCGGTGCTTGGCTAAATAATGGATTTGTCCATAAGCATTGATAGCCTGAGTGAGCTGGGTAGAATAGAGAATTCGATCTAAAGAAACGGGTGCACTGGATGTTGCAAGGCTTACGCAAGTTGAAAAATCTACTGATTGGCGCAGTTCTATTGCCCCTTTCAGTGCTTGCTTTTCCGGCCTTTGCTGATGGCGAAACCGTTATTTTAGCCCCTGCTGCTGTGGTTTCTGGTTTTCGTGACTTTACCGCTGGCCGCCAGCTGGGCGATATTCGTGATTATCGTTTTAGTGCCGACTACACGCTGAAACACCAAGATCCCTTCATTAACCTAGAAGTCATCGAATTGGTACTACTGGTGCAGGCACTGCAGTTAGGTGGGGTAAAGGGCGAAATCAAGATTAAATCTGCTTCGAGCTTCAGTATCCTTTCTAAGGTAGAAAAAGGCGATGCGCTGCTGGGGGGCGTTTCTATTTGGCGTGAGCGTACCCAAAGCCGTGCGAAATCTCTGTGGGTGAGTGACCCGATTATTCGTCAAGGTGAATTCCATTTAGGCTTGTATAGCTGCGGTCGCCCTATGTCCATCATCGATCTGTCAGGTTTACAGCAGTTTAGGTTGAGCTCACACGCTAACTGGCCAATGGTTACCGAATTGCTGCAATCTTTGGAAGTTGCAGATCTCTCTTTAAGCTCAGACTGGAATCAAATCGCTAAACAGTCTTGCAGTGGCGCGAGTGATTTAATTGCCGCCCCCTTTACGGCATCAGCTGATAGGCCTTTGCAATACTTGGAAAAGTTTTTGAGCCCTGTGCCCGGTGTTAAGCTGAAGGTGAGTGGCACTCGCCACTTTATCATCAGTCGTTTGCACCCCAAGGGTAAGCGAACCTATTTCTCTCTGCAGCGAGGAATGCGTAAGCTACGAGTTAAAGGTAATATTGCTCGAGCTCTAAGGCAGTCGGGTTTCTTACCTTCAACGACCGCAAACTGGGCTTTCCTCAACTAACAATAAGAATAATCTCTCATGTCTGAAGCGACGACCTCTGTGCCGGCTCTTGCCTGGCTCAAGCGTAGTATGATTTGGCTTGCTCCAATATTGGCGGCATTACTGGGTGCACTGATGTGGCAGCAAGGTTGGCCTATCAACGCCGCTATGACCGCCGGGCTCACTTTGCTGTGTGCACTTTGGTGGATGTTTGAGCCTATCCCTATTCCTGCCACCTCGCTTATTCCTTTAGGGCTGTTTCCACTATTGGGGATACTGACTCCCAAAGATGTCGCTCTGGCTTATGGTAGTCCTTTAATTATCTTGCTAATGGGCGGAGCAATGCTCTCCAAGGCGATGGAGAAGAGCGGCGCTCATCGACGTGTAGCTCTGGGTATGGTTGGTCTTTTTGGTGGCGGCAGTCAGCGGCGCTTAGTGCTGGGTTTTATGGCTGCGTCAGCGCTGTTGTCGATGTGGATATCTAACACTGCAACTACGCTAATGTTGTTACCAGTTGCTTTAGCAGTGCTTGAAAAAAGCACAGATCGCAAGTTGATGATTGCCTTATTATTGGGCATTGCCTATGCAGCCAGTATTGGTGGTTTAGGAACCCCAATTGGGACACCTGCCAATGTTATTATGATGCAGGCCTATCAAGATGCTACCGGTGTTGAATTGAGCTTTGTCGATTGGATGCAGTGGTCTATTCCTGTGGTGGTATTGCTGGTGCCCTTAGCCGGTTTTTGGCTGAGTCGTAAGCTCGGTAAAGACACTAGCATGCTTCAGTTGCCAGACCTCGGACCATGGCGAAAAGCAGAGCGCAGAGTGTTGTTTGTTTTTGCCTTAACTGCAATAGCCTGGGTCACGCTAAAGGGGCCTTCTGGTGGCTGGGGGCAGTGGTTGCCTAATGCTAATTACGGCTCTGTCGCTCTTTGCGCAGTCCTTGTTTTATTTATTTTGCCAGACGGTGAGGGTGGGCGTTTACTGGATTGGCAGAGCGCCAATCAAATTCACTGGGGCGTGCTACTGCTCTTCGCCGGCGGTATTGCAATCGCTAAGGCCTTCACCAGCACGGGCCTAAGCCAAGCTATTGGTGAAGCACTTGCAGGCTTTAATCAGTTGCCAGTTTTACTGCTGCTAATTTTGTTGAGCTTTGGGGTGGCTTTTTTAACAGAAGTTACCAGCAATACGGCGACAGCCACTCTGCTGATGCCTATTTTGGCAGCGACAGCAATTGCCGCAGGCATGGAGCCAGCTTTAATAATGTTGCCGGCTGCCTTAGCCTCAAGTTGCGCCTTTATGTTGCCGGTAGCTACAGCGCCCAATGCCATCGTGTTCGGTACCGGTCAGGTCAAAATTGCCGATATGGTGAGCAATGGCTTTGCAATTAATCTGATTGCGGTATTAGTAATCAGTATTTGTAGCTTTGCGCTATTGAGCTTAGGCGCATTCAATTAATCTCAAACTAAAGTTTAGTCGCCTAAAGCCGCTACTTTATCTACTGATTTATTCCTGATTCTGGGAAGTAGTAGTAAGGGTGAGCGGATGCCAAAACAGCTAGCGGCCGTCGATCTAATGCGGCGCTTTTATCAATTAGTGGTGAGCAAGCCTCATCGCGAATTGGTTTTGTGGTTGCTTAAAAATTGGTCGGATCTACCCTACGTTTCTCGCGTTGTATTACTTACCAATGAATCTGGAGAGCATTGGGTGCGTGGCACTGGAGTAGGTGAAAACCTCACAGTGCTCAATACTGACTTAAGCAATTTTCGCCGAATTGCCTCCGAACAGGTCCATCACTGTTATAACTCCGCTACCCCGCAGTTTTATGCCGTAAGCGAGCTTGCTAAGGACAAGAAAGGCTTTCTTGATTCAAGCCTGACTTTGGCCTGCGTGCCTATTGGTGAGGGGGATGAGCCAATTGGGCAGTTGTATCTGGAGCTTAATGTCGAAGCGGCTCAAGCTGAGCAGCTGTTGCAGGAGCGACAGCAACTACAGGTGTTTTGCGGGCTTGTGTTACAGCATTTGATTGTAACCTGGCAGCATCAGCAGCAGCTCGAAAAAGCAAAAGTCGCCGAGCAAGCACTTTGGGCTAGCGAGGTCTATCTTCGATCTATTTTGGATCATTCTCCCGTGTTTATCTCGGTAGTAGATCTTGGTGGTAATGTTATCCTCAGTAGTGATCACCATCTGAATGATGAGCTTTCGCAGTCGGCCAGTACACGTTACAACGGCCATCATGTCTACGCTCTTTTTCCTGAAAAAATCGCCCAAGCCCTATGGCCTGGTAAGCCCGAAAGCGAAGAGGATGTTAATGCAGACTGGGAATTTTCCTACTGCTCGGAAGATGATGGTGAAACTAAGTATTACTGGATAAACCGCTTCCCTTTGCTTGACCAGCAAGGGAAGTTATTTGCGAGCTGTGCTATTTGTACCGATATTACAGAGCGTAAACATTCCGAACTCGCAATGCAGGAACAGCAAAAGCGCCTCAATTATCTGGCGTTTCATGATGAGCTCACAGGCTTACCAAATCGCACATTATTTCATGAGCGCTTGTTACACAGTTTGGCGAGGGCAAAACGTAATCATAACCAGGTGGCCATTATGCTGCTTGATGTCGATCGTTTTAAATATATTAACGATAGCTTTGGGCATGACGCAGGAGATGCCTTGCTAAAGGTGATTGCCGAGCGCTTAGTCTCCTGTGTGCGAGAAGTAGATACCGTAGCGCGATTAGGTGGTGATGAGTTTGTCTTGGTGATAGAAGACATACAGCATCAGAGCGATGTGGCCCTAGTGACCGAGAAAATTCTGAATATTAGCGCGGAGCCTTTCGAATTAAGAGGTTACGAGATTACCAGCACTCTTAGTATTGGTGTGAGTGTTTTTCCTGCTGATGGTGAGGATAGTGAAGCCCTGCTTAAGCATGCCGATGTGGCGATGTATCGAGCTAAGGATGACGGCAAGAATACTTATCGTCTATTTGATCATTCTATGAATGAACAGGCCGTGCAGTCCTTACTGCGTGAAAATGAACTCCGTAAAGCTATAAAGAATAATCAGTTAAAGCTCTTATACCAACCTAAAATTGATCTTCACAATACCGAAGTAATTGGTGTTGAGGCCTTAGTTCGCTGGGATCTGGGTGATGGCAATTTCATGTCCCCTGCGGACTTTATCCCCCTTGCCGAAGAAACAGGATTAATTGTGCCGCTCGGTGAGTGGGTGTTGGATGAAGCCTGCAGGCAACAGCGCTCTTGGCTAGATAGCGGTCTAAATATTGGCTCTGTTGCGGTAAATCTATCGCCTAGACAATTCCTACAGGGTGAGTTTTCAGACTTTATTAAATCTGTTTTGGATAAACACTCTCTACCGCCGTCTAGTTTGGAGCTGGAAATTACCGAAACATCAGCGATGGAAAATGCTGAGCAATCTGTGCTGATGCTGAAGCGTCTACACGCAATGGGAGTGGCTTTGGCCATGGATGACTTTGGGACTGGCTATTCTTCCTTGGCGTATTTAAAGCGCTTTCCTATCGATACTTTAAAAATTGATAGAAGCTTTATTCGTGATATTTACCAAGATAAGAATGATGCTGCCATCGCTAAATCAATAATCGATCTTGGGCACAATATGGGCTTGAAGGTAGTGGCGGAAGGTATCGAAACCAGTGACCAGAAGTTCTGGTTGAAAAAACAGGGTTGTGATTACGCTCAGGGTTTTTACTTTTCTAAACCTATTTCAGCGCAAGAGATTGAAGAAAGTTTATTTTCTATCAAGCGTAAACTTGAGCTCGTTGCCAATAATAATATTGGCCTAGGCATTTAGCAGGACGCTGTTTGTTGTTTGGCAGCTTGTTATTTGGCAGTTTGTTTTTTGGCTTTTAAAATTACAAACTTGCTGTTGCTTTTGACCAGCTTGTGCCCACCGAAAATTTTATCTAAGTCTTTGTGATAGCCTAGGTGTCTGTTGGCTATTACCCACAATTCTCCCCCTGGCTTTAAGACTTTTTTGCTTTGCAGAAACATTTGTTTGGCAATATGGCCGGATATGCTGTGTTGCTGATGAAACGGTGGGTTGTTCAACACTAAATCGGCGCTGTTTTCATCTGCACCATCTAGGCAATTGCTTAAGTGAAAAGAAAGGCGGTCATCGCTTAGGTTGTTTCGCTGGGCGTTCAGTTTTGCACTGGCAATGGCTGCCTGAGATTCATCGTAGAAATCAATTCTAGCTTCGGGATGCAATTGTGCGGCGCGTATCCCCAGCAAGCCATTGCCACAGCCTAAATCGACTATGTTCTTATAATTGTGATTCTCTGGGAAGTTCTCTAGCAAAAAGGCCGTGCCAATATCCAGTTTTTGTTGGGAAAAGACAGCTGCATGATTGAATACTTCAAGTTGGTATTGCTTGAGCTGATAGGACTTTGGGTAAGGCGAATCCTTGTGGTCAAGCTGTTCCGCTTTGGCAAACAGTAAGCGTGCTTTCTTTTGGGCTAAAGAGGTGTGGCAGCTACCAATGAGCTTTTCAAATAGCTTAATGCTCTGGCTGTGTAAGTTTTTGCTCATTGCGCAGGCGATGATGCGAGTATCTTTATGGATACAGTCGCGCAGGCGGTATAGCTGGTCTTCCAGCTGGGCATGACTTTTAGGAAGCTTTATTAACACCCAGTCAAACTTTTGCTTCGGCCATTCTTGAGCATCGTCCCAGCTTATAAAAGTTTCACTAAGCTGATTAAGCGCCAGGTTTTGCTTGCAGGCCTGTTGGCTGATAAAGGAATCGCTAATCCAGTGGGGTTTAACATCCACCAGCACTGTAGATATAGCCCCAAAACTATCGTTGATGATTAGCACCTTGTGTTCGCTCTGAATCTTTCCTTGAACTTCTTGCAGGATAAACTCATCGGCCGCATCCCAAGCCCTAAGAGGGTCGTTTTTTCTGGCGGGAAAGCGTTTTAATGTCCAGCTTTTATCCAAAAGATGGAATTGGGTCTCTGCAGCTTGTGGCATGGTAATGGATTAACTTAAAGGCTAAGGGATAGCCGTTGTAAACTTGGGTGGATGCTGTTCTGGCCGCATAAGCATAGGCATAAATCCATAAGCTCACTCCAAGCGTCGGCTTTGCGCATACCTTTGGCTGCCTTATCGATGCCGTTAGCTTTTCGTAGCAGCAGTTCCAGCTGGGCTTTGTTTAGACGTCTTAGTGCGCCGGCAACGAGCGGTTTACGTTTGTCCCAAACGCCGGCGCTCTTGGCAGCCCAATCAAAGTTTTGGCCCTGGTCTTGAGCGTGCGCTATTTGGTTTAGGCTGCGAATTTCGCGTGCCAGTGCCCAAAGCACAGGGATGGCATCTGTGCCTTCGCTTTTCAAGCCTTGTAGTGTTCGGGTGCAGGCTTGGGCATCACCCATTAAAGCTTTGTCGGCAAGATCAAAAATATCGTAGCGTGCACTATTAGCGACCACGCTATTCATTAGTTCGCTGCTGATGTGGTGGTCTTCAGCAAGTAGCTTGAGCTTTTCAATTTCTTGAGCGGCCGCCAATAAATTACCTTCAACTCTAGCACACAAGATCTCAATGGCTTGAGGGTCTGCCGATAAATTAGCTTGTTGTAAGCGCTGCTTTATCCAGTGGGGTAGTTGAGCTGCCTTGATGGGCCAAACTTGAACGCTGTGGCCAAGTTTCTCAATGGCCTTAAACCATTTTCCTCGCTGCTGACTTTGATCCAGCTTGCCGCTGTGAATTAACAGGATGTTATCGTCATTTGCATTATCGCAAAATTGCTGTAAGGCCTTGCTGCCTTCTGTGCCGGGCTTTCCGCCTGGCATGTTCAACTCGATGATTTTCTTTTCTGCAAAGAGTGACATGGCGTTAGCGCTGTCGAGTAACAGGTTCCAATCAAAGCTGCGATCAACATGCAGAACTTCGCGTTCGCTAAAGCCTTGCTTGCGCGCCGCCGCTCGAACTTCGTCAGCCATTTCTTGAGCCAGTAGGGGCTCTTCTCCGCTGATGATGTAAACCGGTTTAAGCTCTTTTTTTAAACTGGCTTGTAGTTGTTCGGCGCGCAGCTTGGCCATATTTAAACTTCGTTCTGCTGGCTGATTAAAGCGAGGCGACGCAGAATTTGCTGTACGATCTCATTGCGCATTTCACGGCGCAACTGACGCTCTTCTTGATCCTTGCCGAGCGTGTTGTTTGGATCGTAGGCATAACTTCTAATGGTACTCGCTCTGGCCGAGTCAAGATAAGGCTTATCGCCTTCTTTGTATTTCACTTGAGAGATCTGAAAAGCAACTTGCATATTCAACTCGTACTCGGCTGCTAAAATTTGGCTGCCTACTGATGCGGTTCTACGATCAAAACGCATCTTTTCCAAGTTGAGTCTGTAGTCGGGATCTGAGTCGCTCAAGGTGATGTTGTTACGTAGCAGTGCCTTTTTTAGATCTCTTAGCAACTCATCGTCACTAGAGCTGACTTGTAGGGAGCCAATGTCAGCCGCGAGATCAACTTGCCCGCGCAGTTGCCAGCCGCAAGCCGCTAGCAGGGTGATGATGCTTAAAACTAGCGCTGAACGCATGAAAAGTCTCATTATTATCATTCCTTACGATGCTATTTAACGGCAAAGGTAACCAATTTATTGGGGATCACTTTACACATTTTGATTTCTTTATCAGCTAAGAACTTTGCCACATTGCTATCGGCCTTGGCTGTCTCGATAATGCTTTCTTCAGTAGCATCCGCGGCTACGGTAATTTTGCTGCGAACCTTACCGTTTACCTGAACCACCAACATGATGTTAGATTGCACTAAGGCACTTTCATCAACCGTTGGCCACTGGGCATCAATCACATCTTCGCCATTGCCTAGTGCTGCCCACAAATGCTGTGAAATATGAGGTGTTACAGGCGCTAGTAACAGAGCTGCTGCTTCTAAGGCTTCACGCTCTACGGCTAGGTTTTCAGGTGTAGAACGATCGGCCTGACGGCCCACTTCGTTCATCATTTCCATTACCGCGGCAATAGCCGTGTTAAAAGTTTGACGACGGCCATAGTCGTCGCTGACTTTCTTAATGGTGCTGTGCACCTTGTGGCGTAGAGCTTCTTGCTGATCATTTAAGCCGCTGCTTGGAATTTGTCCTGGCTCACCTGCTTGTAGGTGGCTATAAACCGTTTTCCATAGGCGGCGTAAGAAGCGGCTGGCGCCTTCTACACCGGCATCGCTCCATTCTAGAGTTTGCTCTGGTGGCGCAGCGAACATGGTAAACAAACGAACCGTATCGGCGCCGTATTGATCAACAGCTGTTTGCGGATCGATACCATTGTTTTTAGATTTCGACATTTTAGTCATGCCGCCAGCAATAAGTGCTTGGCCTTCGGCTGATTTGGCGGCGATCACTTTGCCTTTATCGTCTTTTTCTAAATCTACCTCGGCAGGGTTAAACCAAGTTTTGCTGCCGTCGTCGTTTTGCTGATAGAAAGAGTCGGCTAATACCATACCCTGACAAAGCAAGCGCTTAAAGGGTTCGTCAGAATTTACTAAGCCTTCGTCGCGCATTAATTTGTGGAAGAAGCGAGCGTACAATAAGTGCAAAATTGCGTGCTCAATACCACCAACATACTGATCGACCGGCAGCCAATAGTCTGCTTTTGTAGGGTCAAGCATGGCGTCATCTAAGTTGGCGCAGGTATAGCGAGCGTAGTACCAAGAAGATTCCATAAAGGTATCGAAGGTGTCAGTCTCGTGCTCAACGGCTTGACCGTTGTGTTCGGCTTTGCGCCACTCGGCATCAGCTTTAATTGGGCTCTGTACGCCATCCATCTGCACATCTTCTGGCAGTAATACCGGAAGCTTTTCTAATGGCACAGGGATCTCGCCACCTTCAGGCAGATTGAACATTGGGATAGGTGCGCCCCAATAGCGTTGACGAGAAACGCCCCAGTCGCGTAGGCGGAAATTGGTTTTTAAGCTGCCCTTGCTTAAGGCGATTAGCTTCTCAGCGGTCGCATCAAAAGCGGCTTGGAAATCTAAACCGTCTAGCTCTGGAAAATGCTCGCCAGAATTGATGGTTTCTGTGTCGCCCTTACGCCCATACCATTCTTGCCATTCGCTGCTGTCAAAAGCTGAGTCGTCGGCTAGCTTGCTGGCAATCACCTGTTTGATGGGCAGCTGATAGCTGTTAGCGAAAGCAAAGTCACGTTCATCGTGGGCTGGTACGGCCATGACAGCACCTGAGCCATAATCCATCAATACATAGTTTGCCACCCAGATGGCGACTTCTTCACCGCTGATGGGGTGAATCGCTTTCAAGCCGGTATCCAAGCCTTTCTTTTCCATGGTGGCCATATCGGCTTCAGCCACAGAGTTGCTCTTACACTCTTTGATAAAGTCAGCAAGTTCGGCGTTTGTCTCAGCTAATGCAAGGCTGATTGGATGCTCGGCGGCGATGCTCACATAGGTTACACCCATTACGGTATCGGGGCGGGTAGTGTAAACATCGATTTCGCTAAGGCCGGCAATTTCGCTGGCCAAAGTAAAGTTCATCTCAACGCCGGTGCTTTTGCCAATCCAGTTGCGTTGCATGGTTTTCACCTGCTCCGGCCAATCTGGAAGCTGATCTAAGCTGCTGAGAAGTTCTTCGGCATAATCGGTAATTTTGATAAACCACTGAGGGATTTCTTTACGCTCAACTAAAGCACCTGAGCGCCAGCCACGACCATCCACAACTTGCTCGTTAGCAAGCACAGTTTGATCGACAGGATCCCAGTTAACGGTGGCCATTTTTTTGTAGACCAAGCCCTTTTCGTACAGTCGGGTAAAGAACCATTGCTCCCACTTGTAGTAATCGTTGCGACAAGTGGCAAGCTCCCTTGACCAATCAAAACCGAAACCTAGGGATTTAAGTTGCCCCTTCATGTACTCGATGTTGCTGTAGGTCCATTTGGCAGGAGCTGTCTTGTTTTGGATAGCGGCGTTTTCAGCGGGTAGACCGAACGCATCCCAGCCCATTGGGTGTAGGACATTCTTACCTTGCATACGCTGGTAGCGAGAGATTACGTCGGTAATGGTGTAGTTGCGCACATGGCCCATGTGCAGCTTGCCACTAGGGTAGGGGAACATCGCCAGGCAGTAGAATTTGTCTTTGCTCGGATCTTCAGTAACTTCAAAGCTGCGTTTGGCATCCCAATGTTTCTGGGCATGCTGTTCGATGTTTTGTGGCAGGTATTGCTCTTCCATATCTCTCTATCAACCGGGGTGGCAAAAAGGTCAGATTATACTGCCCTAGGCCCCCGGCTGTCAGGTGATTTGCTTGAGCTTTATGGCTGGAAAGGGCTATTTCTTCTTGTCTTTCTTCTGGTACAAGCTTTCTTCGCCTTCTGGGCGGGTTTTAAAGCGGCGGTGCATCCAGATATATTCCCCAGGGTGCTTACGAACATGCTCTTCGACAGTGGTGCTAAAGCGCCTAATGTCGGCCTCGATGTCGTTACTGGGGTAGTTATCCATCGGCACCAGCTCAATAGCGTAGCCATTCGGGGTTCGGTAGCCACAACTAAACACTACTTTGGCGTTGGCTGCTGTGGCGAGCGTGCTAGGGGTGGTCACGGTAGCCGTTTCGATGCCAAAAAAGGGCACAAATATGCTGTTTTTACGGCCAAGGTCATGATCAGCGGCAATTAGACCTGTCTCTCCGTTTCTTAGGTGTTCAATAAAGCGACTGACTCGTTTATTGGAGACCAGCTCCAAGTTATAACGGTTGCGGCCTTTTTGGGCGACGTACTCCCAGAATGGATTGTTGTGAACACGAAATAGAATCTTCATTTTGTGTTGCAAGGCGAGAGGGCCATAGGCCATTTCGAGACAAGCGTTGTGCATTCCCAGCAATAAAATGGCTTGACCCGGTTCTCGATTCAGGTGCTCTAGGCCAATGACTTGGTGCATTTTTTGGATTCTAGAGTGGCGCCCAAACCAAATGAGGCCAGACTCCCAAAGAGCCATACCACCACCGATAAAGCTGTCTTTGGCGATTTGCTCGCGCTCCGCCGCTGACTTCTCTGGCAGGCAAAGCTCTAGATTGCGAAGGGTTACTCTTCTGCGGCTCTTAGCTACTTTATAAACCAGTAAGCCAGTACCTCTGCCTAAAGCTCTAATAGCCCCTAAAGGTAGTCGTCCCACCAGCCACAAGATAGCGAACCATAGCCAAAGTGGCCAAAACTTGGGGTGCAAGAAGTACCAGCGAAACTGATCAAGGTTTTCGTGTTGACGTGACATTGAGGCTACCGGGGTAAAAGCAGGGATGGTAACTCAGCGACGAGGCTTTGTGGAGTCTCGCCGCTGGGTTAAAAGGACAGATGTTATGGGTTTATGGAACCCTGCTGTTGTTAGCCAGCTGCTCAGCGCTTAGCAACAGCCACCAGAACTATTGTCGTTTTCAGTGGTGGTTTTATCGTAAGGCAAGCTTGTGCCGCAGCCCTCGAAAATACCAAAGTGAGTATCCCAGTTACCGTAAAACTCAAAGTGCTTGGCAAAGCGGCTTTCATTTAGCATTCGGTAAGTGTTACCGCAGACTGGGAACAATCGACCTTTATCGATATGGTGGTGCTTATCTAAATTGAAGACTTGTTCTTGCCCTTCAACGCCGCCTAGGTATTTAACGGCCTGACCGTAATCTTCGCAAAAAGGCTCCAAGTCGCTAATTTTAAACAATCGATAAGTAGCAGAGTAAAAACCAATATGGCCGATGCGCTCTACAACAGAGTCATTGTTGAGCCCAAGAGGGCGATCTTCGACCAGTCGTGGGTCGGCAAAGCCGCAGGCCTTGGCGAGATTGTGAAAATCGTTCCAGTATAAAGCTCCGCTTAAGCATTCGCCGTATAGTTCTGGGTCTGTGCGCAATGTATCGGGTACGCGGCGATCACTATAAACATCCGAAAAGTACATCTCGCCGCCTTCTTTCAATAGGCTGTGGCAGTGTTTTAATACGGCTTCTTTATCTTGGCAGAGATTAATAACGCAGTTAGAAACAATTAAGTCGAAACTGCCAGGCTCAAGATTGAGCTCATCCAGTTGCTCCAAATAGCCTTTGTGGAACTCAACATTGCTTTTGGAATAGCCGAAGGCATCAGCGTGGTAATGCCGGTGTCGCTCTGCAATGGCGAGTTGTTCGTCAGTCATGTCGACACCGGCGATATGACCTTGCTCACCAACCATTGCTGACAGTGTGTAAACGTCCATTCCAGAACCAGAGCCTAGATCCAGAATCTTAAGTCCCTCAATAGATTGGGGAATAATAAGACCGCAGCCATAATAATGACCTGATACCTCGGGGTGAATTTTCTTTTGTATATCCCTAATATTTTGCGGTGGAGCCTCTAGGGTACAGCAAGCATCGGTTTTCAAATCTTCGCTACCTGCTAATGTCTTACCGTAATACTCTTTAACGTCTTCGCGCATGGTGCCAGCCTATCCAAAAATACAATATTGGCAGGCACCATAGCGGTAGTACTTGCCCTGTGCAAGACGCTGCTACTATGATTTGTCTAATTGTTTGTTCACAAAATTATCACCGCCACGCTTAAGGTCTGTTATGAGCTTTGAATTCGACCGTATTATTGATCGCGATCCCAAATACTCCTTTAAATGGAACCGTTATAAGGGGCGTGACATCATCCCTTGCTGGGTGGCTGATATGGACTTTGCGGCGCCTGAATCCGTGCGCTCAGCGATTAGTGAGTTTAATCAACAAGGTGTATTGGGCTATTTAAAGCCGGAAGAGTATGACGAGGGTCGTCAAGCTATTGTGGATTGGCTCGAGTATCGCCATGGTTGTCGAATTCCTGAAGAATGGATTGTCTGGATGCCAGGTGTAGTGCCTGGTTTTAACATTGCTTGTCGAGCTTATTCGGAGCCGGGCGACAGTCTAATTGTGCAGACTCCAAACTACCCACCTATTTTACAGGCCCATAAGAATCACCAGCTGGAAAGTCTAGCGGTTCCTGTTCTGCAGACGGATAACGGCGCTGAACTGGATTTTGATCTTATCGAAAAATATGCCGCGCGCAGTCGTAGCAAAATAATGATCCTTTGTAATCCCATGAATCCGAACGGCAAAGTGCTTAGCCCGGAGAGTTTGCAGAATCTAGGAAGTATATGTGACAAGCATGAGCTGATATTAGTCAGTGATGAGATTCATTGCGATCTAATTATCGAGCCAGGCGTTAAACACACTCCGGCATTTAGCCTTGAGTCATTGCAACACCGTTCGGTAACTTTGATGTCAGCAGCGAAGACATTCAATATTGCCGGCCTAGGTGTGTCGTTTGGGGTTATTCCTGATGCTACGCTGCGACGTCGTTTTACGAAAGCGGCGAATGGGCTGGCTCCCTGGGCGAATGTTCTAGGTTTGTTGGCAACTACCGCAGCATTTAATGGTGGGCGTCAATGGCATACTGAGCTGCTGAATTATTTGCGTCAAAACAGAGAATTGATAAAAAACGCGATTAATAACACCGCAGGGCTTGAAATGCATAGTGGTGAGGCTACTTTTTTAGCTTGGATCGATGCCCGTGGTCTTGGCCATGCAGACCCGCAGCAGTGGTTTGAGCAGAGAGGGATTGGTCCGTCTCCGGGTGCAGACTTTGGCGCGGATGGCTTTGCTAGGGTTAATTTCGGATGTTCGCGCAAGCAAGTGCAGCTAATCATTGATCGTTTATAGGTTTTGTAAGCTCGGTTCTGAGTTAGATCTGTATTCTTTTTTGTGTATATCTCTTATCGTTTATCTGTATGGGGAATATTACAGAGAAAAGTATTAGTTCCTTCTGTCGTTTTGATTCTTTGGACTTGGGCCATAGGCCCATTTAACTTTCCTTTTCGTAGCTTTGTATGGTTTTTCGCTGGGGCTACTTGAACCTATTCAAGCTCTTAATATGATTCGATTGTTAGTGTGATGCGCGTCACATTTGCGGTCGATTTAAAGCTAGGGGCTTGCTCTCTTCTAAGCCTGTTTTAAAGAGTAGTTTTCAAGGGATGAAATACCTCCAGGTGGTAATTTTATAGTGGTTACCGTTTGGTTCTTCTCTTCTAGCAATATTCTGGTCTCTCTATTTATCACTGTCGCGCAACCCTTATCACTAGGGGCACCTAGCCAAATTCAATTGACCCGTTGTATGGGCAATGAATTCTTGCAGTTTAAAGCAAGGCTTTTGGTATTCGGGCGCGCATAACCGTTTATCAACAGGCTTTGCTTCGGGGAAACAAGCGCGCACATACGCGGCTGTTGTTGCCTATGCTGAATTGAATAGGCACAAGATTAATCATCATCGAATATTTTCAGGAAGCTGTCATGGTTGACTTATCAGTTGGAATTAACGCCCAAAACCTTTCATCAGCTGGCGTAGTTGTTGCCGTACAGGGAGTCGTAAACAATGCTGCAAATGGCGAGCTTTTGCAGGCTGGCATGGCCGTCAACCTCGGGGATGCCGTAAAAACAGCTAGGGATGCCAGTATTGTAATCCGCTTTTTGGAAGGCGGGGCACTAGCAATGGGTGCTAATCAGTCAGCTTTAATTGATGAAGATTTAATCGAGCGTTTGCAAACTTTCGAAGAGTCCACAGAGGCCGAAGAAGATGTAGATTTTGCGAGTCTTGTGGAAGCTCTAGAGCGCGGGGAGAGCATTGAAGATTTATTGCCAGCAACAGCTGCGGGCGGCGAGGGAGCGGGTGGTAGCTCCCTTGGTAGCGGTGTGCGCTTTGAATACACCGGAGGGCAAGTACTTCCTCAGGCAGGCTTCGGTTCGGGTACGGGCGCTAGCGGTGCCTCAGCTTTGGGTGATGGAGCTGGTGCAGATGATGGCAATGGTATTCCCGCGCCAGGTGATTTGTCACTTGCTGTGGTCCAAGATGCCAATGGCGATGGCTTCATTAATATCGCTGAAAATGATGGGCAAATAACAGTTTCCATAGCGTTGCCGGATGGCTTGATTCCTGGTTCAACAATTGTTGTTAATGGTGTTGTGGTTGGGCTTACCCAAGCAGATATTGAAGCAGGTAGCGTTGCTGTTAACTTACCCCTGCCAGAGGATGGTGAAACATTAGAAATTTCCGCGACGCCATTTAACCCCGCGGGCGTCTCGGGTGAAACGGTTACTACTGCTATAACCGTTGATATCACACCTCCATTATTGACAGTTGACCCATTGCCTCCAACTAATGACACCACGCCAACTATTAGCGGAACCGGTGAACCGGGAAATCAGGTCACTATCACGGATCCTACTGGTAAGGTGATTGGAACTACAACAGTAGACCCGGAAGGTAATTGGGAGATTACTCCCATAGATCCAATTGATGAGCCAGGTACTGATGTAACAGTAAGCACGGTGGATCCGGCGGGTAATGAAAGCACCGAAGAAGAAAATATTGTCATTGATACCACTCCGCCCGGTGGTGGTACGGAAAAACCTACAGTTGCTATCCCGGAAGCAGAAAGCGGGGTTAACAAAGAAGAAATCGAAAACGGTATCCAAGTTATCGTAGGGCTGCCTTCAGGTACTGGCCCCGGCGATACTGTGGTTGTTACCGTTACCTTGCCTAGCGGCGAAACGGTTGATGTGACCTCCGTTGTCGAGCCCGGGGAAGAGGGTTCTAAGGAAGTTACGGTTCCGGTTAATGTGTTGCCCTCACCTCCCGACGGTAATTATGTTGTACAAGTTACGGTTGTAGATCCTGCAGGCAATGTCAGCCTGCCAAGTGATCCAGTTGATTTTATTATCGATACGATAGCGCCTGGAGAGGGCGGCGAAATCACTGCGCCAATCGTCACCATTCCAGAAGCGGAAGACAATGTTGATGAAGAAGAACTCGAAGATGGAGTGCAGGTGCAAATTGTTCTTCCATCCGGCACCGAGCCTGGGGATAAGGTTACCGTAAAGGTGACTTTGCCTGGCGGAGGAACGGAGGAGATAGAGTACATCGTTGGCCCCGAAGATGGCGGAAGCGTTGAGGTGACTATCCCAACCAGTATTTTGCCTGAACCTCCTGGGGGTGAATACCAAGTCGTTGTAGATGTTACGGATAAAGCTGGTAATACCAGTGAGCCGAGTACGCCAGAGCCCTTTGTTATCGATTTGGTTGATGAAACTCCACCGCCTCAGCCAAGTATTTCTTTTGTTGAAGACTCCAATAAAGATGGTTACTTCAATTTTGATGAATCTACTTCGAACGTTGATGGCGAAATCGATGTGGTGGTAACGCTGGATCCTAATACGCCCATTGGGAGTGTCCTATCGGTAACCATTGATGGTGTTAATACATCTGTACCTGTTACGCAACAGCTGCTAAACGAGGGCCAATTAACTATTACCGTCCCTCAGCCTAGTGATGGTTCGGTGTTGTCAGTTGTGGCGAAAGTAACAAGCGAGGCAAACGTTGATAGTCCAAATGCTGAAGGCAGCTTAATTGTTGATGTTACTGATTTTAAAGGCGCTAATCCTAGTTTGAGCGTCGAGCTTAGTACAGATGCTAATGATGATGGAACGATTAGCTCCGCAGAACTATTGAACTCCAGCCGGGCGGGTGGTGTTGATGTTCAAATCAATCTTCCGGCTGGCGCAAAAGCCGGTGATAAATTAATTGTTAGTGTAACCGGTCAGTCCCCCCGAGAAATTATTGTTTCAGATACGGATATTAGCAATGGCACGGTGCAATTTACTGTCGATGCTTTAGGTCATGGGCAAACATTGGAAGTTGAAGCGCAAATTTTTGACGCTGCGGGTAATGTGAGCGAGCAAGCCAGCGATTCTGCGACAATGAATCTTCAACCGATGCGTTCTCCGGCTATTGTTTTTGTAGATGATAGCAGCGGTGATGGTGAGGTAAACAAAGAAGAGGTTGGTAGTAAAACAGAGTTGACGGTCGACATCGTTTTGCCCGCTGGTGTCGAGCCGGGAGATAAATTAATCGTTGTTGTTGATGGTACTGAAAGAGAGATACCCATTACACAGCAAATTATTGATGATAAGAAAGTCTCAATCAAAGTGCCCACACCAGGCGATGGTGAAAAGGTCAATGTGAAAGCAAAGGTAGAAGATCCGACCGGAGAGTCTGGCCCTGAAAGTGAAAAAGAAGTTGAAATGAAAGTGCCTGAGTTGAGCTCAGGCTTGTCTGTTTCAATTTTAGAAGACAGTGATGATGATGGTGAGCTTAGCGCTGCAGAATTAAATGGGGCAAGTGAGATAACTGTAGAGGTGACTTTACCCAGCGGCGCTAAAGAGGGTGATACCTTAGTTCTAGAAGTAAACAATGTTCCACAAACTATTACTATTACCGATGCTCATGTACAGAGTGGAACCATCGAGGTATTAACAGCAGCACCTTCTGCAAATCAGACTGTGCAGGTTAAAGCTGAAGTGTTTGACGCAGATGGTAATTCATCTGAGCCAGCTACAGACAGTGTGACCATGGCAGCTAACACAGTGTCCGGTGCGCCAAGTGTAAACTTTACCGATGATACCGACGGGAATGGCTTCCTGAATGCCATGGAGGCGGCAGGCTTAGCAAATTTGAGCATACAGTTTGATTTGCCTACGGGCCTAAACGATGGTGATAAGCTGGTTTACCAACTAAATGGTGGTGCGCCCATTACGCTGAATATTAGCCAAGCTGATATTGATGCAGGTTTTATAACGACAACTAGTCTTGTTCCACAAAGCGGCACAACAGTTTCTATTAGTTCTCATGTCGAGCAAGCTGGAGTAGCGGGTCCAGCAGGTCAGGGTGAGCTTGTAATTGATACCTCTGATTTAAGCGCATTGAGCATTGAAATTATTGAAGACGCAAACAATGATGGCTTTATTAATACCGCAGAGCGACAAGGCGCGCTAGATGTAAAAATCGATTTGCCTGCCGATGCCGCAGTCGGTGATAGATTAGTTTTAATTAGTAACTCGGGCGCCCCTCGCGCCTATACCTTAACCGCCGAGCAGCTTGCAGCAGGGGAACTGACGGTTTCTTATGATATGCCTGCCGATGGAGAGACTTTTGAAATTAAGGCGACCTTAACAGATGCTGCTGGCAATACTTCCGGAGAAGTTAGCGATAGTGCGCAAATCGACATTAGTGGCCTGGATGCGCCAATCATTACGTTTGTTGATGATAATAACCCTGGAGATGGCTTACTAAATACCGGGGAGTTGGCAGGTAAGACTAGTGTAACTGTTGAAATTAGCTTACCAGTTGGCGCTCAAGTTGATGATGTTTTGGTTTACAGTGTAGATGGTGGCCCTGAGCAAACTATCGTCATAGATCAATCTCATATCGATGCTGGTTTGGTCGCAATTAATCTTCCAGCTCCGCAAGATGGCTCAACTATTGATGTCAGTGCATCTGTGCGAGATAAGGCTGGCAATGAAGGTGAGCAAGGTGAAGCTAGCGTTACAGTAGATTTAAGTGATTTAAATACTGGTCTAAGCGTCAGCATTTTAGAAGATGCAGACAATAATGGTGTTATTAGTATTGCGGAGCAAGATGGCGCGATTGATGTTCGTATTGAGCTGCCAGTAGGTGCTCAAGTAGGTGACAGCTTAAGAGTTGAAGCTGCGGCAAATACGCCAACGCTTATTACAATTACTGCTGACCATCTAAGTAATGGTTATGTCGACATCTCCTTAAATTCCGTTAGCCAAGGTAACGACTTTGTCGTTAGCGCTTCTATCAGTGATGCGGCTGGCAACAGCTCTGACCCTGTTTCTGCAAGTGCGCTCGTTGAAGGAAAGGCTCAGGTTAAACCGGGGATTCGAGTCGTCGAAGATGCGAATAACGATGGCAAAATTGTTGCCAAAGAACTGAATGGCGATGTAGATGTAGAGGTAACGCTGCCTGCTACCGTGCAACTCGGCGACAATGTTGTTTTAAAAACCAACACCGGGCAAGAGCTTTCTCAGGTTATTACCCAGGCAGACATAGATAGAGGTTCCATAACATTCCAAGTTAACCCTGTCGCAGATGGTGAAACTCTAAGCCTTGAGTCTTATATCGAAAACTCCGATGGCGAAGCAGGAGAGTCGGCCATAGAATCTGTAGATTTTGTAACATCGTCCAGCTCCGTTCCGCTTATTACTTCTATCTTTGATGATGTAGCTCCGATCGTTGGTAAGATGGCCAGCGGTGCCGTTAGTAATGATCCAAAGCCGCAGCTGCAAGGTTTAGGTGAAAGAGGCGATGTCATCAATGTTTATCTTGATGGTGTTGAGATAGGTAAGACTGATGTTCGAGATGACGGCTCTTGGGTTTTCGATGTTCCAGCGGAGCTGGCTGAAGATGATTATGTCTTTACTGTTAGTAGTACAAATAGTGATGGAAACGAGAGTGCACAAAGTGCGCCGTTTAATTATACGGTAGATTTTACAGCGCCGACTGCGGTTATCAACTTTGTTGGTATTGATGATGTTGGTCCGGTTACAGGGCCTATTTCGGATGGCGATACCATAGATGATAGCGTGCCGACTTTTAGCGGTCGTGCAGAACCGGGCACTACCATCAGTGTTTATGACAATGGTAAGTTGATAGCAAGCGGTATCGAAGTGGGACCAACCGGAAATTGGTCCTTTGAGCCGAGCCCAGCGTTATCCAATGGTGGCCATGCTATCAGTGTGACTTCGGTTGATAAGGCTGGCAATGAGTCTGATCCTGTTGGTCCGTTGAGCTTTACAATTGATACTGCAACTCCAGGCTCACCTAGTATTGTTAGTGTTATTGATGATGTGCCGTCTGTGCCTGGTGGTGAAAATGAAACCATAGCCCACGAAGGTATTACTAACGATAATTTACCAACAATAACCGGTACTGGCCCCGTTGACGCTACAATTACTGTTTATAACAAAGATCCAAACAAAGGCGGAAGCAAAATTGGCGAAGCCATTGTAGATGGTGAGGGTAAATGGACCTTCACTCCATCAGCAGGTGAAGAGCTGGCCGATGGCAAATACGAATTTTATGCTGACGCTACCATTGCTGGTGGACAGGCTAGTGACGTTACCGGCCCTTACACCATCACCGTTGATACGGTTGCCCCTGACAAGCCAGGAACCGATTCACTAAAAGCTGAAGATGATATCGGAGCTGTAACAGGCCCAATTAATAATGGTGAAACAACCGATGACTCTAAGCCGCGTTTACACGGTAAAGTGGATGAGCCTAATGGCAAGGTTGTTATTACCATAGACCCAGGTAC
>JAOXRT010000145.1 GCA_025800365.1 Cellvibrionaceae bacterium | reverse complement strand
CCGCTTTGCCTCTCAATGCTTTGTGTTTCTAGCTCGGCAATAAACAACTTTAATAGCTCCCGGCTTACCTTCGCAAAATCTGAAAACACCTCAGTTCTGATATTGGCATTGATCGCCATCGAAAGTTTATAGCGTGGTACTACTAATAAGAAGCTTTGTGCTCCAGCGGCGACTCCGCCATGATGCATATACATAAGTGGCTTGAAATCTTCGCCGAGTTTTAGCTCGTGAACCCGCCACCCCAGGCCATAATGCTGCGGATTAAATTCACCGTTATTGAGCTTTTGTGGGGTCCAAAACTGCTCTCGGATATTTACTGGTAAAAAGTCTTCATTCATAAAACCTTGGCCTAGGCGAGCAAGATCCATCGAGGTGGATAGCCAGCCACCACCTGCCAGGCGATGGCTAAGATTGAGTGAGTACCATGGCTTTAAGCGGCTAGTTTGATTTGGGTCTTGCCAGTAGAACTGGGCGGTAGGTGTCTTGTTTTTTTTGCCCTGTTGCGAAAGCTTGCTGCGGGTTGAGCTCATATTCAGTGGAGCTAAAACTGCCTCTCCCACAAAGCGCTGGTAGGGCTGCTCGGCTTTTATCTGAATGAGGGCGCTAAGTAATACAGTGCCCCAGCTGGAATAGCTAAACTTTTCGCCGGGTTCAAAGAGCAGATCGCTGGCATCAAACAGCTTTACGGCATCTTGTACATTATCGTATTCACCCTGGGCGCTTAAGCTGGCCAGCATACCATAACGATCTGCATTGCGACGGTAATGGGGTAAGCCCGACATATGGGATGCTAAATGCCTTGCGCTTATTTTGGCCCAGCTTGGGTGGGGCAGCTCTTTGAAGTAACTGTTGAGTGGGGCATCCAAATCCAGTTTGCCTTGGGCTACAAGGCGAGCAAGTGCGGTGGCTGTTAGAGCCTTTGAGGTGCTGCCAATACGCATGCTGGTTGCTGTGCTCATTGCAACTTTATCTTCGATATCGGCCCAGCCTACACTTGCTGACCACGCCATCTTGCCATCGATCGCAACGGCCGCGGTGTAACCCGGAGCAGAGACGGCTTTTTGTTGCGCCTTTAGCGCTTTAAGCGCGGCGGTATCAAGCGTGGCAAAGCGAGGCTGGTGTACATTGCTGGTAGCAGGTTGATCTTTTGGCCAATCAATATAGTTGAAGGCCAACATTGGCGCCTTGCCGCGATGGGATAAACCTTGGTATACCGGTAGGGCGGCATAGATAAAGGCTGCGATCAAAATGGCAACAAGACCGAGAATCAGTTTTTTCACGTAATGCTCCAGCGAAGAAAAGCGCTTATTTCACTGGATTTAGCTTGTTTCTGCTTTGCAGAATTGAAAATACCTGCAAATTTTTAAAATTGATCACGATATTGTTTGGGCGTAAGCCCCATTTGAGCCTTAAAGGCTCGATTGAAAGGGGCGATAGAACCATAGCCAGCTTCTAAGGCGATGCTTAAAACAGGCAAGCTATTGCTGGGATCACGTAGCTGTTGGCAAACCCAAGGTATGCGATAGCTGTTTAGGTATTGGGAAAAGTTGTTATAGCCCAGCTCCTGATTGATTAAGCGGCGCAGTTGATGGGCGGGCAATTGCATTTGTTCAGCCAGCTTGCCAATGCTGAGCTCGGCTTGCAAAAAAGCGTCCTGCTCCATGAGCTGTTTTAGCTTATCCAGTTGTTGCTTATTGGCCTGTTCTGACTTGTGCTTGGCATCGCGCTTTTGCTGGTCAGGGTCGCTATCAGAGCCGCTACCTTCTTTATCTTCTTCGTAGCTGATGTTTTTGAGTCTATTTGGCTTAGGGGCAAACATAACAAAAGCACAAATGCCTTGAATGATGATAAAGATAAACAGTGCATTCGATAGGCTAAATTGCCAGGAATTACGAATATCTCGGTCCATAAATTCAAAGCTCACCAAGCCCGCCATATACAGCGAGCAAAATGCCACCAGCAATATGCGGGTGTGGCGGCGGTGATTGTCGAGATCATCCAGAAAGTCGCGTAGGCAGAGATAAACCAAAGTCAGTAGCAAGACGATCCCTAAGCCGTGGTTAACATCATGTAAGACATGCTTACCTTCAAAACCTAAAAACAATATGCCTAGGGCAATAAACCAAGCGGCAGTTGCGATTAAAACGCTTTTGGGCAGCTTTTGTAGTGTGAAGCCCGTATCTAACTGCCTTAAGGTATACCACAGCGCCATAAATGGAACGATATCGGTTAACAGCAATAAAACATTGCGGCTAAAGCCATAGTGGTGATTTTCGATGGGGGCGGTAAGGACAATATAGGCGATTATTGAAAGGCACAAGCCAAGCTTTTCCGGTGCTTTAAGGCCATATTGTTTAATAAGATAAAGCAACAATAAACACAGCTGCCCAATGGCGGCAAAGCGCAGGGCGAGATCAAATAGCTGGACAGCGGATACCGAAATGGTCATTGCATTTTCTTTGTTTGGTGAGTCCGGATTGTCTCATATGTTCAAGGTGAGCACATACCATTTGCAAGCTTGGTGAAATCAGGCCTTCCACTGCCCTGAAGTTTCTGTGCTTTATCAGCCTCTAGATTGTCAGATTGGTCTATGCTGAAAATATAGCTGCTTTTTCAGGGTAGCTTTGTGTGCTTTATCGCAGTACTTATAGGCATAGTCTTAGTTGTGGTATTGAGTGTAGTGAAATGTTGAAGCTTGTAAGTGTATTAGGCCTCCTCTGTGTATCGCTTTTCACATTCGCCGAAAAGGTGAGTTTGGCGCAATTTAATATCGAATATCCCCCTCTACAACAAAACATTAATGGTAAGTTAGATGGTCCCGATCTGCAGTTAAGTATCGAAGCCTTTCGGCGAATGCCTAGTTTTGAGCTGGAGGTGGTACAGATGTCCATAGCCCGCTCGATGAGGGATTATCGCCTAGGGAAGCTGGATTTGTTTTTTAACTACAGCAATAAAGAGTTTCAGGATTACTCTCTGTATCCAGATTATCCTTTGCGCTGGGCTGAGTATCGTTTGTTGGTTTTGGCGGGAAAGGGTTTTAAGTATGAGTCGCCGCAAGATCTGCGAGGCAAACGAATAGGTTTAATCAATGTGGTTCCACTGGGAGAGGAACTACAAGCAGCAAAAGATAAAAACTATATCGAAGTCAGCAGAATTGCCAGTCACCGCCAAGTGTTGGAGATGCTAAAGCGCGGGCGAGTAGACGCTATATTTATGTATACCGATGTGGCACTACACTATGCCGATGAGGTGGGCTTGGAGGTTGAGGTGATGCACCCTGGGCCATACTCTCGACGAGGCTTTTATCCATCAATTAGCTTGCGCGCTCCGATAAAGAATCATGTTTTACTGCAAAAAGAACTGTCGGAAGCTTTGGGGTCTATGTATCGAGATGGCACGCATAAAGCTATCCTGCAGCGTTATGGTGTTGGCAGTGTTGTTGAAGTTGATGGGAAAGGAGATTAGCCGCGTCACATTAATATGACACGGCTAAGGTTTGAAGCTGGGCTTTAAGTAAAAGCGATTACTTAAAACAACACGCGACAGCGCATGGTGCCTTCGATGCTCTTAAGCTGTTGCAGGGCAACGTCGCTATATTCGGCATCGATATCGACAACCACATAGCCTACCGATTCATTGGTCTGCAGGTACTGGCCAAGAATGTTGATATTGTTTTCAGAAAACACCGAGTTAATAGCTGACATTACACCAGGAACGTTTTTGTGGACGTGCAATAGGCGGTGTACATCGGAATGTGCTGGCAGCGCAACTTCCGGGAAGTTTACGGCGGTAATGGTGGTACCGTTATCGGAGTACTTCACTAATTTCTCGGCAACTTCTAGGCCGATGTTTTCTTGGGCTTCTTGGGTAGAGCCGCCGATGTGTGGCGTAAGCAAGGCGTTATCAATACCGCGCAATGGGCTTTGGAATTCGTCATCGTTACCACGTGGCTCTACTGGGAACACATCAATCGCTGTGCCGCCAACTTTGCCAGCCTTAAGGGCTTCGGCAAGAGCTTCGATGTCTACCACGGTGCCGCGCGAGGCGTTCAGCAAAATGGCTTTATCTTTCATCTGGGCGATTTCTTCAGCGCCCATCATCATTTTGGTAGAAGCGGTTTCAGGCACGTGCAAACTAACAATATCAGAGCGATTCAGTAGCTCATTTAGATTGCGAACCTGGCTGGCATTACCCAATGGCAGCTTGGTAACCACATCAAAGAAGATAACCTTCATGCCTAGGGATTCGGCCAGTACACTCACCTGGGTACCGATAGAACCGTAACCGATAATGCCTAGGGTTTTGCCACGAATCTCATAGGAATCTACCGCTGATTTCATCCAGCCACCACGGTGACAGACCGCGTTTTTCTCTGGAATGCCGCGCAATAGCAAAATAGCTTCGGCGATTACCAGCTCGGCAACCGAGCGAGTGTTGGAGTAAGGTGCGTTAAACACCACCACGCCTAGTTCTTCAGCGGCTTTTAAATCGACCTGATTGGTGCCAATGCAGAAGCAGCCAACGGCAATCAACTTGGGGGCCGCTTCCAGCACCTTGCGGGTCAACTGGGTACGCGAGCGAATGCCAACAAAATGGGCATCGGCTAACTTTTCAATCAGCTCGGCTTCCGGCAGGGAAGTCTTGAGATATTCGATATTGGTGTAGCCCGCCGACGTTAGGGTATCGATGGCGGATTGATGAACACCTTCTAGGAGCAGGAATTTAATCTTGCTTTTTTCCAGGGAAATACTGGCCATGGGAAACTCGTTACTTGCTATGGGTCGTCTTTTGGGCTCTTTACGCATGCGTCGGCCCTGTTTTAAGGCGCGCTATGATAGCATATGCAGCCCGTGGTGCTATTGATTTGGAGTTCTAAGCTTATGGCCGCTGAAATTACGCTGGATGGTCAGCCTTTCGCCCCCTGTGTTGACCGAGGTGTCGGTAAAATAGTCTGTGTTGGACGCAATTACGCGGCGCATGCGGCGGAGCTTAATAATCCCGTGCCTGATGAGCCTATCTTGTTTATGAAGCCGCCCACAGCAGTGAGCCGCATCAGCCCATATTTCAGCATTCCGGTGAATCGCGGTAGCTGTCATATCGAAACCGAAATTGCCATTTTGATCGGTGCAGAGATTGCCCGCGCTACCGACTTTCAGGCCAATATTGCCATCGCCGGTGTGGGTATCGGCTTGGACTTAACCCTTAGAGATGTGCAAAGTGAGCTAAAAGAGAAGGGCCTGCCTTGGGAGAAATCCAAAGCCTTTGATGGTAGCTGCCCGGTTTCAGGCTTTATCAGCCCCGATAAAGATGAAGATTGGTCCGCCATTGAGCTGCGTATGACGCGCAATCACCTGCTACAACAAGAGGGCCGCAGCAGCGACATGCTTACTGGCATTCTGCCGTTGATTGGTCATATCACCGAACACTTCACCCTAATGCCGGGCGATATCGTACTAACCGGCACCCCCGCAGGCGTTGGCCCCATCGAGCCAGGCGACCAGCTGCAATTTGAGCTAAAGACTCAAAATAACAATATCGATTTAGCCGCAGAAGTGGTGGCCAGAACTTACTAAGCGCGGGCTTCGTCGGAGCTCCAGCTACGGTGCCCCGAACCCGGGGTCAGACCCCGTCCAGATTAAACCACTAAAAGCCATCAGCCTCCGCTTTCTTAAACAAAGTGGGGTCTGCCCCCTAAATAGGTTGGCCATGTTTCAGCGGGGGTGCCCCCACCCCGGGGTCAGACCCCGCCTCGATTAGGTCGCTAAGAGTTATCAGCTTCCGCTTTCTTAAATAATGTGGGGTCTGACCCCTAAATAGGTTGGCTATGTTTCAGTGGGAGTGCCCTCGACCCGGGGTCAGCCCCCGTCTCGATTAAGCCGCTAAAAGTTATCAGCCTCCGCTTTCTCAAAAGATGTGGGGTCTGACCCCTAAAATAGGTTGGCCATGTTTCAGCGGGGGTGCCTTCAACTCGGGGTCAGACCCCGTCTCGATTAAGCCGCTAAAAGTTCTCAGCCTCCGTTTTCTTAAACAAAGTGGGGTCTGACCCCTAAATGGGTTGGCCATGTTTCAGTGGGGGTGCCTTCGACCCGGGGTCAGACCCCGTCTCGATTAGGCCGCCAAGAGTTATCAGCTTCCGCTTTCTTAAATAATGTGGGGTTTGACCCCTTTATTTAGTGGAGTAGGCTCGAATTCCAGCAACTAACTACCCGCAGCAAAATAACCCTGCTCGGTGATAATCGCACTCAAAGGGATATCCCAGCTTTCGATGGGCAGCTGCTCTACCTCTTGTAGGCTGTGGGCTACCCCAATCAAGGTCGGTTTACCGTGGCTATGCGCTTTAAAGGCAAAGGCGCGATCATAAAAGCCGCCGCCCATACCTAGGCGGCCGCCATCTCGGCTAAAGCCTACCAAGGGCAGTAAGACCAAATCCAATTGCTCGGGTGATATCAATGACGCGCTATCGCCGGGCTCGGCAATACCATAGCGATTATTTTGCAGCTCACTGTCTTGCTGATAGCTGCGAAACTCCATTTGGCTTGCGCTGGTCACTCTAGGCAGATAGCACTGTTTGCCTTGTCCCAAAATAAACTCGATGCAGGGGCTTAAATCTAACTCGCCATCGCTGGCTAGATAAGCGGCGATATGTTGGCTTTCGGCAAGCTCGGGCAGCTGCGCAAAATGCTGGCTTAGCTTTTCGGCTGCCGCTTGTTGTTGCTGGGCACTAAGCGATTGACGCTGTTGGCGCAAATGCTGGCGTAGCTGTTTTCTTAAAATTGTTTTATCGGCTGACATAGCAGGAGTGTGCGATAGCTGTCTGGGAAAGACAATAGAAGGATAAGGCCCCAGGGCGCCGCGGTCGACTTGGCCTTGAACCCGACGGTTCAAGGTGGGAATTTCTGCGCTGTATTAGGCTTTCCATCGTGTGGACATGCACACCAACAGCGGCGAGAAAAACCCGGTTTCTTCATTATCGGCTCGAGGACTCGTCAACGGGGCGAACACCTCAGGGTTAAGCGAAGTATAGCCCAAGGGAATGGCCATACACAGGGCTTTTTGACTAAGGTCTAGAATTAAAACACTTGTATGGGGCTATTTTATACAAATTGTTTATGGGCGAATCGAGGCGGGGAATTATTGCCCAGAGCAGCCAGCGAATGCTGGCTGGGAAACTTATTTCAGCGCTTTATCAAGCTTCTCTGCAAGACGATTAAGCAGCTCTTCATCCAAGCCAGCTTCGGCATCCGCATGACGCGTTTGCAGGCTTAGTAGCTCGTGGCTTAGGTTCAAGGCAACCATCACCGCGATACGCTCAAGGCCAATCACATTGCCGTTGGTGCGTACATCGCGCATTCTGGCGTCCAAATTGCGGGCAGCCTGCATTAAGGCGTCACGCTCTTCGGGCGGACAGGCGACCTGATACTCTTTGTCGAGTATTTTGACAAACTCTGTTGGGGTTGTGTTGCTCACTGTCCGCTCTCCTTGGGCCGACATCGGCTGGGCACTCATGACCAATATCTTTTACCTGTCTAAATCTCTATGTGCTAAACGCCTAATTGGCGCCAGCTTCCAACTCTTTTAAACGGCCAATCATGGCCTCGACCCGGGTGCGGGCCAATTCATTCTTTTCAATCAGGCGCGACTTATCGCTTTGCCACTGCTGGCGTTCCTGCTTTAGGACGTCATTTTCCTGCTGTAACAAATGACAGCGCTGGATGAGCAAGTCCAGTTTCTCTTCCAATTGTTTTAGGTCTGTCATAGCTATAATTGGCCTAGTTGAACATGGCTACTATATTGCGCCCGTGGCAGCGGGTCAATCAGTTAAAGCAGTTTGTTAACAGTTTAGTCTATCTTCATAAACTGGCGCACTTTTTTGCGATCAGACGCCTTGTTATCGGCTTAGTAATCACTAGCTTTGTAAGCCGCAAATCACTTGCCGCGCCGACAAGCGTGCTAGAATGGCGCCGTTTTTTAATCGGTATTAGAGAGTTTATGTCCCAGTTATTGAGTTTTGATGAATATTGCGACCTATTGGCCCCTGTTGGCGCCTTAAACAGCCCAGCGGAATTGCATGGCATGTTGTGCGGCCAGCTAAGTGGTGGCGCTCGCCCAGGTTTGGCCAAATGGCAGGCCATGGCTTTAGAGTTTCTTGATTTGGTCGATCTCGATGCCGAGCTAATTAGTGCACAATTGCGCCAAGCCATTGCTGAGATGTATACCGGTACTTTGCAAGCCCTAGAAGATGAGGCCATGGGCTTTAGCTTAATACTGCCCGATGAAGATACCGATATGGGGCAGCGTTTGCAGGCCTTGGCCCAATGGTGTCACGGCTTTTTAACGGGCTTTGGCAGCTCGGGGCTATCGGGTGATCAGAGCTTTAGCCCAGAATCGGCCGAAGCGCTGCGCGATTTCGCCGCGATAGTGCAAATCGGTACCGATGAAGAAGATAACGAGCAATCCGAAGCCGATCTGTTTGAAGTTAGTGAATATGTTCGCATCGCGGCGATCAATCTATTTCTAGAATTTTCACCGCCTAGTCAGAATGAGCAGGCCAAGCCTGGGCCTGGCGGTATGATTCATTAAAGCTGTGCTTTGTTTAGGTGCTGCGCCTTATTGAGAGCGCGCGCTAAACTTAGCTTATCGAAACAGTATTAAGCCCCAGCTAATAAAGTAGAAGGAAGTTATGGCAATTAGCCTAGAGGAATATGGCCGTCGTCGTCAGCGTTTAATGGAGCTGATGGAGCCTGATAGTATCGCAATTATCGCGGCGGCCAGTGAGCAGCTGCGTTCTAACGATACCTATTTTCCGTTTCGACAAAACAGTGATTTTTATTATCTGAGTGGCTTTAATGAGCCCGATGCTGTGTTGGCCTTAATCCCAGGGCGTAGCCAGGGCGAATTTGTCATGTTTTGCCGCGATAAGCATCCCGAAAAAGAAATATGGGATGGATTTCGCTATGGTCCAGAAGGTGTGTGCAAGCACTTTGAAGCCGATGATGCTTTTCCGATTGACGATATCGACGATATTTTGCCGGGCCTAATAGAAGGGCGCACGCGTATTTATTACGCCATGGGGCGCGATACTAATTTTGATCGTCATGTTATGGATTGGGTGAACACCATTCGCTGTAGTCAATCATCAGGTGCAACTCCGCCCGGAGAGTTTCAAGAGCTTGATCATTTATTGCATGAGCTGCGTCTATACAAAAGTGCGGCAGAAATTAAAGTCATGCAAAAAGCCGCTAGCATATCAGCAGAGGCCCATCGCGAAGCCATGATGGCCTGTCGCCCAGAAATGTTTGAGTATCAACTAGAGGCTGTGTTGCATCATCGCTTTGCTCAAGAAGGCGCACGCTTTCCGGCTTACACCAGTATTGTAGGCAGCGGTGCCAATGCCTGTGTTCTGCACTACGTGGAAAACCAGAAAAAAATGAAAGCTGGTGAGTTGGTGCTAATTGATGCGGGCTGCGAATTTCAAAATTATGCCGCCGATATTACCCGCACTTTTCCGGTAAGTGGCTGCTTTAGTCCAGAGCAGCAAGCCATTTACGAAATTGTATTGGCCGCCAATGAAGCTGCCATTGCCGAGGCCAAGCCGGGCAACCATTGGGATAAGCCTCATGAGGTTTCGGTAGAAATTATTACCCAAGGTTTATTGGATTTAGGCTTGCTGGAAGGCGGGCTAAGCGAGCTCATAGAAACCGCTGCTTATCGTCGCTTTTATATGCATCGCGTTGGCCATTGGTTAGGTTTGGATGTGCACGATGTGGGCGACTACCGCGTTGATGATCAGTGGCGTTTGCTAGAGCCCGGCATGGTGATGACGATCGAGCCTGGTATTTATATATCGCCAAGCGATCAACAAGTTGATGAAAAATGGCGCGGCATTGGCGTGCGAATTGAAGACGATGTAGCGATCACTAAAAATCATTGCACCGTTTTAAGTGCCGATGCGCCAAAATCCATAATGGATATTGAAGCCTTAATGGCAGGGCATATGTTGTAGGCGACAGCTTATCGGCTGAAAAGAAGAGAAAAATGGCAACACAAGACAATCAAGCAGAGCCTAAAAAACAATACGATATTGTGATCGTTGGTGGTGGCATGGTGGGCATAAGCCAGGCTTTGCTGCTATCATCGCAAAACCCACATTGGAAGATCGCTTTGATCGAGCGTTTTGCTTTTCCAAAAAGCAGCGCTGAAGCACTTTATCAGCCCAGCTTTGATGCCCGCGCCACCGCTTTATCCTTAGGTACCGTACAGGTCTTTCAAGCTTTAGGTTTATGGTCGCAATTGGCCGAGCACCACACTGCCATTAAAACGGTTCATGTTTCTGATCGTGGGCACATCGCCGGCACAGAAATTTGCCACCAAAAACAAGGCGTAAATCTATTGGGCGCAGTAGTCGAAAATGCCTGGTTGGGCCGGGTGCTTTTGTCGGCGCTGCGCGCGCAAAGCAATATTGAAGTGCTTGATAACTGCGAAGTGAATAGCGCTCAAATGCTAGTCGATGGAGCACTGCTAACAGTAAGTCCTAATCAGCTTGAAAACGACAAGCAAGCCGAAAATAAAAGCCAGCAAGAAAATGACAAAGCTATAAGCATTCACTGCCAATTACTCTGTCTGGCCGATGGGGGTGATTCTGCATTAGCAAAGCAGTTGGGTCTGTATCGCCAGGTGCAAGATTATCAACAGGCCGCCATTATCGCCACGGTAGAGGCTAGCAAAGCGCATCAAGGCGTGGCTTATGAGCGCTTTACCGATCAAGGCCCAATGGCGCTATTGCCCTTAGGTGAAAGTGATAGCGCCAAGCGCTGCGCATTAGTGTGGACATTACCCGAAAATGATTTAGAGGCGACACTGGCTTTAAGCGATGCAGATATATTAGAAAAATTACAACAGCGCTTTGGTTATCGCCTAGGTAAGTTTTGCAAAATTGGCAAACGCCAAAGTTACCCCTTGCAGCTGCAAATGATTAATGAGCAGCTGCGTAGCTCATTGGTGGTATTGGGCAATGCGGCTCATTATTTACACCCGGTAGCTGGGCAAGGTTTTAATTTAGCACTGCGCGATTGTGTGGCATTGGCGGAAGCTTTAAAGCAGGCCGACGAGCAACAACAATCACTGGGTGATTTATCGGTATTGCAGCGCTATTTACAAATGCAGCAGCAAGATCAAGACTTAACCGTGAACTTTAGCGATCAAATAGTTAAAGTATTTAGCAGCCAGCAACTGCCAAAACAGCTATTTCGCAGCGCAGGTTTTATCGCCTTGGCATTGTTTCCTGAAGCAAAAGAGTTTTTAGCAAAGCAAACCATGGGCTTGGCTGGGCGCTTATCAAAGCTTAATGCGATAAATAAAGGAGTGGCCTAAATGAGCGAGGTTTACGATATCGCGATTGTGGGTGCAGGCCTAGTTGGCAGTACCGCAGCGGCCGCATTGGCCGAATCTGTGCCCTCATTAAAACTGATTATGCTAGATGCTGGGCCAGCACCGGTAGCGTTGGCTAAACACAAAGCCGCCGCAGGCGTAGATGATTTTGATCCCCGTGTTGTGGCTCTTACTCGCGATTCCCAAACGCTATTGCAAAGCATAGGCGCCTGGCAGCGTGTTGCCGAAAAACGTCTGTGCCCCTACAGCGACATGGAAGTGTGGGATGCCGATGGCACAGCGCGCATAAATTTTGATAGCAGTGAAATACAAGAGCCAAATCTTGGCCACATCGTAGAAAACAAACTACTGGTATCCGCCCTAGCTGAGCAGCTCGCAACATACAGCAATGTTGAAACTTGGAACGGCTGCACAGTAAGCAATGTAATTGAACATGAAGGGCAGCAAATCCTAGTTGTGAACAAAAGGCCGCTTGATGATAAAGCAAGCAATAAAGATCAAGCGCAACCAGTAGAGGTGAAAACAAAACTGATCCTAGCCTGCGATGGAGCGCAATCACCACTGCGTAAAATTAAAAACATCGCCACCCGCGAATGGGATTATGGGCACGATGCAATCGTAACTACCGTAGAAACCAGTAAGCCGCACCAGGGCTGTGCCAGGCAGCGTTTTATTTCCACCGGCCCATTGGCGTATTTACCACTGGCCAGAGATCAGGCCGCACAAAGCAATAACGAACACTATTGCTCGATCGTTTGGTCCTGCTTGCCCGAGCGCGCCGAAGAGCTAATGGCGCTAGATAACGATAACTTTGCAAGGGCCCTGGGCGAAGCACTGGAGTTAGAGCTAGGTGAAGTAAAAGCCGTAGCTAAGCGTTTTAGAATTCCACTGCGCCAGCGCCATGCCAAAAAATACATCCAAGCGGGCTTTGCCCTAGCCGGTGATGCCGCCCACACCATTCACCCGCTAGCAGGCCAAGGGGTAAACCTGGGCTTAAAAGACGTTGATGCATTTGTAGAGCAAATACAATACGCCAGCAAGCGCGGGGTGCCACTAAACGATTACTCAATCCTAAGGCGCTACCAACGCCAGCGCATGGGCGATAACCTAAGCATGATGGCCATCATGGAAGGCTTTAAGCGATTATTCGGCAGCAATGACATTAGCGTACGCTGGCTACGCAACGAAGGCATGCGCAGCTTAAATAATGTATCCATGCTAAAGAACAAAATCGTCCGACAAGCAATGGGTTTGTAAACAAGCCAAAAGGGGCTTTAACAATTCTTAAGAGCAGTGCCAGCAAAAATACGCTATAAAGTAAGGCAATAAGAATTTGTACAAAATAATACTGAGGAGCATGCCATGAATACACTAAGCAGAATCGCCCTGTTAATACTGTGCTTCTTCGCTGCCATCGCCTGTTATGTATTCGGCATTCCAGCAGGTGGTGCCGTATTTCTAGTGCTGGGTATCGTCTTTGAAGGCCTATTCTGGATGGGCCTCTTCTCAGGAAAGAAAAAAGCCTAAAACAATATGCCAAAGGCCTTTTAACGTCAGTGAAAGGACTTTGAGGAAATACAGCTGGGTTTTTTCCTTACTTTACCTTCACACATTCCTGTAAATCTCTCTGCGCTACTATTTTGCTCAAGCATTCTCCATCCTCCTCCAGCGGTTTGAGCGCAATCTCTTGGCTTATTGGGGCTTCTCTTAGTCGCAGTATCTATGCTTTTCCCCTTGATGTAGGCAAGAGGTTGATCGTTTTTAGATCAAGGCTGTAATCTTATACAGGTATAATAAATTTAGGCCGAAATACAGCCATTCCGCATAATTCGGGAATTAACAATTCATAAAAGACAAATGCTATACAAAACAAAAACCTACGCGCAAAAAAACGTCTTCCACAAAAAAGTTACTCACGAGAAAAGGCAAAGTTAAGGCCAATAAATAAAGCTTTAAGCGCCAGGTCTCGTGATTTTGGTATGAATTTTTAGGGCTTGTAAAAACGCTTTAAAAACAATAAATTAAAGCTTTAGACAAAGGAATGCAGCCAGGTATTTAAACGGACACCATCCTATTATTTCTGATATCCCCGAATTATTAAGACGCGTCCGCTTTTTGGTTTTATTTACACCTGTCTGTTGAGTAAGCTGTTAAGCATCATGATAGATCAGCAATACTTAAACAAATATGCGGAATGCATGGAGGAGATAAAGAAACGGACCGAAGTAATTCGGGCGTTTCTAGATGGTCGTTGCAGCGCTTTATATAAGCAAACAACCGCCGAATCTATATGTCTTCAAGTACGTAAAATTCTCGAGCTAATAGCTCTAGCATCCCTTGTTGCCAATAAAGAGGAATATGCTAAAAGTAGAGCAAAATTCGCCAAAGACTGGCACGCAAAAAGAATCTTGCAGAGCATTGAGCAAATTAACCCTAATTTTTATCCAACGCCAAGCACCCAAGTACTTGATAATGTGACAGGGAAAGTAGTGGAGGTGAAACCTATAAAGACAGGATTTCTTACAAGGAAGGATTTTGAAAATATCTATGATCGTTGTGGAGGATTATTGCACGCTCAAAATCCATTCTCAGCATCTAAGGATATAGATAACTTTCTGAAAATCGTC
>JAOXRT010000164.1 GCA_025800365.1 Cellvibrionaceae bacterium | reverse complement strand
CCTGCAGCGATTTCAGGATTAAGCGTCCAATGATTAGGTTTCTTTTTTCGCATTTCTTGAAAGGGAAGAGGTAATCCGAGTGCTAAGTGATAGCGTTCTTTCTCATACAGCGAAGTCTCATACTTCGAGAGGGAGTAGCTGGTTAACGTGACTTTATGTGCGGGTTTATCATCTTGATGGAAAGTCGCATAGCACTCAGTTCCTTCTTCCCAGGTAGGCGCATAACGATCACTTTTACACTTCATACCAAAATCGCCCATCATAAAACTGCCGCCTTCGACAAAGATCTGGTTCTCAATCGCTTTAATCGCAATTTCAAGAATCTGTTGTTTCAGTTCTGAAGATGCATCCGGATGCAGGCTGTCGATATTCTGCTGGATCAGTTGAATACGCTCGGCAGAG
The DNA here is from genome assembly GCA_025800365.1 of Cellvibrionaceae bacterium. Lineage (GTDB taxonomy): Bacteria > Pseudomonadota > Gammaproteobacteria > Pseudomonadales > Cellvibrionaceae > Pseudoteredinibacter. The sequence continues at coordinate 836 of JAOXRT010000164.1, read as the reverse complement.
ACTTTATCACTGGTGACGGTTGCGGTGGCCTGAGTGGTAAAAAAAGCGGCCAGACCAACTGTAATAGCTACAACCGGTGTGGCAATAGCGAGTATGCGAGGGGTAGGAAGCATGGTGTTGTCCTTAACAAAAAAATCCTTAATGGCCGTATTCTAGAGTGTTACAGAGCAATAGGAAACATTGAGCAAAATAGAGAGCTAAGCTGTTGGGGCTTCACCTGTAAAAGGCTTCTTGAGAAGGGGGAAGTGCTTTTTCGAGCAAGGAGTGATGTGCATTCCGTCTAGCCACAAGCAAGGCGGGTTTACCCGCCGTTCCAGCTACTCGAATTCACCGGCAGCCGGGGCAGAAAACGGCTGATACCCGTATGGCTGCACTGCCTTTTCAGCCACACAATCAGCCGCATATGAAGTATGGACAGGTGCGTCAGCAGGTGATGATCGCCTGGAATAATGATCTTCCAGACGACCAAAGATATGCCTAAATCAAACTAATAGACGGAGGTTGCTGATTGTACGGCGCAGCGAAAACCATACCGGGAATAATAAGGGTGCTTACCAAGTTTTGCGGGAAAGGGGGCTCGGTTGGTCATCACGGTAGGGCTCCAGCTAATGTTGCCACCTCGTAGCACTCTAAAATGGCCGGGATCCTTGTTAATAAGCTTCACGATTGGCGGTTTATCTGGGCCTTGAGGGTTATGCTCTGGGCTGTTTTGGTAATATCTATCGTCATACCAGTCATTAACCCATTCAGCGACGTTACTTTGCATGTGATGAAAACCTAACGGATTGGGTGGAAAGCTGTCTACTGGGTAAACTTCATCATCTGGCGTATTATCG
>JAOXRT010000144.1 GCA_025800365.1 Cellvibrionaceae bacterium | reverse complement strand
AAGTATAAGAGCCCAAAATATCTTTGCACTTTAGCAAAGCCATTAGCAGCAACGGCCGACGCGCGATGCTTGCTATTCAAGAAACAGGAAACGTCAGAATCAATTGTAGAAATCTGTTTGTGCATGCCCAGTGCGTTTTTTAAGCCCCAGAAAATGCACGGCTAGATGTTTGCCTGTCTGCTCCACGAACGGAGCCGCGCGCAATAATAGCTGTGTGCGTTCTTCAAGGGCGTTAGAACGCATCGGTATGAAAGCTTTTGGCTGGCACCTAGGCATTCCAACTTCAGGAGCCGCGCGCTTTTTACTTTATTCAAACTCTTCTTTATGACCAGATACCTGTACAGTTGTGGTTACATGCATACTAGCTTATATGTGTGTATGTATACTGCAGCCATTTCTATGGTTCACAGCGTGACGGCAAGACTTCGTCTTGTGTGGAAAAATAGAGAGTGAGCTTGTGCTGACACTGCACCAACATAAGTATAAGAGCCCAAAATATCTTTGCATGGTAGCGGAGCTGGAGTTCTGAGATCCAGCAATTGTAACAGGAAGACCAACCGCCGAACTGCTTCAGTTCAGGCAGGATTG
>JAOXRT010000097.1 GCA_025800365.1 Cellvibrionaceae bacterium | reverse complement strand
CTCCTCTTTGCCAAGCTGTGGTAAGCGTCAAAGCCACAGCTCCTCCCCTTCTTCAAAGCAATCTATTTCAGTAGTCTATCTCAGTATTCTATCTCAGTAATTTCGGACATCTTTTCTAGCACTTTTCGTATTAGCATTGATGATGTATTAGTCGGCGCTAAATAGGAGCCCCTATGCTAGATGATTTACCAATAACAATAAGTAGCTTACTTAAAAGATTCTGGAAATCGATAAGCCTAACCTGGCTACTTACTATCGTTGAAACTGTACTGATGGCTCTTATACCCTTGTTTATTGGTTTTGCCATCGACGGGCTTTTGGAAAATAACGTTGAGAACTTTATTCACTTGATTGCCCTGATGCTCGCTTTGCTGCTTATTGCCGTATGCCGACGAGCTTACGACACTCGGGTTTTTGGTAGCATTCGCGTAGAGCTGGGTAAAACCCTAGTGCAGCGCTCACAGCATTTGGCAACCTCAGCCCTTAATGCTCGTATGGGCATGGGTAGAGAACTGGCCGACTTTCTAGAAGAGCAAGCGCCAGAGCTTATGACATCTTTCATTCAGCTATTTGTCTCGGCCATTGTTCTATACAGCTTTCACCCAACACTGGCGATTACAGCGGTATCTGCAGCACTTACAATGATGGCAATTTACAGTCTATTTCATAAGCGATTCTATCGACTTAATTCAGCCTACAATCAGCAAGAAGAAAAACAAGTCGATATTCTGGCAAGCAAAGAGAATAATCGTATAAAAAATCACTTGCTACGCCTTCGTAAATTGGAAGTTAATCTGTCTGACAGCGAATCTATCGTTTACGGCCTCATCTTCTTAATACTGTTGAGCTTTGTTTGCTTTAATCTGTGGTTCGCTGCAAGTAATATCGAAGTAACGGTAGGAAAAATATTCGCTGTAATAAGTTACTCTTGGAGCTTTGTAGAAGCAGCACTTGTTCTACCTATTACGCTTCAGAGCTGGTCTCGCTTGAGTGAAATTATGGTTAGGATAAACAATATTGACGCGGACAGCGCAGCCAGCCGCAATAAAGAAAATGATCAAGCGTCTTAATACCTCTGCGCTTTGTCGTCATCATTCTGATCAAAATGGTCATTGAGCAAGTGATTCGCAATCATGCAGGATAGAGATATCAACCCAGCAACCGCGTGTTATAAGAAAATAGCGCCACCTTACTGGGCCTATGACCCTTTTAACCGAGAAGATGACCATGCCCGCAATGAAGTTAGAGCATAAAGACAATGTTCACGTACTTACCCTCACCGAAGGTGATACAGAAAACAAACTCACCCAGGAAGTGGTAGAAGAATACTTAGCGCATCTAGATGAAGTGGAAAAGTATCAAGGTAATACCGCATTGATGATTACTTGCGAACATGAAAAGACCATGTCTACCGGCATCAACCTTGAATGGTTAGGCGCGCAAGATCAAGATGGCTTAATGAAATTCGTTAAAACCCTCGAGCAACTTTTGTTCCGCCTAGCGCTCTTAGATATGCCAACAGTGGCGGCGATTAATGGTAACTGCTATGCCGGCGGAGCCATTATCTTAAGTGCCGTGGACTTTCGCTTTATGCGCGCCGACAGAGGCCGCTTCTGTTACCCAGAGGTGAACATCAACATTCCTTTTACTCCTGTAATGCAAGATATCGTTGGTCTAATGCCCAATAAAAAAGTACTGAAGGAAATGTGCTTACTAGGGCGAGCACTAACAGGTGAAGAAGCTTTACAAGGTGATGTTGTCGATGGTCTATTTGCCATGGACGAGTTACAACAGAAAACTTTTGAATACGCTCAGCTGTTGGCCCAGAAAGATAGAGCCACCTACTCGCAAATTAAGCGTCAGATGCGACCGGATATTGAAAAACACAGAGAATCGCTTTTTGCTTAACTGGCTATTGAAAAACGTTTTCGAGGCAGTCAGCGCTAGGCAAAAACAAGCGAAAAAGCGCAGTTTATAGGTAATAAATGAGCACTTTGAGCTTGTTTTTAACAATGCGATGGCAACGCAGATAGTTTTTCAACAGCCTGTTAAGGTCTAATTCACAGGCAGTGTTTAGTTAATTAAGCACTGCCAATTTCTTGATTCGACAGATTCACAATTAGTTAGGATCAATCTCAACAGTATCGCCAACTGTTTCACAGTGACCACCGTGGCAACCACCACCGATGGAATCCACGTCTACGCCGTTAAATGAGCTTGATCCGCCTTGCCCCATGCCCAAGGCCTGCGCTGCAGCTTGCTCACCAAAAGCTAATCCTAAAACCGCGAAGCCAAATTCCTTCTTCTGATCAGTATTTAAAAAAGCCCACTGACTTTGATATTGCGACCATATAGAACGCGCATTTATTAAATTCAGCTGCGTTTCTTGTGGCAAATAATTAAAGTTCTGGCGAATATTTTGTCGTAAGCGAGCTTCCAACTCAGGTGTATAGGCCGCCATCTCGCCGATTTGAACCAAGCAAAATCGCAGGCTCTCCAGATAAGCATTTAAGGCATCCTCACTCAAGCTCTGCGATTGAGCTTGAAATGGCTGCTGCGCATGACTAATCGCTGGGCTATAGAGCAGTTGAACACTCCCTACACAGCATATAATGAATAAACATTTTGCTAAGCTCGGCATAAATCCCTCTAGATATTGAATAACAAATTGCCGAACTAGAATAGCAAAAGTACTCTCTAAGACTATTCCCAAAACTGGGCTATAGGACTAAGCGCCAATACTCAAACTAGTCATGTACTGATGCCTACAATCTCCCAATTTACTGGACCCCCCCAGCGGTTCACTCCCAGCTTTAAGCACCGCTTATTAATTGCCAAGCCTTAAGTCATAACCTATATTTAATGGATTATAGTTGCCTAGGTACGCAGTTGCCTGGCTTACTAGCTATAGAATAGCTGGCTGCTATTCTCCATTCCGAGCCAAACACGGATGAAATGGGAAGATTCCGCCCCCAGCCTTATAGGCCTGGCGAATCACCTTGAGCAGTCACAACATTTGTTCACCCCTTAGGCTTTACAGGTTAACTATGAAGTGGTTTTGGTTTGCCTTACTTTGCTTACTTCCCTTCTGGGCAAAGGCTTTAAGTCACAACGAAAGTGATTTCCGGCTCTATGAGAAGAACATGCCTGGGCTCAACAAAAATGGCTTTGATTTTTATAGGGATTCAAAAGGCTTTTTCTGGCTTGCGACCGCCGGTGCTATATACCGCTATGATGGCAACCGCCTTGAGGCCATTTTCGAAAACAGTTCATTATCTAGCGCAGATGTTTACCAATTTGTTGAGCAGGACGGATTTTTATGGGCCTCCAGTTACCAAGGCTTATTCCGTATCAATTTAGACGGCTATAAAGTCGATCAATTCTCCCACAACAAGGCCAGCGCATCATTGGCTAGCAACAATATCCGCTACCTCTCTAAAGACGCCGAAGGTCAGCTCTGGGTTTCTACCATCAAAAGCTTAAGTCTATTTCGCCCAGAGCTTGGAAATTTTAAAAATTACTATTTACCTGAACTAAGCACAGGCACTGAGTATCAGCAGGCCTTTAGAAGAGCTGCCAGTGACAGCAAGGGCAACATCTGGGCAGCAACTTATGAGCAAGGCTTACAAGTACTCATTAAAGGGCAAGATACTTTCAAACCAATCTCAAAACTTACTTATTTGTCATCGAGCCAAGAGCTTTTATTCGAAGCTGGCAATATCTTAGATATTATCAGCTTATCTAATGGCAACGTCGGACTTGCCTTAAGTGATCGCTATATTGAATTTAATAGCGACCTCGAGTTAGTACACAACATTGTTCCCCGAAGCCATCATGCACAAGCTGACAGCCGCCCGCAGTTGTACCGTTTATTGGAAGACCGATCCCAACGAATTTGGCTATCCACCTTTAGTCAAGTGTTACTGCGTATCGATAAAAATCGTGAGCAAATTGAATATCACTACCACCAACCTCAAGACAAAGAACACAGCTTACGAAAAGAAGCCCCTTATCGATTATCGCTAGATCAAGACGGCAATATCGCGCTCACCTATGTTAACAACAATTATCAGTTTTGGAGTGTAATTAACGATTCAATTCGCAAAATAGAGCTCCCTGAAAAGAACATAGTAGATAGCTCCGTTGAGGTCAGCAAAATAAAAGGCGGTAGCTTTGTGTGGTTGGGCTTTCGCAACAGCTCCCACGTTTACCTCTTGGACCTGCGCAACAATAGCATTCGCCCCTATAACACGGGAATGCCAATCCAATCATTCACCGCGATTAATGAGCACAGTATTTACATAAGCACTCGCAACCAAGGTGCTTTTCTATTGGACTTTGCCAATCAAGCCAGCATTAAGCTGAGCGACCTTCCGATTAGCAATATGAGCTATTCTTCGGAAACTGGGCTTTGGTTTAATACGGAAAATGAAATTTACCGCCATAGCAATGGCAAAAGCCAGAACTATCAATTAAGAGCGGTTTCTACTCTGTTAGGCGCTCACATATATAGCGACCCGAAATGGGGTACATGGCTATCCACTAGTGATGCGATTTTTTACTACAATGCTGTAAAGGATCGTTTTGAAAAGCTAGCTGTTGATAGTTCCAATATTATTAACGGCACCCGCATATCCATTCATCAAGATGCTCTTTGGATACCAGGCGATGGATTACTAAAGCTGAACCTGGAAAAGAAGGGCGACTCAGTAAAGATTGCTTCTACCCAGAGCTTTCCAGAGCTTGATAAGGAAATTATTTACAACGTTGCTACAGCAGGGAACTCCATCTGGCTTAACAATGCCACTGGCGAACGAATCTATCAAATCAGTAACTCTGGGAAGATCAGCAAACGCTTTGATATCAGCCGTGGCTTTCCTCGTAAATCATCTACACAAATACTAGCCACCAGCCTATCTGGGAAGCTGCTATTCTCAGAAGCTGGAGAGATTTTCTCCTTAGACACTGCTGGCGACCTGCCATCTGGTGATACCCATGGCAGCCGTATTGTCTCCTATGAAATTCTAAACAATGAACAAAAAACTCGTGCGAACTTTAACCCTGACAGCGACATTCAGCTCGCAGCAAATGAACAGACATTAACCGTCAACTTCTCAAATCTCAATTCTTCCTCCCGCTCAGTGTTATCGGAAGAGTTCCGCTTAATTGGCCGCAGCCCGCGCTGGGTAAAAGCTTCGGCTCATACTGCAATCTTTTCTGGGTTGGAGCCAGGGCGCTACACCTTTGAGTTACGCAGTATGTGGAACAAAGAAGATATCAGCCGAGCCAATATCTTGGTAGCTGCACCATTTTGGAAGTCAAAATTCGCCTATGCAATATACGGCTTGATTTGCCTAGCTATTCTAGGCCTAATTCTCTATTTACGCTGGGATAAAAAGCGTAGCGAGAGAAAATCGGAATCACAAATTCGTTTATATGCAAAAGCTTTTGAAAGCGCTGCCGAAGGCTTCTGCGTGGTTGACTCAAGAAGCCGAATTCTAAACAGTAATGCATCATTCAAGTCCCTAATAGGAAGTGACCCGCACGCTCTCGCCCGTTGCCGCTCTACCAAAGTTTCAGATTTTGAGTACAGTCAAATATGGCAAGAACTTATTGAAAACGGAGTGAGCCAGGGAAAAAGCTGGTGCACAGACAGTGAGGGAAATGACATCCCCCTATCATTTACCGGATCAGCCATCGAAGGCTATGAATTTGAACGACCACTTTATATGGTTGTTCTTAGCGACATCAGCTCTCAAATAAAGTACGAAAAAGAACTAGAAACCATGTCAAACTATGACAGTTTGACAGGCCTTGCCAATCGAAACTTATTTAGAGAGAAGCTAAAGTCCGCGATCAACAACCATCACCACATCACTCGAAACAAATTCGGCATACTATATTTTGATGTTGACCGCTTCAAAACTATTAACGATTCCCTCAGTTATCAACATGGCGACAAACTGCTGCGCGAACTTGGCAGCAAGCTTAGTCAAACTCTACGCCCCCAAGACGCCCTATGCAGGCTGGGAAGTGATGAGTTCGTTGCCATTATTGAAAATATACAATCAAACGAGTTACTCGGTGAAATCTCGGATCGCCTTATTAACACTGCTGAACAAGCAATGATTTTGGATGGCAAAGAGATCTTTGTTTCATTGAGTATTGGCATAGCAATTTACCCGGATGACAGCCGCGACTCAGAAGATCTTATAAAGAAGGCCGATGCAGCACGGCACGCCGCGAAATCAAAAGGCGGTGGGCGCTACAACTACTTTTCCGCCGAAATGAGTTCCAGCCTTCGTACCGCGCTCAAGCTGGAGTCGGAGATACGTCAAGCTGTAAGAAACAAGGAGTTCAAACCTCACTTCCAACCTAAGGTTTGCATGCAGTCTGGCAAGATGATTGGAGTTGAAGCTCTTGTACGCTGGTATAAACCCAATGCCGAAATCATTATGCCAGGGGTATTTATTGATGCCGCTGAGAAAACCGGAGCCATCGTTAAGATAGGCTTACAAGTGTTACACGAATCTTGCCAACTACTGGAGAACTGGAAGCAAATCGGGATAAACGATTTAAACATAGCCGTTAATATATCCGCTCACCAACTCGCCCAAGAAAATTTTATTGAAGCCGTGGAAAACGTCTTCTCTCAATACGACTGCAAGGCAAGCGCCATCGAATTTGAAATTACTGAAAGTATACTTATGGCCAACAAAAGCGACTCAGTTAAAAAACTAAGTCAGCTACGAGCCATGGGCCACCAAATATCCGTGGACGATTTCGGCACTGGCTACTCATCTCTAGCCTATCTAACCGAACTGCCAATCGACACACTGAAGATTGATCAATCTTTTGTAAAGAATATGCTCAAAGATCAAAAGCAACTTAGTGTAGTAAAGGCCATTATTGAGCTTGCCAAGAATTTGGGCTTGAATGTTGTTGCTGAAGGAGTAGAGACCTTAGAGGATCACAATAAGCTCCAGCAACTAAATTGTCATTGCGGTCAAGGTTACTGGTATGCCAAGCCCATGAGCGCGGAAGATTTATCTAACAATAAACTCTTCCAACAACTGCTCAATAGCCCAAACGATGAGTTATTAAGCACCATTAACTAAAAAGGGCTGAAGCTCACACCTCAACCCTTTTTCAAAGTATCTAGCTTTAAGATGTTATGCCGGCAAAGCCCGCATCTCAAACAAGGCATCCAAGAATGCTTGACGGCGAGCTCGCATCGCCCGGCGGGCCACTTCCATTTCCGCTTTTAGTAATTCTAGTTTTTCACGAAACTCAATTTTCGGCAGGCTGGCACTTTTAAGCTGCAACTTAAGCTGGCTTTTACGCTGCTTAAATTGCTCAAAACGCTGGGCCGCTTCTAACCACTCACCTTTAAGGGATTCCAGTTTTTCCTCCCAAGCTTGCCAACGTGCAGTTTTAGTATTGGATTGGGCTTGAATTAATTTACGACGAGCTAAAATTTCGGCTTCTTGGCGCTTGTTAGCGCGGTGTAAACCCTTTACCAAACCGATAGCACGCAAGCCTAAAATCACATAACGAGTTGGATCCAATAGCCAACCGCTGATGCCAAAACCGTTGCGATAATCGCGGGCAAAATCATGGTGATCGGCATGGTGATTGCCTTCGCCCAAAGGACCCAGCCAAATATAGTTGTTTACGGCAGAGCTGAATGCGCCAGGGGTAAAACCCCACATATGGGTTACGCTATTTACTGTCCAGGTATTGTGTTGCGCCAATACAAAACCAGCGATACCGGCCATCATCATGCATAACATGCCAACAAAGCCCGCAAGGTATAAACCCAAGGCCATTGGTACTAAGAAATTCAACAACACCAGCAATGGGATGTAGAGCTTCTCTTGCCAAACCAGTGCCGGGTGATTCTTACTTTGATAAGCACGCTCGATCATTTCGTCTTCTGGATGCTTAAAGTAGTACGTCAGCATATGAGACCAGGCAAAATTGCGCCAAGCATCTGGAAACCAGGTTGCACTATAAGGATCGCGCTGATGCTGGCCATTACGATCAACACCATGATGAATAATGTGCATAGCTGCCCAGCGACGAACAGGCCCCTGCACAGCCATCACTTGGCCAATAAAACCAAACAGGATATGTACCGGCCAGCTCACCATGCGCGCCGCGCCATGGGCAATCAATCGATGGCTGTATACCGTGGTGGATAGGCTACCAATTAAGGCGTGCAAAATTGTCCACGCCAACATCCAAACCCATAAACCCTCGGGGGCAAAGAAATAGGCGAAAGGTGTAGCGATTAGCGCTAAGACATGGGTGATACTTAGAAAGCTGGCAGTAACCCAATCGATCTTAAAGCCAGCTTCGAAGACATCTCGAAAGCGCTTATAGATAGGGGCAGGTCTATGCTGGTTGGCAGGCTGCGACATAATTTACCTTAAATACAACTTGATCTGAGCTGAAGTATAAACCATTTCGCAACAGCAGCACCCAGATTGCGACGGGATCGCCCAAATTACCGGCAATTTACCCGACAGCAGCCTAAGAGGCTCGCACCCCATGCACCTAACCCCTCTCGTCTCACATCTAACCTCTAACCTCTTACACCTAACCTTCCCTTGACCCAGCTCAGTCTAGCTTGGCCTCTCAAACATGGCTTTTACAGCTCCAGCCTGTAAAATAGCGGCCGACTAAATTTCTAGCGAACCGGGTATTATGAGCGAGCACAAACAAGAGCAGGAAACCACCCACTTTGGTTATGAAACCGTCGACAAAGGCGAAAAAGCCGGTCGAGTTGCCGATGTATTTCACTCTGTAGCCGCAAAATATGACCTGATGAACGACTTGATGTCAGGTGGCATCCACCGCCTGTGGAAGCGCTACACCATCGAGCTTTCCGGTGTACGCGCTGGCCAAAAGGTATTAGATATTGCCGGCGGCACTGGCGATTTAACCCTTAAGTTCAGCCGCCTGGTGGGCCCAGAAGGCCAAGTTGTACTGGCCGACATCAATGACTCTATGTTGAAAGTTGGCCGCGATAAGCTGATCGATAAGGGGGTTGCGGGCAATGTGCAGGTCTCCCAAGCGGATGCTCAATTTCTGCCCTTTGCTGATAACACCTTTGATTGCATTACCATCGCCTTTGGCCTGCGTAATGTAACCGATAAAGACCTAGCTTTACGCTCTATGCTGCGCGTATTAAAGCCCGGCGGCCGACTGCTGGTTTTAGAGTTTTCCAAGCCAGGCAATCCATTACTGGAAAAGGCCTATGACGCCTACTCTTTCGCCTTTTTGCCGACCATGGGCCGCTTGATCACCAATGATGCCGATAGCTACCGCTACCTAGCGGAATCTATCCGCATGCACCCAGACCAAAACACCCTAAAAGACATGATGAGTGATGCCGGCTTTGCAGCCTGTGAATATCACAACATGACTGGCGGAATTGTCGCACTGCATAAAGGCATTAAGCCCTAAGCGAGCTTTTAGCATGGACCCAACCCTAAGCACGGCCGCCTTCGCCAGTTTAGAGCGCATGATCAATAGCGCCTTAAGCTATGATCCAGGCAGCCAACAAAAGCTACGCAAGCTCGGAGCAAAAACCCTGCAGATATGCTGCCAGGGGCCCGCTATCACGGCCTTTGTGCTCATAGAGGACGGCCTGGTTCAGCTGCGACAGCATTATGAAGGCCAAATAGACTGCCAACTCAAAGGCAGCGCCATGGCACTTGCCAACTTAGGTCTATCCTCCCAGCACAGCCTGGCCAACAGCGGCGTACAAGTTTTTGGCAGCACGGGCTTATTAGTAGATCTACAGGGTATCGCCAAAGATTTAGACATCGATTGGGAAGAGCCCTTAAGCCAACTGCTTGGCGATGTCGCCGGCCCCGGCCTAGCGGGCCTAGTGCGAAAAGGCATGAGCTTCTGGCGCGAACGCGAAGCCAGTATATGGCAACGCAGCGGAGAAGCCCTTAGCGAAGAGCTGCGTGCAACTCCACACCCTTTTGAACTAGAAGATTTTAATCAGGCGGTAGATCAGCTACGTGATGACGGCGAGCGACTGGCCGCCAAAGTAGCCAAGCTTCAACAAAGCCTGGAAGCGGCCCTGAGCGCCGCGAAGCAAGGAAACCAACCCGAATGACGGCACTGTTTCGCCTTTTGAAGATTATCCGCGTTGGCGCCCGCTATCGCTTAGATTTACTGCTCGATAGCGCACAACAACCCTGGTGGTTGCGCTGTGCAAAGCCTTTGCTATGGCTGTTTCCTAAAGGTGAGTTGAGTCGCGGGCAACGCCTACGTCATGCCCTAGAAGAGCTGGGCCCTATTTTTGTGAAATTTGGCCAGCTGCTATCTACGCGCCCAGACTTGGTCCCGCAAGATATCGTTAAAGAGCTAAACCACCTGCAAGACAATGTGGCGCCTTTTAATCAAGCTGAATTTCAAAAGATTGTTGAAAGTGCTTTAGGCCAGCCTGTAGAAGAGTTATTTGCAGAGTTTTCCTCCGAGCCTCTCGCCTCCGCCTCGGTGGCACAGGTCCACACGGCCAAGCTAAAAAGCGGTGAAGAGGTCGTCGTAAAAGCAGTTCGCCCCGGCATTGAAAACACCATCAATGAAGACATTGCCTTACTATTTCGCCTAGCAAGCCTAGTGGAACGCTTCAGCGCAGATGGCCGCCGTTTGCGTCCTGTTGAAGTAGTAGAAGACTATCAACATACCATTTTAAATGAGCTCAATCTGCAGATGGAGGCCGCCAATGCCTGCCAGCTGCGCCGTAATTTTGAAAACTCTCCTATGCTTTATGTACCCAAGGTGCATTGGGAGTTTTGCCGTCAGAATGTGATGGTTATGGAGCGCATTTATGGCATCCCAGTCACGGATATTGAGCAGCTAGAAGCGCAAAATACCGATATGAAGCGCTTGGCCGAGCGCGGTGTAGATATCTTCTTTCGACAGGTTTTTGAAGATAATTTTTTCCATGCCGATATGCACCCGGGAAATATTTTCGTTGCCAGAGAAAACCCGAAGCAGCCCAAATATATCGCCGTCGATATGGCCATTGTGGGCAGTTTAAATCGCGAAGATCAGTACTACCTGGCTCGCAATATGCTGGCTATCTTCCGTCGCGACTACCGCCAAGTCGCCGAGCTGCATGTGCAATGTGGCTGGGTACCGGCCGATACCCCAATTGGCGAGTTTGAAAATGCCATTCGCAGTGTATGCGAACCTATTTTTGAAAAGCCCTTGGCAGAAATCTCTTTTGGTCAGGTGTTGATACAGCTTTTCCAAACCGCCCGCCGCTTTGATATGCAGGTGCAACCGCAGCTGGTATTGCTGCAAAAAACCCTTCTTAATATTGAAGGCCTTGGCCGCCAGCTCTACCCCGATCTGGATCTATGGAGCACAGCCCACCCCTATCTTGAGCGCTGGTTAAAGGATCGCTTTGCACCAAAAGCACTGTGGCAGCAGTTTAAGCGCTACGCCCCAGAGTGGATGGAGAAGTTCCCCGAGATCCCTGAGCTGATCTATGAAAACCTTGAAAGACAGCGCTTGAGTCCTGCCACCCAGAACATCGTAAAGCCAGAGCCTAAGACACGCCAAGGCCGTTATTTGTGGCCTATTATGGGCACTGCCTGCTTATTGATGGCGGCGGGACCGGCACTCGCTGCTTGGTCTTACCAATCGTTACTTTTGGCAGTAGTTGGCCTCGCCCTACTCTGGCATCGTTAAGCCCTGTTGGCGCCAGCTTTAAACTTTCGTTAAGGCTTCGCCACTAGCTTTAGCCGAGACGGGGGCTATGCAATAATGCGCCCTCATAGCAAAAAATAGCAAAACAGCCGGCAATAAGGTTTAACAATGAGCAACTGGCTAGATGAAGTTAAATGGGACAGCAACGGCCTAGTCGCCGCGATTGCCCAAGATAGCAAGACAGGCCGCATTTTGATGATGGCCTATATGAATCGTGAAGCATTAGAGCTTACCGTAGAGCGCCAAGAGGCCGTGTATTACTCGCGTTCTCGTCAAAAGCTTTGGCACAAGGGCGAAAGCTCGGGGCATACTCAAAAGCTGGAAGAGATTCGCTTAGACTGCGATGGCGATATGATCGTTATGCAGGTGCAGCAAATTGGTGGCATCGCCTGTCATACTGGGCGCGAATCATGCGCTTATCGCCGCTTAGAAAATGAACAGTGGGTCGTCGTTGATCCGGTGTTAAAAGATCCTTCAGATATCTATCAGTAAGGATAAGGGCCAACCATGACACACGATGTACTAGAGCAATTAAGTAAAGTGCTGGCTGAGCGCAAGCAAGCTGCAGATCCAAATAGCTCATATGTAGCAAGCCTGCACCATAAAGGCTTGAACAAGATTTTAGAAAAAGTTGGCGAAGAAGCCGTCGAAACCGTGCTGGCCGCTAAAGACGCCGAGCACAGTGGCGATAATAAAGACCTTATTTATGAAACAGCGGATTTGTGGTTTCACACTCTGGTTATGCTAAGCCATCTTGGCGAAGATGCCAGCGCTGTTGTTAGTGAATTAGAGCGTCGTTTTGATCTTTCTGGTTTGGAAGAAAAAGCGGCTCGTAAAAACAAATAAGCTTTACTGCTGAGCAGTAAGCGTTTCTAGAGCGAGGAAAAGATAATGGGTTTAGGTGGAATTAGCATTTGGCAGCTACTGATCATTTTAGTGATTGTGTTGCTATTGTTCGGCACTAAGCGCTTAAAGAACTTAGGCGGCGATTTAGGCGGCGCTATTAAGGGCTTTAAAAAGGCCATGAATGACGAAGATAAAGGCGAAGACAAAGAAGCGCCTAAATCTGTCGAGCAAGATAAAAGCGAAAGTGTAAGCACTGAAAAAGAAACTGAATCCGAAAAAGCTGAAAAGTAAGCTTTATGTTTGATATTGGTTTTTTTGAGCTTTTGCTGATTGCCGTAGTGAGCCTGGTCGTTATCGGGCCCGAACGCCTGCCTGGCACCCTGCGCAAACTTGCGCTTTACTGGGGACGCATTAAACGCAGCATCAGCGACACACGCCAAGAAATTGAGCAGCAAATTGGCGCCGATGATATTCGTCGCCAACTGCACAATGAAGAGGTTATGGAGCGTTTAGCCAAAGCTGAGGCAGAACTTAATAAAAGCCTTGATATTGATGAGCCAAACAAAGCCACAGAGCAAAGCCCTGCCATCGGTAGCGATGAATCTAAGCCAGATTTAAATTTAGAACCTCAATCGGCCGCTGAAAAACCTCAGCCGACAAGTGATAAAACAGCATCATGAATGACAGCAGTGAACACCAAGATGTAGAGCAGCCACTGGTTCAGCATCTGATTGAATTACGTGACCGTTTATTACGTTGTATTTTAATTGTGCTGTTGGTTTTTGCTGGCTTATTTTATTTTGCCAACGATATTTACACCTTCGTCGCCGCACCACTGCAAAAGTTCTTACCCGAAGGGGCCGGCATGATCGCCACCGAGGTGGCCGCACCTTTCTTAACCCCCTTTAAGCTAACGCTATTTGTTTCGATTTTTGTCTCTATGCCATTCTTGATTTATCAAGTCTGGCAATTTATCGCGCCTGCGATGTACAAAGAAGAACGCCGTCTAGCATTGCCTATTTTTGTATCTAGCGTGTTTCTTTTTTATGCCGGCATCGCCTTTGCCTATTATGCAGTGTTCCCACTGGTGTTTGGCTTTTTCACATCCGTGGCACCCGAGGGCGTATCGGTGATGACCGACATGGGCAGTTATCTGGATTTTATTTTAAAAATCTTCTTCGCCTTTGGTCTGGCGTTTGAGATTCCTATCGCGACCTTCATCTTGATTTCCGCTGGCGTAAGCACGCCCGAAAGCCTAGGTGAAAAACGCCCCTATATTATTGTGGGCTGTTTTGTATTGGGCATGCTGCTTACACCCCCAGATGTAATCTCCCAGCTATTGCTAGCGCTGCCGATGTGGCTACTGTTTGAAGTGGGCATCATTATGGGCAAAACCCTAGTTAAGCGCGAAGCCAACTCCTAAACCACCGGGGTCACGCCCAAACCTGGGGTCAGAACCCGTGGGTTCTGACCCTGAATCGGAGCCACGATCTCGATGCTACAACTAAGCTTCCAACATAAACGTCACCGGCCCATCGTTACATAGGCTAACTTTCATATCCGCACCAAACTCACCAGTAGCAACTTTACCCTGATGCTTCTCCTGCAAACGCGATACAAAATAGTTATATAACTCCTCCGCTTCGGCAGGTGGCTTAGCCGTAGAAAAACCTGGGCGCAAACCTTTTTTCGTTTCCGCCGCCAAGGTAAATTGTGATATCGCCAACACACCACCTTCAATATCACTCACACTTAAATTCATGCGCTCTTGCTCATCAGAAAAGATGCGATACTTTAAAAGCTTATCAAGCAGCTTATCGGCCTGCTCCTTGCTGTCGTCTTTTTCGATGCCCAGCAGTAATAAAATACCCTGCTCTATCGCACCAACTTCTTCACCAGCAACCACAACATTGGCGTGACTGACTCTTTGAATTAAACCTTTCAAGATACTTCCTTAGAGAGATAAAAATCGGGGTCAGAACCTTTCGGGTTCTGACCCCATTTGAATTTGTTAAAACGGTTTTAAACTAATAGCGTTAACTTTGAATGTTCAAGAAACAACTAAGCCCCGCGATGAAAATCGCCCTTAAAGCGCTCGGCCATTTCTTCCGTCGCTCGCACTAGTGCATCGGTGATACTAGGTTCGCTAGAGGCATGGCCAGCATCACGAACAATATGCAGCTCCGAATCCGGCAACACATTATACAAACTCACGGCATTATCCAGAGGACAA
The DNA here is from genome assembly GCA_025800365.1 of Cellvibrionaceae bacterium. Lineage (GTDB taxonomy): Bacteria > Pseudomonadota > Gammaproteobacteria > Pseudomonadales > Cellvibrionaceae > Pseudoteredinibacter. The sequence continues at coordinate 47,649 of JAOXRT010000097.1, read as the reverse complement.
ACCATGTCATAGCGCCCATGAACAATCGTGGTAGGAATACCAGCTAACTTCTCAGCATTCTTTATAATCTGGTCCTGCTCAATAAAGGCCTCGTTTACAAAGTAATGCGCCTCAATTCGAGCCATGGCTAAAGCCACATGCGGATCTGAATAGTGCGCTTCTTTATCAGCGCTCGGGCGTAGCGTAGAACAACGCCCTTCCCATACCGACCAATGCTTAGCGGCATTCATTTTAGCCAACTCATCACTGCCGGTTAAACGACGGTAATAAGCCGAGATCATATCTTCACGCTCAGCCGGTGGAATAATTTCCTCATAATCCTGCCAATAATCGGGAAATATGTGATGCGCCCCCTCTTGGTAAAACCAACGCAGGTCTCGATCACGGCAGAGGAAGATGCCTCGTAAAATCATCCCCATTACTCGGTCAGCATGTTCCTGGGCATAGAGTAGGCTCAAAGTAGAACCCCAGGAACCACCAAACAAGACCCATTGATCCACCTCTAAGCGCTCGCGAATTTGTTCGATATCGGCAATCAGTTTTTGAGTGGTATTGGCCTCTAACTCAGCATGGGGCAAGGAGCGTCCAGCACCACGCTGATCAAATAGAATAATGCGATACATTTCCGGATCGAAGAAACATCGATCCTTCTTGCTGCAACCGCCTCCAGGCCCACCATGAATGAATAAGACCGGTATGCCCTCTGGATTACCACACTCCTCTACATAGAGCTGATGACCATCAGAGACGGATAGATAAAAGGTCTTATAGGGCTTAATGGACGGATAGAGCATTAACATAGGGGCAAGCACTCCTAGCGGTAAAAAGGACAACAGGCCAAACCGAGCCTTAGAGACATTATAGAAGCTATTTTTAAGGCAGTTAGGCAAGCATATCAAAGAAACTTAACTTGCTCTAAGTGCTAGTGGCTTTATTATGAGCTTCCAACGAGGAGATTTACCATGCCCAGCAAGAAAGCCCCCTGCCGCTGCCCCTGGTTAGATACCAGCAAAGAAGACTATGTTCGCTACCACGACGAAGAATGGGGCGTCCCCGTATATGACGATAAAGTCATGTTCGAATTCCTAGTGCTTGAATCCGCCCAAGCCGGACTCAGCTGGTATACAGTATTGCAACGCCGCGAAGGCTACCGTAAGGCATTTGCGAATTTTGACGCCAAAAAGGTCGCCAAGTTTGATCAGGCCAAAGTTGATGAACTGGTACAAAACCCGGCTATCATTCGCCATCGCGGCAAGATCGAAGCTGCCATCAGCAATGCCAAGATCTTTTTAGAGATTCAAAAGGAGTTTGGCAGCTTTAGTGACTATATGTGGGCCTATGTAAATCACAAGCCCATCAAAAACAAAATTACCAAGATGGAAGAGTATCCGGCTACGACTGATATATCGGACGCGATCAGTAAAGATCTTAAAAAACGTGGTTTCAAATTCTTCGGTTCCACCATCTGCTATGCCCATATGCAAGCCTGCGGTCTGGTAAACGATCACAGCCAAGATTGCTTTCGCCGCACTCAGGTAAACAAGCTAGCCAAGTAATGGAGGAGGGGTCAGAACCCAAGGGTTCTGACCCCAATCGAAGCTCCTATCTACACACACCAGCCGCTCTCATAGAACCCTTCAAGATAAAACGCCAAAGAGCCAAAGACACAGAACCGCAAAGAACACCCAAACCTTCGCGACTCCATCAATTACAGCAACACCACAAACAAACTGCCCAAACCTGGGGTCAGAACACAGGGGTTCTGACCCCGATCGGAGCCGCGAACTGAAACTAGCAACTTAGCTTTGAGGAAAGCGTCAAGCCTGCTAAGATCGCCTGCTTTGCCCAATAAGCACAGGTTTTAATTAGACATGATTCGTTCCGGACGCTCAGCATTTTGGGCCCTAGTGATTGTGAACATCATATGGGGTGCTGGCTTTGTGGTTATCGACAAAGCTATTGATATTGTTGCTGTGAATACCTTTAACACCCTGCGCTTCAGCCTAGCCGCGCTGTGCCTTATACCACTGTGGTGGATGTCAAAAGAGCGTCACTCTTTTAGCGGTCACGGCCCAGTACTAAAAACAGGCTTTGGTTTAGGCTTACTGTTGTTTTTAGGTTTCAGCACCCAAACCCAGGGCATGCTCTATACCAGCGTTTCTAACGCAGGCTTTATTACTGGCCTTTGCGTACCGCTCACCCCTGTGATCGCCTACCTACTATTCAAAAAGCAAGTTGATAAAGCGGTGTGGATTAGTGTCATTATGGCAACGGCTGGGCTATATATGCTTACCGTAGGGGACAAGCTGGAATTTAATAGCGGCGACATACTGGTCACCATCTGCGCCATCTGCTTTGCCTCACATATTTGTTTCACCGATCGCTATGCCGACCGTTACCCCGTCGTACTGCTCAGCATTTATCAGCTTGCTGCAGTAGGCTTTTATAGCGCAATCGCTGCGGCATTTGGAATTGGCGAAACTCAAGAATACCCGCCGATTCAAGAACAACTGCTTAGCTCAGTAGTTATTCAAGCTGTGCTTTATTCAGCCGTGCTGGGAAGCGCATTTGCTTATTGGGCACAAACTTCAAGCCAACGATTACTGGAGCCCCACAAGGTCGCCTTAGTATTTGCTCTAGAGCCAATTTTCGCGCATTTCTTTGCCTATGTATTTTTGGATGAGCATTTAGGCTTTAAAGGCTGGATCGGCGCAGGCTTGATTATTAGCGCAATGCTCTATGCCGAACTGGGCGGAAAGCGTAAAGCTAAGATGCAACCGCTGGATCAAACCAGTAGTCCGAGTTTGGAATAAAATTCTCGGCTTTTTAACTACGTTTAATTAATTTAGCGCCTAGCTGATACATTCTAGATGCCGAGCTTAACGGCAACACAGCGACAAGGAAGTTACTTTGCTAAAAGCAATTCACGCTTTAACACTCGCGATTCTATTACTGCTAATTTCAGCTTGCAGTAGCCTTTGCCCTATAGACCAAGATACCCCTCGGCCTATAACTATTTATGAGCCCAAACGCCCCCTCCCCATAAAAGCTGTACCCAGCCAAGCTAGAAAATACGGGGACAAATTGGTGCTATGGAATAAATATATTGACCGGAAGCTCAATAAAAAGTTAACTAACTTCTTATACGACCCAAAGCCCAAAACTATCGTTGTTAAAAACCTATACGGCGGCAATGCTTTTATCAGTGATGAAATCGCTCGCAAAATCGCCGCCCATGGAGGCGTTACGATTCGAGTCGACGGAGCATGTTCTTCGGGATGCGCATACAATATTTTGCCTGCCGCAGCCAAGGTGCACCTCAGCAAATGGGCGATCCTCGAGTTTCATGGCTTCAGCCTCAACGGGCCAGAGAGTTATAGCTTGACCCAGGGCGAACCATATCCGCCCACACAAAGCTTTAGAACAAACTACTTTAGCTCATGGAAGTATCTAGCCTGTAGACCCATTGGCAGCCCGCGCGCAGAGTTTCCTGTGAGAGAAGTCATTAGCGCAGAAAAAAGCACCAAAGCCTATACCGACTTCACACGCGACATCATGAGTGACTTCGCCAAAGATTTCGATCTACATCCAGCTTATGCCAGCCTGGGCTTAGATTTGGGGCTCGCCCACCGCCGCGCCAGTTTTAGTTACACCGGACCGGCTTTACAAAAGCTCGGTTATAAAAATCTGAGCTGGGATGAGGGCTACCCTTTTTTGAGCAAGGCCAAACAGCAAATAAAAATCGATGGCAAATACGAATTCAGGCCCTATCCAATACTGGGTGCCGATGACATTCCAAACCAGCTAGACTAGAAAAATAAAACACAAAAAAACCGGAGCATGCTCCGGTTTCTTCGTTAACTAAAAACTAAAACTTACTTAGCGTTCTTAGCACGCTTACGTTCGTTTTCAGTCAGCAACTTCTTACGCAGACGAATGCTTTCTGGGGTTACTTCTACCAGCTCATCATCTTCAATAAACTCTAGCGCCTGCTCAAGGGTGTGCTTGATTGGCGGAGTAAGGATAGTTGCTTCATCAGTACCCGACGCACGTACGTTGGTTAGCTGCTTACCCTTAGTTGGGTTTACCGCCAAGTCATTGCTGCGCGAGTGTATGCCGATAATCTGACCTTCGTAGATATCGATACCGTGCCCCAAGAACAAACGACCACGATCCTGCAAGCTGTATAGTGAGTAGCTCAAGGTCTTACCTTTCACCATAGAAACCAATACACCGTTTTGACGCTTGGCCACTTCGCCCTGCTTCACTTCACCGTAGTGGTCGAAGATGCTAGTCATGATGCCTGAACCCGAGGTTAGGGTTAGGAACAAACCACGGAAACCAATCAAACCGCGTGAAGGTACGATAAATTCCAATTTAACGCGGCCTTTACCGTCTGGCTCCATATTGGTCATCTCAGCTTTACGCAAGCCAAGCTCTTCCATTACCGCACCTTGGTGCTGCTCTTCAACGTCAATCACAACAGCTTCAAACGGCTCTTGCATTACGCCATCGATTTCTTTTTGAATTACTTCAGGGCGAGATACACCCATTTCGAAACCTTCGCGGCGCATGGTTTCGATCAGTACCGACAAGTGCAATTCACCACGGCCTGATACGATAAATTTATCAGCGCTGTCGCCCTGCTGTACACGCAGTGCTACGTTGTGAATCAATTCCTGATCCAAACGCTCTTTAATATTGCGCGAGGTAACCAACTTACCTTCTAAGCCCGCGAACGGAGAATCGTTAACCATAAAGGTCATCGATACGGTTGGTTCATCAACGCTCAATGCCGGTAGAGTTTCAACATTATCTGGATCACATAAAGTGTCAGAAATACCCAAGCCATCGATACCATTGATACAAACAATATCACCCGCACTGGCCAATTCGGTGTCTACACGATCAAGACCCAAGTAGCCTTTAACGTTAAGCACTTTACCTTTACGAGTAGAGCCATCAGCCGCGGCAACCACTACCTGCTGGTTTGGCTTTAAAGTACCGCGAGTAATACGGCCAACACCGATTACGCCCACGTAGCTGTCATAGTCCAAAGCGGAGATTTGCATTTGGAAAGGCGCTTCTGGATCAACCTTTGGTGCTGATACGCGCTCTGTGATCATTTCAAATAGCGGGGTCATGTCTTCAGCCAAATCATCTGGCTCTTGACCGGCAACACCATTTAGCGCCGAAGCATAAATGATTGGGAAGTCTAGCTGCTCATCAGTCGCACCTAAACGATCGAATAGATCGAAAACCTGATCGATTACCCAATCAGGACGGGCGCCCGGACGGTCAACTTTGTTTACCACAACGATTGGATTCAAGCCTTTTTCAAAAGCCTTAGAGGTTACAAAGCGAGTTTGTGGCATCGGGCCATCTACCGCATCAACCAATAGCAATACTGAATCCACCATCGATAGTACACGCTCTACCTCACCACCGAAGTCGGCGTGCCCAGGGGTGTCTACGATGTTAATGCGATAGCCATTCCACTCAATGGCGGTGTTCTTCGCCAAGATAGTAATACCGCGCTCTTTTTCCTGGTCGTTGGAATCCATCACGCGCTCGGCGCCTTCATCACGGCGGCTCAAGGTGCCAGATTGGCTCAGCAACTTATCAACTAGGGTGGTCTTGCCATGGTCAACGTGGGCAATAATGGCAATATTGCGTAAATTCTCGATCACAATGTATCTCTCTAAAAAACAGCCCAGCTGGGCGAAGAAGCGCGGCATTATACAGAGACTGCCTGACGAAATCATGAGCAATTTAGGTTTTTTATGGGGGATCGAGCGACTTTGTTACAGAAGGAGATGGAAAGCGAAGCAAAGAGCTCAAAAGGAACTGTTAGTAAGCACAAACTATCATAATGCTTACCGATAGAATATTGGGGTCAGGCTGACGCCCGGCCCCAAAGAGATTTACTGCCAACCGTAGCGACTGCCTTTTTCCTTACGCTTAGCTTTGGTTTTTTCGTTTTCGTTTTTAATCAGCTCATACTTAGCCAAGCTGAGCTTTGATTTATCAGAAGCACAATTCACATAATAGTGATCGCTTTTGCCGCCGCCCATTTCGTTCTCGTACAAATAGGCTTCCATATAGACCAGATATTGGCCCTTTTTGTTATCCAAGCGGCTGGAGCGGGTATCTACCGATAGGGTTTTTAACTGTTTGCCCAAGCTTTTGCGGGTATAGCGCTCACAAGCAATGCGAGCATCATTGAGACTTAGCTTGCCATACACCGGAATACCGTCACTGAATGTATCTGGGTCTGCTAAAGCAGGCCCTTGATTCGCTACAAACACACCGACAGCTGTAACCAACACCACCACGCCAATCAGGCCACCAATGACCTTCTTCTGTTTACTTTGGGATTCCTGTGACTTCTTTGCCATGCTTGTTCGCTCGCTGCGCTGCTATCTTGTCTCTACTGAGGCTATCGGACAAACGGTTATCTTCTTGAGCTGTAATTGGCATAAAAGCTCAAAAACTGACACCGAAAGCCCTACTTTCCTAAGAGTATAGTTAGCAATTCCTAGCCTGCAGGCTTTTCACGCATATCGCGATAACAAAAGCGGCTTAATTTAGGATGGTTTAACAGGCGAGTTAACAAAGCTACCAGCAGCAAAGAAAACAGTAAGCGCCCCCAGAAGATGACATTAAAATCAGCGCCCAGCAGTAAAATCAGCAAGGTATCTTCAATAAGGCTGTGCAATAAGCTCAGCATCATAATGGCACTAAAGACATCCTTGGGCTCTACCCTACCCTGACGCGCCTCATCAATTAAGATACCCCCACCGAAGGCCATACCCAGTGTGATGCCGGTAATAGTAATGGTCATGGCGCTTTTGGCAATGCCGAGTAATTTAAGCACCGGCGCCAAGCACCAAGCGATAAGAGCCTCCACCCCCAGCACCCGAAGCAGGCGAAGCAAGGCTAGTAATAAGGCCACAATTAAGAAGATCACCACAAAGCTCAATAACTGCTCCTGGGCCCAACCCCACCAGGTAGTCGCCTGCTCAAAATCGGGCTGCCATAACAGCTCTGCCGCCTGGTCTTGAGGCCAGAATTCATAGGCAAGCTTGATCAACCAGGCAAAAACAATTGCACCCACAATGCGTAGTATTAAGCTAAAGACGACTGAGACACCGGCCTGGCGGGCAATTGCGACCTCCATGGGCAAACCATGGGCAATCAACATCATCGCCCCTAGAATACTGATTTGCGCCTGACTTAAAGGCTCGCCCAACTGCACATAGACCAGCATGCCGGCGTAAATATTCGACAACATGGTCGCAGCCCAAACCAAGGACATGGAATCAGGCAAACCAACCGCCTGCATAAGCGGCGCAAGAAAATCAGCCAATAACTCATTAAAGCCCCACTGATCGAGCAACTTCACGGCAATTACGACCGGCAGCATAACCTTAAAGAGACTCCAACAAACCCTTTGTGTCTCGGCCCACCAATCGTTAAAAAACTTCTGCACTTCCCACTACCCCTCAGATACACAGCACCTTCCAAATAAGGCCTTAAGATTGGAGTCATTGTGCCCGATGTAGCCATCAAATTATTTTGTATTTATAGGCCTAGGACTAATATTTGATTTATTATTAGCTACATACTTTATTTAGTTTTTTAATACGCGCACCATATGAAATCTTATAATCTAGACCGTATAGACATCGCTATCTTGTCTCAGCTCCAGCAAGATAACCGCATTGCCAATCAGGCACTGGCTGCCCAAGTGGGCTTGTCGCCACCCGCTTGCCTGCAAAGGGTTAAGCGCTTGCGGGAAAGTGGCATCATTTTGCAAGAGGTCGCGATGCTCGATCCGCAGCTCGCGGGGCACGGCTTGCAGTTGATCGTCAGCGTTGAAATGGAACGCGATCGGCAAGAAATCTATCGTGAGTTTCGCGAAGCAGTGCTAGCGGCAAAAGAAGTTACCCAATGCTATCAAGTCACTGGCGAAGTGGATTTTATTTTATTGGTGTCGGTGCGCGATATTCACGCCTATGAAAAGTTTATTGACCGCGTATTACACAGCAATAGCAATATTCGAAAATTTCACAGCTCCATTTCCATTCGAACCGTGAAGTTTGAAACTGCCTTAAATTTAGAAGAGCATGGCAATTGATGCTCTTCTAAATTTAATAGTCGCCTTTATACAAAAGCTCTAGATAAAAGCTTAAGAAAAAAGCCCCTATATAAAAGTTCTAGGCCATTAAGGGCGATAAACACCAACAGCATAACCATCGTCAGCCAAATGACTGGCATGTAAGCGGCTCATAATGCCCTTATCGCAATATAGATAGTATGGACCACCTTCTTTTAAGCTCGCCGCTTTCGTGCTGAGACTATAAAAAGGAATGCAAATAACTTCTTGCTCGGGAAGTTTCAGCGGGCTTTGCTCTACCTCGTCTGGGTGGCGAATATCAATCACCTTCGCTGCAGCTGGAAGCTGGGCAAGAATTTCTACTTCAGCACTTTCCCGCTCTGTGTCCGCCATGATTTCATCAATGGTCTGCACATTACGATCGCTCACTGCACGCTCTAGTACAGAGAAGTCAAAATTTTCCTCCTGCGCTAAAACATCTTCCATCTTAGCAGCAGTGGTTGGTTTCTTAGAGATTACGCCGCAATACTCAGGCATAGCCGCCGCAAATTCTTCAGTGCCGATTTTACGTGAGATATCGATAATATCGTTCTTATCCATGGTGATCAGCGGGCGTAACACCAAGGTATCAGTTACCTTATCAATGACAGATAAGTTTGTAAGCGTCTGACTAGAAACTTGGGCCACACTTTCACCAGTGACTAAAGCTTGAATCTCCATCTCATCAGCCACTTGCTCAGCGGCACGTAACATCATGCGCTTAAGGATCACCCCCATATGGGAGTTCTTCACGTTTTTAAGAATCTCACCTACCACTTCTTCAAATGGCACAGTTACAAAACGCACCTTGTGAGAAGAGCCGAATTTATTCCATAAATAAAAGGAGACTTCTTTTACGCCAATCTCATGCTCACGGCCGCCCAAATTAAAAAAGCAATAATGGGTACGTAAGCCGCGCTTCAAGGTGAGATAACTGGAAACCGTTGAATCAAAACCGCCCGATATCAAAGACAAGACAGAATCCTGCGTACCGATAGGGAAGCCACCCATACCTTGACGCCTGGCTTCAACAACAAACAACTGATTGTCTTTGACTTCTAGCTGCACGGTAATGTCGGCGTTTTTAAGGCTTACACCTGCAGCCTCAGTGTGTTGATTCAAGCCACCACCAACATAGCGCTCTAAATCAGTAGAGGTAAATTCGTGACTGCCGGTACGCTTTACTCGCACACAAAACGTTTTGCCCGCAAGCGCATCCTTCCAGTGCAGCATGGTTTTTTCAAACACATCATGCTGATCCCCTAATGGGTATTGATGCACCAATGAGAAGTGCGCGATACCTGGCGTACAAGCCAGCACTTGACTGACTTTTTGAATCAGCTGTGGATCATCACTGTCGGCCATCACATCGATTTTTTCCCACTCACGGGTCACTTTGATGCCCGCATCAATAGGGCGCAGCAAATCACGCAGATTATTGCGCAGCTGCTTAATAAAGCGCTTGCGTACGGGGGCGCTTTTAATGGTAATCTCTGAAAAAAGGCGGACAATAATGTGCATAAGTCTTGCTATATACCTAATAAGGAATCGAGTAGGGAAATAAGGCCACAATGCCAGCTAAAACGACGCTGAGCAGCGAGGGGGCGGGATTATAAAACAGTCGCCAGGATTTCTCACGGTTACTTTTTCATCAAATGACTTATTTGTGGTTCTTTTTTGTTCAGCCCTACTCTTTCCAGCCCAGTAAACTGCACCAAAAGCGCCCGAACAGCGAGCGCCATATCGAAACGCACCAAAATAGTGCCTTAATTTTCAAAAAACACCAATTTGGCGCACAATTTTGGTGCCACAGGCTTCAAGACCCTTAAAAACACTGGCTATCCGCACTAAATAAGACTGGCATGGTATTTGCCATGTGTAGACCCGTATGCATTAAGGTCGCAGACCCGACAAGGGAATAGACCGCGCATTTATTATATTAGCCATGACCATAGCACCCTGGAGGTTGAAGATGTCAGAGAATACCCTGAAGCTGATCGAAGAGAGCGAAGCCCGTTGGGTAGATCTGCGTTTTACCGATACTAAAGGTAAAGAGCAGCACGTAACGATTCCCGCCAAAGTTGTTGACGAAGATTTCTTCGAAGACGGCCAAATGTTCGACGGTTCTTCCGTTGCTGGTTGGAAAGGCATTAACGAGTCTGACATGATCTTGATGCCAGATGACGAGTCTGGTGTATTAGACCCATTCACCGACGAGCCTACCGTAATCGTTCGCTGTGACATCGTTGAGCCTTCTACCATGCAAGGCTACGAGCGTGACCCACGATCTGTTGCTAAGCGCGCTGAAGAGTACTTGAAGTCAACCGGCCTAGGCGACACTGCCTTCTTTGGTCCTGAGCCTGAGTTCTTCGTTTTTGACGACGTTAAGTGGAAAGACGACATGAGCGGCTGTAGCTTCGAAATCAACTCTGAAGAAGCTGCATGGTCTAGCAACAAATCTTACGCCGATGGCAACATGGGTCACCGCCCTCGCGTTAAAGGCGGTTATTTCCCAGTACCACCAGTAGACAGCCTACACGACATCCGTGCTGCCATGTGTAATGCCATGGAAGCGATGGGCCTAGACGTTGAAGTACACCACCACGAAGTTGCCACTGCCGGTCAGTGTGAAATCGGTGTAGTTTTCAACACCATGGTTAAGAAAGCTGACGAAGTTCAGATTCTAAAATACTGTGTACACAATGTTGCTCACGCTTACGGCAAGACAGCGACCTTTATGCCTAAGCCAATCGTTGGTGACAACGGTTCTGGTATGCACGTTCACCAGTCTTTCTGGAAAGATGGCGAGAACCAGTTTGCCGGTAACGGTTACGCTGGCCTATCTGAAACTGCCCTTTACTACACCGGTGGTATCATCAAGCACGCTAAAGCCATTAACGCTTTCTCTAACCCAGGCACCAACTCTTATAAGCGTTTGGTTCCAGGTTTTGAAGCGCCAGTTATGTTGGCTTACTCTGCTCGCAACCGTTCAGCTTCTATCCGTATTCCATACGTTGCTTCGCCAAAAGGTAAGCGTATTGAAGCACGCTTTGCTGACCCAATCGCCAACCCATACTTGTGCTTCGCAGCTATGTTGATGGCTGGCCTTGACGGTGTTCAGAACAAGATCCACCCTGGCGATGCAGCCGATAAAGACTTGTACGACTTGCCAGCTGAAGAAGCAGCAGCCATTCCACAGGTAGCCGGCAGCTTGCGTGAAGCGCTTGATGCATTGAAAGAAGATCACGAGTTCCTAACTCGCGGCGGTGTTTTCACCGAAGATATGATCGAAGCTTACATCGACCTTAAGATGGAAGATGTAAATCGCGTAGAACAGACGACTCACCCTGTTGAGTTTGATATGTACTACAGCGTATAAGCTATTGATTGGGCAGGCGCCTTGAGCGTCCTGCCCAGTTTTTTATCCTCCACATCTCTCCCATCTGAATTCCTCGCACTCCTCTCCACACTCCTCTCCATGCTCAGCTACAATCCAGCTCTTTCTTAGACCTAGCCAAAGATAAATCCACCTGTACGCCCATTCAGGCAAGCCTTAAAAAGTTGCCTATACTCAATAAAACAGCGCAAGCATAACTCTCAAACAGAGAGTCGAGTTGTTAGTGGATCTTGACTAATCAAGATTTACCTACGCCTCACAACTGCAGGATAGATCGTGCATAGCATTATTCGTTTTTGTATTTTTTTTCTTCTCTGTTGTACGAGCCTAGGTGAGTCTCTCCCTCCACTCGCTCGCCATGGCCAAGAGCTCATTTCTCATATACATGATAAAGGCCAGCTGGGCACAGCACGAGTAAGAGCGATTGCCCAAGATCAGCAAGGCTTTATTTGGATAGGCAGCGAGCATGGATTATTTCGCTATGACGGTTATGACTTCAAAGCTTATCGTCACGATAGCAACAACCCAGACAGCATTATCGAAGATAAAATTTACGCCCTGCTAACTGCCAAAGATGGGCGCTTATGGATAGGCACAAAATCCACATTATCAGTTTATGACCCCGAACAAGACCGCTTTTCCTTTTATCAAAATGACCCAGGCAACCCAAACAGTTTAGCCAATAACGAAGTTTATCGGCTATATGAGGATAAGAAAGGAGGTATCTGGGTACTAACCTATGATGGCCTTAGCCACCTACCCTATGGCGAACAGTCTTTTATAAATTATCGAGCGGACGGCCCCGAAGAGCAAAGACTCAGCCACAGTACAGTGTTTGATGTTATTGAAGATCGACACGGAAAAATGCTTGTGGCCACAGACGGCGGAATCGACATTCTCGATCTTGAACACCAAACAATTCAGTCTTTGCAGAGTTACAGCAATACCACCGAAGTCGAATCAAAAAGAGCCTATAACTTTTTTAAAGACTCACATGAAAGAATCTGGGTCGGCACATACAGAGGGGGTTTACTATGGCTGGCCGACGACGACCGCACGGTTGTCCAAGGACATCCAAGTCACTCTCAGTTTCCAGCTCTACCTAAGGCCACTATTCGGCACATTATCCAAGCCAATGAGCAAGAAATTTGGGCGTCGGTATATGGCAAAGGCATTGCCGTTATTGACCGTCAATCTGGGCAATTTCTAAGAGCTTTAAGCACACAGCGCGGCTTCGATAACAGCCTAGCGAATAATACAGTGCACACCATGCTAAAGGACAAAACCGGTCTTATATGGATAGGTTATCTAGCTGGCAACCAAAGCTTAAGTACTGTTAACAGTAACGCGCCAGGCAGCAAGATTATTTACAGCCATAATAACAAGCAAAACGAGCTAGACATTAAAGAAGTCAGCGCTATGGGCAAGCTTGGTGATGAGGGCTTTCTTCTTGCAGGAGAAGGACTCAAGCTGATTAATCGAAACGGCGACAAGATTCCACTACCTCAATCGCTTCTAGAGATAGATAAAGAACTTAGACACTTCAGTCAAAGCAGCGACCAGAACCCAATAAAACTGAGCAATATAAAAACCCTGAGCGATGGCAGCACAATCTTTGTGTTCCAAGATCGCCGCATAAAGCGATATCGAAAATTTCAAAATTCCCTTGAAGACATAAAGTCTAATAGTTTTTGTGACTCCCTAGGGGTCAGTAACATTATTGAAAACCACGTATGGTTTAGCTGCAACACACTTTCTCTGCTTCGGGTTAATTTAACTAACGGGGAAAATCAAGAATTCAAAATGGAGTCTCCCAATAATGTCATATACAGCTACACCAACAATATTATTCTTGACCAACAAGAGACACTTTGGGTTTCATCCGAACATGGGCTTTTCTCACTAGAAAACGCACTTACAGCAGGTAGTGAATCAGCTCTCCACGCAAGCCACTTAGTGGGCGTCGATGTCAAAGCCATTCACATGGATAAACGAGGGATTCTACGAGTCGATACAAGTAACGGCCTATTTGAAGGCCGCACAGAGGGCTCAAAGGTTCGTTTTGAGAGGCTCAAGAACATAAAAGACGCCCCTCAAGGTTCGTTTTTTCTTGGAGTCGTAGTCGAAGATAATATCGGCCGTCTATGGGGCAGCAAAGGGGTTTTTGATAAGCGAAACAACAGCTTTTACCCATTAAATCAATCTGACGGCTATTTTTTAAGTCAAGGCAAGTTAGCCATATCCTATTCAGACAAAGAGCTGCTTTTTTCGACACCAAACGGACTCATTTCCATACTGCCCGATACATTAAATATCCCCCAACAGGCCGCAAACCTCGCTGTTAGCAATGTATCTCTAGATGGTAAGGCTTTAAATTTTTACAATCAGCCAAGCATCAGCATGAAGGCCGCTGAATCTACACTTTCTGTGGAACTAGCCATTTTGGATTTTACCGACCCAGGGAAAAATCGATTTCAGTACAATCTGCAAAATGAACAAAGCCAATGGCAAAGTATCCCCCCTGGCCAGCATAGCTTACTGTTTAGCAATCTTGCGCCAGGAAGTTACACGCTTCATCTAAGGGGGACAAACAGCAGAAATGTTGAAACCACACCCAACAAAGCTATAAACATAGAAGTGCTTCCACAGTGGTATCAATCCAATGCGTTCAAAGCTGCGTGTACCCTGCTGATCATTTTGGCTTTACTGGGTTTTTATCGACTAAGGCTGTACCAACATAAACAGGAAAAGCGAAAGCTTTCAAAACTAGTTTCGGACCGAACCCAGGAGCTACATCAAAAAAATAACGACCTAGAGCTGCGCGGCCAACAACTCGGTGAGGCACTTGATGAGCTTATGGAAACTCAGGAACAACTACTGGAAAAAGAAAAGATGGCAGCCTTGGGAGAACTGGTTTCAGGGGTGGCTCACGAAGTTAATACACCACTGGGTATCAGCGTCACGGCCGCATCCCATCTCCACGATAGTAGCCGCTCACTGCAAAGTAATTTTGAAGACGGGTCCCTCACCCAAGATATCCTCAAAAGCTACCTGGGAAAGACCATCAAAACCACCAACATAATCTTGGCAAACCTAAACCGCTCTTCCGAGCTCATCCGCAACTTTAAAAATGTTTCCGTTGATCAACACAACGAGGTATTTTCAAAAATACAGCTAAATGATTATCTAGGTCAGATCCTCGAAACATTATCCCCGACCGTCAAAAATTCTAACTGCAAGGTACATGTCCAATGCCCTGAGAACATAGTGCTGCACAGTTACCCAGGCATCATCGCACAGCTGATTACCAATCTAGTTAATAACGCTATTCAACACGGCTGCGCACCCAACAAAGGGGGTAATATTTATATTGATGTACGTAGCCAGGATCAATCTGTGTTACTGGTTCACCGCGATGATGGTGTCGGGATTTCGCCAAGCATAAAGCGTAAAATTTATGATCCTTTTTTCACCACCAAACGAGGCAAAGGCGGATCTGGCCTAGGCCTGAGTATAGTTTTTAATCTGGTCACTCAGCGATTAGGTGGCAGCATCGTTTGCAGTACCGAAGCCCCCGAAGGGGCAATGTTCGAAGTCACCTTGCCTAAGAACTTGGATCAGGCCGTCGACCTAGCCCAAGATCAAGCTGAATCTGAATACAAAACACTAGCGGGTGAAAATGTACTTCCCGACGAAAACACATCTGAGCATTCCACTAGCAAAGATATTGAACTGCCAAGCACAAGCTCCTAACCATAAAAAGCGCCCCCTGCAGAACATCGATCAATAAAAGCCCCGTTAAGCTTGTTTTTACTACTACCTTTTGCCTAGTCAGTTATAATCGCCCCTCATGCATTAATCTCAGTCGAGCGAGCGTTATAGATTTCGATGAAAAGACCCTTATTTGAAGCCATCCCCGGTCTTGGTAAACACATTCCATCATTGGCATTAGCAAAGCTCCCGACTCCAATTGAGCCACTTCCAGAGTTGGCACCCAACCTATGGATTAAGCGAGACGATAAGACCAACACCCTTTACGGGGGTAACAAGGTCCGCAAGCTAGAATTCATTCTCGCCGACGTCATCAGATCGAAGAAAAAGGATCTGGTCAGCTTTGGAGCTATTGGCACTAACCATGGAGTTGCGACTGCAATTTATGCCTTGCAAATGGGCATCCCTCTCAGGCTACTACTGTTCAAACAGCCTGTAACCAGCCATGTACAACAAAATTTAAAGCTTATGCATCGCTTTAATGCTCAGTTGAAATTTAAAGGCTCACTGTTTAGAGCCGCACTGAGTTTTTATCTTGGCCGCCTTTTGCACTCGAAAAAACGCTACTACTTATTTGCGGGCGGCTCCAATATTCCCGGTTGTATTGCCTTCGTAAATGCAGCCTTTGAGCTCAAACAACAAATCGATGCGGGCACCTTACCAGAGCCGGATTACATATACTGCCCGGTTGGCTCCAGCGCAACACTGGCCGGTTTAAGCTTGGGCTGCACCTTGGCTGGCTTAAAATCACAATTGGTCGGCATACGTGTAGCACCCTCTCATATAGGGCCTATTCCTGCCTGTACTCGCGGCACCGTACACAAACTGCGACGCGCTTGTTACAGATACCTATGCCAAATAGAACCGAGCCTCAAAGGCATCGAGCTTCCTGAGATTCAACTGCAGGACAACTACTATGGCCGAGGATACGGTCATGCCAGTAACGAAGGCCTATGGGCACAGCAGATGTTTGAGCAAACCCAAATAGAGCTTGAACCCACTTATACTGCCAAAACCGCCGCCGCCGCACTAAACTGTTGCGCCAACCAAAGCGATAAGAAGATACTGTATTGGCATACCTATAACTCCGCTGATGTTAAGGATCTAGCAGCGAAAGCGGACGTCGCCAGCATTCCTAAAGAGCTGCATCGTTTTTTGCAAACGCAGCCACTTTAATCATAGACTGGCAGACGAGGCACTTTTTAGGAACGCTGCGATCTAAAAAAAGCGCCGTGATCTAAATATTAGATTAACGCCTCAAACCACAAGCATTACATGAGACAGCCAGGTAAACACAGCATGAAATCCTACATTGTATTCTTGCTAGCAGCTTTAGCCATTAGCCCGGCAATCGCTCAGATTTATAAAAATATCGATGAGCAGGGCAATGTAACCTATAGCGATAAGCCTGCTGATGATGCAAGTAACGAGAAGGTCGAGCTGCCACCGGTAAACACCACTCCTGGCTTGGATCTTGAAAAGCTGGCCCAACAGCGTCAGCAGGTAGAAACCCACTTTAAAAGCGACTACAGGCTTTATCTACGCAGCCCTAAAGATGGCAGCCACCTAATGGCCCATCAACGCGACCTTCATATTGAAGCGGCCTTTGAGGTGAATATACGCAGTAACAGCCCAGAACAAAGCAAGATTGATGACGCCAAACAGGCCGCGACTGCAGGCGTCCAAATTAAAATCTATATGGATGGCCAGCTATTACCGAGCCAAGACGGCAAAGCGACCGTGCAAGAGGTTTTCCGTGGCGAGCATAAAATTGAAGCTCGTCTTGTAGATTCCAACGGCAAGCAACTCACCAAGCCTGCCAAAGCAACCATTTGGGTGCACAGACCCCGCGCCAACTAAAGCGACAGCCCCTTATTCGATCACAGTCGACGCACATGCGCACCAAATTGGTGCGCCCCTTCAAAAAGTTCGCTATTATTCCTGCATCTAGGCTTGCCAAAGATGAGAGCTTTGTATTTTTCTTCTTATTAATCAATAAGTTAAAAATATTTCCTTTAGGGCATACATTCTTGGTTTGCTTTTTGCTCTTACTATTAAATCGGGCAAGCATGCGCCACAGCGATGCGCATACTGCCCTCAGAACTGGCGTTACAGTCCATAGAGCCTAGCGCTCAAGATTAAGACATTCAAACGCGACGGAGCTTATGAATTACCAACAACTGCTCGATAGCTTAAGTACAGCCGTGGTCATTGTTGACCCCAGTCTGCAGCTTATGCATATGAACCCGGCCGCCGAAAACTTGCTGGCGGTCAGTCGAGCACAGGTGGCCAACCAATCTTTCCTTGAGTTCTTCCAAGAAAGTGACGAAGCCATCGAAACATTGCAGCAAGCTCTGCAGGAACATCATCAGTACACCAAGCGTCGTGCCTGTTGGCTGCTACCTAATGGCAGCCAGCTCACCATTGATTACAGCGTCACCCCTTTGGCAGATGAAGAAGGCTTAGCCATTGAGATTCAACCTTTGGATAGATTGCTGCGCATCTCAAGAGAAGAAGCCCTACTCAGCGCTCAAGAGACCAGCCGCAACCTCGCGCGCAATATGGCCCATGAGATCAAAAACCCTCTCGGCGGCATTCGCGGAGCCGCGCAGCTGCTGGCCAAAGAACTGGATAGCGAATCACTAAAAGACTACACCCAAGTTATTATCGATGAGGCCGACCGGCTTAGAAATTTAGTCGACCGCATGCTAGGCCCCAATCAGCCTCTGCAGCTACGCCCTTGTAACATTCATGAAGTCTTGGAAAGAATTATTGCCGTCATTCATGCCGAGGTGGGCCAGCGTATTGTGCTGGAAAAAGATTACGACCCAAGTATCCCCGACCTACCGATCGATTCGGAGCAATTGATTCAAGCTTTATTAAATGTAGCTCGCAATGCGGTACAAGCACTACTCGAAAGTAAAACTGAAAACGCAAAAATTATTTTGCGCAGCCGTATCCAACGGCAATTCACCATCGGGCAACGCTTCCATCGTTTGGTGGTAAGAGTCGATATTATTGATAACGGCCCTGGTATCCCAACGGATATATTAAGCCATATTTTTTATCCGATGATTACCGGACGTGCAAACGGTACTGGATTAGGGCTGGCAATCTCACAACAACTTATCAGCCAACATGGCGGCTTGATTGAATGTGACAGCCAAGTCGGCAATACACAGTTTTCTATTTATTTACCCCTCGGCAAGGCCAACGAGCAATGAATATGCAAGAACAAACGGTTTGGATTATCGACGATGACCGCAGCATTCGCTGGGTACTTGAAAAAGCCTTGCAACAAGCGGACATCAATACCGAAAGCTTCGCCAGTGGTGATGATGCCTTGGCACAGCTGGAGCGCAAACAGCCTACGGTGATCATCAGCGATATTCGCATGCCTGGCACCGATGGCCTATCGCTGCTAGGGCAGTTGCAAGAACGCTTTCCAAATCTGCCCGTTATTATTATGACCGCGCACTCAGACTTAGAAAGTGCGGTATCCGCTTATCAAAGTGGTGCCTTTGAGTACCTGCCAAAACCTTTCGATATTGATGAAGCTGTTGCGATGACGCAGCGCGCTTTAATTCAAGCTGCCGAACAGTTTCAGCAAAATCCGAACACCGAAGACAGTGATGCTGAAATTATCGGCGAAGCACCTGCTATGCAAGAAGTGTTTCGTGCAATTGGTCGTCTTTCACAATCCAATATTACCGTGTTAATTAACGGTCAAAGCGGTACTGGTAAAGAGCTGGTTGCGCAGGCCTTACATCGCCATAGCCCCCGTAAACAGAATCCTTTTATTGCCCTTAATATGGCGGCGATTCCCAAAGACTTAATGGAGTCAGAATTATTCGGCCATGAGAAAGGTGCTTTCACCGGTGCCAGCAGTTTACGCCAAGGCCGCTTTGAGCAGGCCGATGGTGGCACTCTATTTCTGGATGAAATTGGTGATATGCCCGCCGATACTCAAACAAGATTATTGCGCGTTTTAGCCGACGGAGAGTTTTATCGAGTTGGCGGCCATGTGCCCGTGAAAGTAGATGTCAGAATTATCGCAGCAACTCACCAAGATTTAGAACAACTGGTTGCCGACAATCGCTTCCGCGAAGATTTATTTCACCGTTTAAATGTTATTCGAATTCATATCCCGACATTGTCTGAACGACAAGAAGACATACCCAAGTTGGCAGAGCATTTTATTCGCCGTGCCTCAAAAGAGCTGAATGTAGAACCCAAAGTTTTGCTACCTCAAACGCAAGCCTTTATGTGCTCTTTAGATTGGCCGGGTAATGTTCGACAGTTAGAAAACACTTGCCGCTGGTTAACCGTAATGGCCTCAAGCCGGGAAATTCATATCGAAGATTTACCGCCAGAGCTATTAGAAAAGCAACAAGACGGCCCTAGCATGGCCAATGGTGATTGGGAAAAATGTTTACGCCAGTGGGCTGAAAAAGCTCTTAAGCAAGGTCAAAAAGAAATTCTCAATAGCGCCATGCCTCGCTTTGAAAAAGCGATGATTGAAACTGCGCTAAAACATACTGCCGGCAGAAAACGCGATGCCGCCGTATTATTAGGCTGGGGCAGAAATACGCTGACGAGAAAGCTCAAAGATTTACAAATGGAGCATGAATAAATTTGTAATGAGCAAGGTGCTGAAGACATAAGCTGAAAAGAAAAGCTGAAAAAGCAGCCCTTGCTAACTTACTAGCTAAAACGCCATTCCATATAGCGATGCCCAGGCACTTCATCAATAGGCGATAAGCGCTCGGCACACACTTCAAAACCCAAACGCTCATAAAGTCTTTGTGCCGCTGGGTTTTCCATCGAGACATCTAAAGCCAAACCGGCATAACCATGCTCTTTAGCGATATCCGCCGCATAATCAATCAACTTAGAGCCAATTCCTAAACCCTGGGCTTCTGGTGCGACAGCTAGATGAGCCACCACTAAAAGATCATCAGCCGGTGGTTTAATAATTTGATCGATCACATTAGAGCGCTTGGCCACGCCCCAAATGCGCCAGCGAAAAAAAGCGATCACCGACATGATGGTAGGCAGGTACATGGCGCTAAGGCCACGGCTATCGTAATTAAACATAGAGCCCAACACGGTACCGTTACGGCGCACAAGCACATGGTTGCGATGAGAATACTGACCATTACGACGCTGCGCTGCATGCAGAAGATAGTCTTTCGCCGTCATTCGCTTACCACCCAAGGCCTTTGCCCCGAAAACATAATCAAATGCCTTTGGACCAGAGCTATAGATGAGATCGGCCATGGCAGCGGCATCCTCAGGAGCGGCACCTTCTATTCGAATATCTTCCATGGGACCCTTTTGCATTGCCTTATTAGAATTAGCAGGAAAGCGAAGATTACAGCATAGACCAAATTTTAAAAGCCACCAAAGAGTTTTATGGGCTTAAATTGGGAGGAAGGCTATCTTGGAAAACGCTGTTCAATTAAGCAGCAAATCAGTACCCAAAGAAGGGAACCCGAAAAACGCCAGACATAAAAAACGCCGCATAAGCGGCGTTTTTTATCGGAAGATAAGCAACTCTTAGTGAGCAGTATCTTCGGCCGGAGCTTCGCCAGCTTGTTGCTGTTGCTGCTGTACAGCCTGAGCAAACAATGCGTCGAAGTTTACAGGTGGCAACATCAACGCAGGGAAGCTGCCCTTACCTACGATGTTGTCGATAGCTTCGCGAGCGTATGGGAACAAGATGTTCGGGCACATAGTGTTCAATACGTGAGTTAGCTGCTGCTCGTCCAAACCAGAGATAGCAAAGATACCTGCCTGGTGAACTTCGGCCAAGAATGCGGTCTCTTCGCCCAACTTAACAGTTACAGTGATGGTCAAGGTCACTTCGTAGTTGTTGTCGTCTAGCTTGTTTACCTTGTTGCCTAACTCTTGGTTTACAGCTGGCTGCCACTGCTTGGTAAACGCTTCGGCGCCCATAGGAGCTTCGAAGGAGATGTCTTTAACGTATAAACGCTGAACCGCGAATTGTTGAGCGGTTTGTTCTTCTGCTGCCGCTGCAGCTTCTTGGTTATGCTCTTCAGCCATAATCTTGCCTACTTTAAATTTAAGGTGTTTAACACCTGTTATTGTCTACTACCTATATTACTAAACGATAAACCGCTGCGAATTTATCGCCGTTTTTATCGCTCTATTCTATCGCTCTTCAACCAGCTTCAGCGCTAAGCGAAGTCAAAGTTGCCGGGCTAATACCCAACAGATTGGGGTGGTTTTCTTGATTTCAAGGCCACCGCCAATACCCTTAGCCCAACAAACCATCCAGCTTGCCGGCACGCTCCAGGGCGTATAGATCGTCGCAGCCACCAACATGGCGCTCGCCAATCCAAATTTGTGGCACCGTACGCTGCTGTGCCTTGTTGATCATTTCGGCACGCACTTCTGGCTGCCCATCAACTTTAATCTCTTTGAAATCAACACCCTTGCCTGTCAGCAGAGCCTTAGCTCGATGACAAAAGGGGCAAAAATCACTGGAATAGATGGTTACTTCAGACATAAGTCCTCCTACTTTTTAACCACAGGTAGGTTTTGACCCTGCCAATCCATCATGCCGCCGCTTAAACGGCTAATGCTGAAACCACGCTGGGCAAGCTGCTTGCCTACGGCACCAGCATGTTGACCCATCTTATCAACGATAACGATGGTCTTTCCCTCATACTTATCCAGCTCCACGATGCGTTTTTCCATCGCGTTGAAAGGAATATTTACGGCATCCACAATATGGCCAGCTTTATAGTCTTTGGCCTCACGAACATCCAAAACCACTGCCGAGCCATCGTTCACCATGCGGGTCAGCTCATGACTGCTGATGCTCTTACCGCCCTTTTGCTTCTCGGTGAAGACATAAAGAAAAATCAGACCAAACAAAATACTGACCAACATCCACTGCTCAGTAATAAATACCAGTACGTCCACGCCTTAACAGCCCTCATTAGCGCAAGGAGACCAAATCAAACGCTGGCCGCCAAGCTCATCAAAATCAAAACGCCGCAGTATACACGCTCTAGCCTAGATTTCATGGTGTTAAGGGGCACAAAAGGGTAAAATTCGCCGTTTTTCAACCATAGCTTATAAGGTAGTTACAATGACGGCGGCAAAAGGCCCTCTGGTTCTGCTCATTTTGGATGGTTTTGGCTACTCAGATAGCCAAGAGCATAACGCGATTCACAATGCCAATAGCCCCACCTGGGATGCCTTGGTAAAAGACAGGGCCAATACCTTGATTGCTACCTCGGGCATGGCCGTCGGCTTACCTGAAGGACAAATGGGCAACTCTGAAGTGGGCCATATGACCTTAGGCGCCGGACGAGTGGTCTATCAGAATTACACTCGTATCAACAAAGCGATTGCCGATGGTGAATTTTTCACCAATCCGGTTTACACCCAAGCGGTGGATAAAGCCGTTGCCAATGAAGGCGCCGTCCACATTATGGGGCTATTGTCGCCCGGTGGCGTACACAGCCATGAAGCCCACTTAAATGCCGCCATCGAAATGGCCGCACAACGTGGCGCCAAAAAAGTTTACCTACACGCCTTTCTTGACGGTCGCGATGTACCGCCGCGTAGCGCCCAGCCATCACTGCAGCAAACAGATAGTTTACTGCGTGAAAAAGGCCTAGGCCGTATTGCCTCCATTAGCGGCCGTTTTTTCGGCATGGATCGCGATAACCGTTGGGATCGCGTACAACAAGCCTACGATCTGATGACCTTAGGCAAAGCCGATTATCGCTACGCCGATCCTATTAGTGCATTGGAAGCTGCCTACGCTCGTGACGAAGACGATGAATTTGTTAAAGCCAGCGTGATTGCCGCTGAAGGCGAAGAAGCCGCCACCATTAACGATGGCGATTGCTTATTGTTTATGAACTTTCGCCCTGATCGTGCCCGCCAAATAAGTCGCGCTTTTGTAGACGATGGCTTTGATGGTTTCGAGCGAGAGCAACGCCCAGCCTTGGCTGACTTTGTTATGACCACAGAGTATGCCGCCGATATTCCAGCAAGCTGCGCCTTCCCGCCGCAAAACTTAGTGAATTCTTTTGGCGAGATTATGGCCAAGCAAGGCAAGCAACAATTGCGTATTGCGGAAACCGAAAAGTACGCCCATGTCACCTTCTTCTTTAGTGGTGGCCAGGAAGAACTTTTCGATGGCGAATGCCGCGAGTTAATTCCATCACCTGATGTAGAAACCTACGACCAAAAACCAGAGATGAGCGCGCCAGAGGTTACTGAAAAACTTACCGCAGCCATTGAATCTGGCAAATACGATGTGATCATTTGTAACTACGCCAACTGCGACCAAGTTGGTCACACTGGCGACTACAATGCGGCCATAAAAGCTGTTGAGGTTGTTGATAGCTGCTTAGCCGAAATCTTTACCAGCATCGATAAAGCCGGTGGCGAAGTTTTGGTAACGGCCGATCACGGTAATGTGGAAACCATGTTCGATGAAATCAGTGGCCAAAAGCATACTCAGCACACAACGCTACCGGTACCATTTGTATATTATGGTCCACGCGATATTCGCTTAGAAGAAGGTGGCAGCTTAGCCGATGTGGCACCTACCATGCTGACCTTAATGGGTATCGAACAGCCTGCAGAAATGGATGGCAAAAATTTAGCGATCCTAGCGGCACACTGATAACGCGGAGAAAAGTATGCAAAGTTTTTTTGCTCGTTTAGCCCGCTATTCCAGCCTATGCGCCTGCTTACTTTGGGCAAGCGCGCCTATGGCACAGGAATCAGCTACGGAATACGAAAACAAACTCAAGCAATTACGCGAGACCATCGCCGAGCTTAAGCGTGAAATTAATTCGGTAAAATCGAGCCGTAACACCCTACAAAACCAACTGCAGGGTTCGGAAGAAGACATCGCCAAACTGCTGAAGAAAATTGACCGCTTAAAAGGGGAACTTGCCAGCCAAAAAAAGCAGTTAAGCCGGCTCAATAACGAGCGGGCGCAACTTCAGCAGCAAAAACGTAGCCAGCAAAAACATATTGGCGAAGAAATAAACGGCGCTTACCGCTTAGGTCAGCAAGGTAATCTTCGCCTACTGCTAAACCAGCAAGAGCCGGATAAATTTAGCCGACAGCTGCGCTACTACCAATATATTGTCGAAGCGCGCCAAGCCAAACTGGATGAGTTTCGTCAAACCATCGCCAGACTGGATGAGATTGAGCCAAAGATTTTGGCTCAAGCAGAGGCCATTAGCGAGCAGCAAAGCCGTTTGCAAACGCAACACCAAGCGCTGACTTCCAAGCAGGCCGAACGCCGCCGTACCCTAGCGGCATTAAATAAAACCCTGGCTTCAAAAGATGCTCAGCTGGTCAGCAAAGCCGCCGACCAAAAACGCCTGCAAAAATTATTGGACGAAGTTAGCCAAACACTGGCCAACATCAAACTGCCCAGTAACGGCGTAGCCTTTAAAAAGCGCAAAGGTAAATTAAAGTGGCCCAGCAGCGGCCGCATTCGCCATCGCTATGGCAGCCCACGCGCCGATGGCAAGCTAAAGTGGCAAGGCGTTTTTATCCGCGCCAATGATGGTCGTCCAGTGCGCGCTATTCACCATGGCCGTGTGGTGTTTTCCGATTACCTCAAGGGCCACGGCATGCTGATAATCGTGGATCATGGCGAAGGCTATATGAGCCTCTATGCCCACAATCAAACCCTGCTAAAAGAAACCGGCGATTGGGTTGATAGTAACGATGTCATCGCCAAGGTGGGCAATACCGGCGGCCTTGAAGAATCTGGGGTGTATTTTGAAATACGCTACAAGGGCAACCCCACCAACCCTGCCCGCTGGTGTCGCGCCTAAGCAGCCCTGCCCAGCCAGTGGCGACCGGCGGCTTCCATCCTATTAGATACGCCAGCGCCCAGTAATTGTGATATGGTTGCGACTTAAGAATTAGCTATAAGAATCAACGGATAACGGATGCCAACTATGAGGCCTAGCCGAATTAAGCAGATCAGCCTTGCCTTGTGCCTAGGCCTAGCGACCGGAATGAGTCACGGCCAAACTGAGCCGACCGAAAGCGAAGCCGAACAGGGCCGCTTACCACTGGACGACCTGCGCACCTTTACCCGTGTTTTTGAAGATATTCGAGCGGGCTACATCGAAGAAGTCGATGACGCCACCCTATTCGAGTACGCCATTAAAGGCATGCTCAGCGAGCTAGATCCGCACTCAAACTTCCTTGATGCCAGCCGCTTTGACAACCTCAAAGAAAACACCACCGGGCAATACGGTGGTCTTGGTATCGAAGTGGGCATGGAAGATGGCTTCGTAAAGGTGATCAGCCCAATGGACGACACCCCGGCATCCGAAGCCGGAATCGAAGCTGGCGATCTGATCGTCCAAATTGATGGCGAAAGCATCAAAGGCAAAAGCCTAGCCGAAGCCATCGAACTCATGCGTGGCGAAAAAGGCAGCAAAATCACCTTAAAGGTAATGCGCCAAGGCCTAGAAAAGCCCAAAGATATTGAAATCATCCGCGACTACATCAAGGTCACCAGCGTTCGCTCGCGTTTACTGGATGAAGACTACGGCCTGATTCGTATCGCCCAATTCCAGATTCCTACCGGCAAAGATTTTGTTAAAGCCATTGAAAAGCTACAAACAGAATCTGAAAACAGCCTTAAAGGGCTCATCATCGATTTGCGCAACAACCCAGGCGGCGTACTGCGCTCCTCAGTTGAAGTGGCTGACGCCCTGCTAGATGGTGGCCGCGTCGTCTACACAGAAGGCCGCATTAAAGGCGCCAATGCCGAGTTTGATGCAGAACCTGGCGACGTCACCAACGGCCTACCGGTTATCGTACTAATCAATGGCGGCTCTGCCTCAGCCTCAGAAATTGTGGCCGGCGCCCTACAAGATCACCGCCGTGCCATCGTGATTGGCACCCGCAGCTTTGGCAAAGGCTCAGTACAGAGCGTAATCCCAATCAGTAAAGAAAAAGCCATCAAGCTAACCACCTCTTTGTACTTCACCCCGAACGGCCGATCCATCCAAGCGCAAGGTATCGAACCAGATATCGAAGTGGAACGCGCCCGACTCACAGCCATCAAACCAAGAGCACGCGTCACCGAGGCCGACCTATCTGGTCACCTGGGCAATGGTAATGGCGGCGAAGAAAGCGATGCCGAAGAACGCAAACGCAGCCAAGAAAATGGCCGCAAACTGCTAGAGCGTGATAACCAGCTTTATGAAGCGCTAAATATCTTGAAAGGCCTAAGCCTGCTGAGCAAGAAATAATCGCTTTATGAAAAACCGCTTTATCCTACTGCTGGCTTTACTAAGCACAGCTTGCCTGCCAAGCCATGCTGAAAAACCGCGCCTAGCCATCATCATCGACGACATCGGCTACCACCTCGATAACGGCTATCGCACCGCCAAACTGCCCGTGCCAATTACCTTAGCGGTAATTCCCCACAGCCCAAATGCAAGAGAACTGGCCGACGCCGGACATCAAGCTGGCAAAGAAATCATGCTGCACCTACCCATGGCCAGCCACAACGAAAACGCCCCACTGGAACAAGGCGGCCTCACCACCGGCATGGCTGAAGAAGAATTTAAAAGCGCCGTACGCCTAGGCCTAGCCGCAGTCCCCCACATTCGTGGAGTTAATAACCACATGGGCTCAGCACTCACCGAAAAAGCCCAAGCCATGCAATGGCTAATGGACGAACTGCGCGAAACCCCCTACTTCTTCATCGACAGCCGCACCAGCCCACTAAGCCAAGCCAAACAACTGGCCGAGCAAAACAACATCCCAAGTGCCAGCCGCGACGTATTTCTAGATAACAGCCGCGATCACCAAGACATCCTCAACCAACTGGAAAAGGCCATCAAACACGCCAAGCGCACCGGCTACGCCATCGCCATCGGCCACCCTTACCCAGAGACCCTAGAAGTCCTAGAGCGCCTAACCCCACCACTGCGCATCGCAGGCATTGAATTTGTGCACATTTCCACACTATTAAGTGGAACTGGTGCACAAAAATACTCCAATCAAGTGGCAAGCCAGCCATAGTTGATCTATTTTTAGTCAATGTAGGAGATTAGTATGAATTTCTCCCAATTAGACTAAACGATAATCGCATTTATCGAATCATAGGCTAGAATATAGCCGTGACAACACAGTGCGTAACAGGGAGGAGTACCAATGACAGCACTTAATACGCAACCCAGGAGAGGCGAATCAGGACGAGTTCCGCCGCGAAGCGAACGCTGCTTTAAAGCGGGAGACTACTGGTATTACAGCACACGCGAGCAAATTAATATTGGCCCGTTTGATGACTTAGACCAAGCTAGTGCCGGAGTCGACGCCTTTGTAGAGTTTGTCTGTGAAAAGCCAGCCTTTTCCGACACACTCAAAAAGTACCAATCAGCCGCCTAAAAAAGCGAGCAAACCAATTTCTTAAAGCCCGGACCTCCGGGCTTTTTTGTATCTGTGATTTGGCAGATTCTCTGCCCTATCTACTCTTAACCAGCCCACCTAAGTTTATCGTGCCCAAACTTAGCCACATACATTAATTGGCTTACTTAGCTTAGGAGCTGAACGAAGCATCAATTCACTCAAACAACCCGATTGTAGGTTTTAGCCCATGCGGTAGTTGGTCAGGAACCGTGGAGCAGCATGGACGCTGCGAAGTCGAGCGCCCCGGATGGTTTAAGCGTGTTCCAGAACAACTACCGCATGGGCTAAAACCGGTCCAGGCTGCACATCAAACCTGAGCATGGCCAAAGCTTACACTCACCCTGCTATAAAGTACGGACAACTATGCCTCATCCGCCTCAGCTTTAAAGTCCACCAAAAACACACTCAACAGAACCGCCAGAATCAACCCCAACCAAGGATCCATCACCGCCAAACACACCGCCGATAGCATCATACAACCACGCTCAGCATTATTATTCGCCTTACTCATCGCCACATAAGCACAAGCAAAACCCGTAAGCGCCAACGTCACCGCCAAAGCAATCGGCATCATCGGCTTAATACCCGTAACCACCGGAGCAATAAAGAAAATAAACGGCAAACCCATCATGTAATAAGACGAAATCCCATCATACAAAGAATTCATCGCCTTCCTGCCCTGCTGCCAACGCTGAGCGATCACAACATGAATACCCGTCCAAAGAATACCCTGAGTTGGAAAAAACGGCGCAACCAGACCACTGATCACATTACGGATCGCCACAGAAATATGCGTACGGGAATCATTAAAATCCAACTTCTCATCTTCGCGACTCTTCTCCACCATCGCCAAGACTTCCTTACCGGTTACCAAATCACCAAAAAACAAAATGTAACCAATCAAGGCTAAAGGAATACCCTGCAAAAACATCTCAAAACTTGGCCAACCGATAACAAAAGGACTCACCTTATTGAACATATCGACCATAGGCAGCGCAAAGAAACCCATCTGAATATCAAACTTCAGTTCACCCGTTACCGCACCCACGATAGCCCCCAGAATAAAGCCCGGAAGCAAACCCAAAGCGACCAAACGAGCCACCATCGGATACTTAGCCGCCATACGATGCATAGGCGCCGAAAAAGCGAGCAACAAAGACAAAGCAATCGCCACAGTGGCGCTGTAAGGGTGAGTATTAAAAATATTATCACTGGCCTGCAGATCAAAAACCTTCAAAAAGGCCGCCACCGCAGCGCCCAAAATAACCGCGCCCTTTAAAACCTCAGGCATAATTTTAATCAGCTTAGCCCCAAGCCCCGTGACCCCGAGAATGGCCAGCAAAATCGCAAAATCCAAAGAGATTGCCGTCATCATCTGCAGCCGCTCAGTGGCACTGCTAAAACTGTCCGACAACAACAGCGTTAACACAAACGGCAAAGCCGGCGTTAACCAACCAGAAGCATAAGGCTCACCAAAGATCATCCACGAAGCGCTGATCAAAAAGCTGTGAATAAACGACATCGCAATCGCCTCTTCAAAGCTCAAACCAAAATAGCCCGTTAACAGAGGCACCAAAGCCAACGCCGTGGCCGCCGAAATCAAAATACCTTGAAACAGCTCAGGCCAACAAACCCGAGTGTGAACAAATGGAATGCGTGCAGTAAAACCCAGCCACTGAAAACCTGCTGACTTTTCAGCTTGCTCGCCTTTATTACTCATAGTTGTGTCCGTTTTTCTGATCGTTATTGTTATCTTGCCTGCCACTTTACAGTGCAACTTTATTACTCAGTTTAATGGTCAATTAGGCCAACGCATTTTCCTAAGCTTACTGTTGTTATCGCACAGCATAAAGTCACAGCAGTATACTGGGTTTATTCAGGCGACTGCCAACATTAATTTCCATAAGCTGGTGGAATTAAAAACCGATATAAATCATATTCTGTTAACTTAAAGCCGATATACTCTAAGACAAAATTTGAGCTATCTTTCTAGCCATCTAAGGCGCTTATAGGAACCCATAATTATGATGAATGCTGCACACGGCCAATTAGAACAATTTATAGAGCGCGCCATTGCCGCGCGCCCCATACGCACAGCAGTGGTCCACCCAGTTGCGCAAAATGGTCTTTGCGGCGCCGTCGAAGCTGCCGAGAAAGGTATTATCGAGCCTTTACTGGTGGGGCCAGAAGCTCGCATTCGCGCCTGCGCCGAAGAGGAAGGCCTAGACATCAGCCCCTATGCCATCATCGACACCCCACACAGTCATGCCGCTGCCGACAAAGCGGTAGCCATGGTAAAAGAGCAGCAAGCGGAAATATTAATGAAAGCCGATCTTTCAACCGCCGAGCTGCTAGATGCCGTCATCGACAAACAGCACGGCATCAGAACAGAGCGCCGCTTATCTCATGTGTTTGTTTTAGATGTACCGAGCTACCACAAACCATTAATGATTACCGACGCCGCAATCAATATTGATCCAAAGTTGCCGCAGAAAAAAGACATCGTGCAAAACTGTATCGATCTCTGTCATGCCCTGGGCGTTAGCGAACCTAAAGTCGCCATACTGGCCGCCGTAGAAAAAGTGAAATCCTATATGCCAGCCACAATCGATGCGGCTGCACTTTGTAAAATGGCCGATAGAGGACAAATTAAAGGGGGCATTTTAGATGGCCCGCTAGCCTTTGATAATGCCATCTCAAAACAGGCCGCCGAAGATAAACATATTGATTCGCCAGTATCAGGCGATGCCGATATTTTATTGGCGCCTGATTTAGAATCGGCCAATATGATTGCTAAACAACTAATGTATTTAGCCAATGCCAAATCAGCCGGTATCGCCCTAGGTGCTAAAGTGCCTATCGTCCTAAATAGCCGCGCCGATGGCACCTTTGCCAGATTGGCCAGTTGCGCCTTGGCTTCACAACTGGTTCTTCATAAAAACTAGGGCGTAGGAATATTGGTATGGATGCAATCTTAACGGTTAATGCGGGCTCTTCCAGCTTAAAGCTTGGGCTATTCAATAAGAATAACCGCGAGCTATTGTTGCGCCTAGATACCTCGGATATTTACGGTGATGCACGGGTTAAAATAAAACCCGGCGCGAGCTACCAAGGTAAGATTGAAAAGCAAAAGATCTCACTAAAGACTCCTAAGGCCGAAGAGGCAAGCGATGAGCAATCTTTGGCTGCTCATAAATACTGCCTACAGTTTGCCTTGGACTTTTTAGCGCAGCAGGCAAGCGAAATAAACATCGCCGCTATTGGCCATCGCGTTGTACATGGCGGCGAACTCTTTTCTGCGGCCTGTATTATTGATGCGCAAGCCCTAAATCAATTAAGTGATTTTATTCCTTTGGCGCCTTTGCATCAGCCCTTTAACATTAAGCTTATCGAGTTATGCCAAAACCTCTGCCCAGGGGTAAAACAAGCTGCCTGCTTTGATACCATGTTCCATGTCGGGCAATCGGAACTAGAGCGCAGCTATGCCATACCCAAACAATACCGCGAGGCCGGCGTGCAACGTTATGGCTTTCATGGTTTAAGTTACCAATATATTGCCGAACAACTGGCAGAGGAAAACCTCAGCGCCAATAAAACCGTTGTCTGTCACCTAGGCTCTGGCGCTAGCATGTGCGCTATGCAAGCGGGCAAATCCGTAGCTTCCAGCATGGGTTTTAGCGCCCTAGAAGGCCTCGTCATGGGCAGCCGCACTGGCAGTATCGACCCTGGCGTCTTACTGTATTTACAGCGCGAAAAGAGCCTCAGCCTCAATGAGCTAGAAGACTTACTCTATCGCCAAAGCGGCTGCCTGGGTGTTTCGGGTATTAGCTCTGAAATGAAAGTGTTACTGGAATCTGATGCCGAAGAGGCCAAGCTGGCCGTCGATATATTCTGCTACCGTGCTGCTTTGGAGATCGCCCGTTTAGCTGGCACCCTGCAAGGCCTAGACAGCCTCGTATTTACCGGTGGTATTGGCGAAAACTCTGCCGAAATACGCCAGCGTATTGCTGAGCGCTGTAGCTGGCTTGGCTTGCAGCTTGATGAACAGCGCAATGCTCAAGGCATGGCACGCATCAATAAGACCGGCTCGGCCATACAGTGCTTAGTTATCCCTACCAATGAAGAAAAGATAATCGCACAAGAAACCGCCAAGCTTATCGCCTAAGCCAACACTCTTATTGTCTGCGGGCTAGAGTCGATTTCTATCAAGCAAAATCGAACTAAGCCCCACTTGCTCACTCTAAGCCTAAACCTCTTAAAGTGAGCAAGTAACTATGCAAAAACTCTGGAAGGACAACCGAGGCTTATTCCTGTTTATCGCCGGCATGATGATGTTCCGCAGCGCCATCGCCGATTGGAACGATGTACCAACAGGATCTATGCTGCCCACCATCACCGAAGGCGATCGCATTACCATTAATAAAATGGCCTACGGCTTGCGAGTGCCCTTTACCGGCCAGCTCATCACAGAGCCACATAGCCCAGAGCGTGGTGATATCGTTGTTTTTGATTCTGTCGCGGCCGATAATCGTCTAGTAAAACGGGTAGTGGGCCTACCGGGCGATAAAGTGGCTATGCGAAACCACCGCTTGATTATTAATGGCGAAGCCCTAGCCTATAAAGAACTTGGCGATAGATTATTTATCGAAGAGCTAGCCGGCCGCCCACATAAAGTAAGAATCGACCAAGCTAACGGCCCATTAGCCAACTTTGAAACCGTTACCGTACCCGCAGATCAGTATCTAGTGTTGGGCGATAACCGCAGCCACAGTGCCGATTCCAGGGTTTATGGCTTTATCCCACAACAGGAACTACGAGGCCGCGCTGGCAAAGTTGCCATATCCTTCGATTATGAAAACTACTTTCTACCCCGCAGTGATCGCTTCGCAAAAGATTTAGATTAGAGCGTGAGAGCAAAACGCTAACGTAAATTAAGATAGAAGGCTAATCCCCAAAGGGCTTAGCCTTCTATCTTGGCATCACCAATATTATAAAAAGACTGAATCGCCTTAATCTTATCGCCTTCTAGCTCATACCATTCACACACCGTCATTTCTAAGCCAGTGTTTTTATTCTTCTGCTCAAACTGAATGCAGACCTTATTACCCTCTTCGATATGATTAATTACCTTAAGGCTGTTACCTAAAAAGTCGGCTTTGTTTTTATTCACAATCTCTAGATAACGGGACTTGGGTTTAATAAGCCCAAAGGGGCTACTATGGCTAAAATCATCCGTGATCGGCAACTTATCAATATCGCCCTGCTCCCAACATTGCAGCCATTTTTGAACAACAGGGTTTAAGGCTTTAGCCATTACATACACCAATGAAGTTAAGCAGCACGCTTATAAGAAAGCAGTGCCGTATTTTAAAAACGCAGCCAAGGAGCAAAAGCAAATTAAGCTCAGCCAATAGGTACGCTTATTGTTATCGTATTGCGACTCAGCCTGACTAAGCAACAGTGGCTTTAGTTGATGCCTATCGTCAAATAGCAATGCAAGCAACATTATCAACAACAAGCCATTAACGATTGGTGTACCCTGCCACCCAAGTGAAATAGGGATAATCGTAATACATAAATGCATTGGCAGCAGCATTAAGCTGGCTGCCAATCTAAAGCGCGGCAAGAACAATAAGCCACCCACCACAGCCTGTGCGATAGCGATAAAATAGCCGAACAATGCCAAGTTGTATTTGGCCAGTTCATCAATCAACCATACCGGCCCAATAATATTGGGAAACCAAGGTAATAACTTGCTCAAACCGGCACTAAAATAAATAACAGCTAATAGTAGCTGCGAAACGATCAAAATACCTTGATACATCTTATAACTGCTAGCTCACCTTAAATTTGTTTGGCCTTCTTAATGCCCTCTAAACTATAACGGCGATTAGGGCCAATTTTTAAGCTGGCTTTATAGGCCTGCTGTGCGGCCTCAAGCTTACCATCCAATCGCAGCATATCGCCAAGTAAATCCCTAGCAGGCAACACCGCACCGGGTGTTACCGGGTCTTTATCAAGGGAGTCTTCAATATCAGCAGCCTCACGTTGCAAAGCCAAAGCCTTTTGTTTTTTACCTTCAACAAACAACAACCAAGCCTTAACTGATTTACGCTGGGCATTAACCAATGGCGCCCAGTAGTTGGGGCTAATGGTTGTCGCTTTAGTATGCAATTGATTTAGCGTAGCTAAGGCATTGCGTGCAGCATCCAAGTTACCACTTCTCGCGGCGCCTAGGCCACGGGCAAAGTAACTGATGGCCTCCAACTGAGGGAAGTTATCCCAGCTGATATAACTTGGCTCGCGAGTTTTAAGCTGACTGGCTTTTTGCCACTGTTGCTGCTCTAAAGATATCCGAGCCGGCATAGTCGAAAGCGCATAAGCGACCGGGAAAGTATTTTGCATTGGGTGGTGAGCATGGCTCTGCTCGAATACCTTAACGGCTTCTGCCCCATTGCCTAGCTGCAATTGGCCGTAAATTAGATAATCCAAAGCATGCACATAGTGCATTGAGGTTGCACCATGGGATGGGTATTTAAGTGCAGCCTTGGCCGAGCGCGCATTCCAACTAATTGCATCTTTCCACTCGCCTAAACGCACAAAAATATGAGTGGGCATATGCAAAGCATGGGGTACATCGGGTGCTATTTTATCGTAGGCGCGAGCAGGTTCAGCGCCAACTTCGGCCAGTACCGGATTATCGTAAGCGTGAATACTATAGTGAATAGCGCCGGGATGAAGAGGGTTACTCTCTAAGATCCCTGCCAACAACTCGCCTGCTTTTTTATTTGCGGAAAAGGTTTTATCCGTTTTGGAAGCCACTACTAACTGCGCCAAACCGTAGAAGGCAATAGCATCTACATCTTTAGGGTACTGTTTATAAATACCCTTATGGGCGTCTGCCCAAGCTTTAATGCGCTGGGGCTCAGCGACGGCTTTCCAATCTTTATAAAACTCAGCGGCCGCCTGAATATAAGCCTGCTCACGTTCGGATACTTTTAAAGTGGCCGCTTTGCTAATAGCCCGCTGTCCTTTGGCTAAAGCCATCTTAGAGATTTTATCCGGCCATAGTGGGTGAAACAGCGACATGGAATAGCCCCAATACATCATGGCGCAGTCTGGGCTTTTTTGCTTCCACTTTTGAAATAACTCCTCGGCCTGGGCGTACATCATATGGTGCAGCAAAGCCACGCCCGTATTAAAGGCCTCTTGTGCAGGTTTATCGCAAGAGACTTTAAAATCGACTTCACCAAGATTCCCCAAATCCTTCAAGATAATATCTTCATCTTGATGCCCCTCATGGGCATGTACCGTAACGCTAAGACCTAGAGACAAGCTCAAAGCAAAGCACAGGAGAAAAGATAAGGAAAACGGAACAGAAAAGAACGAGCGGCAGCCTCGCAGTACACTTCCAACAAAGGCCTGATATTTACCCTGCTTAATCATTTTAGAATCCCTCCGGCGGTGGTAGTAAAGCACCTGTTTTGCACAGGCACACAGACCACAAAGAACCCGCGCAACCTAGGCCAGAAATGACCAAGCTATCGCGACCACCGGGAACGAATACAGCGACTGGATTTTAAGCTTACTCCAGCGGCGCAGGGATGGCTATAAGAACAGGTGTCATAAGACTTTCAAGCAGCGAAGGGGAATGCTGAGTTAAGTGACACTTTTATAAAGCGTTTAATTTAGCAGGTTGTAAATTAAAGCCGCAGCGAACAAGCTCCAAGCAAGATACTTAAACACCCTAGCGAAGACCTGGTACTTGTGTTCATTATCACGCTCATCATAGTGATCGACGACATCTGACAACATCACTAAAGCCCCGCAAGCGAAGGCCCCAAACATCAGTATTGCAGGCCCATCATGCAAACTAAGCCCTGATCCAGTCCTTGCCGGGAGGTACAAATCGTTAGTGTATATTCCGTATCCGCCATAGATCAATAACAGAGCCGACAGGCCTATATTCCAGATTCGCTCAGCCAAAGAGATTTTATTCGGAATATATTTCAATCTGCTGTCCTTAATCCTTTTTCAACAAGCAATTCGATCAACTCATCCTTACACTTATTTCCAATTTCGCCATAGTATTTAATGGGCTCTGCTTGCGAGTCCAATTTTTCCGTGACTTCCAAGCATAACTTACTAACACCTGGGTGAGCGCTTTTGAACCTAAAAGATATATTAAGCCTCTTAGTAGTGAAGATTAATTCCGCACTATTTTCTGATAAAACTTCACACTCAGACAACAATACGTCAAAGACAATGAATTGCTCGTTATTGTTTTCCCCTGAATTGTGGTTTTTTACTATAAAACGAATTTCATCGTTTTCATGCTTAAACAGCGCCTCCATAGGCACCATTATTATCTTTTTATAACACCTTGAGTCTTCAGCATAAGGGATACGGCCCAACAGCTCACCAAGAAGCCGTTTGAATAAGCTCATCTTACCAATCTTTCCGTTTGCTCGTTTATTTCAGCCATATCAGACTTTAGCTTTCCTGGCGAAAAGGAAATTGCGGCCATGATCATGAGTGAAAACAAAAATATAAATCCACGTATAACACGGCCCTCCCCGCTTTCTATTGCCCCATGAGGAAGTATCATTCTCCTACCAGTAAGAAAGCAGTCCGCTAAATACAAAAAGTACGAGAACACAAGAAAGCTAACCACCCAACTCTCGATAGTCTGTTTACCATCGACATATCCAATTGCAATATGAATGGTGAATAAAAACGTGCCAAAAAGCACCCTGCCTGTTTTGCCCACATTTTTCCGCACCAAATTAGGGTGCTTTCCACCTTCCGTGAGAGAACGAACACCTATAGGCAAAACAGTAATTGCAACTACCAGACAAAAAGCTGTGATTAAAAATATGTGCATATTTGTGTTCGCTTCACTCCCAGAGGACTTTCGGGGAAAGGCCTACCTTCACCTTAATTCTATATCGCTACAGTATAGATATACGATTAACCCGATACCTCCACTCGCTTGGGTAAGCTAAGCACTAGAACCCGCCAAATAGCGAGTCACTAATCCCCACCCTTCGTCATCGACTCAACAATTTCTTTCTCTGCATTTAAGGATTCACTTTCATCGCCACGAGGTAAAACCAGATTCAGAATAATGGCCACTAATCCGCACAGGCTAATGCCCTGTAGGCTAAAGCCTTGCTGACCAAGAACCATGCCGCCAATACCGAAAACTAAGGTAGTTGATACGATGACGAGATTGCGTTGCAAGCTCATATCAACCTGGCCTTTGACTAGAATATTCAAGCCCACGCTGGCGATTGAGCCGAATAGTAGAATCAGTATGCCGCCCATGACTGGGGTGGGTATTGTTTGTAACAGCGAGCCAAACTTTGCCACAAAAGCCAAGGCGATGGCGAAGCAGGCTGCGAATATCATAATTACTGGATTAAACGCTTTGGTTAGCATTACTGCGCCAGTTACTTCCGAATAGGTCGTATTTGGCGGGCCACCGAAAAGTGCAGCTGCGGATGTTGCTACGCCGTCACCGGCCAGCGTGCGATGAAGGCCTGGCTTTTCGATATAGTTTTTACCGGTAACATTAGAGATCGCCAGCACATCACCAACATGCTCAATTGCGGGTGCAATAGCGACTGGCAGCATAAATAGGATGGCAGCTATATTAAATTCTGGGGCGATAAAATCCGGCACGGCTAACCAAGGGCTTGCGTTTGCGGCCTCAAGATTAACCATCCCCATAAAGAAGGCTATGGAATAACCCACGGCAACACCCGCTAAGATTGGCACCAGCCTAAATACGCCCTTGGCTAAGGTCGCCACTAAAAGCGTAGTGATTAGCGCCGGCATAGAAACCAACATTGCGTCAACATAGGGGAATAGCTCTGCGCTGGCATCACCGGTTTTACCCATGGCCATATTCACCGCCAGTGGCGCCAAGCTTAAGCCAATCACCATAATAATTGGCCCAGTAACTACCGGTGGCATGATGCGATGTAAAAACCCTGGGCCACGCCAAGCGACCAAGGCGGCCAGCACAACATAAACCAGGCCTGCGCAAAACAAAGCCCCCATGGTGGCCGCTATACCCCACTGCTCTACGGAAAAGCCAATAGGTGCAATAAACACAAAAGAGGAGGCCAAGAATACAGGGATGCTACGCTTGGTAATTAATTGAAAAAGCAGCGTGCCCACACCGGCAGTAAACAATGCCACACTAGGGTTTAAACCGGTAATCAGTGGCATAAGCACCAAGGCACCAAATGCCACAAACAGCATTTGTAACCCGGCCAGCACCGTACGCCAAGAAGCAGGCGAATGATCGTTATTCATAACATTTACCAATAAAAGAAGCTGAGCCGTTACTTAGTGCCGAAAATTTTATCGCCGGCATCACCAAGGCCAGGAATAATATAACCGGCTTCATTTAGGTGATCGTCGATTGATGCGGTGTAAATATCCACATCCGGATGCTCCTGCTGAACAGCCTTAATGCCTTCCGGGGCAGCAACCAGCACCAATGCACGAATCGATGTGCAGCCCGCCTGCTTAAGCAAATCAATAGTGGCATTCATCGAACCGCCAGTGGCCAACATAGGGTCGATCACCAAAGCCATGCGCTGATCAATATCGCCCGCAAGCTTATCGAAATAGCTTACCGGCTCTAAGGTCTCCTCATCACGATACAAGCCAACAACACTGATCTTAGCGCTGGGCAACAACTCCAAGACGCCATCCAACATACCCAAGCCAGCGCGTAAAATAGGCACTACAGTTACTTTTTTCCCTTTAATGCGCTCGACCGTAATATCACCACACCAACCCTCGATTTGGCATTCCTCAAGCTCTAAATCTTTAGTCGCCTCGTAAGTTAACAAATTGCCCACCTCTGCAGCTAACTGACGAAAGCTACGGGTGCTCATATCTTTCTTACGCATAATGCCTAGCTTGTGGCGAACTAAAGGATGACGAATTTCATGTACACTCATGGCTACCTCGTGGATCTGGAGTGTTACGGGCAGCGCTATTGGATAAACAGCGACCCCGGTGGTAAATGCTTGGAGAGCTAGCGAATGGCTCTACGGTGATATAGCTGCCCTATAGCTTGGCGAACAGCTATATCTATAAGTGCGGCAATTTTCTCATATGCTGAGCTTGAGTCAAAAGGAATTGTTTGGCGGCTTAATTGCTATTTTTTTTGGGGGGGGTTGGGCAGCCACTCAGCTGCACTTATCGGTAGACAGCCACGTAATTCATGGCGGTTTTTCTTGACCGCCTTGTACATTCTTTAATTCCAGGGTTTTAAGCCTAACTAAAGCGACAAAAAGTAACCCGCCCCATATTAAAGAGTATAGAACCCAATTCTTCATCATGAAGTCAGTATCAACTGATCCTATTGCGTACATATATGACGTGATAGCTATAAAAAGCAATACGAAGAAGACGCTAGTTTCGCGATTAAACTCTCTCGATGAATCCTAAGGAAGCTTTTATTACTAAACATCAGGCCAGTCAACCCAGCTATTTCAGCTGCAAATATGTAATTTTTACTGCTATCTAAATTGTACACTCCTGTAATGAAGCCAAATATTCCTGCGGGGCAGAGAATAAAGAAGAATACCACTAATTTTGGGGGCAGCCCTGTGTGATCATTAATTATTGACCACATTACATTCCACCAATGGTCTTTAATGTTCTCTGCGGTTGTTAAATAATAAGCTAACAAAGGAAACGACAATAGAAACCCCATTATCGTCACTATAATTAATACAAAAACAATAAAGTCAATCATGCTCTTTATAGCGTACAGCGCATTAATGTACGGATTATTAAAGTGGAGGGGAAGTCGAAGCTATTAAAGTTCTGAACCATAGTTTGTTATATGTATCTAGGCTCATACCTCAAGGTGTCTCTTTCTTTTTTACTTATAACTACTTCGGAAAATTCACTGTGCCAAGCACCGAATACCTTGAAATTCTCTCGCGCCTCCCTAAGAGTTAAGTCCCTATTAATATCTGATCTGGTTTCTACACAAATTCTCTCATTGGAAACACAATCGTAGTCGTCTTCCCAAAAGCAAACCGGGCAAACTAAACATCTACCTCGCTCTGCTAGAGAGAAGTAATCACAACAACCACACTGAACTGGCCGCACGCCAATTTCAAACTCTTCCAATTTCATTTCATTGACTCATACATTCAACGATTCAAGCAGGGGCGCAGCTTTGTTGCGCCCCTTAGCTTGAATTGTTAGCACCAAAGTTTTGAAGGTGTTCTAATATTTCCTTGCTGAAAGGTATAGAAAAACTACCAAGGGTAGTATTTAGCTGCATTTTCAGGCCTGAATATTTACCCTCACAATGCTCCTGTACATAGTCAATGATGAATGACTCTGTATCAGGCACTAATATGAAACTTGCATCATGGCCATAAGGCATTACCAAAGGAAGATGACTTGATTGTGGATCGAGATCTTTTACCCACATAGCAACAGTTGAGTCCCCCGAATATATTGAAAGAGACTTTACATTTGCAGGCCTATTTCCTTTACTTACAGCGGAAACCATTAGCCGCTTTGTCATGTCTGGTGGAGATACTATTAAGTTGAACTTTACGCCTATATCTTCAGAGTTTAATTTTCTTTGGTTGTCTGCTAGCCAAAGAGAAGTAAATACAGCGGCGACAGCACCGATACCAGTAACCCAGTTACCGACGACGCTTAACGCGGGAAACAATACATTAATAAAAGAACCCTTGTCGTAGGACGTACCGAAGCTAACGCCTATGGCGAAACTAAGTAGTCCGATCAATATTACGGCAACAGCTAGCAATATTTTCTTTTGACTATGCCAAGTCACGAAACCTCCTTTTTGTAGTGCCAACGCCGCCAGCAGGGGCCGAAAAACCAGAGTGAATCGGCGGTTTTTTGGCCCCTCTGGCTGGCTTTGTTAGGGCTTTTATTCTGGCGAGGCATTGAACTCTATTCTCATGGGTAAATCTGTCATAGCGTAATGTATGAACTGCTGCCCTAGCGCTGTGAGTTCATAGCCTTCATTTTCATCGAAAGCTGATACCGGTGGCTTAGGGCCACTACCTTTAGGGCGTCTTTGCGGTGCTTTGGGTAATACATTACCCATGTAATCTCGCTCTTTATACTGGCGAATAATGCCGCCAGTACTGAGATCCCTGAAAAGGAGTTTGTATAAATCAGCATCCGCTGAGTCTTCACGGACTTGCCCCTTGCCAATTTTTCTCCAAATTTGGCCTCTGGTGATCCCGTCGCTGTTATAGATTGCGCCAATAACTTGAAAATGCATTTCTGAATAGAGATTAATCCAGTCAATAAACAATCGGACCACATCATCACTGGATACTTGGCAGCTAGCCGCATTTGAAAGGATATTACGTATATATTCGCGCTTTTCCTCGCTTTCAGCGCATGACCACTCCCTGAATGTTTTCTTTAAAAGGGACTGGTAAGACCGACTCTCGACTCGCTCTGAAATTGCTTGATCTTGAAGATCGAGTCTTCCCATTATCTCGATAATGGTCTCTTCTTTTTCTTTCAGCTCATCTTCAAGCATTCGAACCCAATGTTCGAAGAAACGATTTACCTTATCTTGCTCAAGCTCAGACCAAGCACCAGCGATTGCAGAAAAAACTCCACCCGCAATGGGTACAGCACCGCCTACGGCTGACAAGGCGCCACGGGTTACCTTTGATACTTTTCCGCTTTTAGGAAGTTTGTTCTCTTCTACATCTTCATCACTCATTGCTGGTTCCTTGTGATTGCCCTACCGCTGTTGGCATGGGCAAGCGGAACGCAGTGTCGCCTGTCCCGCTCGGCCGTTTTTTGGCCGTGCAAAATGCCCAACCTTGTTAACTATTGCCTAATAACTTTTCTACAAATATTGCAACATCATCGTCCACATTCTTGGCGAAGTCTATGAGTGACTCACCAGGCCTTGGCCTCTATACTCACTTCAGCGCCATTATTAAATAGATACTCAATAATAGATTCGGCAACCCCCACATCAGAAGTACTGGCCATGTCGATAGCCCAAACTATCGGAGTTCCAGCCATAATTGTCTTTGAGGCTGATATCGCAACCCGATTCAACACAGAATTTTACCCACTCGAGGTCTTCGTGGTATGTAGCCGAATGCAACTCGAACTTACCTTTGGCATTTACCTCGTTATTATTGCCCATCGTCTCACTGATCGGTTAACGCCGCATTCAGCGGCACGCCCGCTGCAATGCATTGTTAGCTGAAAGCTCGAACGCTTCAACCTCGTGATCGATTATGCACTCAAACAACGATGCCCTTGCTTTTTCTACTTCTTTTAATGACTCGCTCTCAATGGACGTTGCTACTAATTCCAGTGCTTCGGCAAAATATTCTAAGGCCCAAAGTGATAGGTAGATACTAAAGGACTTCCTGTAACTTTCATTGGATTCAAGAAGAGCTTCCTGCGCTGGGCCAGGGCAATTGTAAGCAACAATTGAATTGATAACATCTTCTGACATACTGTGAACGGAATCTGATGCTGTGCTGTATAAATTCCTATAGCCCTTTTCCAAACCTACGGCCTTGAATCTTTCAAAAGCATTAGGCCATTTCAATTTTTTTTCTTTAAAAAGATTTGGATTAGCGGTCTTAAGCATGCTTGCGAACGAAAGTCGTTGATCGGCACCAAACTTATCAATTGAATCGTTTTCTCGAACAGCTCTTCTGTCTCTCTTCTTAGATTTATCTTCAAGGCTTTCTATCGCGTGCTTAAGATAACTTCGTGACCGTTCAATATCATTATTTTCGAAGATATATATAACATTAACAGCATGTTCAATAGTAACTCTAAAAAGGCACTCTACCGAACTGTAATAGCCACTTTTTAGCGACGAAATAATGCTTCCATTGAGTTCAACCATCGCACCAAGAATTACAGAAGCCTGTATAGCCTTTGCGGGCCATAATTTTGACGGAAACATTTCTTTTCTTAGATTTTTAGAAACATCTTCCAGATCATTAAAGCACTTAATCGCTATTGGAATATCATTTTCCCGTTCGTGATTGTTCTTAGAATTGCTTTCCAAAAACTCGATTAGCTCTTCCATGGTAGATCCTTGTAGCTAACGCTCAAATTTGCGACGAACGACAGTGAGCCCGAGCGTGATAGCGCTGAACAACATTTTCTTGTTATATGTTCAGCTTTCTCGAAAGCCACTTTGCTTCACCTAATATAGTCAAAATCATTAGAACAATAAAACTTAAAGTTGCTGAGCTTCTATATTTTTCCCTACGCTCTGACTCAATTCGAATCTCGTTCAAATCTATACCATATCTGCTCATTGCCACTTCTTCACTCAACGACCAGCTGGGTCCCTCGTGCTCTTTCTGGGCTTCATACATCTCTATATATGGCCTATTTTTCCACTCTGAGATTGCTTTTAATGCATTTCCTCCAAGGAAATAGACTACTAGGGGAGCACTAACAATAAGTACGGACTTAGCAAAATTTTTCATATCTATGTTTAAAACGCAGAAACATTCATGACTTCTATTTATTTTTTAGTAAATGAGAAATATCGAAATATCCCGATGCCTCATCGCTTGGCACTTTGCGCGATAGAGACATATATATCTTTTCTCGTTTTGTATCAAACTTCCAAAGATCCCACTGATCCATTTCCGTTTCAGTGTACCTTTTTATCAGCTGAAACAT
Source organism: Cellvibrionaceae bacterium (assembly GCA_025800365.1). GTDB lineage: Bacteria > Pseudomonadota > Gammaproteobacteria > Pseudomonadales > Cellvibrionaceae > Pseudoteredinibacter. The sequence continues at coordinate 4,159 of JAOXRT010000097.1, read as the reverse complement.
TTGATCCATTTCTTCTCTCGTGAGTTTGTCAGTCTGGCTCAATTTTTAGCTCCACTAGTCGAGTTATATTGCATAGCTACGCTCTTGTAGACTTATAACGCCTTGCTAAGAGGCGTGAACAGCTTGGCTACAATTAGCGACGAAGGAGCGCAAGCCGAGCTTTTTACGTCCTTCTTGAGCAACTTGTTATATTGCCTACCACTCCACTATTGCAGTTGGGCATACAAAATCAATATGTGCAGCCTTAACCCCAGTCCCTAAAGCCAAGTGAACTCCACCAGCTGCTTCATTTAACTGAGAATTTATATTCCAATCAGTTTTTTTTGAAGGGAGTAGTGAGGCGAAAGCAACTTCTATTAGCTTGCCATGAAAAACTTCGTCAGTAAGTGGCTTAATTAATTCCAAAATCTCTTGATTGCTATTGGTTTTTATACTAACCACCTCTGAATCAATAACGCTTAGCGTTATTGGAAAATCTTTGCTTTCTCGGATTTTTTGAAAAATACCCCAAGCTTCATGCGCTAAAGGGCCTGATTCCTCATAGTTATGTCTATGAAAAGCTACGGATACACCTTCACAAACAAACTCCCCGTTTACATTAAAACAACTATAATCTTTGTTTGGTATAAGAGCTATTTCTAAGAACTGGCTGACACTAATCCATTCTCCAGGCTTTATGACAGGGTTAACTTTGGGGGCAAACACTTCTAGATCCTCGCCTAGCTCAACTGACAGATTTTTGCCTAAGGTCGAAACGGTAATGGCTCCTTCTTGACTTTGAAGTTTCTCAAGGCAGTTTCTGCCATTCTCACATGCAATTTCAAAATCAATATTTTTTAATGTGGATATGAAATAATCTATAGATTTAGTATCCGCCCCAAACGACATTAGCGGACAGATTAAAACTGAACTATTTGCAAATGTTTTATCAAATATATCAGAAGAAGGGCTCGCACTAGGGTCTACAACAGCCAATAATACTTCTTTAAAATCACCCCTTTGACTCAACGCATTTGAAAGAGTGCATACATCAAAACCTTCAAGCGAAAAGGCATTTAAAACGTAATCAGAATCACTTATTACTACAGGAAGCGCTCCTGATTTGAACAATTTGGTTAGATTTTTAAAAGAGTTCATATTTTTCCTTAGTACGAGCACTGTTATTATTGTTGTCCTTGAATCTCAGCAACTTTGTTCTTAACTGCTTCGGCAACGGCCTCCGCCATTTGCTGGTCTATGTCTGGAGCAGTTAAAGCTCCAGTTCCTTTATATGATATTGTGTAACTAATACGAGCATCTAAATCCCCACGCTCTACATCGTGCTCTCCAGAACTGATTATCACCTCTGAAACATCGTGCTCACCAGCTCCTTTAAAAGTAATATTACGGTTTGTATTTTTTAACGTCATCATTTTCACCTTAAGGTTAAGTTAAAATTATCTTCAGTCATCCTGTCGCCGATACTACAAACTCTGTTTTAATTCGATAAAGTAATATAACAGCTAAATAAAAAGACAGGCAGAATTACAACCAAAAAGCGGACGCGTCTTATTAATTTGGGGATTTCAGAAATAATAGGGTGGTGTCCATTTTAATCGCTTGCTGCATTCCTTTGTCTAAAGCTCTAATTTATTGTTTTATTTGCACTTTTACAAGTAGCAGGAAATTCATACCGAATTAAACAGGCTTGGCGCCTATATCATTATTTTTAGGCCGGTATTTTGCTTTTTCTCTTGTGTAGCGGATCTTAAGCAAGCCTATATTTGGAGTAAATGGTTGATTACTGGGTAGGTTTTAGAGTGTTAATAGTTAATTCCCGAATTAAACAGAAGACTTGGGATTAAGCGATTTACGATTAATACTGTGTAAGACTGAAGTGCCGTGCCTCTTAAGAGACCACGGCACTTGGCTAATGTGCTTTAGGGCTGTAACCATGGCTTTTACGATGCAAACCCATCACCAGGCAAACATCACTCTAACTGGCCCTAGCTACTTTGCCAGCAGATCGTAACCTGTAGGCAAGCCCGGGGTGATTGTGTATTCCTGTTTTTCTATTTTGGCAGGAATTTTTTTACAGGCCTTTTCTTGTTGATCGCACTCATCTACGTAAAAGGTAACGCCGCTTTTCTCGTCCCACTGGTAGTTAAGTTGGTAAACTTTGTTGGCTTTTGTGTTTACTTCTATATCCGCAAATTGTCGGTAATTTACGATCTTCGATGATCCGATCGCGACGCCGCTTGCTAGGGCTGTGCTTGTCATCTGGCTTACTGTGGCAAATTTGTTGGCCACATCGGTATAGCTGAAACCAACATTAAATCGATGCGGGCCTGGCTCTACCTGAAAAACCAGTGGTTTTAGCATATTGGCTTCTTGAACCGTCGCCGGATAGCCCGCCATAGATTCATACTCGGATATGTATTTTCCGTCTACATATCTTACATAAATGCCGGGGGCGGCAAATGGTCGTTTGGGCTTGATTGTGGAAAGCTCTGTTGGAAGCTTTTGGGGGCCTTGGTAGAACTTATAGGTTTGTTGTGAGGCGCAAGATGCGGTTAACAGCGCGGCACAGGCTACTGGTATAAATTTCATACAGTCTCATTATTTGGGTTACAGCAGACAAAGCAATGGCCAGTATTGGCATTGCTATACTTGATCCATGCAAATTTTAATGGATTGCTTACAAGCGAGTCGTTGAAATGGGGTAAAGCGCATTAGCCTTGCGGCTAATGCCTTATTGGGTTTTGGATTGCCTTAGATGTGGAGTTGCCTTAGGTTGAGAGCTGCTGGCCTTACTACAGCTTATAAACCTTGCCGGCTTTCATCACAAAATCGACATCCAATAGTTCTTTAATATCTGCTAGTGGGCTGCCATTGGTGGCGATGATATCGGCGTATTTACCTGGCTCTAGTGTGCCTAGGGTTTTGCTTTGGCCGATTAGCTTTGCGGCATTTACAGTGGCCGATTGCAGCACATCCATCTCGCTCATGCCGGCTTTGGTCATTAGCACGGCCTCTTCGGCATTGATACCGTGGCGTGATACGCCGGAATCAGTACCGAAGGCGATGTTAACGCCAGCGCGGTAAGCCTTGCTGAAATTATCCATCATATCGCCGCCAACGCGTATCGCCTTTTCTTTAATGGCGGGCGACATAAAGTTCGATTTCTCGGCCATTTGTTTTACGGTATCGCCTGCCAATAGTGTGGGCACTAGATAGGCGCCGTTTTTCTTAAACAGCTTGATGCTTTCTTTATCAGCGTAGCTGCCGTGCTCGATGCTATCTACGCCGGCGCGCAGTGCAGCATTAATGCCTTCGGCCGCGTGGGCATGGCTGGCAACTTTTCGGCCTAATGCATGGGCGGCATCGACAACTTCGCGCAGCTCGTCATCGGCCATTTGTTGGCCGGTGCCAGTATCGGTATCGGATAGTACGCCACCGGTGGAGGTAATTTTAATAACATCGGCATTAAATTTAATGGCACGACGGGTAGCACGGCGGCAATCGTATGGGCCATCACAAATGGTTTTAGAAGTGTATTTTTCTAATAGATCGTGACGCATGCCATCAACATCACCATGGCCACCGGTTACTGCAACACCACCCGATGCCACAATGCGCGGGCCATCTAACCAACCTTTGGCAATGGCATCACGTAGTGCATAAATATGCTGCGGGCTTTGGGCACCTAGATCGCGCACCGTGGTAAAACCTGCCATCAAGGTTTTTTTAGCAAAATGGGCGCTTTGCATAGCCACATCGGCATCGGACATACGCAAACGTTCGCTGTCATTATTGGGTCCTAGCTCGCCTTGCAGGTGTACATGCATATCCATTAGGCCTGGCATTACGAAGCTATCTTTTAGATCGATAACTTTTGCGTCATCGCCAACATCGGCCGCATTAATATAGCCAGCTTTTACTTCTTGTACGCGGCCATCTTTAATAATTAGGCTTTGTTGGCTTAGTGGTTTTTCACCAGGCACGGCCAGTAATGTGCCAGCGTGAATAATTTGGGTTTCTGCTAAGCTTGGCATGCTGATGCTAGCGGCTAGCAGTGCCAGTAGTTTTGTTTTTTTCATCATCGCTTCTCTTTTTCTATTTTCTTTACGCTTTCTGCTTTCTTTCTAATTTCTCTACTCAATAGACACCCAATGTTCCC
>JAOXRT010000093.1 GCA_025800365.1 Cellvibrionaceae bacterium | reverse complement strand
TGCTCATGGGATGACAGAGGGCCAAAGGAGAAAAATTAATAAAGAGTCTGGGCCAAAGAAGGATATTATTTCGGTCAAGGAAAGGGAGAAGGAAGTGCTTGATAGTGTCCCTATAAAATATCGTGAGTCTCTCGAGAAAATGATACAAAAGTATCGATATGTGTTTCCTGAAAAGCTACCTAAGGGTGTACCACCCAATAGGGAGGTACAACACCGAATTGAAATAGAACCGGGTAGCGACCCTCCATACCGGCCTCCATACCGGTTGGGTCCTGCTGAGCAGGACGAGCTAGAGGAGCAGATTAAGGATCTCCTGGCTCAGGGTTTTATCCGTCCATCATGCAGTCCATACGGGGCACCGATTTTATTCGTGCCCAAGAAAGACGGCAGATGGCGGATGTGTATCGATTATCGGGCGCTTAACAAACAGACTATTAAGGACCGCTATCCGCTTCCGCGGATAGATCTGCTTCTTGATAGATTAGGGCAGGCCAGAATCTTCAGTAAACTGGACCTAGCTCAAGGCTATCATCAGATAGCCATGGCCGAGGACTCGATTAGCAAGACAGCCTTCTGTACCCATTTGGGTCAGTGGGAATACGTAGTCATGCCTTTTGGATTGTGCAATGCTCCCAGCACTTTCCAAAGGTTGATGAATAAAGTCTTTGCTAAGGAGATAAATTCTTTTATATTGGTTTATTTGGACGACATTTTGATTTTCAGTCGTTCAATTGAGGAACATTGGGATCATTTGAACATTGCACTCGAGAGGCTGCGCCGAGCTAAGTTATACGGCCGCCTTCATAAATGTGAATTCGTCAAGGACAAGGTAGATTACCTTGGCTTTGAAGTGAGCGCGGAGGGAATTCACGCTTCTCCTGAGAAGGTGAAGGCAGTGCTGGACTGGCCTCGGCCGCAATCAGTGCATGATGTTCGTTCATTTTGGGATTGGCTAGCTATTACAGGAGATTTATTAAAGGGTTGTCACAATTGGCGAAGCCATTGACAGATCTTACTCGGGGTAAGGTTGTCTGGCGCTGGGGCGATGCTGAAACTAATAGTTTCACAGCATTAAAGGTTGCAATGGCAACTACACCCATCCTCCGTTTGCCGGACTTTGATAAATAATTCGTTGTCACGACAGACGCGAGTGATGTGGCTGTAGGCGCCAT
>JAOXRT010000084.1 GCA_025800365.1 Cellvibrionaceae bacterium | reverse complement strand
AATTTGAATAGCCCGAATGCGAGACTCCACCATTTCGACTGCCCGTGATTTCATGGCCTCTGGCATATAGCTACGGTTGATTAAATCAATAATTGTTTTCTGGCTGGTCTTTAGCTTGGTAATGAACGTTTGAATAGGTTTTTCTTGCAAGCCAAGTCGCCGCCCTAATTCAAGGAAGTCAAAGCCGGTGTAATAGCCGTAATGGCTGTAGCTATCAGTAAATTCTTCATCTCCAGCTTCTTGATCGTGCAGCAATCCAAGTGCCTACAATCCCATACCGGAATCCTCGGCTCTAAAGGCATCGCAAAATAAGCAGTCGTAGTTAGGGCTTAGCTTGTCGTAGAAGCGGCCGCTGTTATCCGGGAGTCGCTGAACACTGAAATTTTTGAGGTGTAGATCATCGTTGCCGGTGGCATAGGCTAGTATGAGGCTGTAAAAACATCTGTGTTTTAACCCTAATGAGAGGGATCAACGAATACCATTCATACAGATGTTTTTACGGTCTCAGTTATTTGGCTTTACGATATTTTAATTGACCGTTTTGCTTTTCAATAATTGCCTCTTTAATGCGCTTCACCTTGTACTTTTCTGTCAACACATTATCGACGCTGATAAATTCTGCTTTGGCCTGCTTGTGGTCTAAGCTCAATTTAACAAAGCCTCGGTGCAGGTTGTCTGTCCATTCCACCTCTTTGTTGTGTTGGGCCAATAGCTTATCCATATGGGCGGCCTTGTCCCGGTCGTAGTTTTCGAAATCTCC
>JAOXRT010000065.1 GCA_025800365.1 Cellvibrionaceae bacterium | reverse complement strand
AGTGAAACGTCTTAGCGCCGATGGTAGTGTGGGGTATCCCCATGTGAGAGTAGGTCATCGCCAAGCACTTATTTAAGAAAAAAGCCCAGCTCATAGAGCTGGGCTTTTTTCGTTTCTGAGCGGTGGCGATGACAGTGGCTGGACCGGAAGGCAGGCCTTCCTTGCTAGACCGCATTGCAAGCAATGCTCGCTAGTGGCTCGAAAAAGCGAAGAGTACAGCTCGTCACCCATTGTAGGTCATCGGTCTATTTACTCTCATCAGGCCTGATCAGACGTCAGCCTTAAGCGGAAGCCGCATTTTGCGAAATGCGCCTCCCACAATAGCTTGTCGAGACTTGTAGGGTGCGTTATAACGCACCGCTTGTCAGAGGTTATCGGTGCAATACGCTAGCTCTATTGCACCCTACAGTATCCAATGATGCTCGCCACCCGCTTACGACTTGTTATCAATCGAAGAGCTGATTGACTCATTCTTAGAGGATGATGTTTTTCCGTAGGAAATAAGATGGACCCACCTCCTTTGTGCCATGCTTAACGCATTAAGCCTGGTTCGGCATCTAAAAGAGAGGGTCCAT
>JAOXRT010000049.1 GCA_025800365.1 Cellvibrionaceae bacterium | reverse complement strand
CGTCAGAGGCATCGCGGCTTACATAGTGAATTAGACCACCAGTAGCATTACGTCCAAATAGAGTACCTTGCGGGCCACGCAATACTTCAACACGTTCTACATCGAAAAGCTGACCAGAAATAGCGTTCATAGATCCGATATATACATCATCAGAATAAACCGCTACCGGCGCTTCTAGGTTGTCAGTAAAGTTGTTTTGAGAAACACCACGCAAGTTAAAGGTGGTAATGGTAGGTGACCAAGTATTTACCTGAAGACCAGGAACCTGCTGAGTAATCTCAGTGGTATTGGTCACGCCCAGGGCTTTCATTTGATCGCCACTAAAGGCCGATACCGAAACGCCCACATCTTGCAAATTCTGCTCACGCTTTTGCGCGGTTACCGTAACTTCTTCTAAAACGGCGGCCGATGCATTACCGGCGGCAATGGCAAGCGTCAATAATGACAATGAAAACTGACGCCCTCTACTGGCGGTGCTTAATTTCAACATAGCTTCCTCACAAATCCCAAAGTGTTGTTATGATTTTTGCGAAATCCAGAGGGGACTCAGGCTACAGCTTGAAAACTGGACTCGGCTTTAAAAGACAAAGGCTCACCTATTGTTATCGTTGCTGAGCTCGGTTTGTCGCGGAAAACATCGGGGCTGGCTGTTATGGTTTATGCCCTTTTGCTTACCATGTACAGCAGTTTACGCTTTGACAAGAATCAATTTCTTGCACCAGAGGGAAAAGAAAAATGGAACCTAAGGGAAAAGTTAATTCACTTTTTAGCAGAAAAAATTAAAACAACTGTTTTAAAATCAATTTAAACCTATGATTTTTATAGGTTTTCGAGATTGGCTATAGGATTTGGGAATTGCACAGGTGTGCATTAGAGCCTGTTAATACTAATTAAGCCCTAGTAAAAACAAATAAAGCCCTGGCCACGATAGACCAGGGCTTTGGCTCTATACACAGTGCAAGAGCCTATTGGGAGCTTACTTGGCAGACACACCCAATGCTTGCAGGGTTTCGATATTTAGATAACGATCAACCGGCAGATCTTTATCACGCTGGAACTTATTAACCGCTTCCATGGTTTCGCGACCGATCACACCATCAATCTTACCTGGATTGTAACCGCGCTCATCTAGAGCTACCTGAATTTGACGCAAACGGTCAGTGGTCATATTGGTTTCACAAAGAATGCTACGCCATTCCATTTGACCTTTTTTCAGCAACTCTTGACGAGAAACGGTTTTCTCAATCGCAGGGATTACATTACGAATCTCTTTGGCTGCAGATACTAGTTTGCGAACTTTCACATCTTTGTAAACAGCTGGAATGGTTTCGGTACGGAAACCCGCCGCTTTAGTTACCACACGACGCTTAATGGTTTTGTACTGTGGAGCCTCTTCTGTCAAACAAATTTGCTGACCAGTACGAGATTCCTTGCTCATGGTTTTATCATGAACTTCATGCCAAACATAAGAACCGTCTTTAGCCAGAACACGCTTTTTAACATCCTTATATTTTGCTGGAATACTAATGCGATTTTCCTGGGCTGCGCTTACCTGACGGCGTACTTTTACCGTTTTATATTCTGCAGGCACTTCAACGGTCTTAGTTGTAGCCGCAGTTTTTAATACACGACGACTAACCGCTTTATAGGTTGCTGGAACCTCAACCAAACACATGATTTCGCCCGTTGCTGCATCGATGCGCTGAATAGGGCCTGTACCTTTTTTCCAAACTGTGTGTGCTGGCTTATCTAAAACCTGCTCGGTAACTGTCTCATAAGTCGCTGGCACAGTGATCAACTTAGTGGTGGCCTCTTTAACCAACACGCGCTCTTCAACGGTTTCAAAAACCGGCTCACTCATCTCGATTTTTTCAGAGGCTTCACTTACCAATACTCGCTCCGTCTCGTAGGTATATTCTGGCGCGATATAGTGCTCATGATAACAACTGTTTACTGGCGCAGTGTCTAGATTGATGCCACCGCGACGAGCGGCCTCTAGAGTGTTCTGATTGGCTTTTGGAGCTGAGCCAGAAAGCTTGGTGCGCCACTGACGAACACCATCAGAAACTTTAATCGTTTGCTCTTCAAAACCATATTCGGCCGGAATAGCAATACGCTTTTCAGTGGCTTCTTTAACCAATACGCTTTTCACATCCCAATCGTAAACAGCTGGCTGAATGCTAACTTCTTCAGAAGCTTCACGTGCCACATAGCTTTCGGTAATTGTGCGATACTGTGGCTCCACCCAAACTCGAGCATAACATTCGCCAGACTTTGCATTAGGGGGTAGCAAAGAATCCGTTAATGCAATTTGAGAAGTTTGAGTACCGCTAGTACGCGCGGCGCTTAATTCTGCGTTAAGATCAGTAATTCGCTGCTCACGTTGCTCTAGGCTAAACTGCTGCTCTTTTAAACGCTCTTTAAGCTCAGCGTTCTCTTGACTAAAATCTTGCTGTACTGAGGAGCAAGCCCCTAGCGAAAGCAAGGTAGCGGTTAATGCAAGTTTTTTTGTATACATTTTCTTATTCCCATATCGAATTTTCACCCTGAACGCTCATATTGCCCTGAGCGCCATTGCGTTCCGTGCAGACCCTTCTAAAACAAATACCCTTTTTTCTCCGTATGAGTATTTTTAGTCCAGCACCAGCCGTATTGGCGGGCGCAATTATAGCGACCCCAAACCTTAATCTAAGCCAAATGGATTGGACCTGCTTAGCCGATCTTTCATCGCGTATAGCAACAAAGTTCAGCTTCGATTCAGTAAAAAAATATCGGGGAAAAACTTTTTAACAATAATTCAGCTTTTTCAGAAATTATGTAAAAAAGTTATTTGGGGCATTCGAAATAAATATGGAAATTTATTTTTAAATTATTTTTTGCGAATTAATGGAATTTAACAAAATCTTGGTTTCTACGCAGCCTACACCAGGAACTTAGAGCTTTAACGAAGAGAAGTTTTAAGACAACAATACGTTCACCATTAACGGCACCATAAAAAAACCCGGCTATTGTGCCGGGTTTTGATGTTCTAGCAGATGGAGATCAGTTTAGTCTTGCAATTGATCCCACACCTCTTGGTCGCGCTCATCTGTCCAGATACGCGGCCAATCAATACCATCAAATTCATCCCACAAACGCTGAACATCGAAAGGCAAGCAATGCTCAAAGATTGGCCACATACCAAACTTAGGCGCCAGATGCTCATGGGTTGCCAAGAAGGCTTCTTTTAAAGTGCCGCCACGCTTATGAACTTCACCGACTTTTTCGATCATGCCATTTAGGAAACCACGGGTTTGCTCAATAGCCGCATCGACCGCTTCGCGGCCATGAGCCACAGCACCACGACCACCGATCAGTACCTCGGCTTCATAGGCTTTAACTTTATCGAGAGTTTCATTCGCCCAATCAAAGTGGAAAGCGTCACCGGTATATAAAGCCGCTGCGGCTTCTACCAGATCACCGGCAAACAATACTTTTTGTTTTGGCAACCAAGCCACAATGTCGCCCGCGGTGTGGCCACGACCGCAATATTCCAAAATCAAGCTGCCACGATCTCCGCCTAGAGGAATTTCCATGCGATCGTTAAACACCAAATCAGGGTGCGTTAAACCTGGGATATCGTCAGGCTCACGGAACAATCGAGGCATACGACCAAACTCACTGGCCCAATCTTGCATGCCACGCTCTTCGATCAAGAACTTTGTCTTCTCATGGGCGATGATAGATTCTGCACCGTATGCACTTGCACCTAAAACGCGTACAGCGTGGTAGTGTGAAAGCACCAAATACTTCACCGGCTTTTGAGTATGCTCACGCAATTGCTCCAGCCAATCGTTGGCAGCTTTAGGAGTCGCACGGGCTTCAAAGGCAATAATAAAATCTTCAGCTTCAATTGCGCCTACATTGGGGTCCCCTTCGGCGGTCAAGGCGTAGACGCCTTCAGCGAGTACTTCGAGGGTTTCTTGTTTGTCGCCTAGGTCGGCGGATGAGGCAAAGGGTTTTTTAGCCATGGCTGCACCTTAGGATTGTCATTTTATCTGTTATCACTGCTAGCTTGTCCATGGCAAAAACCATAGACAAGAGATCTGATCAGGCCGTCAACTCAGCGCAACAGCCTTGCTCAAGCCCTGCAAGATAACACAACTAGTTTCAATAACAACCAATAATTATCTAATATGCCAGTTTTTAACCATCAAAACCTTGATAAGATCATCATTCAGAGATATATTCCTCTCAATTGAAACAATTGATGAAAATCAATCAATTCCCTGTAAATATCTTATAAAGAGACAGGGCTTAGTGGTACCTACTTGCATAATAAGGGCAGATTGCCCATAGACAGTGGCCGAGACAATGCAGAAAACCTATAGCAATCCTATATATCCATACCGCAAAAGCGCAGACCAAGAGACACAGCAACCGGTACATCACCCCGTTATCATTATTGGTGCAGGCCCCTGCGGTATGGCCGCCGCTTTAGATTTGGCCAAGCAAGGCCAAGCATCGATCATCCTTGATGACAACAACACGGTAAGCGTGGGCTCTCGAGCTATATGCTTCTCAAAGCGCACACTGGAGATCATGGATCGCTATGGCTGCGCACAACCCATGGTGGAAAAAGGCGTCACCTGGCAAAAAGGAAAAGTGTTCTTCAAACAAGAGCAAGTTTATGAGTTCGATTTGCTACCTGAGAGCGGTCATAAGCTACCGGCCTTTATCAATCTGCAACAGTATTACTTTGAAGAGTATATGGTTAATCAAATAGCCAAAGAGCCTTTGATTGACCTACGCTGGATGCACAAGCTGGTAGAACTGGATAGCAACGCTGAAGGCAATCAGCTCAAAGTGGAAACCGAAGACGGAGTGTATGCATTAAGCTGTGACTATCTATTGGTCGCTGACGGCGCCAACTCAAAGATTCGCACTGAGCTTGGCCTAGAAAGCAAAGGCCAAGTATTCCAAGATCGCTTTTTAATTGCTGATGTTGTCATGAAAGCCGACTTTCCCACTGAGCGTTGGTTTTGGTTCGATCCAGAGTTTCACCCCAATCAGTCTGTACTGTTACACAAACAGGCTGACGATGTATGGCGTATTGATTTTCAGCTAGGCTGGGATGCCGATCCAGAAGAGGAAAAGAAGGAAGCCAAGATCCGCCCGCGTATCGAAGCAATGCTGGGCAAGGACGTGGAGTTCGAGCTCGAATGGGCCAGCGTGTATACCTTCCAATGCCGCAAAATGGACGATTTTATTCATAATCGCGTGATCTTTATGGGCGACGCTGCGCACCAGGTATCACCTTTTGGCGCCCGTGGCGCTAATGGCGGTGTCCAAAGTGTTGAAAACCTAGCCTGGAAACTGGCTCGCGTACTCAAGGGGCAAGCGCCGGCCACTTTAATCGATAGTTATAATGAAGAGCGTCAACATGGCGCCGCCGAGAACATCCTAAACTCAACCCGCGCTACCGACTTTATCACCCCCAAAAATGATATCTCGCGAGTCTTTCGTGATGAGACATTGCGCCTTGCGAAGCATTATCCCTTCGCACGCAGCTTAGTGAATAGCGGCCGCTTGTCCATGCCTTGCGACTATCAGCATTCCAGCTTGATCACTAAAAACTCTGCTTTAAACACCGGCTTCGATACGGGTATCGATCCAGGCTTTGTTTGCCTTGACGCCCCAATTGGCATCAATGGCGAAGACGGCTGGCTGCTGGAGCAACTGGGGAATCGCTTTGTCTTACTATACAACGGCGAAGGGATCGATAACGATGAGCTTAAGGCCTTATCTAGCATCAGCGATGATTTAGTATTGCTTGATAGCCGCGAGCTTGAAGATAAAAAGGGTATGCTTGCAGAACGCTATTGTATGAGTGGCGGACAAGGCTATCTTATTCGTCCTGATCAGTATGTTGCGGCCAAATTCAAGCAATTGAGCTGTGAGCAAGTCAATAGCGCCTTACAGCGCGCTTTAGGATACCAAAGCGCCCAAGAAAATCCTTAAAGGCTTAAGTGGAGAATTTAAGTGGAGAATACAGCATGAGTAAATTAATCACCGAAAACCACTTCAGCGATGCCGATGCATTTTATGCCGCGCTAACCGATGCTCATCGGGAATTAAGCACTGCAGACAGTGAACGGCTGAATGCCAGGCTGATTTTGCTCTTAGCTAATCACATTGGCGAAAAGCAGGTTTTACTGGAAGCTTTAGATATTGCCGCCCAGCTTGAACAATAATTTCAACCGGAACTGCCACAATGAGTCAGACTACCAGCCAAACAACAAGTAAGCTTGAAGATTTACAGTACCTCCATGGTTTCGGTAATGAACACGAAAGCGAAGCCCTTGCTGGCGCCCTCCCCCAAGGGCAATTTAGCCCACAAAAAGTCGCCTATGGTTTATACGCCGAGCAATTTAGTAGCACAGCATTCACCGCGCCAAGAGCTCACAATCGTCGCACTTGGATGTATCGCATTCGACCATCTGTAGTCCAAGGTGAATATCAAGCCTTAGATTGTAAAGCCCAAGATAGGGTGCGCACGGCCCCCATAGATGAAGTTGTAACACCTCCGAGCATGATGCGTTGGGACGCGCCTGCAATGCCCACTGACGCTACCGATTTTATCGATAGCTGGGTGACCATGGCCGCCAATGGCAGCGCCGCTGGCCAAAGTGGCGTCGCTGTTCATACCTTTTGCGCTAATCAAGATATGGCTGGCCGCTTTTTTTGCAATGCCGATGGTGAGCTACTGATCGTGCCTCAACAAGGCTCTTTATTGCTGTTTACCGAATGCGGAAAACTCCATGTTCCCAGCGGCTATATCGCCGTTATCCCAAGAGGCATGAAGTTTAAAGTTGAGTTACCAGAGGGCCAAGCGCGCGGATACATCTGCGAAAACTATGGCTCGCTATTGGAGCTACCAGAGCGTGGCCCAGTGGGCGCCAATGGCTATGCCAACGACCGTGACTTTCAGTACCCAACTGCGGCCTTCGAAGATATTGAAGGCAATTTCGAGCTGGTGACCAAATACGGCGGCCACTATTACCGCTGTGATATATCTCACTCGCCACTTGATGTTGTCGCTTGGGTAGGTACAAGCGCCCCCTATCGCTATGAGCTGGCCCGCTTTAATGTCATGAATACAGTTAGCTTCGATCACCCTGATCCGTCAATTTTCACCGTGCTGACTTCAGCATCAGGCGCGCCTGGCGTGGCAAACTTGGATTTTGTTATCTTCCCACCGCGCTGGATGGTGGCCGAAGATACCTTCCGCCCACCTTGGTATCACCGCAATGTAATGAGTGAGTTTATGGGCCTCATTGAAGGTGTCTACGATGCCAAAGAGGACGGTTTCACCCCAGGCGGCTGTAGCTTGCATAACAGTATGTCGCCCCATGGGCCAGAAGCGGCGGTGTTTGAAAAGGCCAGTACAGCAGAACTGGAACCGGTGCGCTACAAAGACACCATGGCCTTTATGTTTGAATCTCGTTACGCCTTCAATGTCAGCAAGTTTGCCCTCGAAGGCCCGCTACGCCAACACAAATATCCGGACTGTTGGAAGAGCTTGAAAAAGTTTTACAATGGTGACATCGACGCTGGTATCAAATAAACCAGCGCTACATTTTTATTGCGCTAGAAGACCTAATTTTTAGCAATTCTAGTTTTAGCGGACAAATAATCAACGGCTATCGCCAGATGGCCTAACTGCGGACACGATGACTATGTCTAACCTAAATGAAACCCATGACCCTAGCCTAAGCAGCTGGGTTAGCAGCGCCAACAATGGCCAGAGCGACTTCCCAATCCAGAACCTACCTTTTGCCAGCTTTCGCCGTAAAGATAGCGATGAGAGCTTTCGTGGCGGTGTCGCCATTGGTGATCAAATTGTTGATCTAAAAGCCGCCGCGGAAAGCGGTATCTTTTCCAGCCAAGCCCAAGCTGAGATCGAAACGGCTGCAAAAGAAAAGCTGAATGATTTTATGGCTATGGGCCAGGAATCTTGGAGCCGCTTGCGTGCTGCACTGTCAGCCGCATTACGTACTGGCTCAGCGCTGGAAGCTACCCTGAAAAGTTGCCTAGTGGATCAGTCTGAAGCGGAATATGGTATGCCTTGTGTGGTAGGCGACTACACCGATTTCTACGCATCTATTCATCACGCCACCAATATTGGTGCCCTATTCCGCCCAGATAACCCACTGCTACCGAACTACAAATGGATTCCAATTGGCTACCATGGTCGCTCTTCATCTATTGATGTTTCTGGTCAGAGCTTTCCACGCCCTATTGGCCAAACCAAAGCACCTGATGCGGCCGAGCCTAGCGTTGGACCATGTAAGCGCATGGACTTTGAATTGGAGATGGGTATTTTTATTGGTAGCGCCAATGAATTGGGCGAGCCGGTATCTATTGAGAACGCCGAAGATCATATTTTTGGAATGTGTTTGTTTAACGATTGGTCGGCTCGTGACATTCAAGCTTGGGAATACCAACCGCTAGGACCGTTTCTAGCGAAAAACTTTGCTTCGACAATTTCTCCTTGGATTGTTACCACCGAAGCACTGGCACCATTCCGCGCCAGCTACAGTCACCCTGCTGAAGATCCACAACCGCTTCCTTATTTGGAAAGCGATGCCAATAACAGCAGCGGTGGCGTTGATGTGGAATTGGACGTATTAATTCAAACTGAAAAAATGCGCGCTGCCGGTGAAGAAGCCGTTAGCCTAGCCACCTCGAATTTTAAATACAGCTACTGGACTATGGCGCAAATGGTTGCTCACCACACCGTCAATGGCTGTAATATGCAGCCTGGTGACCTATTAGGTACCGGCACTTTGTCTGGTCCTTCAGCTGAGCAGGCCTGTGCCATGATCGAGCTTACTACCGCCGGTAAAAATCCTGTTAGCTTACCGAATGGCGAGCAACGTGCCTTCTTAGAAGATGGTGACTGCATTGTAATTCGCGGCTTCTGTGCTCGTGATGGACATGTACGCATCGGCTTCGGCGAAGCGGCCGGTACCGTATTGCCTGCAAAGGTATAAACCGCTCATTGGCTGAGCTGCATTATGTTTAGCGTTCATCTTGCTAAGCTCGGCCATTTTCTTTCCTGTCTAAATACTTCAGGTCTAGCATGGAATTATTCAGTTATTTTCGCTCTTCGGCAGCCTATCGTTTACGTATCGCCTTTAATCTTAAAGGCATCGAACACAGCATCAAGCCTGTTAATTTACTCAAAGCCGAACATAAATCCGAAGCTTACTTAGCGATTAATCCACAAGGCCTAGTGCCCGCATTAAAGCTTGCTGATGGTCGAGTATTAACTCAGTCGACGGCCATACTGGAATACCTTGAAAGCACTCAAGCCAGTACTCCCTTGTTGCCTAGTGATCCCTATGACGCGGCCATAGTACGCAGCTGGGTAAATCAAATCGCTTGTGATATTCACCCAGTAAATAATCTTCGCATACTGAAATACTTAAGTGGCGAGCTTGGCGTTGAAGAAGAAAGCAAAAACAACTGGTACAAACACTGGATTGAGCTTGGTTTTACCGCCCTTGAAGAACAAATCTCAGAAGGCCCCTTTTGCTTTGGAGATACCGTAAGCCTAGCCGATGTATACCTAGTCCCTCAGGTATACAACGCCAAGCGCTTTAATGTCAATATGTCTCAGTTTCCAAAGATAAGCGCCATTTGCGATCACTGTAATAGCTTGGATGCGTTTATTCAGGCCATGCCAGAAAATCAGATTGACGCTCCTTAAGGCATTAATATCTGTCGGT
Organism: Cellvibrionaceae bacterium; assembly: GCA_025800365.1. Lineage (GTDB taxonomy): Bacteria > Pseudomonadota > Gammaproteobacteria > Pseudomonadales > Cellvibrionaceae > Pseudoteredinibacter. The sequence goes on along the minus strand of JAOXRT010000049.1, from coordinate 19,465 downwards.
TCAATTTGACGCACTAGGCTCGCTTAAGGCCAGTATTACAACTGGCCTTAATTTTATCCTTGAGATCAAGCCCACGCATTTGCAATTGATAGCTTTCTTGAAGGCTTTTTAATTTTTGCCAGGCCATACAGGCTTGCGCCTGATCACCGTTTATCTCGGCGCTTTCGCCTAGCAATAGCCAAGCATCCTTATCCTGCCGATTACGAATATTAATCTGTGCTATCTCGTAGGCCCGTTGGTGCATTCCTTGTTCAAGCAGATATTGGGCACCATGGTCGGCAAAAGCCCCAAGATGATTTTCGAGCATGCGATTAAAACCCTGAAGCCCCAGTTCTTTGTTTTTTGTCGCAGCTTTATGTTTCCCCAACTTCAGCTGCACCTCGGCCAACTGCGCAATAAACAAAGGATGATCACTCACCTTGGTGACGGCCAGATAAAGTTCTTCCGCCTCCGCTAGATTACCCAGTAAAAACTCTGTTTCTGCTAAATGCTCAGCCGCCAAGGTATAACTGGGAAAACGTAAATAGGCACGACGAAAAACTGTATTGGCACTAGGAATATCATCAGCTTCTAGGAATGCTATGCCGACCTGTGTTTGCAGCCAAGATAATACAAAGGGGCTCACATCTTGATAACGATACTCAGCCAGCTGAAAGCACTCAATAGCGTCTTTAAAACGCCCAAGCATTAGTAAACGCCCTGCAATATTGCTTAACTCGAAACTGTCTTGTACATCGGCACTCAAACAATTAGGTAAGGCTTTAAGGTCGCTATAATCACCTTGCGCATGTGCAATCAGCAAAGATAGCTCTAGGGGCAATGCCTCCTGCTCGAACAGAGCTTTCGCCTCAGTAAAACGGTGGTTCATTGAAGCCTGCTTGGCTAACAAATGTTTGAGCTGAACTGAGGCCTGCTTCTTATCCCCCAACATCTTTTGCATTCGCTTTGCGAGCCTGTCACCGCTGAGCAAATCACGGCTATGCTGAAACAATTGATACCTTAGAAGATAGTTGGCCAGTAAACGCTGACCAAGCGCTAAGCTAGGCTTGCTACGCCACTGGGCTTCATCGTTTGCAATGCTGTTTTGCAAGTGTGCAATATAAATATCGGAATCAGTACTGACACGATGGTCAATATCTTGTGGCCAAGTCTTGCCAATCCAGCTGGCCGCCGTAGATACCTGCTTCTCAAATGATGTCGAAAATACCGGGCTCGCAACGAGCCCAAGTGGTAAAAACCCAAAGACAAAACTCAGAATGAATCTACGGCTAAAGCAATGAGCGGCCAAAAAAGCCATGCCTCTAAGCTGCATAAATCACCTCCTTATAAAACTCTCTGGCTCGCCAATTAATTGGGCTCAGCTAAGAAAGGAAAATCGTCAAGGAAGGTGCTGTCATTGGCTACGCCATCACCAGCGCCCGGAGCAACCACCGCCGACAAGGTATCATCGATAACATCCCTTGCTAGGGTTCTACCACCACATTTACCGGCTACCGAAAGCTCAACCGCCAAGTACTCATCACAGGCGGACTCACGGGTATCGATCAAAAGCACATCATCCACCAAAACAGAGGCTAAGCTGGCCGCCGGCAATAATGCGTTTGTGGCACCATCGAGGCTATCAAGAAGTTCTAAGTGAGATCTAATTTCGGCTTCAAACTGCTCTGACCACTTGCTAGGGTCTGCGGCCGCGTTGTAAGTATCTTTGGTGCCCTGCGCGCCGGTAATATCGATCAAAGCTGTTGCAATTGCGGGTCGTCCTATGCGATCCACCTGCCCTAAGCTCTTATGGCCGCAAGGCAATCCCTGCACCGAAGTCAAACGCTGTACCCCAAGAGAGGTTGAGGCAAGAAAGCTCGCATCTGCCGTTTCGAATTCAACACTCGCGTTATTGCAATCACTGAAGGTAAACAGCAACTCACCAGCTGCAATTCGATTGACATCTTCGGTATTAAAGTTTGGCGGAAAGCGTCCGCCACTTAAGCGCTGCACTGGGATTCTTGCCGTTAAGCCATCCACCGGTCCTTCGCCAGTCAACCAAATCGGATTACCATCATCATCAAAGACAAACCAATTGGCTGACACCTGGGTCTGATCATCGGTATTTTTCTGACTAATCACCTGAAATTGAAAGCCATGACCGGATTGATCGACATTGTAAAAAGAGCCACTGGTACTGCCATTAAGTACAGCACCGGATTTTCGATTCGTTGAGGCATATACTCTTAAGACAGGTTCACTACCCGCCTTGGTTAAATCTGAAGATCGTATTCCAATGACCAAGGCCAAAACATTTTGACCGGCGAAAGAGTTTACACCCTCGGTTTTAAACTGCGGGCTTAAGGTTGCCACGGTTTCAGCAAAGGCTCCGCCATCAAAGTAGAAAGGGTCATCTCTCAAGCCAGCATAGACGCGAAAAGAGCCGCCTTCGACGGTAGAATTTAGCGCACCTGTAACTGGGCTATTATCGCCGAATGCACAGCTAAATTCGTCAGCCTCTTCGAAGCTACAACTGAGCACACTGTAATCTCCCGGATTATCGGTCGTACTAATATGGAAGCGATAATCAACAGCATCAGAAAATTGCGTACTGGCATTGGCATTAGGAGCAACGGTTGCCACCATAATAAGTTCATCAGCATTATTTGGATTGATAAAGGCGTATAAGTCATTTAAATCAGCCAAACTATCCACCCTAACCTGGGGGGCCTCTCCGTGATCGGCTGCTCGGATATCGAATGCGAGTATAGCGAGTAAACATAGAAGGTATTTCATGGTAACTCCTGAATAGTTTCCCTGGAGTAATCGGGCTCTGAGCGCGCCCGGATAGCTACTGCATAGCGAACAAGTTATGGATTGTTATAGATATTGATGATGTGATTCGATTACCAAGGCTTACATCAGAGCCCTGTCGACGTAAACTGTTTCACAATATCTATAGCAATGTCGTTTCTATGCTCTTTCGCTTCTGCTAGCATTAAAAGTAAATGCTAAGAATCTAGACGACAATGAAAATACTCTGGCAAAAAATTGTAAAAAAGGCGTATCAGCAAGCGAAAAGAACAAATCGACAAAACTATGGTCATCTTTTTCAGAAGGCTTCGCCATCACCTAATCTGAGTAGTCAGTGGCGCTCATCTAAGCATTCCACTGCGTTTGCCTCACTAGTTTTAGCAGTTTTACTATTAGCGGCTTGCGGGCAAAAAGTAGAAAAGCCCGAAGCATTGCCAGCATTGGAAATCTCCTCTGGTGAAATTATTGGTAACTACAATCTATTGGGGGGCCGGCAATGGCGTGGTATTCCCTACGCCGAGCCACCCGTGGGAAATCTACGCTGGCGAGCGCCACAAAAAGTTAAGCCCTGGGATGAGGCACGCATTACTCAACAACATGGCCCAGCTTGTACCCAAACAAGCAGCGGAACGGTAAGCACTAGCGCTGGCGCAAATGGTTTAATAGGGCAAGAAGACTGCCTTTATCTGAATGTTTATAGCCCGAAGGACGCCGATAATTTAGCTGTTATGGTCTGGGTTCATGGCGGCAGCAATACTCATGGCTCGGCAGACATCTATGACGGCTCTCGCCTGGCGGTAGAGAACAATGTCATTGTTGTCACCCTTAATTATCGTTTAGGCGCCTTAGGTTGGTTTAGGCATCCAGCGCTTGTAAGCGACGAGGAGTTACTCAGCAACAGCGGCAACTTCGGAACATTGGATATTTTGGCAAGCCTGCAATGGGTTCAAACAAATATTCAAGCTTTTGGCGGAGATCCAAATCGCGTCACGCTATTTGGTGAATCCGCCGGTGGTTTTAACACCTTGAGCCTCATGCTTTCACCGCTCGCAAAGGATCTATTTCATCGCGCAATCGTACAAAGTGGTGGCTTATGGTTTGACGATATTGCAACAGCCACCGCCTACCCAGAAGATGGCGGCAGTGACTATAGTGCATTAGAAATCGAGCGTCAGCTACGTATGCTCAATGGCTGGAGCTTAGGCGCCAAAGCGACACGAAGTTTAATTGAGCAAGAAAAGAAAGCCGCTCGCGCGGAGTTTTTACGTGGGGTTCGCGTTGAAGATATTTTTACAGCCTACAATTATCTGAGTGATAGCAAACCCGATATCCCAAGGGTATTTAGAGATGGCACCGTAATTAGTAGCGCAGAACCCATAGCAGAACTTACTGACGCCAGTCGACATAATAATGTACCACTTATCATCGGCAGCAATCGGGACGAACTTAAGCTCTACTACTATCAAGACCCTAAATATGTCGACCTGTACTTTAATCGCTATGCCATCATCAAGAATCCCCCCTATTACAATGCCAGAGCTCAATATCACTCGGAACGCTGGAAATACCAAGGGGTTGACCGTATTGCCGAAGCGCTCAGCAAAGCCGACGGTGAAAAGGTTTGGGCCTATCGCTTCGACTGGGACGAACAAGCCCGCCCCTTGGGCATGAAACTTGATCAGCTTTTGGGAGCTTCCCATGGCATGGAGATTCCCTTTGTTTTTGGTTTTACCGATAGCGGTGGTCTATTCGACCCCATGATCAATCGAAAAAACACGGCGGGACGCGAAAAGCTTTCAAAAATGATGCGGGGCTACTGGGCACACTTTGCAAAAACTGGAACGCCGAATCATCTACAACAGAGCAAATGGCTCTCCTGGGCCGAACAAAAAGAGTTAAAGCAATACGCCCTATTTGATACCAGCGATTTAGTGCACAGTGATCAAACGGTTATCCCCGAGAGTTTCTACCAAAGAATCATCGAGGACTCTCGCTTTAAATCCGATCAACAGCGCTGTGAAGTGTGGGCTTCACTGATCAACGAAGCCCCTAAACTTTGGCCCAAGAGTGGTTACAATCAAACTGACCGACTGGATTGCAGTTCATATCCTTTCGAGAAATTCTACCCCTAAAGCTCTAAAGTAATCGCTGTCCCAAATGAAGGGGAATTTTAAGCTCCCCTTCTCTGAGACACTCTAACAATAGAGGGTCATCAGCCGCCATGGGTGGGGCATAAAAATAACCCTGACCTAAACTACAGCCCATATCTCGCAATGCAAAATGCACTTCCTTGGTTTCTATCCCCTCGGCCACAACGGTGAGCTGAAGATTGTTGGCAAGCTCGATAATGGTTTTCACGATACTGTGCTGCTCAGCGTCCTCAAACATTCCTGAGACGAAAGACTGATCAATCTTCAAGACATCAATTGGTAGTTTTCTCAAATACGCCAAAGAGGAATAGCCAGTACCAAAATCATCGATCGAGATTAAATGCCCCATGCTTTTAAGCTTGGCGAGCTGCTCAATGCAGACTTCCATATTCTCCATCACCATATTTTCAGTGATCTCAAGCTCTACCATCTCACATGCAATATGACTAGCACGCAGCAGGCGGTTAAGCTCTTCGGAAAAATTGGGTTGCAGCAATTGCTGGGGTGAGACATTCACCGCTATTGGTACTGCATCATAGGCATCTAACTGCCATGCTCGTAACTGCCTTGCTACCTCTCCTATCGCCCAAAGCCCTATTTTAATAATTAATCCAGTTTTCTCTGCAACCGGTATAAACACCCCCGGGCTGACCAAGCCTCGTTGTGGGTGAACCCAACGCAATAGGGCCTCCAAGCCCATTAAACGGCCTGTAGCCAAGCAAATTTTGGGTTGATAGTAGAGTCGAAATTCGCGCTGATCGATCGCCCTGCGTAATTCAGACTCCAACTCAAGTTCGAGCCGTGATGTTTCGCTCATTCTTTGCGTATAAAAAGCATAATCATTACCGCCTTTAGCTTTAACACTGTACATAGCGGCATCGGCGTTTCTGAGTAGCTCATCGACACTTCTTCCGTCATCCGGGCTTACGGCCAAGCCAAGGCTCAATGAAACATAGAGCTCCTTATCCTCAATCACGATCGCCTGATCAGCTTGAGAAAGAACTCGTTGAGCCAATTGTGTTACATCCCAGTTAGTCGCTGTTTGGCAAGAGACAATAACGAACTCATCACCACCTAGGCGTGCAAGGAACTCACCAGCACGCAAGCACGATTTCAGTCGCTTAGCCAACGCCACTAGCAACATATCGCCATAATAATGGCTAAGTGAATCATTGATGTTTTTAAACCGATCCACATCCAGAAAAACAAGTGCCAAGCGCTTACCGTTTGATTTAACTTCTGAATTGATCAGCTTTTCTAAATGAAGGTTCAAATAATAGCGATTATGCAAGCCCGTCAAAGTGTCGCAGCTTGCTAAATCACGCAACTCATTTTCATGCTCGATACGCTCAGAAATATCCGAAAACAGAGCAATATAACGAGAGTTTTCAAGATCTAACTGATCAATGATCGAAATGCTATATTCCACCGGCATTGCGCGTGAAGGGCTACGAAGGCGCAGTCGCCCGCGAATACTCCGTTGCTCTCGCAGTTGCAGCCAGCGCTTTTCAAAATCATCTTCTGTGTTAAGTTTGTGTACAAACTCCCAAATAAAGCGCTGCGACACATCGTTTTGAACAAAAGATTTAAAAGCTCGATTTGCAGAAACAATACGGCCATTAGATTCGATAACACAAACACCTTGATTTACACCATCGATGCCTTTGGCATACTCCAGTATTTTCTTATTGGCCAGATACTCAGATCGATACTTATCCCAGCGCAAATAAGCCAATAACAACAATATTGATACCGCTGCCATCAGGTAAATCAATCTAGCTAACCAAGAATTCCACCAAGCGGCCTTAACAAGAATGGTAAGCTGATCACTGACCTCCTTTGAAGCTGCTGGCTTAACCTGAAATGTGTACTCACCCGGACTTAATGCCGTGTACGTAGCTTGATTGTGACTCGCACTTAGCCATTGTTCGCTCAGCCCCAATAAGCGGTACATAGGCTTTTCGTCACCATTTTTGTAAAACTGCCCGTCTCCAAAATTCAGGCGTATGGCGCTAACATTATGATCAAGTTCAACATCTTCTATGGGCGATAAATAAGTCTCCTGAGGCTTATCGGAGGTGTAGGTGCTTACACTGTGTATTCTGGTCGGCGTCCCGCTATTGGCATAAGGCAATGGAAACTGAACTTTGTAGATAAGCCCATGAGAAGACAGCCACAGCTCCCCAGCTTTATATTTAAGCGGAGTAACTCCACGCAAAAAAGGAAAGCCTTGGGTGTGATAGTAATCAAACCACTTTCCGCTGTTAAACTCAAAAAACTCAAGGTTTGAATTAAGGTCATTGCGTAGCCAACAGCCTTCCGGGCTGCAATGAACACGCCGAAAAAAACGGTCGTCCCGAAGTAGCTTCGTCGCTGCTTGCGAATTATCCAGATTGTCTAGGCTCAAACGGTAAGCGCCTTCCGAAAAGAGGTATAGTTCATTCCCACGAATGTAGAAGTCCGCTGGACTATGAACTTTTAGGGGCTTTTGATGAAGTTTTTGGAATCGATCTTCAATCTCATCATATCGATATAGGAAGCCTCTAACTAGGAAATAGAGTTGCCCCTCCTCAGACACGGAAAAGTTACTTTCGACGGTAGTGAAATCTCCTTCAAACTTATAGCGATACCGACCACCCTGTGGATCGATGCGAAGTACTTCATTGCTAGGCATTCGAACCCAAACTTGCTGCCTATGGATAACATCAATATTAGCTGGATAGATCTTATCTACCTGCTCAAGGGCTTGAGTTTGAATATCATACCTATAGATACCACGATAAGTACTGATGTATAGCTGATCGCCGCGCTTAACTGCACCGATCAACTGACCTGGCACTTCTTCAAGTCGACTCAGTTGGCCATCATTGCCCAATAAAAGGAACCGATCTGAATCAGCAAATAACCAAGTGCCACGCTCACCCTCTATCGCTATAAAGGCCTGAAAATCCTGCAAACTGACATCGGCCTTTTTAAGGTCAATAGTTTCAATTCGGCCACCAATTGGATTCCAAAACCTTGGGGATGATTTTAGATAGCTGAGCACCAAGGAGCCATTATTAACCACATTAATATTATATGGACTACCGATGCCCAGTGTATTCTTCGCGGCATTAAAACTGTGATAGATGGTTTTACGGTCGGCCGACCATTGAAACAGCCCGCCACCCATAGGGACGATCCAAATATTCCCTTGATGATCTGCTGTTAGCCGCCTTATCTGAACATTTTTTATTGCACTTTTAGATATATGAGCGGAAGTCTTCAAGTCTGCCGGAAGAATCGCCGCTGAGTGAATCAATCGACCAGCGCCATCAAACTCATATAGTTTATCGTCTACACCATAAACGTAATTACCCGAGGCCGTTCTAAGAAGCTCACCTCCAGACACCGTTAGAAAGTGCTTGAATTCTATATCGGAAACCTGCATCAGGGCTTGATCAGCCGACGAAAATGTTTGAGATCGAAGATCAAACAACATGACACCTCCAGAATACGACGAAATTAACAGCGTATTTCGGTCAAGTGCAACTAGAGTTTTAAAAGCATAATCGGGCGTAGACTTGGACTGCACATTTCTAGGCAGGAAAAACTGTTGGAAGCTATCACTTTCAGCTTGATATAGGTTTAAACCATCAATGGTTAGCACCCAAAAACGCTGATATTGATCTTCAATCAAGCCTGTTACGTAGCCATGACTGATCCCCTCTCCTTTGGGGTAATGCTTAATTGCATGATCTTCCAAATTGACCCTAAATAGTCCCTGAGCAGCTGTCCCCGCCCAGATATAGCCCTTGTACTCCAACAGGCGTAAAACAACAGAACCGGTTGCGTCACCACTAGCATTGCTCATAACCCTTTGGGACTCGTTACCGTCGTAGCGGACCAAACCTAAACCAGTCCCAACCCAGTAATACCCCATGCTATCACTAATCGCCGTTAGACTTTGTTCGTTAGCAAATGGAATATCCCGCTGATACAAATGCATCGCTAAGCTTTCTTGCCGGACTGATACAGTGCTTTTAGGCTTAGCAAAAGCCTCTCCCATAAACACTGCAGATTTTTTGTTCGGTATTAATGAACCTTTAGCAAGCGCTGAAGATTTTTCGTTGTGCGCTGAAGGCTCTTGATTCAAGGCTAGGCCTGAAGCGGTATATAGAAGTGTTAAAATGCCGATAACGCTGACCAGCAAGCGGCGATAAAGCATGACGTTCCCATCTGAAAATATGATCCCTCAGTGGGAAGTTTGCGGTATTGGACGCCACGCAACAATCCGTTTTTTAAACTGTTTAGGCGAACGGAAACTAATGCTAAGGAACTATTTAAGAACCTAGAGAATTAACGAAAGAACTAGGTTTTAAAATTCAGAGGCAAAATACCGAGCCCATGCTCGATCTAACATGTCCGATTTCTTATATCATCAACAGATAAAGCTGGCGACCCGATAGCCTTCAATTCAGCATCTTTGATTAGCTGGTAGATTCGCTGATTTAAAGCCGATGAGCAATGATGTTGCTTAGATAGCTCGATAATGACCCCTTGGAATTCTTCAATTTCCGTCAGGCGTTTTTGCTCTAAGTCTTCGTACATGGACGCCCGCGCCTGAGGATCGACCTTGAGCATGGAGTTGGCGATCCTGCTGAACATAAAAGTGGGCAATCGAAGAATCCAGCAGAAAACTCTCATATTAACCGGTGCCACCGAAATGTGCTTAATACCAGCGGCGGAAAGTACAGCCAGGCTCTCACTGACCACATCGGCCATTAGGCAGCGCCATTGGCGATTCATTAATTGTTGTTTGAGTGGCAAACCTCCCAGAGCGTTGACGGCATTATTAATATTAAGCAGTAACTTGCCCCAAGCAATTTCATTAAACTGCTCCAGCGGTTTAAAGTTGATGTAATCACCACTCAAGAATTCTGCCAAAGCTGGCTGCCATTCCATCATCAGCTCAGCGCTAAATGTTGCTCTATGAAACCGATTGCCTTCACTGTGAACCACATTGAACGGGATCATGGTCGCAAGAACTGCTTGGTCTAGTTGCTCTCGTAAAATTGCAGGGTTTCTAATTCCGTTTTGAAGACTTAAGACTACGGCCTGCTTAGGTGCATGCTGTGAAATGTCTTTTGCTATTTCTTCTGTCACCAAGCTTTTTGCAGCTAACAAAATAATATCGGCTTCGGCCAAACAACTGGCATCTGTACTTATCTCCAGCTGTTCTGCTGCAAGCTTAATATCCAGTCCATCACCATCGCTAAGGTGCAAGCCCTTGTCTTGAATGGCATCAATTATTCTTGCACGCCCCCAGAGACACACTTTATGCCCCTGGGCTGCCAAAAGCCCCCCAACAAAACAGCCAATACTGCCCGCCCCTGCCACAACAATTTTACTGCCTTTAGGAAATTGAGAAGGAAACTGGCTAAGAGATTGAACGGGGTCTTGGGACTGACTCATAGTATGTTTGGCCTTATTTCTTATTATCTTATTTTGTTAGCGGTTTAAAGCAGGGCTAAAGCCTACAAAGGGGCTCGAGTGGCCCCATATTGGTTTGAAGCGACAGCAAATCACAGGGCGAAAGCTGACATTTACTCTGCTCTTAACAACCCCTAGTCAGCAAGCTCTAACTGGCTAGCTAAATTGATTGAGTATTACAGCAACCACCACCACCTGAGGCACGCAGAGAAGCGGTAAAAACAAAGCCGTTTTCCAGCTCTTCATAGTGTCTTTAATTACCATCACCTCGGTATAGTCAGTCGCAACACCCGTCATTAAAAACGCAAAGCTATTGCCAGGTGCATTCGCCCTTGTCATTAAATCAGCGGCTATTGGAGTGGAGCCTTCAGAGCAAACTTCAATAATAGTCGCTGCCAGTAAAGTAGCCCCCAAGCCGATTAAGCTTGGACCAAAATATTGCTGGAAGTCATCTAGGCTGACAAAGCCCCTGATCAAAGCTGCAAGCAGGACTCCAAATAACAGCCAACGCACCACCATTTTAGAGCCAGCCAAGGCTTCTTCCCAAACACTTAGCCACCAAGCCTTATCAATACGCAGCTCGCCCCACTGGCGCTTGGCCTCCGGCCAAAACTCAAAGCCCTCCTCCAGCTCAGCCGAATAAGGGTTCTCGGGCAAAGTCCCTCGGCGACTTAGGAGGTCGAAAAGATATCCGGTAATAAAGGCTAAGACCATTGATAAACCGATAAATGCTAGGGTCCATTGCCAGCCGATTAAGGCGATTAGAATCAAGGTCAATGAGAGTGAATTCCAAGGACTTGCCACCAAAAAGGCCATCACCTGTCCTAGGCTGGCGCCTTTGCGGTATAGCTGCATGGCCACCATTAAAATACCGTGGCTGCATAAATCCATCAGCACGCCCGCAACGGTAGCGCGGCCCAAGCCATTAATGCTGCCACCTTTACCCAATATCGACAAGACAAAGCTTTGGGGGATCTTTGCTAAAAAGCCGACAAACAAAGCTGCCAATACAACACTGAACCACATCGTATTGATTAATTCATACACCGTATCGGCCATTATTCCCAGCGCGGGGGATAAGGACCATACAAAGCTCTCCTCAATACCTAAATCATAAACCCAATCAGATAGGTTTAAGCTGTATAAGAACAATACTAAAACTAGACATATGCGCAAAAACCAATCGGGTTGATCAGCTACTTGCTCGCAGCAACTACTCAGCGCTTCTTGCGGTTCACTGGGGCAGCAGGTACTGGGGGCCGCCGGTTTAGTCCCACAGCAACTGCTTCGGGTGCTTGACTCTTCAGCAGGGTTTGATTCCGCGGCGCCAGATTTAATTTTACTTGAACAGCAGGAGCTCATTTTTTCCCCTCCAAGTTTGAATCTTTTTCGCTAAGAGTCGATAGCTCATCGAGAATGGCGCAGTGCGGCCCTTCATCACCTGCACATCGGCTAGCAAGCGTATTTAGGGTGTTACGCATAGCCTGCAACTCAGCGATTTGGCTCTCTACTTGCTCAACCTTTTCCAAAACCAAGGATTTCACATGGGATGAGTGGCGCTGCTCATTGTCGTATAAGCCGAGTAATTGCCGACACTCTTCAATTCCGAAGCCTGTTGCCCTAGCTCTTTGCAAAAAGCGCAAGGCTTCAACATCAGACTCGCTATAGTCGCGGTAGCCGTTATCAGAACGCTTGGCCACTTTTACCAGCCCAATACTCTCGTAGTAACGTATTGTCTTGCTGCTTAGCCCGCTGCGTTTAGCCGCTTCACTAATGTTCATTGATAGACTCCTATTCAGCCTGCTACCTGCTAAAACTGAAGTTTTAGCTCCAATGGCCAAGCATACTAAAGCTTCCAGCAACTATAAGGTCAAGCAGGACTGCTGACAAATCTAAAAATCCAAATAAGAACCTCAAGACAACAGTAGACCATTGATTTTATTAGATATTTTCCACCACTCCTTGAAAATCAAGGTGCAAGGCCAAACAGTATTAAAAGAAGTGTGGACATACTCAGCAAACACTGTGCATTTATTGAGCATTCATAAGCAGCGCTCAGCTCTTCTAGGATGAAGGTATAAAAACAGACAGGAATTGAAGTTCAGGTATGATTCAACAGCAACAGACAGCCTTATTCCTCGCCCTACTGATGTCGGTACTAGCTTTGCTCTCCGTTGCATTCGCATATCAATGGCAATGGCTTTGGGCGTATAAAGTTCTGGCATTTCCAGGGCATTTAGTTCTTGGGCTCTTTTCTGAAGAGATCGACTTCTGGCCTAAACTGGCACTACTAACACTCTCTCAATTTGCTAGCATTTATCTATCAGCGATTTGTTTATGGCCTCTAGGCAAAAAACTATTTACAAAGCTCCAAACCATTATCCATAAGTAGCTCCTAAATGAAGGACCATAAGAGTTTGCACAAAATCGTACTTTTATTACTAGCCCTATTAATCCCTCCTTATGGCGTGGCCCAAATGGAGTCCAATACTCAATTAAAAGCGGCTTACGAGGAAGACCAAGAAGATCGGAAACATGGAAGCTTGTCTCTTTACCGTGATGCGCAACGAATAAAACTCGTAAAGACTTTGCTAGAGCAGAAAAAGCTTAACAGCGCCGAAGACTACTACCGCGCAGCTTTGATAATGCAGCATGGACAAGGTTCAGATGATTGCAAACAAGCCATGACTCTGGCAAAAAAGGCCGTTCTATTAAAGCCAAGCCACAAACAGGCGCGCTGGTTGGCCTGCGCAGCGGAAGATAGGTATTTGCATAGTATCGGACAACCTCAAGTATGGGGCACACAGTTTGTAGGTGCTTTTGAATACAGTTTGGAGCCCTTTGACCGAACAGCAAAAACAGATCTAGAGAGAGCCGAAAATCATGTACCGCCTTTGAATGAGATCTTAAAGCAATTAGAGCAAATGAATAGCAATCCTAAGCAGTAACGAAGATATATATAGATCAGCGTCATTTTTTGCACCTAATATTTAACCAACATAAACAAATACTCTGACCGTCCAGCTGAATTACACGACACACCATTAAGTCGAACACATACTAAAGAAGTACCCTAAATCCAAACCTAATAAGATCTAAGCAGATACCAATTTTTCTACCGAATTGATCATACCTATAGAAAAAACAGTATTATTACCGATGCAAATAAAAACTAGACCTATCCTTATTACGAGCATATTACCCTTTCGCCCAGCCATAATAACTAGTTTTCAAAATGCATTGCCCCAAGAATTCATGCAGCGAAGCTATAAAGGTTCTGAAGGATAACTGACCCTGCCACTCAACAAGCATAGATCTTAAAAAAGCTAGTAATACCTACCTATTTACGCCATTTCACAAGGCACTCTATCCTCCCCACAAATTTCGAGCCTAGGATCTTGGGCAAGAATTCAATTAAGCGTATTTTCAATAATAATGGCGGAAGGAAAATATGAAAAAAACAGACAAAGGAAATTTCAGCTTTGGAGCATTAACAATACTCCTGATAAGCGCTACTTTATTTGCTGAAATGACTTATGCTCGAGAAGTTTCACAAACCATTCTCCCCGAAGAGGTAGTTACCCGAGCAAACAACAATAAGTCATTGGAGCTCAATATAACTGAAATCTTTGGCGGCGACACTACATTCGAAGATTCGATTTATGCCGCCAACTTCGACATACCCGGCGAACTTAGCAATAGCAAGAGCGCCCATGTTTTCGCAAGCTTCAAGCGGCCGACGCTTCCCAATGGGCATATCTTGAAAAGCGCCACCTTGTATGTCAAGCGAACGGCCCGTCAACAAAAGGGTAACAGTCAATCGACCCTAGCTATTGCAAATATTCTTGAGCCTTTAAAAATTAGCGAAGGTATTGATCTTTTGTCATTCGACAGCGCTTACAACCTGTTTCATATTCAGGGCCAAGACCGTGAGTTAAGCAATAACTTTCCAGGCAATGCAAGCTTTGACAATGATCGCATTGCCATTGATATCAAGCACATCGTTCAGGATTGGGTAAAAGGAAAAGCGGATCTTAATGGCTTGAGAATTTCCATTGCCAACTTCGGTGGTCAAGCGCTCGCCTTTTCAAGGAAGGCAGAGGACTTTTACCTAGATATTAAAAGCAGTGACAAGCATAGTTGTAAAAATTGTAATCAACGACCTAATATCATATTGCTAATGACAGATGATCAAGGTTGGGCTGATGCTGGTTTTACCCAAGAAGTATATAACTCGGAAGACGGCAGCTATAGCCCATTTCTGCTTGGCGGTGAACATCCAGTCGCATCTTATTCCGGCCCTTTGACGCCGAACCTAGATGAACTGGCCCATCAAGGGTTAATCTTTAACAACTTTCACTCTGGCGCACCGGTTTGCTCTCCTACCCGAGGATCGGCCCTCACTGGACGAAACAATTTCCGGCTTGGTATTCGCGATGCGAGCGATGGCCGCCTAGAAACCAGCGAAACCACTTTAGCTGAGGCATTGAAGCATGCAGGCTATCGTACTGGGCATTTTGGCAAATGGCACCTGGGCACCATGAGCCATACAATAAAAGACAGTAATCGCGGTGGTGCTAGTGATAAAGGGCAGTTGCACTATTCCCCGCCTTACCTTCATGGCTACGACGTTAGCTTTAGTACAGAGGCTAAGGTTCCCACTTATGACCCTATGAAGAAAGGTGGCAGTAAAAAGTCACCCGACAGCTATTTTAAAAGCAAAAACTCTACAGAAAGACACAAAGACTATTACGGCACAGCCTATTGGGAGCACAACAAAATTCAGGGTATTGAGCATCGCCGCCATCCTAAATTATCGGAACTCAATAGTGACGATTCTGCAATTGTTATGAGCAAGACGCTAGAGTTCATCGAAACATCTCAGGCAGACAAAGAACCTTTCCTAGCCGTTGTTTGGTTTCACACTCCACACCTACCCATCAGTCATAAAAAAGATGACTTCGCAGCAAATGGCTATAAAAAAGCGATCCAAGATATGGACAGCCAGGTGGGTCTGCTACACGAAAAACTTCAGGATCTTGGTATCAGTGAAAACACCATGATTTGGTTTGCAAGTGATAATGGGCCTGAACAAGGAACTAAGGGATCAAGCGGCTTATTAAATGGTCGTAAGCGTTCCCTACTAGATGGTGGCACTCGTGTGCCCGGCTTTCTATATTGGCCAGATAAGATTAGCGAAGGCTACCGCAGCAACATTCAGGCCTCCACCCTAGATTACTACCCAACGATCCTAAAACAATTGGGAATAAAATTACCAGGTCAAAAGAGTCTCGACGGGGAAAGTCTGCTTAAGGTTATCAATTACGCAGCCAAGCCTAGAAGTTCCCATAACAACCCAGACGCCAAACGACGCCGATCCGCTATGCCTTTTGCTTATTTGTATAAAAATACTACTTATAAATATGGGCTTATTTATAAAGGATGTAAATTGTTAGTAGATGGAAAGCCAAATAAGCTCAATGATTATCGTCTGTATAATCTAAACGAGAACCCGATGGAGAAAAAATCAGAAGCCAAGGCCAATACCTGTCATTCATGGAAACAAGACATCAGCAAGAATGAACTAAAAAGCAAGCTGATCAACTGGCTTACTGCCGTGAATGAGGAAGGTTCTGGCAAACAATACCCACTACCAAACTAAGTAGTTTCATCAACAATTAGTTGATCGTTGTAATCGTGTTGTAGTTTGTCTGCAGCCTAAGGTACAGCTATAAAGTGGCTTCAACATGAAGCCACTTTATCTCCATGTAAAGAGATATCTAGGATGTACGGCGCTGATAAACCATGCGATAAAGCGCAGGCAGTAAAACCAGCGTTAACAAGGTTGAAGAAACAATACCCCCGATAACAACCGTTGCTAGTGGCCTTTGCACTTCGGCGCCTGCTCCTGTGTTAAAAGCCATCGGCACAAAACCAAGGCTAGCAACAAGCGCCGTCATCAGTACTGGGCGCAGACGCGCACTGGCTCCTTCCCTAATTGCCAGGAGCAAGTCCTTACCCTGATCACGCAAATCACGAATAAAGCTCAACATAACTACACCGTTAAGTACGGCTACACCTGAAAGCGCGATAAAGCCAATAACCGCAGAGATTGATAGTGGCATTCCTCTTAAACTCAATGCAACCACCCCACCGGTAAGTGCCAATGGCACACCGCTGAAAATAATCAGTGCATCGCGCAGAGAATTAAAGGTGCTATACAAAATGCCAAGTATCAACAATAAAGTTAAAGGCACAACAATACTCAAGCGCTCACTCGCCGACTGCAGTTGTTTGAAGGTGCCACCATAATCAATCCAGTATCCCGCAGGAATATCCAGTTGCTGATTCATAACAGCTTTGGTATCAGCGATAAAACTGCCAAGGTCTCTACCTTCAACATTCGCCGTAACGACGACATTGCGTTTACCACTTTGGCGATTGATTTGGTTAGGCCCTTCGATTGATTTAATCGTCGCAATTTCACCAAGCGGCACATAGCGCAACTCAGGGTTCGCATCGATAGGTAAGGCGATTGGTAAACGAGCCAAGGCTTCAGTATTTTCCCTTAACTCATTGTCATATCGCACTAATAAGCGAAAACGCTTATCCCCCTCATAGATGACTCCGGCATCGATACCCGCCACAGCAGCACGCAAATTTTGCTGCACATCATCTACCGTTAAACCGAGCAAAGCTAAGTGATCACGCTCAGGCTCTACACTCAACATAGGCAAGCCGGTTAACTGCTGAAGTTGCACATCCTTTGCACCGTCTACCTTGGCTAACAACTCTGAGACCTGTCGCCCTGCTGCCTCTAAGACTTCCATATCATCGCCATAAACGCGAACAGCCACATCGGCACGCACGCCTGCAATTAGCTCGTTAAAGCGCATTTCAATGGGCTGGGTAAACTCATATTTGTTTCCAGGCACTGGCAATACTGCCGCCCTTAGCTCGTCCAATAACTCTGCTTTGGATTTATCAGGGTTTGGCCATTCCTGAGTCGGCTTTAAGATCACATAGGTGTCAGCCACACTGGGCGGCATTGGATCAGTCGCGACCTCAGGTGTACCAATTTTGGAAAACACATGGCTAACCTCTGGAAAACCACTAACGACCTTTTCCAGCTGCATCTGCATTTGAATCGATTGCTGTAATCCAGTGCCGGGGATACGCAAAGCATGCATTGCTATATCGTGCTCATCCAGTTGTGGCAAAAACTCAGAACCCAATCGACTAAGCTGCCAAGCACTGCCACCCACAAGCAGAGCAGCGCTAAGCAAAACGACCAATGGAGCACGAAGCGAGAGCGCTAACAAAGGCTGATACGCTTGGCGCGCTCTAGCCATTAAGAAGTTTTCTTTTTCACTGATTTTGCCGCCCATTAAAATCGCTACAGCAGCCGGGACGAAGGTGATTGAAAACAACATCGCCCCCAATAATGCCGCAACTACGGTAAACGCCATCGGGTGAAACATCTTTCCTTCAACACCGGACAAGGCAAATATGGGCAGGTATACCAACATGATAATAAACATGCCGAAAACCGCCGGCTGGATCACTTCGCGCGTACCGGCAACCACTTCACGTAGACGCTCTTCAATGGTTAATACACGTCCAAGGCGATGTTGAGCCAAACCCAATCGGCGCAATGTGTTTTCAACAACAATCACTGCACCATCGACAATTAAGCCAAAGTCGATCGCACCTAAGCTCATTAGATTACCGCTTACACGATTGGCGGCCATGCCCGTGATAGCAAATAGCATACTAAGCGGTATCACTAATGCGGCAATAAAAGCAGCGCGAATATTTCCGAGCAAGGTAAACAATACGACGATAACTAAGACCGCACCCTCGAAAAGATTAGTGCGAACAGTAGCAATGGTTTTATCCACTAGGCTGGTACGGCTATAGAGCGCAACAGCTTCTACACCACTAGGCAAACTGCTATTAACCAGCTTCAACTTATCGGCGACCGCTGCCGATACCGTGCGACTGTTTTCACCCAGCAGCATAAAAGCCGTGCCCAATACCACTTCGGCACCGTTTTGGGTTGCGGCACCACTGCGCAGCTGCTTGCCATAACGTACCTCAGCTACATCACGCACTCGCACTGGCGCATCATCGCGCTTGGCAATCACTACCGCACCAATATCTTGCAGATCGTTGAGCTGCCCTGGTGAGCGTATCAACCATTGCTCGCCATTTTTTTCGATAAAGCCTGCGCCACGGTTTTGGTTATTACGCTGTAGAGCTTGCAACAAATCCTGCAGGTCAACTTTGTAGGCGAGTAGCTTGCCTGGCTCCGGCACCACTTCGTATTCACGCTCGTAGCCACCAATGCTGTTAATTTCAGTAATACCCGGAACACGAATGAGCTGAGGCCTTACAATCCAATCTTGAATTGTCCGCAGATCTTCCGGGGTATACGCCAGGCCGTCTTCACGCAAAGCGCCCTCTTTAGCTCGAACCACATAGCTAAATATTTCACCTAGGCCACTGGAAATAGGACCAAGCGCTGGCTCGACACCCTCAGGCAACTCATTTCGAATAGCCTGTAAACGCTCCGCTACTTGCTGCCGAGCCCAATAGATATCAGTGCCCTCATGGAAGATCACAGTAACCTGAGACAAGCCATAACGAGATAGAGAACGGGTATAGTCCAAATCCGGAATACCCGCCATGGCATTTTCAATGACATAGGTAACGCGCTGCTCTGCCTCCAAAGGGGAATACCCTTCGGCCTGGGCATTAATCATTACCTGCACATTGGTAATGTCCGGCACCGCATCGACAGGTAATTGCTTGGCTTGATAAACGCCAAGCCCTGCCAATAACAGCGTAAATGCGAGAATTAACCAACGCCTCTGCACCGCAAAGGCAATTAAACTATTCATAGTTTTGCCTCCTTAGTGATCGTGAGCTGCGCCGTCTTTCAGCACATCCGCTTTAATAATAAAACTGTTTTTGGTGGCGTATTGGCTACCTGGTTTTATGCCGCCCAACACTTCCGTATAGCGACCATCACTGTCGCCAAGCTCTAA
>JAOXRT010000001.1 GCA_025800365.1 Cellvibrionaceae bacterium | reverse complement strand
TCGCGAACGCCGCCGCAAGAGCTTTATTATTTCAAGGGCGCCGTTGTGAAGGGCTTCATCTGGTTGAAGCTTTAAGTGAAAGCAAAGGTGATGATGGCGAGGAGTTCTCTAGAGTTATCCTACAAGGGCGAGAAACGTTCTTTAGTTTGCTGCTAAACGCTAAACATCAGCAAGACCAGTCTTTGGAAAGCGAGCAAGGAGAAGAGCCTGACCAAGCCGATATGATAAGTGGCTTGCGCAGTTTTCATTATCTATGCAGCGAATTTAGCATTGATCGACAAAGTCATCGTTTGCACTTGTTAAAGGACATTACCCGTGAAGTCAATCGCCAGGAAGCAGCTAGCTGGAAGAAGACTATTAGAGTAATAAGTCACGAACTTAACAATTCTCTCGCGCCCATTTCTTCCATGGCACATTCTTGTCAAACTCTATTAGAGCGTGATGATCGCGAACGCCTGGCAATGGTATTGAAGCGTATTGAATCTGGAGTCGGCTCACTGCATGAGTTTATTCAGCGCTATGCAAGCTTTGCTCGCCTTCCGAAACCTCAATTATCTCCCTTGAGTTGGAACAGCTTTGTGCAACAACTACAAGAGCATTTTCAATTTAGCTGCCCTGATGGCATTCCCGATTGGGAGCTAGAGGCTGATAATGCACAGCTGCAACAAGCGCTAGTCAATCTGCTTAAAAACGCCCATGAATCGGGCTCTGACTCAGATAAAATTCTAGTA
>JAOXRT010000290.1 GCA_025800365.1 Cellvibrionaceae bacterium | reverse complement strand
ACATTAATGCTGCCTTTAATGGCATAGGTAAGCCAATGCCGGGCCTAGTGATTTCCAGCTTGCGGGTACTGGGCTTATATCTACCAATCGCCTGGCTGGCTATGGAGTTTTGGGGGCTAAAAGGCTTGTTTATCGCCACGGCGGTAACCAATGTGGCAGTAGGCCTGATCGGCTATATTTGGCTGCGCAGCCATATCGAAAAGAGCGCCGAGGCCCTTTGTCCGAATAGCTAGTTGCTGCTTATATTTTCCCCGTTCCTCTGTTTATCGTTTTTGCAATATAGTTTCTGCAATTTAGCCTAAAGACCGTGACATCACCGGCCTTTGGGTTTCTCCTGCGTGGTTTTCTCTTCTTTACTTGCCGATCGGCCGTCTCAGTCTTTACAAATAATCTATATTAGTAAATACTAAATTATCTTTTCATTATTTTGGTATGGCTATGAAACACCGGTTAATGGAGTGGTCGCTAGATCACCCTAAGCGCATCTTTTGGCTGACGGGCCTTTTATGTATTTTGGCTTTGGCCATGTTTCCGCGTATCTCGGTGGATACCGACCCTGAAAACATGTTGCCCCAT
>JAOXRT010000285.1 GCA_025800365.1 Cellvibrionaceae bacterium | reverse complement strand
GGATCTGCCTACCATTCTTCTTAATTCCACCCTAGGGGACACCATCGCTCACTATAACGCCCTAGGCTATTACCCGTCGCCATCGGTGTTAGAAGCCCTCCGCTCTATCCAGCGAGCTAAGCCGCTAGTCCTTGACGCCATGGAACAACAATTCGGCAAGCGCACCCTTGACTCCCTTACCCTCACCAATCGTTCCTTCCACGTTCTTGAGCACGTCGAAACTATATGGCTCAAGCATTTCGTCACCTTTATTTGCCAACATGACAATATAGACAGTCTTATCTGGCTTCATGATGGGGTGTGGCTTTCCCCCCACCCCTCCCCGACTTTACTTATTGCTGCTAACCTTCATGCCTCTCGTGCTTTAGGTTTGGACACGCCCCTCCTCCTTAAATCTACTCCGCTTCTCTCGTCCGCCATCGCAGCTGAGACGGCCCTCCTTGCTGGCCGCCCCCCTCCATCCTTTGACCCCAAGCCCGTCCTTCGCTTAGGTAGACCCTCTCTCTCTTCCCCCCTGTCTGAACCGGTAGCACAGGCAGCCTTTATTCGCATGATGGCCCGCACAGCGCGAACCCCCTTTCCGCCAGAGGTCATTGCTATTGATCCTTAACTGGCGTGCCTACCCAAGCAGCAGGTAAAAAAAAAAATATATATATATATATATATAAATGCTTTGGTTGCCATTCACTTCAGATGCCACGTCTCGTTTACTATTCAATGATTATTAGCTCGGTTGATTTTTCGCTGCCAAATTTCTTTGCCTGTTGGCGCGTCATTTTATCTATGTGTTTTCACCCTATCTGTTTGGACTTTTTTGGTAATGTTGAACATTTCAGGATTGCCAAATACAAGTCTTTTTTCATCCCTCTCTAACTTTTTGAGGTTGGAAAGGACAAAAGCCTTTGTACATTTCCTCATGAGCTGCATGTTCAGTTCAGGTCGAACCTTTTTCACATGTGTCTTCTTCCGCAGCTTTTGCTTGTTCAAGGTGGCTCATTTGTGGCTGTTTTCTTTTTAGATTCAGCCTAATACTGGCTTTCGAGCTCGCTGTTTCAATTTTTTCGGTCTCATCAGTGTCTCTCCTTGACT
>JAOXRT010000120.1 GCA_025800365.1 Cellvibrionaceae bacterium | reverse complement strand
ACAGGCGACGACGGGCAAAACGATAGCTACGCATTCTACCGCACTATCTCCCTAAGGTCGGCAGTCGAGTTTGGGGGAGTTATCGATCCAGAAACCGTCATTTGGTGGTTCAAACAATCAGATGCTGCCCGACAACCGCTGATCGACGCAGAAACAGAGATAGAATTGGCGCTCTATGATTTGGCACACTGGATTGTCGATCTGGAACCCGACGGCATCTGGGGCAACGGCGCCGCTTTCGACAACGCCATATTGGCGGCGGCATACCGCAAAGCAGATCTGCCTCATTTCCAGTGGTCGCACAAAATGGACCGTTGTTATCGTACAGAACGCGCCATGTCTGATGTGAAGATGGAGCCGCGCACCGGCACCCACCACAACGCGTTAGATGACGCATACAATCAGGCGCGCCACCTGATCGCAATCTGGAAGAGCAGAAAGGCCGCTTAGACCATGACCGACACCCCAACCGAACAATGGCCCCGCGAAATCTGGGCATTTCAGATCGACCATGATCAGCACGAAATGTCCGGCGCGTATGTCACAAGCGAACATGCCACTCTGCCCCGATACGAAGGAGACACTGAGCGCGGCAGGCCGGTGAAACGGTATGTGGACGCAGACATCCTTGAAAGCGCCGAGCGATACTATCGGGTGAAACTGGAAGAACAGCGCGGGAAACTCAAAGCGCTTCACGACCACATCGACTCGAACATCAAGGGGATGAATTAATGACAGGCTCAGACATCCTGGACACAGGCAAAACACCCGGCGAATGGATCACAATATTCAATGAGCGCGGGATGCAGCTGAGTGAGAGATCACTCAGAGCTTACGCCAGACGGCTTGGCGCTTGCCACATCATCGGTCATGGCGCGATGCTGATCACGCCCGAACAAATGAACACCATCTTGGATAGCAAAAAATGTCCCTCAAAGCATACAAACGTGGAAGCACATGGTGGGCCAAAGGGCGCATCGAATTTGAAGGCCGCCCAATCTCAGAGTACCTCCGGTTCAGCACTGGCGCACCTACAGAAACAGGCGCACAGGAGGTAATTGCCGACTACACCCAGCGTGAAATCAGACGGCACCTGGTAGGCGAAGAGGCCAGTTTCACATGGGACGATGCAATCGTTCTCTATGATGCCAAGCCAAACGAAGCAAAATTTTTGATCCGCATTCACGAAGAGCTGACAGGCAAGCTGATTTCAGCAATTCACCCACAGACCGTCCGCGATCTATGCCCCAAACTCTACCCGACTGCATCCACTGACACATGGAAACGTCAGGTGATCACCCCAGTTAGCGCAGTGATCAACAACGCCCACAACCTCGGAAAATGCCCCCCGATCAGAATCAAGGGGTTCACCTCCGCACAACGCATTGCGCAGGACGAAGCGCGCGGGCGACAGAGCCGCCCCAAAACGACACCGGGCGACTGGCAGTGGATCAATCAGCTAAGCGAGGCCGCAAACCCATATGTGCAGGCTGGCGTGGAGTTCATGTTTGAAACTGGATGCCGCATCGGCCAGCTGGTCGCGGTACGCCCCCAAGACACTGACCTGAAAAACCGGCGCGTCTGGATCATCGCCCAAAAAGGCCACCCCGCGCAGTGGGTCACGATTAGCAGCGACATGATGATTACACTGGCCAACCTGCCGCCGAGGAAGCCCAAAAACCGAAAGACCGGCGTCATCCTACCCCTGCGCGTTTTTGGGTATGCAAACCGCACAGGGTTTACATCAGCGCTGCGCACCGCCTGCAAAAACGCCGGTATCGACTACCGCACTCCGCACGCGGCTGGCCGCCATGGTTTCTATACCGAATTGCGAGTGCGCCAAGGCCTCGACCCAATAACCGCAGCCGCAATGGGCCGTTGGTCCAAAGCCGACCTGCCGGATTCCGTCTATGCTCACTCCGAGGCTGACGAAGGATCCGTACGCGAGGCCATCCGTACAAATCGCGTACAGCGCAAACATCGGGGCAAAGTTACCGCATTGAAAAAGAAGTGATTTTCTTAACTTTCCCGCCATCCTTGGTAAGGGAGAGGTCGAGAGTTCAATTCTCTCCAGCAGCACCACCTTCAATACTCCCATACTGAATCTGCCTTAAGACATTGAAAGGTAAGGTCATTTTTGGTGTTCTAGCTCCATCAATTCGATGATACGCAAATCCTTCTGAAAACCCCAATCTGAGGACAAGTCTACGAAGCTCTGCGTTTCCACTTTTCCAAAGTTTCCAAGGGTTTGCGATGAGCATAAGGGAGAGTTCTAGTAATTCTCTTCCAGTCCCTCTTGATTGGGCCTGATATGACAATGAATCGAGCAGGCGAACCTTGGATTTTTCTAAGTTTGCGATCTTATCTTCATATGCCCCGATAACGGCATCGGAGGTCGCATTCATGATGCGATCCAGCAAAGACTCGATCTGTTCTTCGACCTTTGCGATCTGGCGCTGGATTGAAAGCTTCACATCTTTGGCTTGCTCCTTTCGCGCAGCGAATGCCTTGCTGAACATGAACTTAGTCAAATCCAGCAGCTTTTCACTGGGCTGCATGGTCTTCACGATCTCAGCGAAATCGCCTTCTAGCTTGTCGCGCGGAATAGACTTCCCATAGCTATCACACCCTTTGGTCTGGCACAGGTAATAGGCGTAACGTTTGTATTTCCCTTTGGGCCATGAAGACCGCAAAGGCTTTCCACAATCAGCACAGACAGCAAATCCGCGCAGAGCAAAGTCAGCTCCAATATTCTTATGAGCAGGCGCATACGCCATGCTTTTCAAACGCTCCTGAATCCGCTCATAAGTTGCCATTGGAATGAGGGGTTGATGCTGGCCTTTGTGCCAATCTAGTTCGTAAACTTCGCTACAAATATAACCCGCATATAGCGGCTGGCGCAGAAGATCATGCACGCGCTTGTCGCGCAGTTTTCCGTCCTTCAAATGCGGATAATCTGGCTTTGTTTCAATGAAGTGCTTCACTTCTGTTTGGGATTGGAAGCGACCAATTGCGAAGCCTTCTAGGGCTTCTCGAATTGTGCTGGCATGTGGCTCATCAAAGACCAACAGCTTGCCGTGACCTTTGATGGTCTTATAGCGATAGCCGACGGGTGCATTGTGCACCCAATAGCCATTTTGCATTCGGGCCTTCATCTTCTGCGAAACCTGACGCCCATTCTGCTTCCGCTCTAAAGCGCCTTGTGCCGCCATGATGGTTTCGATGAACTCGCCTTCGGGCGTGTCTTCAAACTTAAAGTTCAGGCACTCCAAAGTTGCTCCGCGCGAGCGCAATGCCTCCCTCAGATCAAGGTGGAAGCGTGTATCACGCGCGAACCGTTTCAAATCATCGAAAATTACCGCAAAATTCGTTTCGGGTTGAGCGTCCAAGAACGACAGTAAAGCAACCATTCCTGGTCGCTTCATGAAGTCCCCGCCGCCAGAAATTGTATCTGGGAAAACAGCAGAAACTTCGTACCCCTTCGAGTTTGCAAACTCTCGACAACGTGTCTCTTGGCTCTGTAAGCCATGGCCTTCTTCTTCCTGTGCACGAGATGACACTCGACAGTAGATCACGGCCTGTTTTGGGTATTTGTTATTTGCCATGATGGACTCCTTTCTCAGTCGCCCCCACTAGGGGACGATACTTGTTCAAATTGGTTAGAAATGCCTTCTTCTGAGGATAACACATCAGCGATTGCACGAGCTAATTCTGCGTCGCGATCTCCACAGTTTTGTTGCGATGGATGGACGCGAAAACCTAAATCTACAAAGCCAACGACAATGGCCCACAGAGCTTCAATCAACTCGTGCTTGTCTTCTTCGGAAATGTCTTCATCTTCGAAGAAGGGCAGATAGGCGTCCCAATCAATCGTCAGCGCAGGCGGTGCGGTCTCTGGGTTAAATTCACTTGGTTTCTTGGTCATAGCCTCATCTTTCTGCCCAATGGCGTTATTCAAACTCTGGTTCTCGTCCTCCTCTCCACATCGCAATTAGCGAGAACATAAAGAGAACAAAATATCAGTGAACGCTTGATCCCGATAGTGAAAAATTCAATAGTTGGGTGCGTATGTAGGCAGGATAGTGCGAGCAATTTGGCTAGACACGAGGACTACGGCGGGCTCAATCGGGTATTATTGTTTAGGAATTTATTGTGTATATTGATTGGCTGAAAGCCAGCGAGGATGAGCGCAAGCAATTGTATGTCGCTACCCGCGCAGTCGCAGACGCGGCTGACATCAGCGTCGAAGAAATCATGGACGCCGCTTTAGGGCGAAAAGTGCTTATGGGCACGGACTACATGTCGACTTTCAGGCGAGGCAAAATCAGGCGCTCATATTCAAAGCTGATATTTCAATGGATCAGTGCGAACCATCTCTCAATAGCAAGCAACATCGCACCACAATTATTTCGTCTATCAGACTTTGATCTGCTGAATAAAATGGTGTCCGAACGAGCGAACAGGGATCGTATTGGAATAGCCAGATTTGAGCGTTCAATGGGGTTAGTTGCTCGGAAACGCGACAAACCAATCGCGGAGGAAACTTTATGCTTGGGCGAAGATTTTTGTTTTCATTTAGATAGCAAAGCAGCGGGATTTGCAGTTGCGCTTCAGGGGGTGCGGAATGAATGGCATCTCATGCCTCTAGGGAACAATGAAACGCCATACTTTCAAGTGGTTTGTGGGTCGCAATTTCTGCCGCTTGATGAACGAGCTCGCCCCGAACGGCTTGTTGAAAATGAAGATCGTGGACTTCACCAGTTTGTTCTAGCTGTGGTCGATCATCCCGAAAACATACCAACGCATGCAACCGACATTGATCGCCTTAGCTCTGCACACCTATACTCCGTTTCCGTTCAGTTTAACTAAAGAAAACAAACATAAATGGATAGCACTAATAAGCTTGACGCAAAGTTTCTTAAAAGGTTTGAGATCAAGGCAGTGATCATACTGATCGCTTTGTTAAGCTCAACAGGATTTGTCTTTGATTTTTTACTGAGAGCTAAAGAATACCCTGAACTCTCAAGGTTGATGCTAAGCACCATAGGTCTTTGTATTGGGGGAATGTCAGTGGGAGCATCCGTCTATCTTTTTATAATGTGTAAGGTTTCGGTTGATGATTATAAAACATCGCTGCCTCCCCCCGACCTCGAAAAAAGTTTGAAGTTTAATTCGATCCGAATTCTTCTTTTTGTAATTGGAATGTTTTTCGTGCTGGCTGGCTTTGTCCTTCTAGATTTTGTTTGGCAAAATTTTGGCGAGGATCTCAAAGCATTTCGCATTCACATCGATAATCAGATCGAAAATCCCAATGGATAGAATTAGGTCGGTAAAAAAAGAAACTATTACAGTCCAAAATCATCTTGAGAGAGATTCAAGATTAGACTGCTGGTCAACAAAAGGTATAGGTGCTCTGACTCACCCAACCAACGTTTGGGTGGACATGATACTATCAGTCAACATCGAGATAAGTATTCCTGAATTTCTGATTGAAGTGTTCGAGCGAGCACAGAGCTGCATGGTCTATGGATGCTATCACTACCCGCTTTTTACACTTGGCATCGAAGAGTTGTTTAGATTTGGAGAAAGCGCGTTCGGCGAAGCAGTCATCAAAGCAGGCGCACCAAGAAAGATTGCAAAAGGGCGCTACGAACAGCAGCAAATTTGGGCGCACGCTCAGGGAATTGTTAGCGATGAAGAACTTAAACGCTGGACCGCCTCGCGTGCACTGAGAAATTCGGTGTCACATAAACGAAGTAAACTTCTATTGGGCCCAAATGATGCACTTAATCAGCTAATAACGACTAAGATGCTTGTAGAAGACTTGTTCGAAAGCTGCGAACCCGAAGATAAGCTTTCAAACCAAAATTTGGGTTAGCAATATCAACTCAGATGCGAAACGGCCCCAACTATTCAGGGCCGTTAAATTTCAGTTCTTATTGGTTAGTGGGAGTGGAGAGGTATGCCAAGAAAGCTGCAAGCACCACAATAACCAGTGCAACGATGAACATCGTTAGGTCCCAAGTCTTTTTGTCATCCATATAGACGCCAGCCCAGACGTTTCCGACTACGCCAAATGCTGCCATCATTGGTCCTGCAATTAGAGCAGCTTTATGAAAGGCGACGCCAGCGAAAATCATACCGATAGCTGACGTGCTAACTCCAAACACAAATGCACGAATTTTTTCAGACTGAACCCGTTCATAAAAGAAACCTAGTGCTGCGGGAAAAAGTTTGCCTTTCACTCCCAGAATGCCTGCAGTGAAACAAACAGTGGCGAGGAGCGCCAAAATCGGCACGACGATATTTGGGTTGCTCTTAAGCTTGTCCGCCATGTGGAGCAAATGTGATGCAGTAGTTGGTAGAGAGGAAAAATTAAACATGTCTGTGGACTCCCGTTAACTTCGACATGACCGCGAAGCCCTTCAAGAGAACTGAGTGTCGCTCTCTGTGCGCCCAACCGAATATTGGATAAGCCTCGCGGTTGAACCGACCATTGTTCAAATGAAAGATTCGATCAAGAAAAAATATACAACTATCTAATTTAGTATACTACTAGGGCATCCTATCTACCCTTTTAACCCAAACAGTTCTTTCACGTTGTGCAGTTTCTGCCTCATCGGATACCCGCGGCCCACCTTCGCTTTTACCGTCAGCAGCGCGTTTGAAAGCGTGAGTTCCTCTTACTTTTGGCAAACCAAGCTGAATGTCGGTAGGTTCATCATTGTCACGAAGAAAACGATAAAGACCTTGGTATAGAGGCATATCAAGGTGTTTCAACTGAGGCCTCGTTATACCCCGCCCAAGCCAAGGCCCGTAAACTCGCCTGATAAAGGCAATAGGGTTCTCCTTACGATCCACTCGCTCTTTATAAAGCTCTGGCGCTACCGTTGGAGGTTCGACCCTCTCAGGAGAATTAGGCACAACCTTGCCTGTCATGGCATGGTAAACACCATCAATGAATTCTTGACGCTCTTCTTCACTATTGCACGCGATTTCAAATGCCTCTTGTATCAGAGACTGTACAATAAGTTTCAGGTTGTGCTTTCGTAACTCCTCGTCAGCCAAAATAATTTTGTCACAATTCTCAATCGTTAAGTTAATACCATTAACATAACACGCTATAGCTTTAATAGTAAAGAATTTTTTTAGCTGTAGTTGCACCAAGGGGGGCTGAGAACTCACTTCATTCACGATGTTATCTACGCCCAAATACGGCGTGTAGGCCTGAGAAATGGTGGCATTTTCGACTATTTTTTCCAGTGCATAAAGTTCTCGGAAACGGTCTTCTAGAGACTCTAAATTGCGATCAGCAATAATGTCTTCCAATTTGAAATGATCAATTGCAAGTGACGCATAAGAATCCCGCATCTCGCCGAGATTATCTTCAAGCTCACGGTCTTTGAGAAAGACTTTTTCGCTTTCGTAGGCTCTGAACATCGGCGAGAACCGTGTTTTTTTTACGCGAAAATCTCGGATAAGCTGCCTTGACAAATAAACGCGATTTTTGCCAGCCTCAGCTGAGTATTGAATTGCCGTCTTTGCTATACCAACAAGCGTATCAAATACTGAATTCGCTTCTTTCTCCACAGCCATTTGCTTCCCCACACATCAAATACCCGATATCGGATCAGTCCAGACCGTAGAGCCGACAACCTCTTTTGTCAAAAACAGTATATTTCTAATAGGGTAGTTATTGACCCAATTTGACCCGTCGGCGCGCGTTCAAACATCTAATGATACTGTTTCAGTCTAATGAGCTTTGTTGGCTTTGAAATTTCACGACTAATGGCAAGAGTAGTTCGTTCGCGCCCTTAAGCTCTGCCCACTCTCTCGCCCCAACGGTTTTGAGCTCACCCAATTGTCCTAGTTTTGCACGAGCAATATCGCCAAAGAAATCCGCAGGCTCTCCCAAGTCTGCTACAATTTCCTGTGCCCCTGTCGATTGCGCCAATTTAACTGCATCATGGTATGCAGGCAAAACAACCTCTTTTGAAAATTGCTGAATTATTTCTTCGGAAGGAAGCAATGCGTCAGCCTTTAAGCTCGCGCTAATGGCCCACAGTTCACTCATGTGACCTAGGCACTGAAAGATACGTGTAGCTGCTTTCGGATGGCTGATACTTGCCGCTGGATTAATTGCATCTACTGTCTCAATTAAGACCATTACAGCCGCGATGCTCACTATCTTAACGCGTAACGTCACCCAGTCACCGTTCAGCAAGAACGAACCAACCATCTCGTCTATTGCTTCATGATCGGCTTGTAGTTCCAAACACCTTTCGATCATACCTCTCTCGATCCTTGGAAACTCATCATATGCTTCATAACTATGACACCGTTTTGAAATCAGATTGAAAGTTGATTGATCTTCTAACAGCTTGAGATGCCCTAAGTTCAAATGCGCAATTTCATGCCGCACACAGAAGTCGACAGCGTGTGGAAGACTTGCCCTGACGCTCAACTTTGCAGCTTTGCGCCATGCTTCCAGCAAACTGTCAAAAAACTTAACACCGAACTCCAGCTTAGGTTCGGTTTCAATTTCGTGTATGAGACGAACCCCTTCGAGGGTGTGCGACCAATGAATGCAATCAACAGTTTGGATTAAGCTATTCAATTGGTTTCTCTCTAATGCAATTTGTGTGTGGGAAGGAAGCTAAAATCACTTGCAGACAGTTCAACCTTTGGTAACATTTTCTTATGGATAACAAAGCTCATTTCTTAGTAAATCCCAGATTAACCAGATTGCTTGGCGAGACCTACCGCTCTAGTGAAGCAGCGTTAAAAGAACTTGTAGACAATGCGTGGGACGCAGACGCATTAAATGTCTGGATTGAACTGCCGCCACCTCTAATGCCGATGCCGATCTTGATCAAAGATGATGGTGGTGGAATGAGTGAGGAACAAATTAGAAAGAACTACCTCGACATAGCTAGTGACAAACGGCGTAGATCAGGCGAGATAACCCCACTTTACAAACGAAAGGTCAAAGGTAGGAAAGGCATAGGCAAGTTTGCTGGGTTAACCCTTGCGTCATCCATGAAAATGATCTCTGGCAACGGGGTAACAAGATGCACTTTAACCATCGACAAAACAGAACTCCTAGAAGCAAATGACGATTTGGAAAAGATACCTCTTGAAATGGAGGTTTCCGAAGCTAACGGTGAGGAAAGCGGCTGCGTTGTCGAACTGCACTCTTTGGATCAAAGCCTAAACTATCCCACGCCTGAAAAACTGAAAGAAATCCTTTTTCGGGAGTATGGGCAAGAGCGCCTATTTCAAATTCACGTAAACGGTGAAAAGCTTGGGCTCGCTGACCTACCAGGGCACAACGTCAAGAAAGAAAAAACTCTTCAAGGAGCAGGTGACGCCGAACTTCATTATACAATCACTGACAATAAGTCCAAACCCAAGACAGCAGGCATCAGTCTTCGTGTGGACGGAAAAATTGTCGGCAATCCTTCATTTT
This sequence comes from Cellvibrionaceae bacterium, assembly GCA_025800365.1. GTDB lineage: Bacteria > Pseudomonadota > Gammaproteobacteria > Pseudomonadales > Cellvibrionaceae > Pseudoteredinibacter. The sequence goes on along the minus strand of JAOXRT010000120.1, from coordinate 11,379 downwards.
TTGGCCTTGAAGATGATGAAGAAATTCCAGCCAAATTGCTCAAAAATCTAACTGGCGAAATATCAGTCCCAGACACTACGGGAATGGTCACAGCCGACTGGGGAGGGGTAAACGAGAGTAGCAAGGCATATGAAAACGTAAAAGAATTTGTTCACTCTGAGGTAAAGGCCAAACTCAAATCTACCCACAATCGGCAATTAAACCTTCAAAAAGCCCGCATACAGAAAAAAATAAATCAGCGGCTTGAAAATTTGCCCGAACACAGGCGGCGTTTTGCAGAAAACGCGCTAAATAAAATTTTATCAAAGTACTATTCGGAAAGTGATACGCGCGTTCAAGTTATTGCAGACGTTGCCCTAGATGCTATGGAATTGGACGGCTACTGGGAAGTTCTGGAAAAAATAAACTTAGCTAGCAATGGTGAAGTGTTGCTGTTTGCTGAGGCTCTATCAGACTTTGGCTTGGTCGAAATGGCCCACATGCAAGCTCAGGCTCACAGAAGAATTGAATTTCTTGACTATCTGGATGCCTTAATTGGAAAGCCTGATACACGTGAAGACGTAATCCATAAAGCGTTAGAAAAAAACTTGTGGGTATTCGGCAATAAGTACTCAATGATTTCCTCCAATAAGACATTGAAGAATGTTATCGAACAATACTTCGACAAAAAGTATCGTGGAGATGCGTCAAAAAACCGACCTGATTTACTCTTGTGCGGCTCTTGGGACGACAAACACATTCTGTTTGAGTTTAAGAAACCTGATATCGTGATTAGCCGCAAACATGTATCTCAGGCTGAAGAGTACAGGGACGATATAGAGGCGCATGTGAACTCGGACCAACCAATAGAAATCATCCTTTTGGGAAAGAAGCGCAAGGAAGGTATTTCACCAAAAAATTTAGCTCAAAATATATCAATTCATTCATATAGGAGCCTAATTTCCTCAGCTCGAAGAGAAATAGAATGGCTGATTAACACATTGAAATAAAGAATTATGGCCAGAGAAAAGCAGTATACATACAATATCAGACTCTTAAGGACTAACCGTAGTTTAGAGAGTGCGTTTGGGCCAAGCTTCAAACTTGGCGGCGAAACAGCGCTCGAAGAAAGACCTTGGAATTCTGTCGAAGGAGCAAGGTTGTTTGTTGGACAAATCTATAGCAACGAACCACCTTGGGCTGATTTTTTAAGAGAACAAAGCTCAGATTTGCCCGAAAACTTATTCGCCAGCGGCGCTGGCGCAGTGCTATTTGTCCCTATAGATGGCTATATTTTCGCAGTTTGCTTCGGCCATGCACATGTCGCTCTGAACAATGACGCATTTGTTAGGCAATTTGGGTTGAAAGTGACGCTCAATTCAGTTCCACGATCCGGTCTGAGAAGTCTTGATACTGCAACTCCTGATGCCGTTACGATGCAAAAACGCATTCAAGCCAGCAGAGACAGCGATCTTCAGCAGTTTGGCGTGGATATGGTCAGGGATTTGGCGCGTGTCGCAGCAGGTACTCCGAGTGACAAATCAATTGCACAATTTCTTGCGGGAAAAGACTCACTAAGACTAACGACCCACTACAAGTCGGACGAGTTGGGGGCACTTTGCACACAACTCCTCAAAGCGTTTAACAGTGAAGAATATAAAACAGATTTTTCATGGATAGACCAAATGCGCTTGGTGTCCGAAAAAGATGTTATAGCTGAACTCGACACTCTGCTTTTTAGCTCACTCCAAGACTTAATCGCGGGAAATCATGCAGACCTACACATGTCGCCGCCCGAAATCGTTGACTACACCGAAGGCATGGCTTTGCATTATAATGGCTTCGGCAGTCACGGCGTTAATTACTATAGCCTTTCAATAGAAGATTACGTGTTCGAGTTATCTCGAGTTGGCTTTGCTGGCGACATTGAAGAGCTCAAGCAGAAACACGCGATTAGAGCTAAAAGAGATGACGACGATAAATTTTCACAAGGCTGGAGAGTTTACGATTGCTTTGTTTATGAAGCGAGCAGAGAGGAGCATGGACAAAATGTTCACTACGTCCTCTTTTCTGGTGATTGGTACCGTGTTGAAGACAATTTCAAAGCAGATATCGAAAACACATTCGAGCAGATCGAGAAAGTGGCGCTTATAGGAGCTACTTCTTGTAGAAATGAACGTGAACTGATTGTGGACATAGACGCAAACCGAGACGATCTTCTTAAACTTGATCAGGAGAAAATTAACCCACTCGGTGTCAAATATGCCAATATTGAACCTTGCGATTTTTTTTCTGACAAGGGTGAATTTATTCACTTAAAAGACGGTCACTCGTCCCACTCAATCAGCCACCTTTGGGCACAAGGCATTGTTAGTGCAGAAGCCTTTGTTTCAGACAAAGACTTTAGAAAAAAGCTGCGGAAAATCGTTAAAGAGCGACGCAACTCGAAGAAGAAGGCGACGAACTTTGAGGCGATACTTCCACTTGCGTCACAAAAACCCATTAGGGAAAATTTCAAAGTCGTCTTTGGAATTATGCGCAAACCTTACCGCGATGGCTCACTTGGAATTCCCTTCTTTTCCAAAGTGAGCCTGCGTACGACTGCCCAGCGGTTAGAAGAATTCGGGATACCGTACGCATTGGAGTTGATACAAAAGCCCGCAAGCGATGCCAAAGCGCCAGAAGACGATACCGAAGAGCACCAAGAGGTGGTTGAGGAATGAAACGATTTACGCACATCAAGTTTCAAATCTTTAAGATATGCGTATCCCAGAGACCGCATGAAAAATGATCTATGCTTATTAAGTTAAAAGACTACGAGCGTATTTTCCAAATTGTATCGGCAGTGATCGAAAGCGAGGGAGGAGACACTAGCCATTCATGCATACACTACAGCATATTTGGCGCTAACATTTTATCAGATCACTTTGGACTTCGTCCAAAGGTACGATGTGGTTTTGCAGCGTATCACTTGGGCGAAGACCAGCAAGTCCTCTGCTTTGGAGAGAAAACTCCACTAGGAATGACATGCACAAGTGACGGTTTTCATTGCTGGATAGAAGCAGACGGCTGGCTGATAGACTTTATGGCGCCAAGGTTTGGTGAGCTGAAGGCTACTGCCTTTACTATGCAGCCTAAGATGTTTCAGAGACGAGGAAGCCAGATGTCAGGGCAGCTTAACGAAATGAAATAAGCAGGAGATTTTTTCCTGCTTCATGATTTGGCTTTATCAAGCGAAATACTTACTCCCGTTGTCAATCACCTAGGTACTCAAGATTTAGCTGATCTGTGTGCGCAGTGGTTCAAAAAAACACCAAAGAAAATTCAAACTTCAGCCGCTACCATGGATCAAAACGGAATGCTTCGGAACATCCACCTCAAGCCAATTTCTTTGAGAGGGAAATGGTGATCATTCAGGTTAAAATGTTTCTTATGTTACCCGACAATTAGATCACCTGACACCATACGCTGCGATCCCTTCGACCATCTCACAGCACAAAGTCGTGCTGCAAGATGTGTGTGGTAATACCACACGATCTTGACAAGGGGGCTGCTGCGCTCCCCCGTTGTATCCCCCAAAGCCAATGGCTGAGATCGGTGTTGAACCCATCCCAGCCATTCAAACATATCGCTGTTTGATCTCTCGTTGGGAGATTTCGCTCTCCCTGCACCCATCGACTTTTGGGCGTTCCTGCCCCTAAGAACCCAGACCAACCGTCCGCCGATTGGATGCCGCCAGCTTGTCAAAGCCAAATCACGTCCAAATATAGTCATCGGCATTAAATGTCGACTGTGCCTTCAACTGGATATGGACTGAATGGAGTGAAGCAAGAACATGCAGAACCCACGGGTAAGGGTTGTGGCATGACGCACATTCGTTGTCTTGAATTTCGCTCGAAACAACTTTGCCCAAACTTCATCACTTGAGGCTCGATCTTTACAACGCCATCTCCACCGTCTCCGTATGCACCTGTGCCGTCGCCCCCGACAGCACAACCTGAGAGAGACATAACAGCTCCGATCAAAAGGATGGTTTTGAACCGCTTCATAGGTTTATGTCGCCAACTGTAGGGTTAACTGTGTTGGTGGCATTGCCTGCATTCCCATCGCCGTAGGCGTCACCACCTTGCGCACAAGCCGTAACAAGTGTGGCAAAAATCAACGGAAGAATTGGAATCAGTTTCTTTGTCATTTGGAAATCTCCTTTAGCAATAACAGAAGCGTATGTGCTGAATTCAAAAAATCAAGTTTCATTCATAACTTAGGGCTGCCGCCCTCACGCGGATCAAAGGGTGGGGTCTCGCCATGCTCGCTTCACATGCGTTGCAGCTGCGCGTGGCTGCGATCCTGCCTTAGGCACCTTTGATCCTTGAACACCCGCTCCTCGGCGGAAGCCAGACGGTTGCAAGCGCAACCCGTCATAAACGAGAGGAGAAAGACGATGCCTAAACTATATGCTCAGCCCTATAACCTAGCCGCTACAGGATTTTACTTTGAAAGCTATGAGGCGTTTCAAACCAGCTCAAAAGGGCATGTTTGCATGTTCGGCACACCCGTCGAAGAGTACCAAATCCAATTCATTGATGGTGATCATATCGATTGCGAACTGGCGAAAGCATGGGGGATCAATCAGGCCAACATTAGCGGGTATCTTAACGCCTGCGATAGCTGGGATGATCACGACAAAACCGTGTTCATCATTGCTGTTGGCGAGGTCGGATACAGCTTTGATCCTGACAGTGTTGCCCCATCAGATTTTGATGTTGATATCTACCATGTGGGCAGCATGAAGGAGCTACCCGAGCAGTTTATCGATGAAGGTCTGTTTGGTGACATCCCAGAGCACTTGTCACACTACATCGACATGGAGGCCATCGCCCGTGATCTTGCTATGGATTACACCGAAGCACAAATCGCGGGCGAATGGCTGATATATCGGGCGGCTTAAGTGCCGCCTGATCGCAGTCCTGTAGATGCTTTATGGTTCTTTACTCAGCAGGTGCGAGTTGCTCGGTATCGCCTGCATTGTTGGGCAACATGCGCCAGCATTTGCGCGTGACAAAGAAGTCTGGCAGTTTGCCTAATATGATAAATAACGCTGGTGCTGTTGCGGGTGCAAGGATCACCGTACAGCTCAGTAACGCCAGAAGACAGGCGAAAGCTGTAAGAGCGATGAACATTACAAATGACCCAATGCCGATAGGAACACCGTAGGTTTCGTCAGTTGTAGCAACATACAGCGCCTTACCTTCGAATGACGGTGTGCGAGTGTTTTCATCGTGTACTTTGCCTGTAACTTCGATGACATCGCCAACTTTTAAATCCAGCTTTCGGCGATTCCACCGCTCATCATCGTTCCATTTAATTGACACATCTGCGATCTCTAGAAGGAGGCCGCTATCGGCTGGGCTAATGGCAGTTAACACACCGCTTTTGACAAAGTATGACGCCATCTGAACTCTCCATTGCAATTGGCGAGTTCACGAAAAGGGTTCCCTTTTAGTAGATGTGTCACAGATCATCACAAAAGTCATCTGACCGTTGATTATCCACAACTTTTTTGGTCAGTACTTTTGCCTCAAATCGACCGTATGCGCGGGTCTGAAAAGGGAACCCTTTTTGCAACGGAGAACGCGCTATGAAACGGCATTGTGAGAAGAAATCCGCCTGCTACGATCAGGGTATGAGTTCTAACAAAATCAAAGGCCGCAAGATTGGCTATGTGCGTGTGTCAGATCGGGATCAGAGCGAGGATTTACAAGTTGATGCCTTGAAGGCCGCTGGCTGTGAGGTGATCTATGGCGATCACGGTGTGTCTGGTGCTTTCACCAAGCGCTGTGGCTTGGATGAGATGCTTGCCAGCCTTGAGGCAGGGGATACGCTTGTCGTTTGGAAGCTGGATCGCTTGGGGCGATCAACTATCCACCTGTTGCAGTTATTAAGTGATTTGCGGGAGCGGGGTATAGATTTTCAGGCAATTACGCAGGGCATTGATACGACTACAGCAGTTGGACGAATGCTCTATGGTCAGCTTGCTGTCTTTGCAGAATATGAGCGGTCTCTGATATCGGAACGGACCAAGGCGGGCATGGCAGCCGCTAAAGCCAGAGGCGTTCATGTTGGTAGACCCAAAATGTCAAAAACCATGAATAAGGCCTTGGGTGAGCTAGAAAAAGTTAAGCTGCACTGATTAGTCTTCATCCTTGGTCAGTGGCTTATTCATCTCTTTCATTTCACCACTTTCAACTTTTTTCAGAAAACTCTCGTAACCTTGAGGTGGCGACCATGGCGGGCATGGCAACCCCTGTTTGTAGCGGCTACAATGAAGCCCCCAGAGGCACGACCATAGATAATCGCTGAATTCAACACGAGGCGATCTGACTTTGTCGATTTCACGCACCCAATGCGCCATGTCCAAGCCGTTTTCTTGGCACCAGTCGTAAAACTGCCAAGTCGAGCGCGGCACATGGACGGCCTCTTTAACGCCAAAAGCATTTTCGACCATTCTCCCGATCATTTCGGCGGAATGGGTAGCAGGTAAGATCTTCGTATTTTTGATTTTATCCATACTGATTAGTCTTCATCCTTGGTCAGTGGCTTATTCATTTCGGTAAAAACACCGCTTTCAAGTTTCTCAAGAAAATCAGCATAGCCCTCGGGCGGGCTACCAGGAGGGCAAGGCAATCCTTGTTTATATCGACTACACTCCAACTTCCAAAGACAACCCCATAGGAAGTAGCTAAATTCAACATTTGATGGTCGTGCTTCGTCAATTTTTCGAACCCAACCAACCATATCCAAACCGTTTTCTTGGCACCAATCATAAAAATACCAAGTTGAGCGTGGCACATGAACCGCCTCTTTAACGCCAAAGGCATTTTCGACCATTCGCCCAATCATTTCGGCAGAAGGAACGGCAGGTAAGACTCTCGTATTTGTGATTTTATCCATAGATCACTATATCATAACTGCTGACCTTTTTCGACAATTAGATATCTATGTCAGGATCATGTGCTTTCTTGAAGTCTTGGTTGATTTCAGGTTTTTGGGGCACTTCTCCATTATCGCGTTCAATAGCTTCCTCGACGGCTTGCTTCGTCAAAAATGTGCTTGGTTTCTTCACCCACTCCCCATCGGCAAAATGCGCAAGAATGGTTTCATTGCCCAGCTCGCCCTCGGTTACTGTCAGTCTAGATATCTTTCCGCCATCGATGCCTTTATCACTAAATTCATCGTCGATACGGGCTAGAACGGTGTAATTTCCGTAGGTGTCCTGAACATCGATATCGTTGCGGCTGAGATCGACACTCTTTAACCTTTCTTCTGTACTCGGCGTACTTGGCTCAACCACAGCGGTTTCATGACTTGATGTCTGCGTTTTGACAGGAGCCGCGCCCGTTGGCGAAAAATCAGGTTGAAAAATGAATACTTGGTCTTTTGGTGTGTGCCGTATTTGAGTGCCATCCTTTTCAGCGACAACGCGCGTATCTTCGGCTTCTTGTGATGTTTGGTTTTCAACGTCGTTTTCAGGTGTTTTCTTATCACTCATCGGTCATCTCCATATTGAGAATGTCTTCGCTGGATGTTGGTTGAATAGTTTCTTCGGCGTGTAGATCGACGCCAAGCGATTTGAGTTCATCATCATCAAACCACTGAACCTTGTCGGCGCGGAGCGGATTCATATTTTCAATGAAAGCGATTTGTTCAGTGCCATTGAGGCGCATCAACTCATCGGGATAGGCCAGCTTGCGTTGTGCCAAGGACGTTGTGCTTGTATGCCCTTTGCTCGTTGAAGACGTCCCGCCGCCCGAACTGCTACCGCTCCCAAATGTCTGTGAGATCGCATTCGAAACTGACCAAACCGTTTGCTCACCGCAAAGGCTGGAGAAATACTCAGCCGTTTTCTGATCACTGGACCCGAAATAGTTAATCATGCCCGCATTGGCGATGAAGGATTGCCAACCTTCACCATAGATGCGTTCAAGCTGGCTGAGGTCTTGCACGATGCCCCAAAGCTGCATTCCAAAGCCTGCCATGAGGCCAAAAGCCTGTTCAACCATGCTCAGGCGACCAAGGGCGGCGAACTCATCCAAGATAAAGAGAACGGGTTTCTTCGGCTTGTCCTCGATGTTGCGAGCGTTGATGGTGATGGCTTGCTGCACCAACAGACGCAACCAACGTCCAAAGGTGTTCAACCGATCTGCTGGTAGGACAAGATAAATCGTCATGGGTTTTGTTTTGAGGTCTTCAAACTTGAAGCTTGATGCGTTCATGTTTTCATTTAGGCGCTCACTGTCCAAGAAGTGGGTTTGCGCTTGGGCCGAGGCCAACACATTCGAGCGCAGTTTTTCATCCTTTTGTAGGCAGCGATTGCCCGTGCTTTTGATGATATGGTGCTGCGATTTCGACATCTTCGTAAGAGTCTTTTCCAGCTCATCTTTGCTGGATACCAAAATCTCACGAACACGTCCAAGATGGCGCTTTCCGTCTTCTTCTTTGGCAGACGCCACATAGAGCAGCAGACCTTGAAGAAGGGCTTTGGCTTCTTCATTCCAAAAGCTGTCATTGTGGTTTTCGGCAACGATTAAGGCATCTGCCAAAATCATTGAGTTTTCGGTGATGTCATTGTCCCACTTGTTCAGCCAATCCAACGGATTGAAGCTTGCACGCTCAACACCCTCAATGTCGGTAATGCCCCAAGGGTCAACGACATAGACTTCTTGCCCCATCTCTTTGCGGCGCTGTGCCGAAATCATGGCATTTTCGCCTTTTGGATCGATGACAAGCATCGAACCTTCATAGGTCAAAAGGTTTGGAATGATCTGGGTTACACCTTTGCCCGAACGCGTCGGCGCGACAGTCATCAAATGACGTTCACCCTTGTAAGAAATCCATTCTGGTTCATCGGCGTCATCCAATACTTTGCCGATGCGGATGCCTTCAGTGCCGTAGAGCTTGTGATCTTTAACATCTTCTTTGGTGGCCCATCGGCTAGAACCAAATGTATCGGGCATGCGGAATACACTTTTGAGAGCGCCAGTGAGCCAATAAGACGCGCCAAACACAAAGCCAGCGGTTGCGAGCAAGATGGCTGCTTGCCAGCCAAGAAACCCCTTGAAGAACAATGCCGCGATCAAGAAGATGCCCACGAAGATATAGACGATTACTTTGCGAAACCCTTTTGATTGCGGTGAGAGTAACCACCCCGCCAAGAACCCAAGGCCCGTGGCAAGTGAGATGACGAAAATGCGAAAGATCGCAGTTCCGACAAGATCAGCGAGATCAAACATCTGAAAATCCTAATATTAGAGTGATAGTGATAAATCTGGCCCGCGTTTGCGGTGTCTTGAAATGTTTGGTTTGCGTGAGTGCGCATTCAGAGAGTGGCGAACGCTTGAAGCTAAACGCTTACGATCATCTGCATGGCGACGGCGTAGTTTGCGGAATTCGCGCTGTAGGGCACGGCGCTCTTTCATCTGTTCCACCACCATGAAGTCGCGTTGCTTTTGGTCACGTTTGGCAGACTTGCGAGCGTCCAACTCGTTTTGCTGGCGAATGGACTTGGCTTTGCCGCTCAGGCGATCAAACAGACCGCGCAGACCTTTGTTTAGACGCTCAGAACGTACCTTAGTTTCGTCCGCCCAGCGTTTATCCTGCCCAGCTTTGAGCTTCTGACGTTCAATGCAGTGGGCTTTGTTCATGTTCCGCAGCTTGTCGCGTAGCGGCTCCATATCTTTTTGCTGGCGGTCTTTTATCTCGCCGATATAGCCCCGCATTTGATCCGTGACTTTGGATCGGATCTTGGAACGGGTTGCGTTGACAGAGGGGAGGGTGTCAGGGGAGCCAAGCTTGGCGTTCACTTCTTTGGCTTTGAGACCAGTCCATTTAGCAATCGAATGCACATTGCCATCGACATCTAAGGCAACAAAGCCACGGCGATCACCACGGGCGAGGAAATAGCCGCGCTCTTCCAAAGCGTTTTGAAACCCGATCTGGCTATCGCTACGTTCCCATGCTTGCTGAAACGCTTGTTTGATCTCACGCGGATCAAGCCCTTGGCGTTTGGCCTGTTGCCATTCTTCCAGCGTGAAGTTCAGAGGCGACTTATTCCCATAAGTTGCCAAGCCATCGGGCAGCACCCACCCATGATCCAGAAACAGATCACGCGACAAATCCCGCAGTTTGTTTTTGAAGTGGGGGAGGTTGATCGCCTTCATCTCATCAACGTCGATGCGCGACCACACCACATGCGCGTGGCGACGGCCTTCTTTCTCATGCACGACAATAGCACGGGGCTGATCACTCAGTCCCAGTTGTTGTTCTGCGCGGTCTGCTGCCTCAAGAAAATCTTGTTCGGTGGCGATATGGTCCGTTGGTGGGTTCAAGCTTAGGGAAAACATGAACTGCTTACAGTGTGTGGCGTTAGAAATTGCGTGCATCTCAGCGAGTGCACCATGAAGTTGATCTGATAAAAATCCACGCAACTCTAAACAGCTCACGTGATCATTGTCACGATCATTCATGAGGTGATCGGCCAAAGCTTTTGCACCAGAGCGTTGGGAGCCTTTGAGGATCATGATTTTACCCCCAAGGCTTCCATCAATGTCGCTCGTATCCATGCCACTTCGGCAACAGCACGTTTGAGATCTTCTTCCAGTTCTGGATCGACGACTAACGTGCCTTGGTTCAGGTGCTTGGCGATTTGATTGAGATTATTGGCCTGTCGCGTTTGCCCAAGCCGCGCCAGCACCTCAGCCAATAGCTGTTGCTCCGCAACAGGTGGTTTGCGCCGCTTCCGATATTTGGGAGCTTCAGCGGCAAAAACCACGGACTTAATATAGGCCGACAGCGACATGCCCCCAGCCTGAGATTCAAGTTGAGAACGTTCCGCATGGGTAAGGCGTAATGAAAACGGTGCGAGGCGGCTCATGGGCGTGGTCCTCGCGGTTTCTGAGGTGAACTTTCCTTGTGTTGAGAAAGCTCATTTTGCCTCTCTTCATCAAGCAATCGAAGGTGATACGCGAGTGTTGGTTCAGCCTTTAGGTAAGCTTCCCAGTCTTCTAGGTTTTCTATTAATTTAATGGTATCAATATGTTCTAGGCACTTTTCGGTGGGTGCACCACTTTTCGCCAAAAAACCAATCAATATCAACCATTTGACGAATTGCACCCGTACCCAGCTCCACCCGCAGCCCTACTCTTGCGCGTCGATACCCCGCGACTGAAAAGCCACAGTCAAGGCCGCGTGTTCTGATCGGTAGGCGACATGATCCGGCGGCGACTCGCTAGGTGATGTTGCAATCCCCAGCCAGAAATTGAGATCCACTGCCCTCTGCCGCCCCTCCTACCAACGAGGCAAAAAAGTGCGAAATCAGGCTGTTTCGTGCGAATGTATGTTAAG
>JAOXRT010000264.1 GCA_025800365.1 Cellvibrionaceae bacterium | reverse complement strand
CAAACAGGAACCGGCCGCCAGCTCATTGTGAGGGAACTCACCTTCGTCATAGAGCTGATAGGTTGGACTGCCCGCCGCATTTAGCGTCCAGCTAGAATCCAAAGCCCCAAAGAACTGTACCGCAACATCTAAATATTTCTGATACTCAGTCATCGCCTTATCACGATGAGATACGGCGCTACCTGGCAGCTTCACCACATGGGGCTCATAGCCCATCAAGCCGGAAAAGCTTAAGAAATCACTGCTTTTAATGAGCTCCAGCATTGCCAAAAGATCGGCCGAATTATTCACACCACCACGATGCAAACCCACATCAATTTCGATATTTATGCGCATTTTGCGCTTCAAGCGCCCGGCCAATGCCGCATACTGCTGTAGCCTCTCAGGACTATCGATTAGCCACTGCAATTGCACATCGGGATTAAATTCACCCTGCAACTGACGATAAAAATTCTCGGCAGCCGCCACCGGCATGGGCTTGCCAAACAATACATCCGAATCAGGAAAAGCCACCGCAACTTGATTCGCAAATGGCTGATGAAAGAGCATTAAGCGATTAGTATTCGCCTGCTCCATCACCTCTTTGAGCAAGTTAATAGACGGCAAAGATTTGGCCACTACTCGAAAGTGAAAACGCCTATTGATATGCTTAAGCAGCGTTGCGATATTTTGTTTTAGTCTGGCTCGGTCAATCACCAAGCTAGGTTGGGACACATCGGCTTGTGCCAGATTATCACTAAGCGCTTTAAAATAATCGCTATGCGCCCCACCATTATCTCTAGGCTTTAAAGCTGCGGCCGCAATTCCTGCAGCCCCCAAACCTAGCAGCATATTTCTTTTTGTTTTTTGCATATCGGCTTCCAGCTCTTGATATCAATTATTCTAAGAAAAGATGCCCTTCAAATAAGGGTTTAAAAACTTGCCCTGCGGATCAAGCTGCTGACGCAGACCTTTAAAATCATTCCAGCGAGGGTATAACTTTTCTAAGTCTGCACCGCTTAAGGTATTTAACTTACCCCAATGCGGGCGACCACCGTACTTTCTTAAAATGGGCTCAACGGCGGCATATAGCGGTTTAAAATCTTCTTGGAAAAAGCGGTGCACGGCAATCGAGCAACTCTCGCGACCATTAAAAGGACTTAGCCAAATATCATCAGACTTCACCACTCGTACCTCAAACGGAAAGAATACTTCGGGGAAGTTATTTTCAACTTCGGCGCGTATCTCTTTAAAGGCAGCCACTAGGTTTTCACGCGGTAGGTGGTATTCCATTTCATTAAAGCGCACATTACGCTCTTTAGCATAGTTCTCCCAGGAATTGGCTACCACCACTTCTTTATCGAGGCTGCTCATATAAGACGATAGAATCAGCTCGCGCAGTTTAGGTGACCAACTCAACCAATCACGTAAGCTCTTTAAGGTATTAGCGCCATCGTTTTGATCCATTTCTTCGGTGCGAGAAGGCTCTTCATCTGTGATGTTATGAACATCCGTAAAACCCATGCCAGAGAATGGAATGTAGTAAAACTCAAAGTTGCGATTATTATCAGCCAACTGATCAACTTGAGCGAGAATATCTTCGATAGGCATCCACTCAGTTTCACGTCGCAAACGATACAGCGGTTCATTACGCATGCGTATTTGAGTCACAATTCCCAAGGAACCCAAGCCTACCTGGGCTGCCTTAAAAATATCGGCATTATTGTCCGCACTGCAATCAATAAGCTCACCATCTGCAGTAAGAAGCTGCAAGCCTTCAACATAGCTAGACATACAACCCAAACCAGCGCCGGTTCCATGTGTTGCTGTAGAAATCGCGCCTGCCAAACTTTGCTCATCGATATCAGGCATATTAATCAGTGCCTGCCCTCGCTCCGCAAGCGGCGCGCCAATATCGCCTAAGCGCGTGCCCGACCAGATAAGCGCCGTATTACTTTGCTCATTATGCTCAATAACACCCGCAAGGCGGCTTAAAGAAATAATCGTATCGTCGGTGGGTACCAAAGGCATAAAGGAGTGACCCGCCCCCACAGGGCGCACAATACCTGGAGCAGCCGCTACCAGCTCCTGCAACTCGACCACAGATGAAGGGGCCTTACGGGCAGCCGGAAAACATTCCTGAGAGCCCGACCAGTTACGCCAGGGAATTCTACGCTTCTTTTTAGCGGGGGCCGCATCAGAGCTGGAGGTTGCCGAGGCGGCCAAGCTGATGGTTGGATTTACAGCAGCCGTTGTTGCTGTCGCTACCAATGCACTTAAAAATTGACGTCGATTGGTCATTCTATTGCCTATTATATTTTTACCACTTTTCTTCAACAGACTTTCAATTCGTCTGAAAACTACGACTTAAAGGTGTTATTTGCTCAGCGTACCAGCCGCCATAAATTCAATTAGGGCTTCGAATTGCTCTGGCTCACAATCCATGCACATTCCTAAAGGTGGCATACCACCCACCCCATTGATGACATTATCTAGTAATGCATCCATGCCTTTTGCGGCCCGAGGTTGCCAAGCGGCCACATCACCGGTCTGCGGAATTGCAGGAGCACCGGTTCCATGACAAGCAATACAGCTGCGCTGGTAAAGAGCCGCCAACTGAGGATCTTCTGGCAGCTGTCGAAAATTAACCTTGGCTTTAGCTTCTCCAGCTGGCGCCGAACTGTCACCACAAGCCATCAAGCCCACACACAGCAAAGCCACAACAATTCGATAAATACTATTCATAAACAGGCCCACTAATGGATGTATTTTTATTCTGAATATTTCTTCCAGCTTGAATCTTACCCCAAACAAAAAACAAAAGATAGTCATAACTAACTTTTAAGCTAAAGAAAAATACCACGCTCCCGGCATGTAAAAAAGCAATCTCAATAAAATAGAGGGATTAACTACCCTTGTAGCTCATACGACTGATCATATCGCGCCAATACAAGACGATGATTTTGGCCGCCTCTTCGATGGCAATATCTGCTGAGGTCTCGCCATCTTCGATAGACATTTCCACCGCCGTCATTGCAACTTCCATCGACATTCGGCTTTGCACGCCAATGCGCTCTTCATCATCAATTTCGTAAAAGGCCTCCCACTGACTCAATAGCCACTGAGTCATACGCTTATGGGACTGCAAGCGGACCTCCTGCAGAATTGGAATGGCACGCATCGCAGAAAGCACCGCCAAACTGGCCGGCTGCTCACGCGTCACATCATAGGTTTGCCTTACTAAGCCTTCGACTTCAACAAATAACTTCTCGGGCTCACTTGGGTCAAAATAGGTTTCATGCCATTCCACTAATATCTGATTCTGTCGATCCATCAAACGCGCACCCAAAGCGTAAAGCACGGCATATTTATTCTTAAAATAACGATACAGTGCCGGCACGGTGATACCCGCACGCTCAGCAATCAGATTAGTGGAAATCCGCTCCACCCCCAGCTCTACAAGCAG
>JAOXRT010000251.1 GCA_025800365.1 Cellvibrionaceae bacterium | reverse complement strand
TACTTCATAGTCACCGAATTCCAAGGTGAACTCACCGCGACCCAAGAACTCTTTATTGGTCCAGGCTTCGTAATCGGTGTAAGCCACCATACGAGGGAACCACTGAGCCAATAGGAAAATGTCGTTGCCGCCTTCGCGAGCGTCATCTGGGAAGTGCTCATAACCGGCACGAGCCCAACCGGCATTCTCTTCAACAATATTGAAGGCGAAGTCTAGATCAAACTGAGTGCTCTGGCCTGGCTTTAATGGCTTAGGCAGATCGATGCGCATATTGGTGCCTACAATGGTGTAGTCCAAATTGCGACCGGAAGATTTTACATTGCTGATGGTATAACCCAGCTCATTATCTTCCATAAACTGGTGACGACGCAGCTCCGCCAAGCTTAGCTTAGCAGGTGCGCTACCACTGGCAGCCTTAGTTGAAGGGCCACGACGGCCGATACCGGCAAAGGCAGTGGTCATTTCTGCCATAGAGTCGGTTTTAAACTTGTTCTGATCCAATTGCACCCAAAGGTACTTCAAGGTGTAAGGCGAGTTGTTCTTGTAGTAAACCTTTTGGCTAGCTTCAATGCGACGCTTGTCTTCTAGAAGCTTAACCTTGATCTTATAGTCCACCTCTTGCTGCCAGTACTGCTGGCCCGGCTCGCCAGCCGCGTTGCGGTAGATATTTGGCGTAGGTAGCACTTCGTCTAACTGACGGAATTTGTCTTCAAAATCGCCCTTGGTCTGGGAGATAGCCGCTGTTGATAGCTGACTACCAAAACCAGCCAATAAAAGGCAGGAAAGCAAAGTTGCTTTTTTCATGGATGATAGACTCAATTAGGTTAATAGGATCAGGCTGGGTAAGCCCTTCTTCGTGGTGGACTGGAGCTTATGGCCCTAAACCACCAAAACCGGACATTCTAGGATTAATACATGAGAGATGGAAGAGTCTTTGATAGGCAACTGGTGATATTGAGGTAAGCTGTTCAAAAGCTGAGACAAAGCACAAGAAGGTTGTTTTTTGTACAGCTAGCGCTGAATTTGATAAATACGGTGGCGACTGAGCTGCCGCAGCTCTACGCCTTCTGGAAACTCGATACTTTCTTTATTACCCAGGCAGAGATAGCCACGAGGTATCAAGGACTTATAAAAGCCTTGCAGAACCTTGGCCTTTAAACTCGGCCCAAAATAGATCATCACATTGCGACAAAGCACCATATGGAATTGCTCACCGGGGGCTGAGCCGCGCAAACCATGTTGAGCAAAATGGATATGGTCCAATAATTCTTGGCGAAGCTTAGACAAGCCATAGCTCAAACTGAAATACTCTAGCAGGCTAGCCTGACCACCAGATTTACGATAGCGCTCGGCCTCTTGCCTAGCAAAGGGCCCAGACAGCACGCCGCTGCGAGCCTGCCGCAAGCAAGCAAAATCTAAATCTGTCGCCAGGATTTCTGCGCGCTTAAGCAGGCCAGCCTCATGCAACATAATGGCGAGGGAAAAGGCTTCCTCCCCTGTAGAGCAACCAGCGATCCATATTTTAAGACGGGGAAATTCCGATAGATAACCAAAGCACTGCTGCTTTAAATCAAGATAAAATTCAGGATCGCGGAATAAATCCGTGACATTGACCGTGAGTGCATCTCTCAGTAATCGAGATCTTTTCTTGGGCTCAAACTGTAACCAACGCAGCAGGGCGAGACTATCCCCATCACATAGATCACGGGCCACTCTAGCTATTTGGCGCTCCAAGGAAGCCATCGAGTAACCTTCGTAGCTCCAGCCGAGTTCATTTTGAATAAAGGCTAAAATCTCTCGCTGTTCTTCTCGCCACTCCTCCTGACCAAGTTGAACATTATCCATAATTGCTCGATTACTTAATGTCATTGTCAATAAATAGCTCAGCCTCTTTCACTAAACCGGCTGTTCTTCAAGTGGCAACCACATTTGCATTAACACTAACAAACGGTCGACATCAATTGGCTTTGGCAAATAATCATTCGCGCCCGCTTCCAAACATTTTTCTTTGTCGCCCTTCATAGCATTTGCTGTTAAGGCTAGGATAGGAATATTTTGAAGACTTTCGATTTCCCGAATACGACGCATAGCTTCGTAGCCATCCATTTGTGGCATCATGATATCCATTAGCACAAGCTCGACGCCCTCTTCCTCTTGCAGTAGCTTAATGGCCTCTGCTCCACCAGGGGCCAAATGCACGATCATATTTCGTTTTCGCAGTACTTTTGCGAGCGCGAAGGTGTTACGCATATCGTCATCTACAAGAAGAATGGTACGGCCATCTAAATCGATATCTTCGTCGCTTTTTAAAACCGCGGGTTTCGCATTGGCTACTAGC
Source organism: Cellvibrionaceae bacterium (assembly GCA_025800365.1). GTDB lineage: Bacteria > Pseudomonadota > Gammaproteobacteria > Pseudomonadales > Cellvibrionaceae > Pseudoteredinibacter. The sequence continues at coordinate 4,197 of JAOXRT010000251.1, read as the reverse complement.
TGCTGATCGCTCAGCTCTTTAGTATGTAATGACTCTTCATTTTCAATATCAACGGGAGCACCTTGCTGCTCCCGCTGAATTTCATTACTGCGGCAAACTAAGCTGGCAAAGGTATGGATTTCTTCCAACATGCGCTCAGCCGAGTCATCGGACTTGATAACTATTTGCTGGGTAAAACGTCCAAGTTTGTCCTGCTCTTCTAAACTCAAATCTCTACCGGTATAGATAATGACCGGAGGCAAATCAGCCTTATCGTCATCATCAAGCTGCTGTAGCAAATCAAAGCCATTGGTATCAGGTAGCCCTAGATCTAAGATCACGCCGTCGTAGGTTTTCTCGCGTAATAACTCAACCGCCTCTTGCCCTGATCGAGCTTGGCTTAGCGCAACACCTTCCATCCGTAATAGCCTTGTCAGCGCGAGGAACGTGGCATGGTCATCCTCAACCACTAACATTTTTAACTGAGTAACATCTGGATTTACTAACTGATTGATAACCGTTTTAATTTCGCTGGGAGATGAAGGTTTTAATGATTTGCCGACCGCACCCATAATCTGCATATCGGATAAGCCGTCCAATGCCGTAAATACGTGCACAGGTAAATCTTGAGTCGCAGCTGTAGATTTAAGCGCAGCTAGGACATCGCTACCATCTAAACCAGGCAGCATATAATCCAAAATCACCCCTTGTACGGGATACTGTTCGGCCATCGCTATACCGGATTCTCCATCGGCCGCAACAATCGCCTGACAATTTTGCTGGTGACAAGCCTGCAGTAGGATGTCAGAGAATCTTTCGTCATCTTCTACAATAAGCAGCAACGGTTTCCCGGCCTGTAGATTCTGCCTATCATCCTTATAGTTCCCAGCGGCATCCAGAGGGGCTCGAGCCACCTCTTGTTGCAAGATCGCAACCGAACTGGACGCTGACTTTTGTGGCCCATTCGAGGGGGCTAAGGCAGATAGGGGGATATCTAAACTAAAACAGCTACCCTGCCCTACCACGCTATTTACAGAAATGTCTCCGCCCAAGACCTCAGCCAATTTGCGTGCGATCGACAAGCCTAAACCAGTGCCGCCATATACTCGACTGATAGAACCATCAACCTGCTGAAAGGCTTGAAAGATAGTTTGCAGCTTATCTTCAGGTATTCCGATGCCGGTATCTTCTACGGAAAAACTCAAATTGTTTTCAGAAGCGACTCCCGGAGATACATGAATGCGAAGCTTGATTAAACCCTGCTCGGTGAACTTAATGGCATTACCAATTAAATTAATAAGCACCTGATTTAACTTTGCGCCGTCGGTATGAATCTGCGCTGGGACATCACTATCCGCCTCGATAACGAACTCTGAACCCTTTTCTTTTGCCATATGGTCAAAGCGGGTTTTCACTGACAAAAGCAAATCAGAGACGCTGACTGCCTCAACGTTTAACTGCATCTTGCCCGATTCCACCTTAGATATATCCAAGATATCGTTAATTAAGCCAAGCAGATGTTTTCCGCTATCATGAATAACCGTTGCCGACTCGACCTCGTCTTCCACTAAGTTGCCGTCTTCGTTGTCCATCAAAGATCGTGCAAGAATCAGTAAGCTATTTAGGGGGGTACGCAACTCATGGGACATATTCGCTAAGAATTCAGATTTATAGCGACTGGCGGCTTCGAGTTCTCTCGCTTGACGATCGGTCTCTTCCTTAGCAGTGCGAAGATTTTCACTCTGCACCCTAAGTTCTATTCCTTTTTTGCGCAGCTCTTCATTGGCAACCCGAAGCTCTTCCTGCTGGACCTGCAATTCTTCGGTTTGCGCCTGGCTTTCTTCGAGCATGTTTTGCACCTGCACTCGCTGCTCGGCAGCAATTAGAGCAAGACAAATACTTTCTGAAGAATAATCAATAAGCTCTGTGGTCCGCTCATGGGGACTACCCAACCAAGCCAGTTCGATCAAGGCTACCACCTGACCGTGATATAACAGCGGCACGATCATTAAGGAATTCGCTATCGTTTCTTGAGTTCCGGTGCGAACCACCATCTTAATTTCAGAGTCCCCATTAGAATTAACTACGATGGTTTTCCTATCTTGAATCGCCTGACCAATAAGCCCTTGCTCAGTCGACACCAAGGCTTCAAGCTCCGGCGCCTCACCCATTCCATAGTGACCAATTAATTCTAGATGATCACCAACATAGAAATAAATCGTGGACGCTTGCGCTTCTAGCTGCTCTGATAAAACCCTGATTACATTCCTAGAAAGCACTTGGGTGGACTGATCAGCACCAAGGACCTCTGAAAGCCTAGTCATACTGTCTTTGTACCAAAGATCTGATTCCACCGAGCTAATGGTTTCTTTCAGATTATCCACCATTGCATTTAGAGCTTTGCCCAGCTGGCTAAACTCATACCACTTTGAGTCAGGTACCTTTTGATCTAAATTGCCTCTGGTGATTTGCTTAGCGCTGCGCACCATATCGGTTACAGGCTGCACAATGCGAAGCGCAAGAAAATAACCAGCCACGCCAACTAGCACAATAGCGGCTGCCATTAGTACAAGAATATCTCTGCGATGAGCTTCAAGCTGACTAAAGGCCTCAGCCTCGTCCATTTTAACCACCATCCCTATACCCGCAGATTCGATAGGATGCCAGGCGGCTAAAACAGGAACGGGGCGATAGTCTAAGGAGGCTTCCACCCCGCTATTTCCGGCCAAGGCTTCGCGGATAGGCTTTGCCCACTTTCCGTTCATCTCAATACGTTTTTTATAAGTAGCACCTTTGACATGGCGTAAGGGTGCCATCAGTAAAGCAGAGCCGTCATATTGCGTCGCAAAAACAATTTCACCAGTCTCACCAATACCCGTGTAATCCTGTGCGATATTGATCAATTCCCGATTATCGAACTGTTCTACGATAATAGCGGTCAGTGACGCACCATCCATGATGGGCATAGCAATATAAAAGCTAAAGGTGCCTGGGTAATTCACATCTTCCACAAACGGAGACATTACAGGCTCAGAGGAATTCAAGGCACGATCAAAGAGCTTTTGCAAGCCTCCACCTTGATATCTGCCTTCGTAAATACTGTAGCCCGCATTGTTATTGTAGGCATCTTGGTATAAAACCGTTCCATTTGGGTCGAGCAAGTAGAAGCTTCTAAAGCCCGCAACAGACTTTATGTCGCGCACTATATTGCGAATAATCTTACTTTCTTTTGAGTTTTCTAGAGCTACTTCACTATCGCTCTCAAAAAGACGCCTAAGGCTTGTAACATTAGCACGCAATACACTGGACCTAGAGACCAGCTTTATTCTTTGACGCTGCTGCTGTTCATAATCTTTCCAGCGAGTCAGCTTATGGTCCGCAATCGCTGATAAGGAGTTACCCACCTCTTTGTGGATAATATCTGAGTATACGGCGCTACTGATGTAAACCAATGCACCAAGGGGCAATATGGCAATCAGGAAAAAAGACAGTATAAGAGTAAATTTCAACCTATTCATAAAACTAATTGCTCTTTACATGGGGTAGCGAAAGATCTTATTTGTGCTCCAAAGCGCAAGCCTGCTGCACTTCACTTTCGCCGCATATATAGGCCTTAAAATCTTCACTGCTAATTGCAGGACTAAAGTAAAAACCTTGTACATAGTCACAGCCTATCTCACGCAAAAAATCATATTGCTCTTTGGATTCCACGCCGGTGGCAATAACTTTCATATCAAAAATATGAGCAATGGCCATAACGGCTCGAACGATTCTCTCCTGCGCCTCGTTGCCGGGCACTTCTTTGATAACAGCACGATCGATTTTTAACTGTGAAGCTAAATTATTTTTTAAATAATTTAGAGCAGAGACATCAGCACCGACATTGTCTACCGACACGCCTATACCGCAGCGTTTTAGATTGCCCAGTTGCTGCTTAACCGAATCAAATGGACGCGCAAGTATCTTCTCTTTAACCTCAACACCTAAGAAATCATCGAGCTCATCGATTGATACCGACTCTCCTACAGTGGCTAGCACCGGACTTAGAAAGTCATTCACATTCCCACTAAATCCGTTTTCGCTGATTTGGGCCGTAGCGACATTTACCATGACTCGGACTTTTTGCTCTGTTTGATGCCACCAGCGTAGAGAGTCAGCCAGTGCTTCTGCAATGACCCAATCACCTATACGATCAATCACACCACTGGATTCGGCGAC
>JAOXRT010000247.1 GCA_025800365.1 Cellvibrionaceae bacterium | reverse complement strand
CGATATATTGTGGTGCAAGCAGCCAATGATGTGACAGGCGCCCTTGCGATTGCGGGGCTAAAAGTAAACTCCTCAAGCGAGCCTGTTTTCCCAAGTACTCGACAGCCAATTAGCCCAAATATCTCAAGCAACTTTGGCTCTGCGGTGCAGCTGGGCACGGAGTTAGAGAAACTGAGCTCTAACTTAGAAAACTTGGATAGTGATCTAGGTCAGTTGCGCGTACACGCTAGCCAAGCTTATGATGCTACATTAAAAGTAAAGCGTTTGCATGATCGTCTAAAGCGTATCAAACGTGATCTGGGTCGTGCCGATACCATGCTAAAGGCGGCCAGCTTCTTGGGGCCTATCAAGGCTCAAAGCACCCGTATTCGACAGATTATTTCCACCGTTAAACCTGGCGTTGATAGCGTAGAGAACTTCGTTGGCCGAGTTGAAAACGACGGCGTTAAGCCCCTGCGCGAAAAAATAGCCAAGTTGCGGGATAAAGCCCAACAAGGGCAGCGCGCCAGCGACAACCTCTATCAGTATGTTGATAAGGGCTATGGCCTATACAGTGATGCATTTTTCTGTGCGGCGAATACCGAAGGCAATAAGGGGATGGACGCCCTAGAGATTATTGCTACGGGTAATGGTTCGGCGGGAACCACTGTCGATAGCTTTGTCTACACGGAGAACGGCACTGTTGGCGGTGTAACCCAGTATCAGGTCAGCAGTACGCCAGTAACATTTAATATTGATGCCCCTCTAGGATTTAATCCAATCTTGAACACAGCCAGCAAAATGGTTACTGGTCAAAATGATCGTTACGACCGTAGCTCAGTGGCCGCGAGTGTGGATCTGTCCAGTTTCCCTTCGGGCCGACAGGCTCTTGAAGATCGTATTAAGAACTTTGCTGCTGATCAAAATGTTGGCTTGGATACTATTGTTTACAGCACTGATCAGTCGGTATTGTTAGTTCGTGATGCCTTTATGGCACCAACAGATCTTGCTGATTTAATGGCGGTACTGGATCAAATTGAAGAGCAGCTAAAGCGTTTAGAAGATGCTTTTTATGCGTTTTTTGATCCCCTGTCTCAACTTATCGCTTTATTTGAGATTCGAATTGATGCTGGTTTCACAAGCTTTACAGTACTTTCTATTTTAGAAGGCCTTAGTAATATTCCAGGTTTGGATAAGCTAGAGGAGTTGGCCAATAAAATTATTGAAGCCATCCTAAGTCAATTGAAGTCACTGTTGCCAGATGTAAGCCTACCCGGGTTTAACATCAGTTTGCCTACTATTCCTGATTTCCCGGATCTATTTGATTTTGATTTCTTGGCATTTCCAAGTTTGAATCTGGTTAAATTCGATTTGCTTGTGGCAGAGCCTTTCCCATTCTGTTTCGACCGACCTGAAATACCCAGCTACCCGGAATTCTATGCCGATCTTGATGGCGATAAGCTAATAAATGGTCAAGAGGCAGAAGCCTGTACGCCACCGTCGAGCTCATTGCCTTATCGCAGTGGTGATCGCCAAGATCCAAACCCTGGCTGTGCTAGCCACCCATTCTTTGGTAGTAATGCTGATACAGTGGATAGCGATGGCGATGGTTTTGATGACTACTTTGAGGCGACATATCATCAAGCCTTTACCGGTTTGGATTTAAATCCGATCGACTCCAATATGCCCAATGCCGCAGCCTTGGCGGGTGATAGTGATGGTGATGGATTAACACTGGCCGAAGAGTACGCGGCAGGAACCAATCCCGCAAACTCTGATACTGATGGTGATGGTTTAAGTGATCAGTATGAGCTGCAGTATCTAAACCTTCCAGATCGCTTAAATGCTTTTGTACAGGCTAAGCTTCAGCTGGGGAATTTTAACGATTTTCTAAACCCAGTGTCCGGTGAAGCTATTAGCACCGCGGGATTACATTATGAGGCCGCGGCTGACTATGATAATGATGGACTCAATAACTTAGCGGAAGCACAAAACGGCGCAAACCCATACCACCACGATAGTGATGATGATGGCATGGACGACTCCTTTGAATTGGCCAGCGCCAGTCAAGCAAGCTGTGTCAGCTTGGCTTATCGATTACGCCTAGATGATGCCAGTGATGCGAACGCTGACCCGGATGGCGATAAGCTTAGTAATCAACTTGAGTCAGAATTGGGCAGTGATATTTGTAACCCAGATAGCGATGGAGATGGTATCAATGATGGCTTCGAGCATAAATCCAATACCAGCTTGATCTCGGCGGCAGAAAAGCCGGTAGACAGCGATGGCAACGGTGTACCCGATGATATCGAAAACCTTGTTGATAGTGATGGCGACGGTTTTAGCGACGGCGACGAAAAGGCCAACGGTACTGATCCTGACGATGCTGCAAGCAAGCCGGCCAACGATGTTGATGGCGACAATATTTCGGATCTGAGCGATACCGATAATGATAACGATGGCTTTAGCGATCAAGATGAACAGGATAACGGCACCAACCCAAGAGACTCTGGGGATACTCCCGCTGATTTTGATGGTGACAAAATATCCGATCGCAACGACGACGATGATGATAACGATGGTTATAGTGATGCCGACGAGGCCGCCAATAAAACCAATAGCAAGGATGCAGCGGATAAACCCGCGGATTTAGACGGCGACTTTGTATCAGATTTGTTGGACGCTGATGCCGATGGCAACGGCAACAATGAGCCTCGTATTGAAAACCTACGAATTAGCGGCAGCCCCGAAGTTGGAGGCGAGCTGATAGCAAGCTTTGATTATGTAGATGATGAAGGCGATGCAGAGCAGGGCACAGAAGTGCGTTGGTTTAGAGTGGTAAACGGCATGAAGGAGTTTATAACAACTAGCCCGTTGAAAAAGTCTTCGGCACTAAAAGTGCATACCAAACACGCGATGTCTGTACCCAAAACCGCCAACTATCGACCGACCCTACAAGATCAAGGCCGTCCACTGGGTGTCCAGATTACGCCAAGAGACGGTGCTGCAAATACCGTAGCGGGCAAGGTAGCCAGCTTTCAGTTGGCATTGAGTAGCGGTGCCAATGGCATCCCAACTATGCCGGTCGGATTGTTGTTTGTGATGGGCTTGCTGATCAGTGTTTTTGCCAGGCGCAAACTTTCCGTTCAGTGATTATTAAATCTTGCTTGGAATAGTGTGGCATCATAACAAAGATTGCAGGAGTAAGGCTCTAGTCTAGGGGAGTGCTTTGGAGCGACTAGGCTCCTGGATGGAACGGGTTGCTGCATGGATGCAGCGTTGGAGCGGAAAAGCACTCCCCTAGACTAGAGTCTGGTCGGAAACCACCAAAGAAAAAAGCCCAATATTGAATTTCAATATTGGGCTTTTTGCTTGTCGGTTGTCAGAGCCGCCAACTAGAGCGGCTTTTTCAACAGCACGAATACTCAATCAAGCAATTCGCCCGGTTTCAGAATTTTGCACCAGACGATCAAAACACTCGCGATCTTGCTTGGCACGCTGAGAATTATCCATAATAGATACAAGCCAAATAGCTAAGAAAGCCGCAGGCATAGTAAACAAAGCTGGATAATCATAAGGGAAGAGGGCAGTTTCAAAGCCCAAAATATCTACCCAAACCTTTGGCCCGATAATAATAAGACCAATCGCCGACACAAAACCCACAATGGCACCGGCCACAGCACCGCGTGTTGTAAGCTTCGACCAATACAAAGACAGCAGCAAAATTGGAAGGTTAACACTGGCCGCCACAACCATTGGAAGCGTCGCAATAACCGCAACGTTTTGCTCCTGGAAAACAATACCTAATGCAACTGCCAAGAGGCCCAAGACCAAAGTAACGATACGAGTTAAGCGAATCTCTTTATCAGGATCTGGCTTGCCCTTGCACAGAACTTGCGCGTATAAATCGTGAGAGATGGCTGCTGAACCTGCCACCGTTAAACCGGCGACCACCGCTAAAATAGTGGCAAAAGCTACAGCCGACATAAAGCCCATCAAAAGATCGCCACCAACCGCATTGGCTAAGTGAATGGCCGCCATATTGCCGCCACCTAACAACTTACCCGCAGAGTCGGTGTACTCAGGATTGCCCATCACAAAGACAATGGTACCAAAGCCCGCCACGATCAGCAGCAAAAAGAAGTAACCAATAAAGACCGAAGCATAGAACGCTGACTTACGTGACTCTTCCATATTCGGCACAGTGAACAATCGCATCAGAATATGGGGCAAACCTAAGGTACCAAACATCATGGAAACCAAAAGCGTAAGAATCTGAATAGGGTCGCTGATCCAAACACCGTTCGTTAAAATGTCACCACCACGTGGGTGTTTATCAACCGCTTGCTGAAGCAGCTCATTAAAATCGTAATCCACACTGTGTAACACCAGTACACCGATAATGGTGATACCGCTTAACAGTAACAATGCTTTAACAATCTGCACCCAGGTGGTTGCCAGCATGCCACCAAAGGCAACGTAAGCCATAACCAAAGCGGCCACGATGATAACAGCCACTTCATAAGGCAAACCAAATAACAGCTCGATCAATTTACCAGCACCGACCATTTGAGCAATCAAGTACATAATTACAACGGATACCGAGCCCAAAACGGCAATCACACGAGTTTTGGTTTGCTCTAATCTAAGCGCTACCACATCGGTGAAAGTTACCTTTCCGAGGTTGCGCACTCGCTCAGACAGCAAGATCAGCATCATTGGCCAGCCGGCAAAGGCCGCGAGGGCCAAGGTCATACCGTCCACGCCGGTTGCGTAAATCAGTGCGGTAATACCTAGGAAGGAGGCTGCCGACATAAAGTCGCCAGCAATGGCGGCGCCGTTTTGCAAGCCGCTGATACCACCACCAGCGGTGTAGAACTCGGCACTGGTATTGGTGCGTTTAGAAGCCCAATAGCTGATAAACAGAGTAATACAGACGAAGACCAAGAACATGGCAATCGCGGTAGGGTTAACGCTCTGACGCTCTACTTCACCATCGATACTGCCTGCAGCCAAAGCTAGAGCTGGTGCTAGCAGTAATAGGCCGGCCAATAGGCTTTTATTTCGCATAGTGGCTTACCTCATCTTCTTTCGGGTCGAGCTGTTTGGCTATTTTCAGATAGATCATCTCAATGATCACAAAGCTAAAAATCAACCCTACAAAGTAAACCAAGCCAAAGGGTATGAGGCTGCCCGCCATTTTCTCGGCAAAGAGTTCATTCAGTGGGCCATAACCAAGGGCAAAGCCAAAGTACAAGGCCATAATGACCAGCGCCATGATTAGGCGAAGGCGATTTTTTTTACGGATAAGCGTCTGCACATCCTGGGGAGTGGACATAGTCATCATCTCTTCTTATTGCTGTTATGTGAGCCTTGTCGCGACGGTTCGACAAGTTGATTAATCCTTGCACAATTCATAGCTAAAGGCTAGACAGGGCTCAAGCTTTATAACACCACAACAAGGGGGAACCTCCTTATATTGATGCTAATTAGCGATCTGAAGGTTGCTGGCGGCAGCTGTTTTGTTTTTGAAGGAGGATAAAAAGCTAGTTAAACCAGTTCTTGAAGTAAGCCGCTTGGTATTGCGGGTTATCGATCACCACATTCCCATGTTTCACCTCAACAGGTAGGCCTTCCACCCTGAGACGTTCTGGCAGGGATTCGCTAAATGACAGCGTTACCTTCAAGACTGGCCGATTACTCTCAAAAGGATCTGCTAAGCGGCTTGGTAGTGTGCGAATTAAGGTTACCGGTTGGCTGATGTAGGCTTCGGTGCTATAGCCATTGGGGAATATAATGCTGACCTTGCTATCAAGCTGGGTAAAGTCTACGAACTTAGGTTCTAAGTAGGCGATAACTTTGGCTTCGGAGCGTGCCGATAGATACATAAGCTCCTTGCCGCTACCGACAATATCACCTTCAGCAGCGGTGATGTCATTTACAGTGGCTGTATCGGTTGAGCGAATAACAAACATCTCCCGGCGCGCTTTTAGGGTGACTAATTGCTGGCGCAATTGACGCACCTGGTTGGCTTGGCTGCCGCTGATATTATCACGGTGCTGAGCGGCGAGTTCTCGCAAGCGTTCGCTTTTGGCTTCCTTGTACCAAAGCTCAGCCTGAAAGTTCAGCTGCTCAATTTGATTGAGCTGCTCCTTCTGAATGATTTGAGCTTGGTAAAGCTGTTGGTATTCTGCAAGCTGCTCGGCCATTTTTATTTGGTTCTCTTTGGCCGCCATAATCTTGTTTTCCAAAACGCGTTCGAGTTCTGGGTTATTGAGTTTTGTCGCTCCAAGCAGAATATCTAACTCTCGCTCAATCTCGGCAATTTCGGCATCTAAGACCGGTGTTTTGATTCGAATGAGCGGTGATCCACTGTGTACTGTCTCGCCGACGTCAACAAAAATCTCGTCAACAATTCCTTCTCCAGGGCTGACTAATTTTTGTGGGGTCATAGATACCACCCCATCTGAAGTAACTGTCACCCAGCTGAAGTACAACCATAAGGCAAATAGAAACACCGGGCTTAAGGCCAAGGCTAAAATAAGATACCAGCGGGCCTTATAGGCGGTACGTTTAGCCGGGGCATATTGCAGCTGCACGCCATTTTCGCGAGTTGGCTCAGTTTGTTTTAGGGGGCTAAATCTAACGTCCATTTAAAACTTGTTCCCGCGCTTGAGTACCCACCAAGGTGCCATTGAACTTTCTTCATGGCCCCGACGAAGTACCTCGTTCAGTAAACAAAATACACACCAAAAGCGCATCAACATGGTGTATAGCGGAAAAAGGGGTAGGTAAATTAAAAAGCGTATATCTTCTTTGGGACGTTCTGAAATCAGTGCCATATGTACGATAAATAGCAGCCCAGCACTGAATACATAAAGTGTGTACAAGAAGGCCATTAAGGCGATAAAAAATACCAATGGGTAGGTAACCAGGAGCCATATGGTGTATAACAATACTACTATCGGTAAAACGACATTCTGGCCAACACCGTATATCAAAGTATAGATAAAAGATTTGGTGCCCATTAAATCTGGGGATAGACTCTTATAGTGTTTACGCAGATATAGAAATAATAAATCGCCATCCCAGCGTAATCTCTGCATTAAAAGATCCCTTAAGCTGGCTGGAGCATCGGTGTGACCAACCGCCAATGGAGCGAAGCCTAAGCGGAGATTTTTATGACGTTGAAAATAAGTTTTAATTCTTACGGTCAAGTCCAAGTCTTCGGCCGTGTGGGTATCCCAGCCGCCGATATGTCGTAAAAAGTCCCTGCGAAACGCCCCAAAAGCACCAGAAATATTATTAAGCAAATTCCATTCGGATAAGCCGTTTTTAATGGTTTGCATGGACAATAAGTATTCAATGCCCTGCATTTTGCACAGTAGGTTGTCGCTGTGATTTCGGGCCCGTAGAGCGCCGCCAGCCGCTGGCACATCAGGGTCATCAAACAAGCGCACCATTTCTCTAACCATGGTGTTATCGAAAGAAGTGTCGCCATCGACATTGATGACTATTTCACCGCTGCTATTCGCTAGTCCGGCGTTTAAGGTAGAAACTCGGCCACCACGTTGCCACTTAGGTAAGATCACAAACTCACGATTTTGATACTGGGAAAACTGATCGCGGCAGGATAGGGCGGCAGCATAAGTGTCTTTGTTTACACTCGCACCATCAACCACCGCAATAATCTCAATGCTGCCGTCGTAAACTTGCTCGGCCAGAGTATCGATGGTTTTAATAATGGCATCGCCTTCGGCGTAGCAGGTAATAATGCAGGACACTTTTGGGTTGCGCCTTGGTTGCACGCTGGCTGAGTTAAATGCCTCGGCCTGATCATCTAGGTAGCGTCTTTGATACCATCGTAGGCAACCGACAATGCCCATGATCATCAGGGGTAATTCCAGTAACACCAACATGGGGATAAAGACCATATTGGGCAGCTGGTAAAAGAAATTCCAGAATGTATTCAGCGTCCAAAACTCAATGCTAGATAACATGATCGAGTTCCAGTTTATTGGCATGGGCTAGAAGCCACTGCTGGGTGTTTTCTGGTAAGTCTTGGCTTGGCAGGGGGAAGTTACGTACCTGGAGTTTTAATATCGAATCGTCATTGGCGGCTTCAATACTGGCTAACTTAGCAGCGATTTGATCTAGCCATTTTATCGAGGTGTGGCAAAGCAAGATAACAGCTTTGTCAGCATCTATCTGAGCAAACACATCGGTTTGGCGGATAACACTGTGCAAGCGCTCTTGTAGTTCTGCTATTTGAGCCATGGCGCGATCTTCACCCCATTGTGTGATCGCCTCAGCAACACCTTCCCAGTTTAGAAATAGCAGCAAATGTTGGTGTTGGTGGCGCTGTGCACTGGCATTACTCCAACGCAGTAGCCAGCTGAAATTTTCAATGGAGGTATCTTCACCCCACTGCAAGGCGCGATTATCAAAGATGCGTCCGACGCTGGCAATTTGCTCGGCGGCTGGCCCTAATACATATTGATAGAGCCGGCGCTCTTTCAGCTCGTCAGGACGTTGCCTATGACCATTGTGACAACTCGCTACTACTTGGCCTTCAATAAAGCGATGATCACAAGATGCACAGTGGAAGCGCTCTAGTGGACGATCATAGTCTACCCCGATATGACGAAGTTGAGTAAGGCAGGTTGGGCAGCGCAGGGCTGTATCTAATTGAAACTCGCCTTGCTCACCGACATGGCCACAGGTAAAGCAATGCAGTGAAACGCTGCTGTTGATATCAATGCTTTTACAGCGGGGGCAGATATCGACATAGTTTAAATGCTCGCTATCGCAGCGCGGGCATTGCCGAACACGATCGATGAGTCCGGCTTCACTGAGGATATCGGCCTGCTGCCACTTGGCGAGTACTTTCTGTTCCTCTTGAACCCCCAAACAGGCCAGTAGTGGGTATTGGTAACTACTGTATTCTTGGAGCTGCCACCTTGGAGTCAGCTGAAAATTCTCTCTCGGCCAGGCGTAAGCTAAAAAGCGATCAAGGGGACTATTGCTCTGTTGTTTGAGCAGTTGCGCTTGGCGCTCGTAAAAGCGCTCCAATTGGGCATAGAGTTTAGCGCTAGGTTCTAGCGACCCATCAGCTAAATAATTGGAAAGCGGGCCTTCATTCAAACAGTAAATGGGAATCTCGGCAGGGATATCCAGTTTGGAGCTTCGAATCTGCCATAGGATATGATCCTGTTGTGCAAGCGATGAATCAGATAGGTTCAGTAGTAGAAGGTCAATTTCTCCACCCATCTTTTCTTTAGTTTTATCTAAAAACGAGTGAATATCATGCTCCATGATATTCATGCACTCTATGCCTTCAATGGCCTCAAGCGGAGCAGTGACATCATCCTTCGCCACCAGTGCTTGATATACCTTCATCTACTACAAAAACCTAAGCTTCACTTAATCGGCGCATCCTAACACAGGATGAGAAAAAAGAACGTTTGCTCATGCTTTATAATCGACCGTTTGGGTCAATAGTTGGTCTTGCCTTGATTTGGTTTCAGGAAATCTAAGTAAGTTGCATTTAGTGTAATAATATTTAGGGCTTAGTGTTGATAATAAAGACTGGCTTTAAGTAGATGCTTACCGGCTTACCGGCTTACCGGCTTATAGGCACTGCAATTTACAGTGTGGCTTCTAGGCTCAAACCAAAGGTTCTAGGAGTACCGTAAAGGGCATAATCGTTGCCGCCCAAAATATAAAGGTGGGTGATATAGGCTCGATCGCTCAAGTTTTTACCCCAGACGCTCAGTTTCCAAGGCTTATCGTTGGGTTGCCAGCTGAGTTTGCTATCCAATAAAGTAATGGCCGGTTGTATGGTAATTTGATTGTTTGGCTCGCGATAACTTTCGCCCTGATATTGAACGCCTATATGCCAATTTAGCTTTCCGCTAAGTAGGCCGTCATCTATGTTGCTTTGATAGTTCGCGCTTAAATTGGCTGTGTGTTCTGGAGATTGTCTAAGAATACTGCCTTTGTAATCACGGCCGTCCGCAGCCAAAAAGCGGTCGTAGCGAGCATGTAGGTATGCATAGCTTCCGTTAAATGACCAATATGAATTTGGTGAGTAAACGGCCTCTAGTTCAATACCTGATAGGCGGGCAGAGGTGGCATTAGTCGTTTCGAATACTCCAAAATTATCAATGGTGCGAAACTGTACGACCTGCAAATCTTGATAGCGGGTGACAAAGGTTGCTAAGTTTAAGCGCCAACGATTTTGCCATTGTGCTTTTAGCCCCATTTCATATTGCCAAGCTGACTCTGGCTGAATAATCCTTTGGGCAGCCTCAATATTGCCTGGCACTCCCTGAAAGCCGCCGCTCTTTATTCCCTCGGCAATTGAGCTATAGACCATTAACTCATCTTGTAGTTGGTGTCGCCAGGTTAAGCGAGGTGAAAAGTCCTGCCAGCTATTGCTTTGCTGATGCTCAAAGTCTTCTAGTATGATGGCCGGAGCGTTTCCGTTGAGTGCGCTTTGGTTTAGGGTCTTTTTGTCATAGTTGTATCGCGCCCCGATACTGATATGATTTTTTTCATCGATATCCCATTCTATCTCCCCAAACAAGGCGAGATTTTGGGTGATGTTAAATTGCTGTGAAACCGCTTCGGCTCCGGTAAAGAAAAAAGTTTCTTTACGACGCGTAAGCTCCTTTAAGTAGTAAATGCCCGCGATCAAACGCCAATCTTCTCGTGCTTGCCACTGAAAGCGAAATTCTTGGGAGTATTCACGATAGCTCTCAGTAACATTTAAGTCGACGGTTTGGGCAGTTGCGCTGGCTGGTAAGCCCGATGAGTCTTCTAGCCAATCAAATTGGCTTTGGCGGTAGGCGCTAATGCTGCTCAGCTGCCATTGTTCCCGCTGCCACCTTAGGCGCTGGGAACCGCCCCATATTGTACGATCGGTATAGCCTGCCAAATCGTTAGTGGCGTTTTCATAGTTACCGCCTAGCTCCGCAAATAGCTGAGTGGGAAGTGCACTGCCGTTGTGGTTTTGACGGTTCAGAGGGACTCTTGCAGAAACCGGAATACGACCAGTGGAGTTGAGATCGTCTCGGCTGAAATCCAGATTCCAATCAGCATCGAACTGCTCATCAAATTGGTGGCGTAATTGTCCTCGCAGGCGGGTCTTTATTTTCCCCATCTGCTTATCGCCGCCGCGAACTAGATTATTTTGCCAGCCGTCCCGGTATTGATGATCGGCCGTTAGCCTGCCTTGCCATTGCTCCTGCTCATCGAGTGCTCCATTGGCAGTGAACTGCAGTTGACGGGAATTATAGTTACCAAAGCCCAATTTGAATCGAAGTTGCTTATCTGCACTGGCTTGTTGAGTACGGATATTGATGGCACCGCCGATGGAGTTTTTGCCATATAGAGTACCTTGAGGTCCACGCAGAACTTCTATCTGTTGTACATCCAATATGTCTAGGTCGATATTGGATATCCGGCCGATATAGACATCATCCACAAACAAAACCACGGAGGAATCCATGGCTGCTCCATCATCGTTAGAGCCAATACCCCTGAGGTGAATTGATGGCTGTCCAAGGCTGTATGAGCTGATCGATAGGCCTGGTGTGCGATAGGCAATTTCTTGTAAATCGTTAATTTCGGCGCTGGCAATTTGGATATCATCAATCACACTCAGTGCGATAGGCACTTGTTGCAAGTTTTGGCGATAACGTTGGGCGGTAACTATCACCTCTTCAATGGGGCGATAGTGATCTTTACCAGGAGGTGGCAAGGCTGCTGTTGCAGTTATTTTTTCAGCCGCAATGTCATCTTTTTCGCTTAGCAATAATTGCTCGTTTTGCCAGCTGAGCTGCAGATTGCTGTTCGACAGCAGTGCTTGCAAAGCAAGCTCGATGGTCATCTTGCCCTGTACTGCGGGGCTTTGTTGGTCTGAGATTAAGTGGCTTGGGATCGCAATATTAATTTTGCTGACTCTGGCCAGCTCCAAAATAGCGGCAGCCAAGGAGCCTGCTGGGATATTAAACTGAAAAGATTCTTCGCGTTGCGCTTGGCTAATGTTGCTAATGAGTTGTTCTGAATTTTGAGCGGCGAGCGGGCAGGGCATTATCGCCGCTAACGCAGTGATCGTAGCGACAGCAATTCGCGGCTGCAATCGCCAATTGATTAGGGCCTTATGATCACGCAAGGCATTTCCTGAGTATTATCATTATTGTTGCGCAGATCCACTCTGCGTGGGTCTATTTGACCCTTTTATTTTGAGTTTCCTATGCCGGGGGTGGCTAGGAATTATTATTTTACTTTCGTTGTGCTTTTAGCAGAATTTCATCATTGGCCAGTTTTACAATATCTAAAGACATACTGCTTGCCAAAGTATTCAGCGCCGCTTCTTTGTCATCAAGGCGTAGGGCGGCGACTAGGGTTTGCTGCCCCAGTGCGTCATCTTGCAAACGAATGCCGCCTGGGTAATAGCGATTCAAATCATTTATTACTTCACTCAATTGACTGCCATTGTAAATGGCTTCGCCACGCTGCCATGCCATTACATCGCTACTGTTAACGCTGCTAACTTCACTGCGCTTACTGGCAGGGACTTTACCGATTAGCTCTTCCAGCCAATTATTACTGCTGAGGTAATTTAGTTCGACTTGTTGATTAGCGCTCAGCGCTTGTTTGCTTCGGTAGCTGAGCTGACTCAATTCGCTAAATGTTTTGTCGGTGCTGACATCGACACTGCCTTCAACAACGGTAACCTCACTGCGATGTTGATCAGTAAAGACATTAAAACGGGTGCCCAAGACTCGCACGTAGGCGCCGTTGATTTTTACAATTAAGGGCCTATCCGGATCGTGGGCGACATCAAAATATACCTCGCCGTGCTCTAACTCTAACAGACGATAATCATCATGCATTTCGATGTTTAGGGAAGACCGGGTGTTCAGTTGTACTCGGCTACCATCGGTGAGACTGATCTGCAGTTGCTCGCCGGTTCCAGTTTCTACCTGTTGACCGTTTAAATGTCCCCAGCTTGGCAATAGTGCTATAGCAGCTAAGGTAGCGGCGGTCGCTAAGCTGCCCCAAAGTGCCCAATTTTTGCTGCGAGCCTTAGGGCTATTGAGGCGCTTATCTAATTCTGGTGAATGCCCCAAGCTGTGCCAAAGGGCTTCAGCACGGAGATAGGCGGCCTGGTTTGCAGGGCTAGATTCCAACCACTGGAAGAACTCATGCTCTTCAGATTGCGAAAAGCTGGGGGATTGTATGCGGATTAGCCAAGTTTCGGCGGCTTCATCCACAGCTGGATCGGCTGGCCAGGAAAGGTCCTCAGGGCTCGGCGCACGCTGGGGCTTTCCCAGCTCGTCGTTTGCTGCATTAGCAAAATTGTTTTCGGCCATTCCTGCGTTATCTCGTGTATCTACTTACCTCTATAGACACACAAGTATGCCATAGCCTCCTGCATTAGTTGCAGAAAATTTGGATTTCAGCGGCTGAGCTAATCAGATCTCAGCTTTTGCGGCACTAAAGTGCTTCTCGCATCTCTTTCAAGGCTCGAATCAGGTACTTTTCCACGGTGCTAACGGCGACATCCAACTCTTCGCTGATTTGCCGGTAGCTGTAGTGCTGTACTCGGCTCAGAATAAAGGCTTGGCGGCACTTTTCTGGTAAGCGTTCAAGTACATGTTCGATTCGCTCGAGATCTTGCTGGGCCAGTACAGATTGCTCAGGTGCTGGTGCCTCTTGAGATTCTCTATCGGCTTCAGTCAGCTGTTGATAGTTGGTATGGCGACGCAGTTTTCTAATGCGATTTAGCGCTAAGTTGGCCGCAGTTTGGAATAGGTAGGCCCTAGGGTTTTCAAGGGTTTCGGTATTCTCACTACGAATCAAATTATGATAAGCGTCTTGAGCGATATCTTCAGCTTCGCTGCTATTTCCAAGGCGAAAACGTAAAAAGCGCAGCAAGGCAGATTGATTCTGCTGATAGAGCGCCTGCACCGCTTGGCGATTGGGATCTGGCTTGACGGACATCTCGGCTACCTCGCATCGGTTTTACCGATTAGGGCTAGAGCTTATTATTTTTGTTTCAGCGCCTGTTTCAGGCAGCTGATTGCTATATAAACACTTAATTACATGTAAAGCAATACCGAATCGCCTCATATGAGACGATCCGTGTATCACATGCTTTGAGCTACAGTTTTCGGTGATCAATCACGCGCTTGGCCTTGCCTTCAGAGCGAGGTACTGAACCCGGTGGTACAATTTCAATGCGGGTAGATACGCCGACGATCGATTTAATATGGTGTTGCAGCTCTTTCGAGGTGCGCTGCTTTTGAGCATCGTCCATATTCTCTTGGCTTTCTACTTGTACGCTCATGGTGTCCAAGTTGCCATCACGATTAACTTCGATCATATAGTGCGGAGCTAGCCCAGTGGTGCCGATAATCTGCTCTTCGATCTGGGTAGGGAACACGTTAACACCACGAATAATCAGCATATCGTCGCTGCGACCCGTAATGCGATCCATTCGGCGCATGGTACGCGCTGTGCCAGGTAGTAAGCGAGTAAGATCGCGGGTGCGGTAACGAATAATCGGCAGGGCTTCTTTGCTTAAGCTCGTGAATACCAGCTCACCTTCTTCGCCATCAGGTACCACTTCGCCAGTTTCAGGATTGATAATTTCCGGATAGAAGTGATCTTCCCAAATCGTCGGACCATCTTTGGTTTCCGCACATTCCATGGCTACACCCGGCCCCATAACTTCAGAAAGGCCGTAGATATCAATCGCATCAATGCCTAAGCGCTGCTCTAGCTCTTCTCGCATTGAGCCGGTCCAAGGCTCAGCACCAAAAATA
>JAOXRT010000230.1 GCA_025800365.1 Cellvibrionaceae bacterium | reverse complement strand
CCTGGTATTTTCGCGGAAAATGGCCCGGGCAGTAAAGGTGGAACCTCTGAAGTTTCCATTCGTGGAATGAGCTCAAAATACGCACTGATTTTGGTAAACGGTAAACCTCAGGGCTCTAATCAAGGCTACTATAATGGTTATGGCCGAGGAGCTGAGTTTGGCTGGTTGCCGCCAATGTCGTCCATTGAGCGAATCGAAGTGGTCCGTGGCCCAATGTCTTCCTTGTATGGCTCTGATGCGCTTGGTGGTGTGATTAATGTTATTACCAAGGAAGGCGATGAACAGTGGCAAGGGGAGCTGAGTGCCGATACAGTGATCCAAGGTGATAACGATTCGGGCGATAGCCGCAATGCTCGCTATCATGTCAGTGGTCCATTGACGGACAGCTTGTCGGTAAAAGTTCAGGGTAATGTTTATAAACGTGACGAAGACAGCCGTGATCGTGGTTATAAGGATGTTGAGAATTTTAACAACTCGGCCACACTCGACTGGCAGGCTACAGATGATCAGAGTTTTCAATTGGATCTTGGACGTGCTACGCAAGAATCGAAAGGGACCGCTGAGCGCAGTGGCGAACGAGCTTTAGAGACCGAGCGCGACTTTTACTCTTTGTCACATGAAATTGACTGGGGTGATGCAAAAACTACCAGCTTTTTCCAAAACGAGATAATGGAAAATATTACTCAAGTTGCGGAATATGAGCGCAGTACCTTCAACACGATTACTCATTTACCGATAGCTTCTACGGAGTTTGTGTTAGGTGCTCAGTATCGCGAGCAACAAACTAAGAACCCACTGCGAGCCAAAAACAAAGCCACATTAGAACGTTGGGATATGGCATTGTTTGGCGAATCTCACTGGTCTTTAAGTGATGACTTTACCTTAACCTTGGGGTTGCGTTGGGTTGACGACGAGAACTATGGTGATGAGTATGTGCCTCGCCTCTATGGTGTATACCAAGTGAGTGACAGCTTTACGGTAAAAGGTGGTGTTAGCCGTGGATACCGTACTCCTGATTTGAAACAAGGTGATTCGCAATGGGTTGAAGGTGGCGGCGGACGCCGCATTGATGGCGCCGATATTGGTAATTCTGCTTTAACACCAGAATTCAGTACTAACTATGAGCTTGTTGCTAATTGGCAAGGTGAGAATGGTGTTTCCGCAGGTCTAACCGTTTACCAGACTGATTTTGACGATCGTATTCAGAAAAATATTATTTGTCAGGAAAGTAGCGATAAAGCGTACGATTGTTCCTATTTAGGTGTCGCTTATCAGCGGGTTTATCAATATCAGAATGTCTCTGAGGCGGAGCTGTCAGGCATTGAGGCTTCACTTACCTATACCACTGGTGAGTTATCAGCGAGTGTAAATTACACCTACTCGGACAGCGAAATTAAATCAGGTAGCAGCGCTGGTCGCCCATTGAATAATTTACCCGAATCAGTGGCTAACCTTAGCTTGTCTTGGCAGGCGAGTGAAGCAATAGACGTATGGGGTAAATTAAAGTATCGCAGCGACACTTTAGAAGGCGGCACTTCTCAAATTCCGTCTTACTCTATGGTCGATGTGGGTGGTAGCTTCCAATTGAATGACAATATTGATGTCTATGCCGGTGTTTATAACCTGTTCGATGAGCAAATCGATTACAGCGAATACCGTAGGGTATTGGATGGCCGTCGTTATAGCTTGGGCCTTAACTTAAGATTTTGATTCTCCTCCAGAGACTTAGGCTGCATTGCAAATGGTTTTACTTCCTTGCTTTACTTAGAAGTAATACCGTTTGCTACTGCAGCCATTTTTTAATGGTTGTAATAATGAAATGTAAATTGCTCTTTATGTTTGTCGCCGGAATCTTTTCTCAATTTATCTGTGCGCATGAATTAATCGTGTCGCCTGCAGTAGTTGAAGATCGGCCGGAGCTTGTGTCTATCAATGTGTTAATGACTGAAGTTTATAATAAGCCTGGACGTTTGCCCCCAGGTGACACCACATTACAGATTTGGAAAGATGGCAGCGCGACAGAATTATCACTTAGCAAGAACAATAGTGCTAAGCAATTATATGCCAGAGCTATATCTTCAGACATCGCTGGCAGCTTACTTACTGCAAACGTGATCCGAAACAAAAAAAGCAAGAAACAGGCAGGGCTTGTTGAGCAGCAGTACTATGTAGCCAAAGCCCTCTGGGAGGCTGAAAAGGACAGCGACATTGCACAAACTGTAATGGGTAATGGCTTGGAGATTACCATTCAATCGCCACTAGCGGACCTTCGAATTGGTGAAGTTGTGAGTTTTAAGGTTTTGTTGCATGGACAGGCTGTGGAAGCGAGACTGATGTTGGCTAAAGATGGTGCCAGTGAAGAAGAGCACGCCTACATCTTTCGAGGTAAGAGCGATAGCAAAGGAATGGCAAAGATTAGTTTCGATAGTGCCGGCACTTATATGTTGCGCAGTAAGGTGAAGTTAAAACCTGGCGAATTTCCGGTAAATAAGCAAGGTGCTGACAATAGAAGTAACACTGAAAAAGTCGCATTGATGGAACTAAGCGGTAGTTTCGTATTTCAAATCCTTGAATGAGTAATATAGAGAGTCTTTTTAATAAGGCTCACTTTTGCTTCATTTTTGCTAGCTTTTCACTAATACGTAATTCAATTTGGCGCAGCTCATCCATTTTGCCGCGGACGAGCTGCAATTGTTCCTCTAACAATTCAAACACTTCTTGATCACTTAACTGTCCAGAGTCGTATTGGGTCATCATCTTCTTAACGTCGTTTAGAGTAAAACCCATCAGTTTGGCGCTACGTATCATTTGTACGCGGCCGATATTCTCCTCAAGAAATTCACGATATCGTCGGCTCCCAGCGACTCTTTCTCCTACGACTAGCAATTTTAGCTCGTCATAATGCCGAATAGTGTCTTTGCTAACACCTGCCTTTTCCGCCAATTCACCGATTAACATATCGTGCTCCAGCTACCATTTGAGTTTTGTTTGATTTCCACTGAAAGACTTGACTGTGGGGTATACCCCCTAGCTTACCATGCGGGCAAATTTCGGAGTAGGAGAGTAACTTCTTGAAGACGGTTCTTATTACAGGAACCAGTAGTGGCATAGGGGCCGCTCTGGTTACCGAGTTTGCAGATGCAGGTTGGCAGGTAATCTCCGCGATGCGCAGTATCGTAGAAGATACGCGGAGCAATGTACAGGTGGTCGAGTTGGATGTCTGCCAGCGGAAAAATATCGAGTATGTGGTAGCCGATGCCATCAAGCAGTATGGCTATCTCGACCTGCTGATCAATAACGCCGGTTATGGCGATAACTTTGCCTTATTTGAAGAATGTGCAGAAGATGAAATGCGTAAGCAAATGGATACTAATTTTTGGGGGCCAGTAAATCTTTGTCGTGCGGTGATTCCAAATATGCGTGCGCAAGGTGGAGGGCATATTATCAATGTCACCTCGGTAGCGGCTTCAGTGGGCTTTCCTTATGGCAGTGCCTATGGGGCTTCCAAGTTTGCCTTGCGTGGCTTTAGTTTGTGCTTAGCTGAGGAAGTCTTGCGCTACGGTATCCACATTAGCTCCTTCGAGCCTGGAATGGTAAAAACTCGCATTGCTAAATCAGCACATTCCTTGCGCAGCTATCCAAACCCTGATTTGGATGAGCACTACCGTGAGGTTGAGGCCTATGCGGATAAAGTAAAAGAGATGTACGCGAGCAATGCGCCAAGCAGTGCCAAAAGTGTCGCTGAGCGTATGTTAGGCCTCGCCGAATCAAAGCATCCAGCCCTTGTCTACAACGCCACTTATGATGCCTCAATTATGGCCTGGATACGGCGTATATTTTCAGTGCGGATAGCACAATGGATATTTCGACGATTGTCTTAAGGAGTTACAGCAATGGCGAGTTTTAGTTATACCCAGCAGTGGATATATGGTGAGATTACGGAAGGCTTTGCGGTAATGGCCAGTGGTGTCTTTGTCTTAATCTGTGCGGGCTTATTTTGCAAATATGCCATGAATAGCCATGCCAAGGCGGTGATCTTACCATTTACAGTATTTGCCTTGGTGCTTATCGCCTCAAGTGTCGTGATGGTGTTGAATAACTATCAGCGCCTGGATAAATTTCAGCTGGTTCAGGAGCAAGATAAGATACAGTTTATATATACAGAAAAAAAACGAGTCGAAGGCTTTATGTCCTGGTATCGCTATACTTATATGGGGGCGAGTATTGCGATTATATTAGCCCTAGTCATCTTTACTGCTTGGGCTGAGCCTGTACCTAGAGCTTGGTCCTTTGTTTTGTTGATGTTGGGCTTTGCCGCATTGATGATTGATTATTTTAGTGAGCATAGAGCCATAATCTATCAATCTCAGCTTGTTAAACTTATCAACAGCATTGAGGAGGAATCAGATTCTCCCAATGAAAACTCAGAAGTCGGCGAGGGTAAACAGCCAACGGTTTTATTGTAAATATTCCCTCGACGACGTTATTTACGCTGTCTAAACAGGGGATTTAATTTCGCAGGTTTCACAACTATGGCGCCATAACTCATCGGCTAAGCTCTTATCGAGCTTACTGATGACTTGGGCGTTATTTTTTACAGCGCCCCCTAAACCAAATCTAGGCCCATAAAAATCACCACCCACAACAGCTGCTGAGGTGGCGGCTAGTAATTGGGGGCGAACGCCTTTTTCAACTGGGCTTGCAAGAAAGCGAGCTAGGGCACCGCCGACCCCAATACTCTGCTGACGTTCTGTGCCGGTCAGTCCAGGATGTGCAGCAACCGATATAGCTGTGCTACCGAGTGCTTCAAACACGCGTTGCAGCTTTTCGGTGAATAGTAAATTCGCCAGCTTGCTGTCACCATAAGATTTAATTCTATTGTATTCACGTTGATGCCAATCTAAATCGTCAAAGCGAATTTCTCCGGCTTTGTACCCCGCACTGCTGACTGTAACGACACGTGCCGATGGACTGTTCAGAATTTGTGGAAAGAGAGCTAGGGTAAGTGCAAAGTGCCCATAATGATTGGTGGCCAAATGCATTTCATGACCTGCCGGACTTAAACTACGTTCTGCCAAATTAACAACACCGGCATTATTGAGCAGGATATCAAGTTGAGCATAGCGCTGGCTAAATTGCTGAGAGAATTGCGCTACGGATTTAAGATCGCACAAATCTAATTCAATAACATCAAGTTTGGCCGAAGGCTGTTGCTGTAGAATCCTCTCAACGGCCCTTTGTCCTTTTTCCTTACTGCGACAAGCAATGATCACCGTAGCGCCGTTTTTACTTAGCTGTAAGCTGGATTGGAAACCTAATCCGATATTGCCGCCGGTGACCACAGCCACTTTGCTGCTTAAATCGGGTATATCGCTTAACTGCCAGCTCATGGTCTGCCCTCAAATAAAGTTGCTATCCGGCTAGACCTTATATTAGGTAATAATACTTATGTAGTTAAGAATTGTTATTTTGAATGTGAAAGGGCGCTAGATAGCACCCAGGCTCGAGAAAGGGTAATTGCTTGAGAGCTTGTTCACTCAGATAAAGGGTTAAATGGCCCGTTTTTTTCTAAGGCCCTTTGGTAGGCCGGGCGTTCGCGCATGCGCTTCAAAAAGCCATGAATATGACTGTATTTTTGATCTATTCCCGTTCGAACTTCGGCAACTTGTAAGCAATAGCCCATAACAATATCTGCTGCGGTGAGCTCTTCGCCAGAAAGCCAAGTGGAGCGGCCTAGCTCGACTTCCATAAAGTCCATATGACGATTGTAGCGTTGCCATAGATAGTTTTCCCGCACCTTATTAACTACGAGAGAGATGATCGGACGAATAATAAACGGGGCTTTAGATTCCATACGCTTAAATATCAGCGCCTCTAGCAGCAGGGGCATAAAGCTGGCTTGACTGGCGTGCATCCAATATAAATAACGTGTTCGCTGTGGGCTATCGGTCTCTGGTCGCAGTTTGCCACAAGGATGCTTATCGAGAATGTAATCCATAATTGCCCCTGTCTCTGGCAATACGATATCTCCATCGCTTATGGTAGGTGAGGTGCCAATGGTGTGGAGTTTACGATATTCGTCCGGGGCTAAAGTCTGCGGTCCCACTCTTTTGTAGTGTTCAAGATGATAGTCTACGCCTAGCTCTTCGAGCAGCCATAAAATTCTAATCGATTGAGAATTTTCAAGATGGTGTACAGTAATCATAATTACTCACTTTAATAGATGGCCAGAGGAATCAAAGTCCGCTATTGGCCCGCTCATAATAAACCACATTGGGCGAATGCTTAGCCCGAAGAAAGTACGATAATGGGCAAGGCCTAGTAAATTTTGTTCATTCAATTTTCGAAATTCATCTTCAACGCCTAACAAACCACAAAAAGAATAGTAGTGGCGGTAGTTTAAGCAGAAGCTGTTCTTTTCATCATAGCGCGATTTACCGATACTGATATGCATGGGCCAGCGTCGAACCAGCCCACCAAACTTCTTTAGATTATTAAAACCCCAGCCATGAGTGTCTGATAGCAACTGAAATGATTTCCCTAGCCAGTAGCCATTGCTCCAGTTATTGTAAGCCGCGAGCTTCCAGGTGAATTTGCTAAACCATGGTGCATTTTTTGCCAACCATTGGCCACTAAATTCACCTTGCATATCACTCAGCTTAGGCGATTCTAAACTTAAATAGAGTTGCATCAACTGTTGATCATCAAATTGGCTTAAATCGCTTGCTGTTAAGCCTTGGTATGCGGCGGCAGTAGTTTTAGATGGCTCCATATTATGCTCGTCAAAGAATTGAGTTAGGGCGATTCTGTCACAGGCCATTGCCGATTCGGAGGTTATTTTGTGCCAAAGCAGCTTGAGTCAAGTATTCTCTGTTATTGGTTTTGCAAATATGATTGGCGGTACTGATTGGGGCTTTTGCCATACCAGCGTTTAAAGGCGCGCCTAAAATTCGCAACATCTGAATAACCTAGTAAAACTGCAATAGATTCGATGCTAGCCTGGCTTTCTCTTAATTGAACAGATGCAAGCTCCGCCAGCAGCTCTTCACGCACCTGACGAAAACTCTTGCCTTCGACATCTAAACGCCTTGCTAGTGTACGTTTGGATACGAATAAGGCTTTGGCGACTGCATCTTCATGCATCTTGCCAAGAGGCTGAGATAACAGCGTCCGAGAGACGCGGTCGGCCATGGTTAAAGAATGATTTGGTATTGATTTGAGTTGCTGCTGACAAATATCTCTTGCAAGCAGGTAGGCATCGGCATTTGCAATGGGGTTACTTTTGCGAGCATATTCTATGGGTATGTAATAACAGTTATGGTTTTGTTCAAAACGAACATCCCCTTGAAAATAGTCCTTGTATTTGTCGCTATAACTTGGTCTTTGATGTTGAAACTCAAAATGACAGTTTGGAATGTCTGCACCGATGTATCGTGTAGCTAGTTTCTGAATGATCAAAAAGTAGCTCTCTGTAAGGCTTCGAGATAGGCTGGATTCTACGTCTACAAATACGGCCAGTTCGATCTTGAAGTAGTCTTGCTCCAGGCTAAGCTTGCTACGTAAAAACGGAACACGCAGGGGTTGGAATTCCGGTGGCGCAGACATAGCGGAATACAAATCTGGCGCGTTCAAAAAATACTCATTGAGAGGCCACATAACCGAAAGCTGAGTATTGGCTCCCATCTCTAAAGCCATAGTCTCGCTACTGCGTAGATTTTGTAGACGGCCCATTAATGCGAAAAACAGTTCCCCCGAAATAGTGTCTTGGCTTCCTGGATAGATATCGGCAACCGCCAACTCACTACCCTGTAATAACTGCAGGAGCTCGGCTTCTTGAACAGCGACAGCTTGCACGGCGGAGCTCAAGACACGGATGGGAACTTGAAAACTAGGAGGGGCTTGTAACATGGCGGCCTAAGATTTCGGAAAACTCTACGCTAATAAGACAGTATAAGCTTGTCAATAAATGACCCACGAATGGCAAAAAATGACCTAATGAAACTCCCGTGCTCTGTTTAGTCTGGCATTAACAGTTATTTATCAAAGGAGCTTTAGCCATGCCAAAAGAGAGTATTCGAATAGCAAATTGCAGCGGTTTTATGGGAGATCGATTTTCAGCCGCCAAAGAAATGGTTGAGGGTGGGCCTATAGATGCACTTACGGGTGACTACCTAGCTGAGATTACCATGGGCGGATTGAAGTCCTTTCAGGAAATGTCCGAAGATCCGACGAAGGCGGGCTTTGCCGGAAATTTTGTATTTCAAGCGCAGCAGGTATTAGAAGAATGCCTAAGTAAGCAGATAAAAATTGTCGTTAATGCCGGAGGAATTAATCCCCAAGGTTTAGCCGAAGCCTTAACAGACATGGCGAGCTCCCTGTCGCTTAGCCCTAATATCGCCTGGATAGAAGGGGATAATTTGCTGCCACGTCTAGATAATTTATTTACAGCTGGAGAAGAGCTTAAGAATTTGGAAACAGCTGAGAGTCTTGCTGAGTGTAAAAGAGAGGTAAAAACCGCCAATGCCTATTTAGGTGGCTGGGGCATTAAGGCGGCACTGGATGCCGGTGCCGATATTGTTATTGCCCCTAGAACAACCGATGCTGCTTTGGTGCTTGGTTTAGCGGCCTGGAAGTTTCAATGGCAAAGGGATGACTATGATGAGTTGGCAGGTGCCATTGTTGCCGGCCATATTATTGAGTGTGGTCCACAAGCCTGTGGGGGTAATTATTCTTTTTTTAAAGAAGTGGGGGGTGATTTACATCTGGGTTTTCCAATCGCAGAGGTTTTTGCTGATGGCAGCTCCCATATATACAAACATGAAAAAGCCGGTGGTTTAGTTTCTGTAGGGACGGTAACTGAGCAAATTCTGTATGAATCGCAAGGCTGTGAATATTTAAACCCAGATGTGACCAGTCACTTTGATAGCATTCAATTGAAGCAACTCAGCGTAAATAGAGTAGAAGTCTCAGGGGTAAGGGGCTCTGCACCGCCTGCCAGTCACAAAGTCTGCATCAATACCTTTGGTGGGTATAAAACCATGCTAACCGTACCCTTGGCTGGGCCGAACGCAGAAGCTAAATCAGATTGGTTATGGCAACAGTGGATGCAACTTTGTGGAGGCGAAGACGCCTTTAGCGCTTGTAGCAAAACCTTAATCAAAGCACCTTATCAAGAGGCAAGAAGCCACGAAGAATCCTTTAGCTTTTTGCGAATTGTTATGTTTGCTGAAAAGCCTGAAACTCTAGAGTTTAATTTTAAAGCGAAGGAGCTAGAGCTTATCTTAGCGAGTATTCCTGGTTTTGTGCCATTTATAACTCATGGCATGGTAACGGGGGCTCTGAGTTATATGAATCACTGGCCAGCATTAATCGATAGTAAATACATTATTGAATCTGTTCATGTTAATGGTGAGACGATTGAAGTTTTGCCAAGTAATCAACTCCCGCTGAAAGAGAGCTCCTATAGGGCGACGCCGATAGCGACACTTGATGAAGCGGATAAGTCCGTATCTGAATCGCCTATGATGGAAGTAGAACTGGGCGAAGTATTCGGAACCCGCTCAGGTGATAAAGGCGGCTTAGCTAATCTTGGTGTTTGGGCAAAGGACGATATCGCCTATAACTACTTACGTGCGTACTTAACAAATCAAAAACTAAAAGAACTACTGCCCGATACCGCTGAATTTAGAATTGAACGCCATGAGCTACCGGGTATTAAGGCGCTGAACTTTTGTATTTACGGTTATTTGAAAGGTGGCGGCGATTCTTCCGGTAAGCTGGATAGCTTAGCCAAGAGCCTAGGGCAGTATCTCGCTGGCAAATTAATTCTAGTGCCTAGGGCGCTGCTTGATTCAAAAAAGTAACTTTCTGCGCTTGATACTGATCAACTTATTTTCTATTTAGCGTCTGCTAATGTTGCTCACCCCTTTAGACACAAGGGGTGCGCAAGAAAGCGCGACAATTTGACACATCCCTAATCAGTAACAGGCTTTTTATAATCCTTCTATCAGTTTTCGCGGGGCTCGATGGGGTAGGTCTCGTTAACAAATTAAAGGAAGGTTTATGCTGTCATCATCAAAAATAAAAGCCGGGTTCCACTTTATACCATGTAGCTTGGCGATGGCTATCGCGGCAATTAGTGTTACAGGTCATGCTGCTGGTACGCAAAGTAATCACGATATGGCCATTGAATTGATTGAGGTGACGGCTGAGAAGCTCCAAAAGGTCGACAGCGAAACACTATTGAGCGAGGCGCCAGTTACTCGCCCCACCCATGACGCTGGAGAGCTTTTGCGATCGGTTACCGGCATGACAGCTTTGCGCCGAGGTGGTCGAGGTTTTGAGCCTATTATTCGTGGTCAAAGCCAAGCGAACTTAAACATCATTAGTAATGGTGCTTTCAACTACGGCGCATGCCCAGGACGAATGGATCCACCGAGTACTTATGTGGGGGTGGATAGTTTTGATTCGGTGCAGGTCATTAAAGGGCATCGTTCTGTAATCCACGGCAGTGGCGGCAGCGGTGGCACTTTATTGTTTGAGCATCTGCGCCCTGAATTCCTTGATGGCGCCATTCAAGGTCATGTAAAAGCCGGTTACACCAGCAATTCAGAGCTGCAACACCAAGGTATCGATCTGGCGGCGGGCGGTGATCAAGGCTATGTTCGTGTTTTTGCAGCCCGTAAGCGCTCAGAAAACTATGAAGATGGCAGTGGTCAAACTGTGGCATCGGCTTTTGACTCCGATAGTTGGGGCTTAGTGGCGGCATGGGATATTACCGCCAACGATGTTATCGAGATTAGTCACGAAGACAGTCGTGAAGGGGATGTTTGGTACGCGGGTAATGGTATGGATGCGGTATTTGCTGATTCTCGCAGCACCGCCATTAAATGGACCCATGACGCCGCACTCGGCTTTATCGATAGTATGGAAGCCAATATCTATCGCAGTGATGTCGAACACCTGATGGATAACTATACCGTACGCAACCGCAATATGATGCCTAATGGGATGGCGGCACCTTCGGCTTCAGATACATGGGGTGGGCGCTTTTTAAGTACTATCGAATCTGAAAACAGTCAGTGGCGAGTGGGTGTGGACTATCAAGCGAACGATAGACTCGCGACTCTATACATGGATGCTGGCAAAAACGGTAGCTTGGATATGTTGGTGGCACGAATGTGGCCCGATGTTGAACAGCGCCAGTGGGGTGTATTCAGTGAATTGGATTATCAGCTTAATGATCACTCAAGTCTACGTTTGGGATTGCGCGTGGATGATTACGAGAGCAGTGCGCAAACAGCCAATGTAAGCACTGGAATGATGGGAGCGACAACTCCGAGCCGCTTATACGCAAACTACTATCAAGCAAGCCCTGAACGCAAAGACGATACTGCAATCAGCGCCGTATTGGGTTGGGATATCGAGTTGGCTGAAGGTCGCCGTTTTAATGCCAATCTAAGTCGCTCAGTACGTCGCCCAGACGTAACCGAGCAATGGATAGCGCGTTCAGCAATGGGCAGTTTTTGGGTAGGCAACCCTGATATCGACGCGGAAACTCATCATCAGCTTGATCTCAGCCTGCAACAATCCAGTGGTAAATTGGAATGGAGTGCCACCGCTTTCTATAACGATGTAGGTGATTATATTGAGCAATTCAAACAGGATAATGCCACTTTGTATCGCAATATCGATGCTGAAATCTATGGCACCGAGCTAGATGCCAAATGGCAGCTTAGTAGTGCCTTCAGCGCACGCGCTGGGGTTTCCTATACCCGTGGCGAAGGCGATAACGGCGACCTGGCACAAATAGCGCCGCTTGAAGCGCGTATCAATGTCGCTTATCAAGCGGCTGATTGGGCTGTGGGGGCTGAGTGGTTAGTGTCTTCTCGGCAAACCCATTTTGATCCAGATGTTGATGTGAACGAAGAAAGTGCCGGATTTGGTGTTTTGCATGTTTATGGCCATTGGAATATTACTGAGGCTTTATTGCTAGAGGCCGGTATCGAAAACCTCAGTGATAAAACCTATGCCTACCACGTCAACAGCGCCAACTCGGATCCCTTCAACCCTGATGCGGTTAGGGTCAATGAGCCAGGCCGCCAAACTTGGGTGAAGGTGCGTTATCAGTTTTAGCCTCGTCTAATAAAGGGTATGGCATCGTGCTTGAGCTTGGCTTAAGCGCAATGCTATATTCTTTGTGAACTATAGACTTGGAGCCAATATGTTTGATGCCGCAAAAATTATGAACCAGCTGCTAGGGGCAGGGGGTTCTCATTCCTCATCGGGCAAGGGCGATTTACTGCAACAGGGCAAACAAATGCTCGGTAATAGCGGTGGTGGTTTTGCTGGTGGTGCAGCAGCCGGTGGCCTTGCGGGCTATTTGTTAGGCTCTAAGAAAGGCCGCAAGATGGCCAAAAAAGCAGCGAAATACGGCGGCATGGCTTTAGTCGCCGGCCTGGCCTACAAAGCTTATAACAACTACCAGTCTCAAAAGCAGGCACCAGGTCAAGCTACTCCTAACCAAGGCGCTCCCGGCCAAACTACCCACAGCCAAGCAGCTAGCAATACGGCAAACTATAGCAATGATGCGCTTGAAGTGGTCAACCAGCAAGAAGTACCGGCTGTGCCCCAGAACTCGGCGTTTGCATTACCGGATAGCAGTCAAGGACAACAAGATTTTTCTGCCATGTTAATCAGTGCCATGATTGCGGCGGCAAAGGCCGATGGGCAAATTGACGGCGCTGAGCATCAGGCGATTTTCGGAAAAATTGAAGAGTTGGGTTTAGACACGCAAGCCAAGGCTTTTGTGCTGGATCAACTTAATAAGCCTTTGGATATTGATAGCTTAGTCTCTTCAGCGGCCAATAAAGAGCAGGCCGTAGAGCTTTACTTAGCCTCATTAATGGCCATTGAGGTAGATACCGCGGCCGAGCAGGCTTATATGAATATGTTGGCCGCACGCCTTGAGCTTGAGCCAGAACTTGTTGCGCAAATTCATCAAACGGTGGCGCAGGCCCAGGCGGAATAAAAGGGTTTTTCCTGGCGAGCATGTTCTGTGCTCGCCTGCTTTACTTGCTCAGTAAAAAAACCACTCTTTCGCTTTTTCTTTCCTTTTACTACTCCCGCTTTCATCCTCTTCTTGCTCGTAATGCAATCATCCACGTGCTTAAGGTTATCTTTCCCCGCTTCTGGCTATCTTTCCTCGCTTAAGGCTATGTTACACTGCCGCTTTTAAATGGGCGCGAGCGTCAATCTTAGGTCAACAATGTTCAGTCAAATTTTAACTCGTATTAAACATGCTAGCCTGCGCTTTTTAGGTCTAAAGGCCGCGGAGCCTAAAATTCAATGGCAACAGCAGTGGAGCGATTTTCTTCAGCAGCATGTCGAGTTTTACCGCCAGCTAGACAATGAGCAAAAAACACTCTTTGATCAGCGCGCATTGCTGTTTATGGATACCACGGAAGTTTTTCATGGTGAAGAAATAGCGAGCTTCGAAGATCAGTTACTGGTGGCGGCCAGTGCTATTATCCCTGTGTGGTCCTTCCCTAGCTGGCATTACTTTAATTTAAAAACTGTGTATTTGTTGCCCGCAGCATTTAATGATGATTTTCAGTGTGGGCAAAAAGATTCGCGTTATACAGGTATGGTTGGTACGGGCCCTATGGCGGGGAAAATGGCTTTGAGCCGCCCAGCCTTGTATCAAGGTTTTAGAAACCCTCATGATAAGCAAAATGTAGGCATCCACGAATTCGTTCATCTTATCGATATGGCCGACGGCGATATGGATGGCTTTCCAGAGCGTTTGCAAGAATATCGTTTTGCCTTGCCCTGGTTTGAGCTAGCCGAAAAGAAAATGCGTGCCATTGATAAGGGGCGTAGCAATATTGACCCTTATGGCGCCAGTAATAAACTGGAATTCTTTTGTGTTGCCTCGGAGTATTTTTTTGAGCGCCCATTAATGCTACAGAAAAAACACCCTGTTTTATATCAGGCGCTAGAAGATTTCTATCAGCAAGATAGGGCGGCGATTGTGCAGGACATAAAGCAGCGCGAAAAACAGCCTTGTTCATGCGGTAGTCAAAAACGCTACCGCGATTGCTGTTTGCCACAGGATTGAAACAAGATTGTGAATAATAGTTGCAAAGCACATGATCCTAACAATAAAAAGAGCAATGGAAAGCACAAATGATTTGCCCTTTATGTAGCCGTGATAAAACCATTGAGTTTTATCAGGATAAAAAACGACCCTATTGGCTGTGCCAGCACTGCGAGCTAGTGTATGTCGCCGAGGCGGATATACTTAGCCCAGCAGAAGAAAAAGCAGAGTACGATAAGCATCAAAATCAAGCTGAAGATCTAGGCTACAGACAGTTTTTAAATCGCTGCTTAGAGCCTTTAATCAATCGCTTATCGTCAGGGGCAAAAGGCTTAGACTTTGGCTGTGGCCCAGGGCCTACTTTATCGTTGATGGCAAAGGAGCAAGGCTTTGATATGGAGAATTACGATCCGTTCTATGCCCACAAAGCCGAGCTGCTAAAACAACAATACGATTTTATTACCATGACTGAGGTGATAGAGCATGTGCGTCATCCTCGCTTAGTTCTGGATCTTCTCAATGGTCTGTTAAAGCCCGGTGGCACATTGGCTGTTATGACAAAAAGACGAGCTGAGCCAGAACGCTTTGCAGGCTGGCACTATAAAAACGACCCTACACATATTCGTTTTTACAATGAGTTTAGCCTTGGCTACATTGCTCAACATTATGGTTGGGCTATGGAGCTGATTGATAAGGATGTGGTGTTTTTTAGCGCCGGTTTCTAAGAGGGCTATTTATTGAAGCATGCACTGGATCTGAAGTGCATTTTGCGCTTTATTAGCCCGTTTGAAAACCTTCTTGATCGTCAGATGGTCTATACTCAAGCGCAACAACGAACAACTACAACTTACAACAAGGATAGTGTGTGAATAGCAACGATAGCTATTACAGAAGCGCCAATGTGCAGTGGTTTTATTGCCTGATGTTCGCAACTTTTTGCGCACTGTTAGCCTATGGTTTATTCCGCCCGGAACCTATCGCCGTTCCCTTTAAAGAAGCCGACAAGATCGCGCACTTTGGGGTGTTTTTTATCTTCAGCTTGAGCTTTCGCTTACTTCTTTTAAGACAATGGCACTGGAGCCTGTGGTTAATTGTGATTGCGTTAGCGACTATCGCCGAGCCGGCCCAGGCGTATTGGCGCCCATTACGGGTATTCAGCTATGGTGATATGTTGGCGAATATTGGGGGTGCGCTTCTGGCACTGCTAATGATGATCCTTTTACAGCTGGCCAATAAGTGGGGTACAGAGCCTAGTCTCGGCTAGTGTTAGCCTCTAACTTCCTTAGCCTCCAATTTCCTTATCTTCCCTTTCTCTTGGGGTCAATATCCTCTTTCTTTCTCTCATAACCGACAGCCATTAAGAAGCATATTTTGGAGCGTAAAAGTTGGACTGTCCGCGGACACTTTAATTTTCGTGGCGGACAGTGAACGGACACTGTACGGCGGACAGCTTGCTTCGAAAATATTGAATATTCCTTTTAAAACAATGGCTTACAATATTGGCACAAAGATTGATATACCTAGGGTAAATGATGACTAAGCGCACTGTCCAACAGGCATCAAAGTCACGCAGATTAGCAACTGGCAGTCATTTGTCACTGCCTGAAAGAGCGAAGGAAATTTTATGATTCGAGATACATCTGGCCAAGATCGAGTGATTGAGCCTAAATCCAACTGGGGTAAAAAGGCCGGTATTCCGATTGGTCTTGTTGCCTTGGCTGCCGCGACTTGGTTTTGGAGCCCTTGGCAAGCCGAGGCTTCATTGTCGGCTAGCAGCTTGCGCTTTGGTGAAGTAAAGCGTGGCCTTTTTGAAAGGGCTGTGAATGCCACCGGTCGTGTTGTGGCGAGCCACTCTCCAGCTTTATATAGCGCTGCAACAGGCCGTGTTCGCCTTTTGAAAAAACCTGGTGATAAGGTTGCCGAAGGTGAGCTAATTGCCAATATCAGTAGCCCGATTCTTGATAATCAACTCAAGCAAGAAGAAAACCGCTTGGAAAGCTCCATGTTGGATTTAGAGCGTATGAAGCTTGAAGTTGAGCAGCGCAAATTGGCCTTGAATAAAACACTGGATCTTAGTCGTGTTAACCATCGTGCAGCAGCGCGAGAGCTGCAAAGAGCAGAGGCTTCTTTCAATATTAAGGTGGTATCTGAGTTCGATTATGCCAAAGCCAAAGATGATCTCCATAAGGCCGAGCTGGATTTAAAAAATGCCGAGCGTGAAGCCAAGATCAGCGCGGATATGATCGATTTTGAATTAAAGGCCAGTAAAGTCGCACTGGCGAAACAGCAATTAGTGGTGGATGAATTACGCCGCAAGCAAGAGGAGCTGGAGTTACGTTCGCCAGTATCTGGAATGATTGGTAATTGGCTAGTTGCCCAAGACAGCCAAGTTGCCGAGCATCAATCGTTGTTAACCGTGGTAGATCTTAGTGCCTATGAGGCTGAGTTAGAGATTCCGCAAAGTTTTGCTGATGATTTGGCCCCAGGTATGACCGTGCAGCTGAATGTCGCGGGTAAAAAGTATGCAGCAGAGCTGCGCTCTGTTTCTCCTGAAGTACAAAACAACCATGTGGTCGCACGAGTTGTATTTCTCGATAACAAATTGCAGGGACTTCGCCAGAACCAGCACCTAAGTGCGCGCATCAGCTTAGCGCGTAAAGAAAACACTTTATATCTACCTCGAGGCTCCTATCTAGAAGCCAATAATGCCGTGTATTTGATAGAAGATGGCATCGCGACGAAAACCACCGTTCGTTTTGGCGCGCGCAGTATCGACCAGGTAGAAGTCCTTTCCGGCTTAAAGCAGGGCGACCGAATCATTACCTCTTCGGTTGATGAATTTATTGATCACGAAACACTGTTTGTAAACGAATAAAACCCTATTTTAAATATTGAACAATAAGAAGGAATTACCATGCTGAGAATGAATAAAATATCGAAAGTGTTTAGCACTGACCTTATCGAAACTCACGCTTTAAGAGAGTTTGACTTAAGTGTTGCTGAAGGTGAGTTTGTTACCGTAACTGGCCCATCAGGCTCCGGTAAAACTACCTTTTTGAATATCGCAGGTTTGTTAGAAACCTTTAACAGCGGTGAGTACTTTCTGGACGGTGAAGACGTGGCAAGCTTGAACGATCGCCAGCGCTCTCAGCTGCGCAATCAGAAAATCGGTTTTATCTTTCAAAGCTTCAACCTAATTCCAGATCTAGATCTGTTTGATAATGTTGATGTGCCTTTGCGATATCGTGGATTTTCTTCAGCGGAGCGCAAAAAACGCATTAATTATGCCCTTGAGCGTGTTGGCCTAGCGGCGCGAGCCAAGCACCTGCCATCACAGCTTTCAGGTGGACAGCAGCAGCGTGTGGCAATCGCTAGAGCCTTAGCGGGTGAGCCACGCTTTCTTCTGGCGGATGAGCCAACTGGTAACTTGGATTCCTTAATGGCGCGTCAGGTCATGGAGTTGCTAGAAGAGATTAACTCTGAGGGCACCACCATTGTGATGGTAACGCACGATCCGAGTTTGGCACGTCGTTCACAGCG
>JAOXRT010000197.1 GCA_025800365.1 Cellvibrionaceae bacterium | reverse complement strand
GCTGTATATGCGCAAGAGTCTGGCGACGCTGCACAAGAGCTTGAAGAAGTAATGGTAACTGGTTCGCGTATTCAAAAAGCGAACTTGGTAAGCTCCAGCCCTGTAACTCAGATCGGTGCTGAGGACATTCAGGTTGGTGGTATTACCCGTGTGGAAGACCTGTTAAACGACCTACCTCAGGTAGCGGCTTCTAACAGTTCTGGTGACGCGAATGGCGCAACTGGTACAGCAACTCTTAACCTACGTAACCTAGGTACCGTACGTACTTTGGTTTTGGTTAACGGTCGTCGTTTGCCAATGGGTTCTCCAGTAGGCGGTGGTACCGGTTCTGACTTGAACCAAATCCCTGCTGCTTTGATTAAGCGTGTAGAAATGCTGACTGGTGGTGCTTCTTCTACCTACGGTTCTGACGCTGTAGCTGGTGTTGCTAACTTCATCATGGTTGACGATTTTGAGGGTGTGCAGGTTGATTATCAGCACAGCTTCTATCAGCACGACAATGATAATGCTTACATGCAGAGCCTAAACGCCGCTAACGGCTTTACTGCTCCTTCTGGCAGCATCTCTGATGGTCACACTGATGACTTTTCTTTGATCATTGGTGGTAACTTCGACGACGGTAAAGGTAACGTTACAGCTTACGCTACTTACCGTGAGATCGATCAGATTAAACAAGAAAACCGTGACTACTCAAACTGTGCATTGAATGGTGCATTGACTCGTTGTGGTGGTTCCTCTACTTTGCCTACCGGTCGCTTCACTGACTTCGGTACCGCGCTTAGAGGTGACGGTATGGGTGGCTATGTATTAGATGCAAACGGCAACCCAGAAGCTGGCGCTGGTGACAGTTTTGACTGGATCACTCAGGGTAACGAGTTTGTGGCTCGTAACGGCTTGTTGTACAACTACGCTCCAGCAAACTTCTATCAGCGCCCAGATGAGCGCTACACTGCTGGTGTATTTGCTCGCTATGAGCTAAGCGATAAGGCTGAGTTCTACGCTGAATTGAACTTCATGGACGATCAGACCAATGCTCAGATCGCTCCTTCCGGTGCATTCTTTGTAACTAGCACCTTGCCTTGTGGTAACCCATTATTGTCCGAGCAGCAGTTCCAGGCAGTATGTGGTAGCAATGACTTGACTCGTGACCAGACCCAGAACGTGTTCATCGGTCGTCGTAACGTTGAAGGTGGTTTCCGTAACCAGGATATCCGTCACACCTCTTTCCGTGGTGTATTCGGTGTTCGTGGTGACCTGAATGAAACTTGGTCATACGACATGTACTACTCGTACTCTGAAGTTTCTTACGAGGGTACTTATAACAACGAATTGTCTACTACTCGCATTGGTCGTGCTCTAGACGCAGTTCGTGATGACGACGGCAACATCGTATGTCGTTCTGTTGTAGACGGTTCTGATCCTAACTGTGTACCTTGGAATGTATTTGAAACTGGCGGTGTTACTGATGCCATGATCAACTACTTGCAGATTCCACTATTTGATCGCGGTACTACCGATCAGAAAGTTATCTCTGCATTTGTTACTGGTGACTTAGGTGACTACGACATCAAGATGCCAGCAGCTGATAATGGTATCCAGGTAGCGGTAGGTTTGGAATATCGTAAAGATAACCTAGATTACAACCCAGACTTGAACTATCAGAGTGGTGATGGTGCTGGTCAAGGTGGTCCTCGCCCTGCCGTTGAAGGTGGTTTCGAGGTTAAGGAAATCTACGGTGAGGTTTCTATTCCTCTAATCGAAGGCCGTGAGTTCGCTG
Source organism: Cellvibrionaceae bacterium (assembly GCA_025800365.1). Classification (GTDB taxonomy): domain Bacteria; phylum Pseudomonadota; class Gammaproteobacteria; order Pseudomonadales; family Cellvibrionaceae; genus Pseudoteredinibacter. The sequence continues at coordinate 10,401 of JAOXRT010000197.1, read as the reverse complement.
AAGAGCTAACTGTTGACCTAGGTTACCGTTACTCTGACTACTCTACTGATGTAGACACTGACACCTACAAAATCGCACTAGGTTGGGCGCCAACTACTGACTTTAAAGCTCGCGGTAGCTTCCAGAAGGCAGTTCGTCACGCTAACGTTCGTGAATTGTTCCGTCCACAGGGTATTGGCTTGTATGACATGGCTTCTGACCCATGTGCAGGCGCTAACCCAACTGCAACTCTAGAGCAGTGTGCTCGCACTGGTGTTACTGCGGCTCAGTACGGCAAGATCGCTGATTCCCCAGCTGGCCAGTACAACCAGTTGCAAGGTGGTAACCCTAACCTGAAGCCAGAAAGCTCTGAAACTCTTTCTTACGGTTTCATCTGGACTCCAGAGTTTGTTGACGGTCTAACTGTTACTCTTGACTACTACAACATTGAAGTTACCGACGCTATCTCTGCTATTAGCGCCGAAACTACTTTGAACCAGTGTTTGAACACAGGTGATGCTTCATTCTGTAACCTAGTAAACCGTGGTCCAGTTTCTGGTACTCTTTGGTTGGACGGTGACTCTATTGTTGCTACCAACATCAACATCGGTTTCATCGAAACTGAAGGTGTAGATTTCACTTTCGAATATGAATTCGACGTTGCTGACATGGGCTCCGTATCTATCATGAACAATGGTAACTACGTAATGGCCTATGACCAGGAAGAATACCCTGGTGCTGGTATCGAAAGTTGTGAAGGTACTTGGGGTGGCGCTTGTGGTTCTCCAACTGCTGACTTCAAGAACAACTTGCGTGTAACTTGGCACACTCCTTGGGACTTGAGCTTGTCTTCAACCATTCGTCACATTGGCGAAATTGAAGCTAAAGGCGCTGGTCAGCAAGACTTGGGTGAGCGTAACTACTGGGATCTTGGTGCTATTTACCAGATGAACGAAGAAGTTACTTTCCGTGCTGGTGTTCAGAACGTACTTGATCGTGAGCCACCTTTGGCTGACGGCGGTCCGTCTATCTTCGGTAACGGTAACACCTTCCCAGGTACTTACGACGCTCTAGGTCGTTACATCTTCTTGGGTGCTAGCATGTCTTTCTAATCTTTTGATTAGTTAGCTTAGCTAGAAAAAGCCGCAAGCTTGCTTGCGGCTTTTTTTATACTGGTAAAAAAGTGTTTCTAGAAAAATGATTGGAAAATTGCGGTTTGAGGTATTGGTTTATGGCGAGGCGTGGTAATAAGGGCCGCGAGTGCAGCCCAAGAGGTGTTAATTTACTAGCGAATGCGTTTAACTTTTGTGCTTTTGTCTTTATCTACTATCGTTAGTACTTGTAGGCCAAAGAAGTTAGTGCTGATAAGTACTTCTGGGTTTTCCATATTTGCCACCCAGCGTGTTCCACTTTTCTGGTTCCGCTGTTGCCAAACTTGACCATTTTCCAAATAGAATTTGGTGTTACCTTTCCAGCCTTTAAAGGTGCCTTTAATCCGACTACGAATCTCTGTTTTAGATTCTTCCTGTACAGCTTTAACATTTTGACGTATCAGGCTTGAGTCTTGAGCGGTATATTTGATTAGCCATTTGTTTAAGGCCTTGATTTCTGTTTCGCTAAGCTTATCTAAACCGCTTTGCTTAAACTCGTTTTCATCCATCAATTTCTTAACGCCAGGGAAGTCATCGCTGGCATAGCTGTGTCCTGCTAGGAGTGCGCTGGCGCAAAGGGCGGTGCCCAACAAAGATTTCGTCATTTTCATGGTCGGTTGGTCCAGTATTATTGATAGAGGTTTGAGTGCTAATCGCAGTATAAGTTTCTTATTACATAAAATGATAATTGAATCGAGTGTACCAAAAGCGGCCCTTGATATCATAGGTACGCGCGTCGTGGTTATCGAGAAAGGCGGAATCAAAAAATGGTGGGCTTTGGTCGAAGATATTGTCGACGCCTAGACTTAAGCGCATCTTTTGACTGAAGTCGTAACTGAATTGAAGGTTTTGGTTTAGCCAGCTGGCGGTTTTACGAAACTCCTGGCTGTCCATAAGGACTTCTTCTACTGGGCTTACATAATGAATGTTGTAGTTCAGCTGCCAGCGAGATTTCTTATAGCGGATTCCAGTGCTTACCTTCCATTTAGGTAGTGCGCCATTGCCTTCGGAGGCTTCATCTCTAAAGGTGCCTGCTAAGTTTTCGCTACTTTGTTCTGGGCTAATCTGTTCTTGGTAACGATAGATATGTGCGGCATTTAGCGAAAGATCAACATGCCCGCCAAGCATTGGGAGGGTGCGGTAGTGTAGTTGAATGTCCAGTCCGCCGATATTGCGTCGGCCAATGTTTAAATTGGGGGCGATGACTTGTCGGATATTGCCAGCGCTATCACGTTCAATTAAATCTGAAAAATGTGCGAACTGCGCATTCTGATTAATAATAAACTGAGCGCTTGAATCTACAACGTTTCGTTGGCTGATGTCGAAGTAATCGATGCTGAGAAATAGCTTGGAGATGGCCCTTGGGGTCCAAACAAAACCAATTGTGCTAGTGTCGGCCAGTTCAGCCTTCAACTCAGTGTTGCCTTTCTTTAGGGTTAAGAATTGATTCAAGCTTGGATCTGAAGTTTGTTGGCAGCCAGGTAATGTGGCGATGTTGTCAGGGTTAGAGCATGGATCGTTTAAGGTTAAAAACGACGCAGTGCGGCCCGCGTGTAGCTCTTGCAAGCTGGGGGCCCTAAAGCCTTCTGCGTAACTGGCTCTAAATAAAATGTCATTATTGGGTCGATAGCGAATGCCGGTTTTGGGTGAGGTGTTTTTCCCAAAGTCGCTAAAGGAAGAGTGTCGAACGGCGAACTCTAAATCTAACATGCTTACCCATTTGCTGGGCTTCGCTAAAGGAACAAAGAGTTCAAAGAATGCCTCTTTTACTTGGCGCTCACCTGCGGTATCCCCTAATACGCTGCCGCCAACAAAAAAACTGTCGCTATTTTCCGATAAGAACTTTGTTTTTTCTGTGCGATAACTGAGACCGCCTAAGGCTTGGCTTGTGCCGGCTGGGCTAATATTCAAGTTACCGCTAAGGGTTGCAGAAAATTCATTGAGCTCGGTAAATCCTGAAGCTGAAGATTGTGTGCGTATATAATCGATCTGATCTTGTGGAATATTTCCAGAAAATAAATCGAGCGGCACGCAGCCATCAATATTAACACCTTGGCATTGTGAGCTCGGGCCTAGTGCTCTTTGTAGGCGGGCGCCGTCAAAAATTCCTGCCAATGTCTCGCTTGATTCGTTGCGGCTCCAGTTCCACTGAGTGGACCAGTTTAGCTGCTGCCAGTTACCATCAAGCTGTATGTTACTGCGATAACTCTTTGAATCATCGTTTTGTAGGCGGGGGCCAGCTTCAAGTGCGCGATATCGTGCATCGCTAATGTCTTCACCAAATGGGTTGTAAATATTGTCTTTCGATATGGTGGCATCTTCTTGGCTGAATGCCGTAAAAATGGGGGTAGAGGCTAAGGTTGCTTCGGCTTTGCTGCGGGTATAGGCGAGATCAATAGCGAGTTCAATTTGATCGCTGAGCTGCCAATTTGCAAATCCGTAAATAGCATCTTGGGAAGATTCCGAAACGGCTGATGTTTGCTCAGAAAAGTTATACAGATCTTCTGAGGTGGCCGGTCTAAATTCATTGAGCTCTTTATCGTATGTGACAACGCTGCCATCGCTTAATGTAAAGCGACCGCCAGGGGTGGCGCTTGATCGGCTATCACTGCCGCCAAAGAGGCGGCCATCGGCGCTGGCGGAAAGCGCTCGGTCTCGGCTAAAGATTGGATCGCGTTGCTGGTGTGAAAGTATCAACAGCGCATTGCCTCTATCAAAATCTTTTCCAAGAGTTAGGTTGCTATTTAAGCTGCCCAGGTCCCCTCGGCTACTTTGGCCGTAATACTGATTGAAACTAGCGCCGCTATATTCCTTTTTCAGGTTTATATTAACTACACCAGCTATGGCGTCCGAGCCGTATACTGCTGAGCCGCCGCCTTTAAGAATCTCGATGCGCTCAATGCTATCTGTCGAGATGCTGTTTAAATCAACGGCTTCGCCGGCAAACCCGCTGTTGGCGATTCGGTGTCCATTAATTAATACGAGAGTATTGCTGGCGGGGAGTCCTCTTAAGGTAACTGTCGCTGTGCCATCACCGCCATTCCCGATCGAGGTGGATGTGGAGTTTCCAGATACGGCGGGCATAAATTTTAGTAGCTCACCAACGGACTGAACTCCCAGCTCGGCAATTTGAGGCGCTGAAATAATATCAACTGGGGCGCTGCCGTTTAGATCATGTCGCTTTAGTCGGCTTCCGGTCAAAGGGCGGCCAATGACGGAGATTTCTTCCATGGGGCCATACTGAAATGGCGCTTGATTGGTTTGCTCAATTTCGCCGCTGGCTTTAAGGCGAATTACCTTTGGGCTCAAGGCTAAGTGTTCGATGCCGCTTTCTTTTAATAGGGCATTTAGGGCGTCATTAATACTGAACTGGCCTTTGATTGCAGGGCCTTGCTTGCCGTTTAGTAGCTGGGTTGGGAATACAATGCTGATATTTTGGCTTTTGCCTAATTGAATGAGGCTGCGGGCCAAGCTTTGAGCTGGGATGTCGAGGGTAATTAAACTTTCTTGCTGACTTTGTGCTTGGCGAGCAGGGACCTCCGCGGCGAGTTCTAGCGGATAGCTAGAAGCAATGCTGGCGGCGATAAGGGCGGGCCATTGCAATGAAAGCTTATGCAAAACTTGGTGCTCGTTAAATCAGCGTTGTGGTCCATCGCGGCTGGAATTTTGTCTAAATAAGCCGGTTAAACCTTGTTATTTTGTATACAAAAGTAAGAACAATTGCACATTTATAACTGAATTGAGGCGATAGCTCAAATTTGTCGCGAAATATTACTTAAGCGGGGGATGAGAGGTGCTATTTAATAAACAGGCGAGTCTTGCCATCGTTGCCCTGTTCCTGCTCGATAGAGAAGGTTTCGATAAGGGCAGAAAGCGTAGTATCGGGCTCATCTAGGCTGAATGTGCCTGAAACCTTTGAGTACTGCAGGCTTTCATCGCTGGTATCAACGGGTTGTTTTAGGTAGCGATTTAGCTCTTCAAGCGCCTGTTGTAAGTTGGTCTCTTGAAATACTAGGGTGCGTGCACGCCAGTTAATATCTTGACTGTTCTGCTTAGGCATTACCAAGCCTAGACCGGTGCGCTTGAATACGCTGATCTGCTGGCCTTGGTTTAGTACAGCTTTGTCTCCGGCAATCTGCTCGTGGCCGGTTTTTTCGCTAACCTTCACGCGGCCTTCGGTTACAATAATGTGGCTGTTATCGCTCTTTTTGTGGATGTTGAACTCGGTGCCCAATACGCTAACGGTGGCATCGCCAAGGTCGACTTCTAGGCTGCGCTGATTATCGCTATTGATGTCAAAGTAAGCTTCACCTTGGTAAAGGGTGATATGGCGTGCCTTATCATCGAAATGCACATCAATCTTGGAATTAGTGTTCAGCTCAATAATGGAGCCATCAGGAAGTTCAACTTGAGCAAACTCGCCCGCTTGGGTGCTAAAGCTCTGCTGGTAGATATTGGCATCTTTGTTTGATTGCCACAGTACGGCTGCTACAGCCACTAATACGGTGGCCGCCATGGCGCTAATATACTGCCATTGGCTTGAGCGATGATTTTGTTCGGGCTCATTGCTAACGTGGGCGCTGGCCTGCCAGGTATCTAGTACCTGATCAAAAGCGTTGGCGTGTTGAGGGTCACTTTCCAACCAATTTGAAAATTCTTTTTTATCGGACAGGGCACAGCGGTCAGAGCGTAGTCTGACTATCCAGTAAGCGGCTTGGTCAAGCAGCTTTTGGTCTAAAGTACCGCTAGCGGCACTGCTGTGTTCGGGGGTCACTGTCGTTCCTTGCAACATAAAACTTTCGTTTTTGGCTGAATGTCGCGTAACTGGTTCTAATTTTCAAATATCAAGGTGGAAAAATTGGTAATTGTGTCGATGCGCAAAATAAAATTTGGCATTCGTTTTTTTGTATTCCCAATTGTTCCGGTTTATACATAGCTTAGACGGTTAATATGACAGTTTCCGCATTATTAAATTCAAAAAAATTGAATTTTCTCGGTGAGTCGGATTAACGGTGAGACTAACGGCAGATTTGGAGGGAAGTTTAGTGCTTTAAAGCTTGGTGGCATTGTCGCAAGGCGAGCAAGATATACTTTTCAACGGAGCTTACCGAGACGCCCATTTCTTTGGCGATATCGCTATAAGCTAAGCCCTTGGTGCGATGAAGTAAGAAGGCTTGGCGAGCCTTGAAGGGCAGATCGGAGATGGTTTCTTCGATTTGAACGAGCTCTTCCTTCGCTGATAGCAGCCTTTCTGGGGTGGCTTGATCAACATAGTTGCCCGAAGACTCTTCGATTTCCGGCGCCGTCGGGGTTTCGCTCTGCAGATAGCCGCGATGCAGCTTGGCACGACGCAGTTGGTCGATAGCTAGATTTGAGGCGGTTTGGTAGAGGTAGGCGCGAGGGTTGTCGAGTTTATCGAGGTTTTCGAGTTTTTGAATGCGCAAGAAGGCCCCCTGAGCAATATCTTCAGCGTCTTCTTGGTTGCGCGTTTTACGGGCAAGAAATCTAACCAAGCCCGGAGCATGTTCGTTAAACAACTGTTCCAGAATAGTTTTGTTTTTTTCTGGACACTTGCCTTCGGAGCTATTGCTTTTGTTGTTGTTACTCATTAATCCCTAGCAAATATAGGTCTTGAATAATAAGGATTGCTTGGCCGTACGCCAATTCAATCTGTACATTCTTTACTCTTATTCTTCCCGCTTTTGGCGGTGCTGGCCTGTTGTTTAAAATTTGCGCTAAATGGTGGGGATTTGCGCATGTTTATTATTGGCCTATCGAGCCATCATAGCAAAAGCAAAGCCTAGGCTCTACAGCAGTTGGGCAGATTAGCGCTATTAATTAGGCTTTTAAATGTCGTCACTTTGAGGTGGGTCAAATCTCTGCAATTTGTCTAAATTTACTATAGTTATGGGCAGCTCTCGTTAGGGGTTTTGGGCAAAGCTTTGAACTTATCCTCTTGGAGTGGCCAGCATGTTACCATTCAGGCTAGCTCGTTATACTGAATATGCATGATTACTAATAATTGCGGCAGGCTTTGGCTGGAACCGCATATCTAAAAATGAGTAGTACCTTTAATGAGTAGTACCTTTAAGAAGTACCCAACGTGATATGTCTGATAAACGGAGTGTAATCCATGAAGAAATTAGCCCTAGTTGTATTAGGTGCCACCATGTCAGTAGCACCATTGGCCATGTCTGCAGATCCTGCTGCAGGTAAGGCAAAAGCCGCGATTTGCGCAGCTTGCCACGGTGCCAATGGTATTAGCGCGATTCCTTTGTACCCTAATTTGGCGGGTCAAAAAGAGCAGTACTTACTAAAGCAAATGAAAGACTTTAAATCTGGCAAGCGCCCAGATCCTGTAATGAAAGCACAGGCGGCGATGTTGTCCGATGCCGATATGGCAAACTTGGCGGCTTATTACGCCAGCTTGAAGTAAGCTAATTTGGCGGGTGTAAGCCCGCCAACTTCCTTTCCATTCTTTCCTTCCCTGTGTTTTGAAACACATTTTAATTCCCCTCTAGTGTTATTTCCCGCTAAGTCATCTATAGTCAGCTTTTGAAGATAATTGATGTAAGGATTAGCGATGAAAACACGTGCAGCCGTGGCGTTTGCAGCAGGGCAAGACCTGCAAGTTGTGGATGTTGATTTACAGGGCCCGCAGGCCGGTGAAGTGCTGGTTGAAATTAAAGCAACGGGTGTCTGTCATACCGATGCTTTTACATTGTCAGGCGATGACCCTGAAGGTGCATTCCCAGCGATTCTTGGTCATGAAGGTGCTGGCGTTGTTGTCGATGTGGGCGCTGGCGTTACCAGCGTAAAGCCGGGAGATCATGTTATTCCTTTATACACACCAGAGTGTCGTCAGTGTAAATTCTGTTTGCACCCTAAAACCAATCTCTGCCAATCCATTCGCGAAACGCAAGGTCAAGGCTTAATGCCCGATGGCAGCAGCCGTTTCTCTTTAGACGGCCAGCCTATTTTGCATTATATGGGTTGCTCTACCTTTTCTAATTACACCGTACTGCCAGAAATCGCCGTAGCGAAAGTTCGTGAAGACGCGCCTTTCGATAAAATTTGTTATATCGGCTGTGGTGTTACCACCGGTGTTGGTGCTGTTGCTTTCGACGCGAAAGTAGAGCCTGGTGCTAACGTCGTAGTGTTTGGTTTAGGTGGCATTGGCTTGAATGTTATTCAAGGCGCGAAAATGGTGGGTGCCAATAAAATTATTGGTGTTGATCTTAATCCTGAGAAAGCAAAGTTGGCCGCGCAATTTGGCATGACGGATTTTATTAATCCGCGAGATGTTGAAAATGTGGTGGATCATATTATTCAATTAACCGGTGGCGGTGCGGATTACTCCTTTGAGTGTATCGGTAATGTAAACACCATGCGCCAAGCTTTGGAATGCTGCCATAAAGGTTGGGGTGAATCCTATATTATTGGTGTTGCCGGTGCTGGTCAGGAAATTTCTACACGTCCATTCCAGTTAGTGACTGGTCGTTCTTGGAAGGGGACTGCTTTTGGTGGCGCTCGCGGTCGTACTGATGTGCCTAAAATTGTTGACTGGTATATGGATGGAAAAATTAACATCGACGATATGATTACTCATACCATGCCGCTAGATGACATTAATAAAGCCTTTGATTTAATGCATAAAGGCGAAAGTATTCGCTCAGTTATTCTCTACTAAGGCGTTATTGATATGGAATTAGTGAGTCAACAAATGAGTTTTGGCGGTGTGCAGCGCCAGTACAAACATAACTCTAGCTGCTTAGATTGCGATATGGTGTTTTCGGTGTATCTACCACCGCAAGCACAGAGCGAAGTGGTGCCGGTGGTTTTTTGGTTGTCGGGTTTAACCTGTACCGACGAGAATTTTGTCACTAAGGCTGGGGCACAAAGAGTGGCCGCCGAGCTGGGAATTGCTATTGTTTGCCCGGATACCAGCCCGCGTGGCGAGCAAGTGCCCGATGACCCAAGTGCAGCTTATGACTTTGGTTTAGGTGCCGGCTTTTATCTTAATGCTACCCAAGCGCCTTTTGATCAGCACTATAAAATGTACGACTATGTGGTAAGTGAATTGCCGCGCCTATTGGTTGAACTGCCTTTAGATTTGAGTTGTACTTCAATTATGGGGCATTCAATGGGTGGCCATGGTGCATTAACCATCGCACTGAAAAACCCAGAGCAATACCGCTGTGTTTCGGCCTTTGCTCCGATTTGTGCGCCTAGCCAGTGTCCTTGGGGGCATAAAGCCTTGGCGGGTTACCTAGGTGTCGATCAAACCGCTTGGCAGGAATACGATGCAACAGCCCTAATGCTGGAGCGAGGTTGTAAACTACCCATCAAAATTGATCAAGGTGAAGCGGATAACTTTTTACAGGAGCAGTTAAAGCCTGAGTTGTTTTTGGCGGCTGCAAAAGTAGAAGGGATTGAGGTGGAGTATGGCTTGCATGCAGGTTACGACCACAGCTACTTTTTTATCGCTAGCTTTATTGAGGAGCATCTGCGATTCCATTCTCGTTTTTTAAAGTAATCCAACAAACCTCGGGGATAGCAAAAGCCCCGGGGTCAGAACCCAAGGGTTCTGACCCCTATCGAAGCCGAGAAATTTAATTCGGCACCAAATCTGAAGAAATCTAGAGGTGGCTGCATTGCAAGCTTTTGCACTTGCCGCCTCGATACTTTAGGTGGAGATTTAAAGCTCACGACTCCGAAGTGGGGTCAGAGCCTACAAGGCTCCGACCCCTGAAGTAATTCAGCAAACTCCGGGGTCAGAACCCAAGGGTTCTGACCCCTATCGAAGCCGAGAAATCTAAGTCGGCACCAGATCTGAAGAAGTCTTGAAGCGAATGCTTTGCAAGTGATTGCTCTTGCTAACTCGATACTTTAGGTGAGGATTTAAAGCTCAAGGCTTCGAAGTGGGGTCAGAGCCTACAAGGCTCCGACCCCTGAAGTAATTCAGCAAGCCCCGGGGTCAGAACCCAAGGGTTCTGACCCCTATCGAAGCCGAGAAATTTAAGTTGGCACTAAATATGAAGAAGTCTTGAGGTGGTTGCTTCGCAATATTTTGCACTGCAACCTCGATATTTTAGGCAGGGATTAAAGTTCTCGGCTCCGAAGTGGGGTCAGAGCCTACAGGGCTCCGACCCCTGAAGTAATTCAGAAAGCCCCGGGGTCAGAACCCTAGGGTTCTGGCCCCCTATCGAAGCTGAGAAACTTAAGTCCGCACCAAATCTGAAGAAGTCTTGAAGCGAATGCTTTGCAAGTG
>JAOXRT010000193.1 GCA_025800365.1 Cellvibrionaceae bacterium | reverse complement strand
TACTATATGCTCACCGGCGCCCCACCGTTCAATGCCGATGAAGCCGCCGATCTTCTTTATGCCCATATTGCCCACGATCCCAAGCCAATACATTTATTACGCGAAGACCTGCCAAAATCCCTATCCGCTCTACTGAATAAGCTCTTGGATAAAGAGCCGGAAAATCGCTACCAAAATCTAAAGCTGGTGTTAGAGGACTTCAAACGCATAGAGCAAAGCCAACTGATTGGGCAGGATATTGAGAACTTTAAACCCAGCAGCGACAGCAATGATCAGCCGGTCCGCCTAAGCTCCCTACTCTATGGCCGTGACGAAGAACTCGAACAATTAAATAGCCTACTCAGTCACTGTCGCCACAGCGCCCATGTCATTGAAATTACCGGCGCAGCGGGCATCGGAAAAACCGCTCTAATTCGACAACTATTCACCGCCATAGGTGCAGACAAAGGTTTATTCATCAGCGGGAAATTCGACCAGCTTAATCGAGGTAAAGCTTATAGCGCCATTGCCGATGCCCTAGCGGAATTCAGCCGCCAATGCCTACAACTGCCAGCCGCCGAGTTGGAGTTGATTCGAGATTCTATTCAGGATGCCGTGGGCTCACTCGGCAAGGTGCTGTTAGAAATAGCACCTCAAATGGAAGCCATCATCGGCCAGCAGGCCGAACTAAGCTCGGCCTCTCCTCGAGAAAACACCCAACGCCGTAATCTGCTGATGCAAAACTTCTTTCGCTGCATTTGCTCACAGGGTTTTACCATCGTCCTTTTCTTAGATGATTTACAGTGGGCTGATAGCGCCAGCATCGCGCTAATGGAAGCCATGATAGATGCCCCTAACAAAGGCTTTATGTGTTTTCTCTCTTATCGCAATCAAGAGGTAAGCGACGTACACCCTGCAAGCAGCTTCTTAGAAAAACTGCCCAAGCGAGAAATTGAGCACCATAAAATTGAGCTGCAAGATTTAGGTAGCCAGGCGATTCGGCGATGGCTGGGAGAGCTGCTTGAAAATAATCAAAGCCAACTAGATACATTATGCACACAAATCACCTTGCGCTCGGCTGGCAACCCTTTCCATATTCAAAGCCTGCTTAATAAACTTATTCGCGATGAAAATATTTACCGTAACGAGCTAGGGATCGTTGAAGTTGATATCGAACAGCTTAAAAAGTTAGCGGTAGGCGGCATTATTAATCACCTCCAAGAGCAGATCGAACAACTTGACGAAGACAGCAAAGCCTTCCTAGAACAGCTGGCCGTGCTGGGCAATCGTTTTAGTATTCAGCAAATCAACACTGTCAACAACTGCATACTGTCTAGCTACGAGGAAACGCTGGAAAGCTTAATCAAGGCAAAGCTGCTGATTAAAGTAGAGCAGAATATTTTATTTGTTCACGACCGTATTCAACAAGCGACAATTGAAGGTTTAAGCGAAGAAAAACTCTGCCAATACCACCTTAAAGCTGGACGCAGCATTCTCGCCAAGTTGCAAAACCAGAACGAGGAAATCGCTAAAGCAGAGCAGTTTATCCAACACTTTAATGCAGCCGAGCCTTATATCAAAGAGCCTGATGAACGCTTGCTTTTGGCCAGATTAAATATCCAACAGGGCGAACAATACAAATTTAACGCTGCCTATCAGCTTGCCTTAGACAGCTTTGAGATGGCGTTAAAGTTTATCCCTGGCTCACCCTTTAGCACAGATCATCACTTAGCGATTGATCTATATAGCAATCTAGGGGAAGTGCTCTTTCTAAACCAGCAATATGAAAAAGGTGAAGAGGCCTTTGCCAAGGTATCTAAGAACTCCAAGTCCCCCATTGAAAAAGCCAATGCTTCAATTATTCAGTTTAGGCACTTTGCTTCCAATCAAGATCTACCGCTAGCGGTTAAGACTGTGAAACAATCATTAGCCGAGCTTGAAATTGAACTGCCCAACGAAAACTTAGAACAAAAAGCCATTGAAGAATTCGGCAACACGGTCAATGCCATTTTAGAATATGGCATACACGATATGGTGAGTTTGCCACTATGTGAGGATCACCTCGCTATAGCACAGCAAGAAGTTTTGGTTGTTGGCAGTCTACCCGCTTATTTGGGCGCACCTGAAATCTTTCCTTTTATGATATATCACAGTATTGATATATCACTTACAAAGGGCATGTCAGACCATTCGCCTTTGGGCATGATGGCCATGGCAGGTATTCTATTTGCCGCCGAGCAAGTCGAAATGGGTATAGAGCTGGGCGAAGCTGCATTAAATCAATCTACATTGATCGATGATCGAGGGATTCGTACACAGCTATACACCATGTACGCCTGTAATATCTTTCACTTTCATGCTCCGGGCCGGGATGTTTACGAATACTTTGATATGGCTGCCGAGTTTGCCATGGAGGCCAGCGACTATGACTACGGTTCCATGGCTGCCTCGCAAAGGCCTTATTACGCTTGGAACTTTGATCCTAATTTAGATGATGTACTGCAGAGCCTTCCCAGCGTACATCGAAAGCTAGAAGAGTTTGGTAAAGATGACCCCATCTTTATGAATAAATTCTTATGGGAGTTCCTAAGCACATTAACAGACAAAAACAGTGATGGCATTAGCTTTTCTGGTGAGCACATCGATGAAAAGTGGCTGCACGACTATCTTAGTGAAAGAAAACACTATACCTACTTAGGCATCTACACCACCTTAAAGCTGCAGGCTATGGTGATTATGCAGCAAATAGATGAAGCTATTGCTTACAGCCCCACAGTAAAGGGCTATATCGATACCATGCCTGGCGCCATGGTAGTGTTTCTATATCGTTTATGCAGCTCCTTAGCGCTACTGCAAAAAGGCTTACAGCAAGGGCTAAACGAAGATCAGTACCAACATGTAAACGACAGTATTCGACTGCTCAGCAATTTCGCCCCGCACTGCCCAGATAATTTCTTGGGCAAGCAAAAACTGCTAGAAGCTGCATTGGCCGCACAAGCTGCGGAGCTCGCCGAAGCTATCCCACTGTTTGAGGAAGCCTTAGAAACCATACAGCAATCACTGATTCCAATCGATCAGGCGCTAGGCCATGAATTTTTTGCCCGCTACTTGCTTAGTAAAAATGTCAACAGCTATGCTTTTGTGCAGTTAGAGCTTGCCTATAACTGCTATGAGAAATGGGGGCACCTCAGCAAATGTTCGGCCCTAGAAAGGGAATTCCCAGAGCTCACAAAAGATGAGCACAGCGGCAGCCAGAATCTTAATGCTCAGCTAAACCTAGACGCATTAAGCAGCAGTATTGAGCTGCTTTCTGAAGTTAAGGAAATAGATACCCTACTGACCAAGCTATTAGAAACCATTCAACAGAACTCAGGATCCACCAGCGCTAGCATTATTCTTCACCAAAACCTGGTGACTGAGCTAAAGGCTTATAAGTCTCTTGATGATAGAGCCGTGATATGTTCTGAGAAAAGTAGAAGCCTAAGCCAATATCAGTTTAAGCACGAGATTATTAAGGGCTGCCTATTAGAAGAAAAAGACTATGTACTGGAGAGCTTCGACAACTCTGAAACCGCCTTTGCAGAACGAGAGCTCAGCAAGTCCCTATCGGTACTAGCAATTAGCCTGCGCCATCAAGCTAAAATCATAGGCTTGATTTATCTAGAAAATAAACATCTTAGCAACGGCTTTAATCGCCAACATATTCAGTTTCTTTCTCTGTTGGCCGGGCAGGCCGCGATTGCTATTGAGAACGCCCAAGCATTTACCAATATCAATAAAGAAAGGGACTATAGCGCTAATATTATTAATAACTCCTCCAATATGATTTGCGGTCTAGATGGCAATGGCAAGGTGTTATTTAGCAATCCGATTACCGAGCATATAACAGGTTTTAAGCAGCAGGATTTAGTCGGCAAAAACTGGTGGCAACTGCTTTTCCCTGGGGATTCTTATGAACAAGTCGACAACTTATTCAACAATATGAATAACGGCTTTATCAGTAACATCGAAATGCAAATCACTCACCGAGACGGCAGCCATCGAGACATTCTCTGGAACAGTTTTGCAAATAGTGATGATAATGGACAAATCGAGGAAATTATTGGTTTTGCAACGGACATCACTATGCAAAACGAAGCCAAGCGTAAGATCATGGGCTTTAACAAAGAGCTTACGCAAAAAGTCGAAGAGCGGACCGAAGAGCTGCGCGCCTCTAATGAGGAATTAACATTCACTATTGACCACCTAAAAGAAACCCAAGAGCAGCTTATCGAATCAGAGAAAATGGCTTCGTTAGGAAGCTTAGTGGCAGGCATAGCCCATGAAATTAATACGCCCATTGGCATTAGTGTTACTGCTGTAACCCATTTTAGGGATAAAACCACCCAGGTTAATGATGACTATCGCAATGCCCGCATGAGCCAGCAGCAGCTCGAAAACTACCTTAAAGAAGGCCACAATGTAGCGGATTTAGCCTATAAGAACCTAAAGCGAGCGGCCGACCTTATTGCTAGCTTTAAACAGATTTCAGTCGATCAAACCAGTGATAGCGTACGCGCATTTAATCTTCAGGAATATATGGAAGAAATGCGATTGAGCTTAGAAACCCAAATCAGCTATCGCAAAATCACCCTCCATATCGACTGCCCAATCGATAGGGAAATTACCTCATACCCCGGGGATTATTCACAGATATTTACCAATCTTTTAAGCAATTCTTTAAAACACGCCTTCAAGGAAGGGGAAGAAGGTAAAGTCAATATTGGCGCCAAGATTGAAGAGGAGCATATTGTCTTTGAATATTGGGATAATGGCTGTGGTATACCGGAAAAGAACTTAAAACGTATTTTTGACCCGTTTTTTACAACTGGCCATGGTAGTGGCGGTACAGGCTTGGGCTTGCATATTCTTTATAATATTGTCACCCAAAAACTATGTGGCACCATTAAATGCCAAAGTGAAGAAGGTGAGTGGACAAAATTTATCGTACGCTTGCCGCTGGAGCTACCACAGCAAAACGCTTCTTAAAAAGGCCAAAGGCGGGGTCAGAACCCTTGGGTTCTGACCCCATTCTTTGCTTTAGGCTAACGCCTGATAACGCTGAGCGTGGTAATCACTGTTACCAAACATCATTTCCAACATGGTTAGACGCTTAAAGTAGTGACCAACATCCAGCTCGTCAGTAACCGCAATACCACCGTGAATCTGCACAGATTCTTGGCCAATATTGCGCGCCGCTGTACCAATGCGATATTTAGCCGCTGAAATAGCTTTGGCCGCTGCCGCAGGATCTTGCTCACTTAGCATTACGGCACGTAGCAACATGGATTTAGCTTGCTGATGTTCAACAAACATATCCGCCATACGATGCTGCAAAGCTTGGAACTTAGAAATCGGCACGCCAAACTGAACGCGAGTTTTGGTGTACTCAACGGTTTTCTCTAAGCTAACCCCCATTGCACCTACAGCTTCTGCACAAACAGCCAAAGTAGCTTGATCGATAACAGCCTCTACAGAAGCAAGAGCATTGCCCTCTTCGCCCAGTACACTATCTGCAGCAAGTGCAACATTATTGAAACTCACTTCCGCAGCATTACTACCATCTTGTAACTTATAAGCTTTGCGGCTTACGCCTTCAGCATTGGCATCCACATGAAAAAGGCTCAAGCCATTTTCATCAGCAGAATCACCAGAGGTACGAGCCAAAACAACAAAATGATCAGCCGCAGCACCATTAAATACTACCGACTTCTGGCCATTTAACTTAAAACCATCACCGGCCTTCTCAGCCTGGCAACTAACTTTATGCAAGCAATAACGGCTATCAGCTTCGGTGTAGGCAAAAGCCCACTGCTGCTGGCCTGCCATAATTTCTGCAAGATTGGCCTTTTGTGATTCATTGCCGCACTTAGCCAACAGACCACCGGCTAAAATCACATTGGCTAAGTAAGGCTCCATTAGCATGCCTTTGCCAAACTCTTCCATTAACACCATGACATCAGCAGCACCGCCACCCATGCCGCCATCTTCTTCTGAAAAAGGTACCATCAGCCAGCCTAGCTCGGCGAATAGATTCCAGAAATCCTGGTTAAAATTAGCATCGCTATTTACGGTTGCCATACGGGTGTCGAAGTCGTAATCGTTTTGTACAAACTTAGCGACACTGTCTTGCAGCATCTGCTGCTCTTGAGATAAAGAAAAATCCATGTCGCGCTCCTTATAAACCTAATACCGCTTTGCAGATAATATTTTTTTGAATTTCGTTACTGCCGCCGTAAATGGAAGCTTTGCGATTATTGAAATACTTCGGCGCTGTGTTTGCAGCTGTGCCCGGGCCGACATGTTCACCTTCATACTCTGGCATAAACTGCTCTTTAACAAAGGGCAAACTATAGTAGCCAGCGACATCCATATACAGCTCATCAATCGCCTGAGCAACTTCGGTGCCTTTAATTTTCAGAATGGAAGATTCTGGACCAGGTGCTTTACCGGTACTTACGGCCGCCAGGGTACGTAGCTCTGTAAATTCCAAAGCTTGCAACTCGATTTCGGCATCCAGCAACTTGGCCTGAAAACGAGAATCTTCTGCAAGACTACCCAAACCAGTAGAAGCCTCTGCGGCAAGGCGCTTGAGCTTTTCCAAACGCACTTTAGAGTGGGCCACACGGGCGATACCGGTACGCTCATGGGTTAGCAACACCTTAGCGTAAGTCCAACCTTTACCTTCTTCACCAATTCGGTTTTCCACAGGTACACGAACATTATCAAAGTGAATTTCGTTAACTTCGCGATGACCATCTAGGGTGATAATAGGAGAAACCGTGATGCCCGGATCATCCATATCAACTAACACAAAGCTTATAGCTTCTTGGTTTTTGGTATTGGCATCACCTGTACGCACCAAACAGAAAATCCAATCAGCGTAATGGCCCAAGGTAGTCCAAGTTTTGGTGCCGTTAATGACGTAATGGTCGCCATCGCGTACGGCAGTAGTTTTTAAGGAAGCCAAATCAGAGCCAGCATTAGGCTCAGAATAGCCCTGACACCACCACACATTACTGTTCAGAATATCCGGCAAAAAGCGCTGCTTTTGCTCTTCATTACCGTAGGTGTAAATAACAGGGGCAACCATTTTCATACCAAATGGCACGACATCAGGCGCACCGGCTTTGGCGCACTCATTAGCCCAAATATATTTTTGAGTTGGCGTCCAACCAGTACCGCCATACTCCACCGGCCAGTTCACTGCCGCCCAACCTTGTTCGGCTAGAATCTTCTGCCAACGCACATGATCGTCCTTGCTGGTGGGAGTGCCCGCTAAGATTTTTTCACTGATCTCTTTGGGTAGTTTATCAGCAAGAAACTGCTGCACCTCAGCCTCAAAGGCTTTTTCCTCCGGGGAAAAGTCGATATTCATTATTATTCCTCTGTTATTTTTCTTTCCAAAATTCTTATTCGGAGCGATCGGGGTCAGAACCCATGGGTTCTGACCCCAGGTTCCTGCACGGGGTTTAAATTTCGGCTTCCTTCACCAAATTTCTTGCGATCACCATCTGCTGTATTTGACTGGTGCCTTCGTACAAACGGAACAAACGCACATCGCGATAAAAACGTTCAACGCCATAATCCGATATATAACCACTGCCGCCATGAATTTGCACCGCTTTATCCGCCACACGCCCGACCATCTCTGTACAAAACAATTTACAGCAAGCCGCCTCGGTACTGTGTGGCAAAGCATCATCTCGTTTACGTGCACAGTCTAAAACCATCGCCTGCCCGGCATAGATCTCGGTTTTGCAATCCGCCAACATAGCTTGAATCATTTGATGCTCGGCGATGGGTTTACCAAACTGCTGACGCTCTGAAGCGAAACGTACCGAGTCATCCAGTAAGCGCTGAGCAATGCCAACACTCAGTGCCGCAATATGCAAACGCCCACGATCCAACACTTTCATGGCGGTATAAAAGCCTTTACCTTCTACACCGCCGATTAGGTTCTCGGCTGGCACGGCCACATCGTCAAAGTTTACATCGCAGGTGTGAGAGCCCGCGTGTCCCATTTTTTTGTCTTTTGCTCCCAGGCTAATGCCGGGGCTTTTTGCATCCACGATAAACGCTGAAATTCCACGAGCACCCGGCTGATCCGGATCAGTTCTGGCCAGCACGGTAAAGAAATCGGCACGCGGCGCATTGGTAATAAAGCGCTTGTTGCCATTAAGAATATACTGATCGCCCTCCTTGCGGGCGCGAGTTTTTAAAGCGGCTGAATCCGAGCCAGCATCCGGCTCTGTGAGACAGAATGAAGCAATCGCCTCACCACTGGCCAGCTTCGGCAAATAACGCTGGCGCTGTTCATCGCTACCATCAAAGATAAGCGCCGAAGAACCAATGCCATTATTGGTGCCTATCAAAGAGCGGAAAGCTGGCGAAGTGCCCCCTAGAGTCATCGCTGCTTGCACCTCTTCTTCCATAGTCAGACCAAGGCCACCGTACTCCTCAGGGATAGTTAGGCCAAACAGACCCATTTCGCGCATCTCTTGCACGACCTCATCAGGAATATTGTCTTCCTCAGCCACTTGATCTTCTAGTGGACGCAGACGCTCATTAACATAGCGCCCTAGGGCTTCTAGCAGGGCCTTGTGGCTCTCTTGGTCTCGTATCACAACACACACCTATGCAGAATCAGTTCCGCTATACTAACAGCTTATTCCGCACTGCGGAACATGATCAATGTAGAACGAAAACCTCAACTTTTTATTGAGCGGCAAATAGGCAGCGGATTTAGCGCAGTCAAGCAAATTGTGGCGCCTAAATTACTCTGATAAACTGCCCCACTTACGTTAGGAAAACCGAATATAAATCACAATAATCAACTGCCTTTGATATAGGATGCACATATGGCAGAACGGGAACCAAAAACAAGAAAAGCCAGCTTTTCTCAGCAGGTAAAACAAGTACTCCTGGCGCCGCTCTTGGCGATAGCTATTGCTCTAATAATTCAGGGAGTGGGCTTTGAAATCAGATCACCTCTTTGGCTAGTTCTGCCTATAGTTGTTGCTCTAACGGCATTTGCCAATGAAGACATAGATCACGGCTTTATCAGTAATAGCCTGTATTCAGCCTTTTTCCTCCTCGTGTTTATTGGCTCTTCAAATCTTATTCATGATAAAAAGGAAAACCCTTTATGGAGTAATACCCTCGATTATGTAGAGAAACTAGGTGTCAATTTAAGCGGATACCGAACACCACCCTTAGACTTTAACGAACAAATAATTAATTTAAGTGAAGACATATTTTTCCAAGAACCAGATATCACGAAAAAATGGAAAGACCACGAAAAGTTAACGCTACTCAATGAAACAAGTGGCCACATAGAAAAAATTGAATGGTCAGCGCTAGCTCCGGGAAAAGGCTTTCGAGAATTAGAGGTAACAATTAAAAATCATAGCAACCAGAGCATAATCGCCTTCGAAATGGATATTTTTGGGAATAAGCAGTGGCAAGGCAAAAGCTTACACCCTCCTATTCACCCCCTCGAGCAAGGCACATTAAAAATCTTAGTGCCTCTAGACCACAATAACCTTCCTATAGCAACCCAAGCTTGGAAATTGGAGAATCGCTGGTCCCTAACACGAAGCGATGTGAGAAACATCCAATTTAAAATATTTGACCGTCATGAGTATTTTGAGCAAGAGGCCCAGCAATGGTTGTTTTCAGATTAATCCAGCTTAGCGCTCTCTCAATTTTAGCCATACTCCCTCTGTTTACCTTGTTACCAGGTGATGCACACGCTAGCAAAATGAACGGCGAGTTTGTAAGGCAAACTGGGCAAGCTAAAGACCTTCAAAACAATACCTTATCCATACAATATGATGTTTCCTGGGAGTTGAACACCTTATTAGGAGAGCCTCTTAAGCTTGCAAAACTTAAGTGGTACCTGCCAGAAGGCGCCACTATAAACGGTAGTAATATCAGCAACCTCCCGAGTTATAGACATAACGTTCCTCTCAAGCTAATACCTCCACAAATACTGGAAAATATTAAACTTTATGATGTGAATATTAGTATTAAATACGTACAACTTGGATCTGGTGACTCATTCTGGGTAGATTTCGATCTTGGAATTCCTGGAAAACACGGCGGTGAACACAGTTTTAATGTTTACGGCTCCCCTAAATGGGACAAACTGTTTAAAGGACATTCCAACGACTTGTATTTTGACGCTGAATCCACGAGAAGCCTAATGAAAAAAGGGGAGTTCAGGGCCGCTCAAATAAAAATTAACAAGGCAAAAGTCAAGTTGAACGATGTATTACTCTGGATTCAAAAGAACTCTGACAAAAAAGCGATTAATATAAAATTAACCAACGCCAGAAAGCACCTCGATATTATCGATTCTGTTCTTGAACTTCCCGCCTCAAAACTGGCTAGAGAACTCGATTACTTTGAAGACCTACTTGAACGAGCTGATAGTTTTAGTGCTATCGCAAAGTTGGATAAAAAAGTGGATATGGTAATTAAAAAGTTAGAATCTGGTGTTCCAGCTAGATATCAACTTCCTGGTATAGGTAATTACTATGCTAGTAAAAGGAGGCAACTTAAAGAAGAGCTGGAGAAAGGCCTTAAAATTTCAGTGAAAGCAGGCAAAGAAAACCATGAGGAGCTGAACTATCAAAACTGGAAAAATCTTAAAACTGATCAATTAAAGCAGCGAAGCGCAGATTACAATAAGGCGATATCCAAACTTCATTTAACGCCAACACTTGACCGTGCTAGTGGAAAATGGGGTTTTAAAGCGCAAGGTCAGTGGGTAATTGAACCTAGATTTCTAAACGCCAAAGAGTTTGACGGAACGTTTGCAGAGGTTATTACAGACGAAAAGTATAAAACTGAGTTTTATACAAGCACTAATGAATGTGGTGTGTTTAGCCGACGAAGCCGTGAAGTGCGCTACTTAAAATCAGAATACATTGATAGGCGAGGAGATATCTTCGGCGACCCTGTCTGGGTAAAAGCTCCAAACCCAACACTAAGTGCCGGTGGATTTAAACTCAGCAGAAAACGACATTTTAGCGACCCCGAAGATCAGAAACGCTGGGAACGAAAAATAAGAGAGGAAAAGAGGCGGCGCTGCAAATAAATGAGTCAACTTTAAACCTACTTAAAAGACCGACAACTTTTTTGATCAGAATGAACTGATCCAAGCTTATGATCTATTCCGGCTCATATTTTTCTGCAGAATAGACGATCAAAGGTAAAACTAAAGCCCATATACTCGCACATATAAGGCCAGTTGACATTAAATCAAAGCCAAAGTTTACCGCACCAAGCTTATGTGCTGCCGTATAACTACTAACCCCACCAAACGCTCCTAGTAATGGGAGCAACGACTTCTTGTTCCATAGTGGACGAAAACTATGGCGAACCGTGGCACCAAAACACAACCAAATTCCCGCCAACCAAAGCGGCGCTGGGAAAAAATCATTTTCAAAAATCCAAACGGACGCATATGCTAAGGTATTATCAAGTGTAAAGCCCCAAAAGCCGATGGTGGCAATCAAGATAAACTCATGCCTTCGCTCAGAACAAAAGAATAGATGAACAAGCAATAGCGACAATGCGAGCGGTAAAGCCTTATCGCCATACAGCACCAGACTCCACCAGCAGACCTGAAAAGCAATCATATTACCCACAAACCACAGGACAGAATTGTATCTGGGCATTTTTAACTCCGGCAAATCACTCCTATCATTTACGGGTAGCTTCAGTATTTAGATCAACATCAAAAACAAATTTAAAGATTTTGATTCAAGTTCCGGCGACTACATAATCTAGATACTCATTCACTCATAACATAGCCGACTTACAGGAGTTCTGCTCAAGTATCAGTTGTCTCCTTGGTGTCGTTATTTAACCTTTTCTCTTTCAAGTCATTCTCCAGCTTAAGTTGTCGAGTTTTTTCAGCCAACCATTTGGCGCCGCCCGCTAGCCAAAAGACAATACCGAATGCTAAAATGGCACCAGATAAATCAACATGTTCCATATATCAAACTCCTTTAAAAAAACCTTTAGTTTTCAGCAAGGGTATAAACGTTGGCACTCACGGTGCGTCCGTCTGACAGCTTTGCCTCGGTGAGCACTCGAACATAGCCCTCGCCCTCAAATTCGTCTAGCGCACCCCAAAAATCTTCCAGATTTGGAGACTCCAATATATACCCGTTTATATCAGTATATTCTTCTGGATTTACATCCACTTGGGGTAATTCAATACCGGGGTAGCCCATCTCAGCGCCCCAGCCTTCTTCTAGTAAGCGTCCTCTCACTGTAGCTTCACGCCATACACCAGGAATACTCTCCACAATATGATGGTTGACTCGCCCAGGGGCTAGGGTGCCATATACAAATAAGTAGTCCATATTCATCTGCCTAATTGACACTGGGCCTAAATTAAAACAGGGCCTAAGAACTCGTTTCACGGCTTTTTTTACTAAGATAAAAAAATGGCACAAGCCAAACTGCGATTAGCATAAAGACCACATTCTGCGACAAATCTTTATCGGCAATAAAGAATGAGCTTAGCAACATGGCAAGGGCAAACAATATTGAGACCGTGATATTGATTTGCTTGGCTTTCTTACAATCCATCTTATCCTCCAGGCCTTGATAGCCTACATATTAGCTTAGCGGCTCGCTTGCACATTCGAGCTTGTTTTACCTTAGCTTTGACGAGGCTTTCGTGGTAAGTGGCAGCTATCAAAAAGGCCGCCTTTTGATAAATAGCTTATTCAAACAAACAGATTTTATTCTGATCCAAATCGCGAATATACGCAGAATATCGGCCCGATCGTACACCCGGCTCACCATCACTCGAACCACCAAGCTCCAGCGCTAGCCCATGTAAGCGATCCACCTCGGCCGCAGAGCCAAGATTAAGGCCCAGCATAGTGCCATTGCCGTGAGTGGCGGGCCGCTCATCAAAAGGCTCTGCTACGGCAAACATCATCTCTTCGTTAGCCCATAAAGTCATACGCCCCTCATCATGGGCTTTTACTAAACCGCAGTCTTTAAAAAACGCATCATAGAAAGCTACAGATTTTTGTTTATCGTTAGTGCCAAAGACAAAATAATTCATTTTCATTGCCAATACCCTCTAAGACCATCTGTTGGACTGAAATAAAGTAAATGCCGCTATAGATCTTGGCCATGCACCATTTTCTCTACAAGCGACTTAATACGAGACGCTTCATACCAAAAGGCAGCCTGCATTAAAAGATATCCAACCCCACACATAATAAAGGGAATTTTCGGCTCTCCGCCATTAATATCGCGCATCTCCACCAATGCAATGCCAAAGGTACCGCCTAACCATACA
Organism: Cellvibrionaceae bacterium; assembly: GCA_025800365.1. GTDB lineage: Bacteria > Pseudomonadota > Gammaproteobacteria > Pseudomonadales > Cellvibrionaceae > Pseudoteredinibacter. The sequence goes on along the minus strand of JAOXRT010000193.1, from coordinate 32,445 downwards.
AGCATAAAGACGATAGCAAATAGATTCATTCTTAAAGTGATATCAACACACACTCTTGCACCTTCATGGTAAATTTTACCGAAAGCATAAGGTAAAAAGGTATTTTGATAACGGATGGCGCGATAAACCTTAAAATCGTCACCCTTGCGTCGCCCATGGATAGATCTACGCGATCCAGAAAAAGCTCTTGAGCTGCAAGCTTGATCTATAGCCCGACAAAGCTCTTCTTGCTTCAAGTCTGTTTTTAAGCTGTAACGTTCATACGGTAGTATTTTCATAGTATAGGCAGCCGTGCCTTTATTGGTAGATTATTTGATACATTCTGCGCGCACACATTGCTAGACAATACGAGACTACCGCTTTATTAAAACTCTTAACTTTCTCTTTTTAACAAACTTAAAATACAATTCGTGTGCAATTTATACCAGTGAGCAAGCAGGCAGCGTAGTCACCTAATACACACCAACCAGTAACGAAGCTCAACCTCTGTAAAACAGCCTGTTTTCCATTACTCGAATTCCTTACTAAACCCTGGAAGATCGAGCTCTCGCTGCAATTCAGAAAACCTTTCTTTGGTAAATGGACCTTGAGTAACTTCACTTTGGTCCAAGTATATACCATCTATGTTTTTGTCAATGTAGTAATATGCTACTGAGCTTCCTCCTTCCGGGATCTGTTTAACTACCACAAACCTCTCATTACTTCCCACAGTCACTACAACTGGGGCGACACGCCTCACTAAAGAACCCTCACCATCTACAGATATTGATAGCTTTCGGTTCGATACCTCATCGATCCAATGTACTTGATAAAGACCATCCCTCCACTCAATATCATGATTACATCCAACCAATAAGACAAAACAAGCAATCAGAGCCCCAGATTTTCTGATAAAGCTACTTACTCCGAGGAAACTCTTTTCATTAGCACAGATCTTCATAATTTGTACCAAAATGATCGAAAAGGTCAGCTTCAAACTGATCAACATGAAACTCACCTTTTGCTCTAATAGCTAGAATTCGAACGGAGTCTATAAGGTTCTTTAGGATCAACATATCTCTACCAGAATCACTGGAACTAAGAAAACTTTCATAATCAATCTTCAACCTGAAATCCATAGTTCTAGATTTTCTCTTCCATAACTTTCTCTCCTTATGCCAACCAGCTGCTTTATACTCTTTTGTTATTTTCACGATAATTGGACAGATGAATATTTCCGATACTGCCGAACCATAGTTTTGGCTTGTAATGATGTTATTCACTTGGCTTTGTACTCGACCAGCTGACTCAGCAAACTTCTTATGCATTGAATGCCCAGGGTGTGAGCCATCAATTTCACCAGATATGATCAACTGCATGTTTTAATATCTACGTTAGTTGCAAAGGTCAATTTTTGTGGAGCTAGACGAACGATTTACTACGGTTACTACTACTTGCCCAAATCCTTGCTAAGTAGCGTTTTCAAGCGCGTATTGTAGGCCAATACATAATATTCATTATACTCATACTCGCTAATTTTGAGCGCTATAGTCTCGGTGAAGCCCCCCAAAACACATACAAGCCTTACAAAACCAGACTGTCTATCATCTAAAGCCGCTATTTCTTTACGGGAGACACCAAGATACTTGCCGTTGTGGCGCTGAAAGTATGCATAGCCCGCTTCATATTCTCGCTCGGCATCTTCAAAGCCTCGAATCGTAGAAACATTTGGATCCTCAGCGATATCAATTAGGCTTTGAGCTCTATATATTTCAGAGTAAACAAAAAAGAAAGTCATAAAGACTAGGGATGTTCCCATCAGAATTAAGTTCTTTACTAGAGTATTCATAGAATCCTAACGCTATTAATACGGACGAACGAGCACAGAATAGATTGCCGTACCAGTTCGTCTTTGCACCGGGTGCCACACCCTTGCTTTTTATAGATCTTTACCAGCACACACTCTAGTCCATTTGTAATAAGCTATATTTGACTTAATCAGATATAAACTGAGAGGATAAAGAGATATAACAAGCCCCATTGCAAACATAAAGTAGGCCGAGTGCACATACCCCGTATAGAACATTGGCCCCACAGTTGAGAAAGTAGCGATAGAAGTTGCAGCTCTGTACCTATAGTCTTCGATACCTAACAATACAGAGGCCCCCGCCCAAAACAAAGCATTAGACAAATAGGCTATAGATTGCAGAGAGTTCCAGCTAACATCTAATGCAAACCATAAAAACAAAAAGAAAGCCGCCATAGCAAACTCTAACAGCTCCAATACCTTCAGGTTCTGTGGCTTTCTCAATAGCCTATCGGGAACCACCGTTTGATTTGGCAGACTTCTTACATAGTTCCTTACGTGTCGATAGTTTATCGCCATTCTATTCACCAGCTCAAACGAGAGGCAGAGATAAATATGCACCAAGTAGACGCATCTCAATAATACGGAAAGATAGGATGGACCGTTTTAACATCTACCTGCATTCCGTTGCCTAAAACTCTAATCTATTGCTTTACCAAAACTTTTACAAGCACCTGCAAATTCACATCAAGACTTAAGGGCTTGGCACTTAAAACCTCAGTTCTTCCTAGATTCGTAAAACCAACACAATGAAAAAAACCACCAAAGCAGCTTAAAGGCCGGGTTGCCCCTAAGCCACAATCAGAGCGAGCGCCGAGTGAGTAAAAAAGACTCACATCTTTTTGTGAGGCTTTTTTAGGAAGGAGGGAAGCCGGGAGGGCCGCCGATCGTGGCTTAGGGGAAACCCGGCCTTTAAGCGGTCAGATGTTAAAAAGCTTAACACCCGAACCCAGACACATATTAAACAAACTCCAACACTCCGTCCTCCAACTTACCATGTCGAATCGCAAAATAATCCCGATAATAATTATCCTGATTACGCCAAGGATAAGCCTCACCCTGCTTAGGCATAATACTCTCAGCACGGCTAATATAGCCGGATTTCAAAGAATCGATCATCGGGCTCTGGGCAAAACCGTTTAAATCCAACTTTGGCATCACCTGCTTACGGCCGGTGGTTTTCATATGCTTAATTAAACGGCACACATAGTCCGAGGTTAAATCGGCTTTCAAAGTCCAAGAGGCATTCGTGTAACCAAATACTGAAACCATATTAGGAAGATTAGCAAACATCATACCCTTGTAATTTACCAACTCACCGGATTCGATTTTTTTATCGTCTTTATAAAGATCAATGCCACCCAAAAACTGCAGATCCAATCCCGTCGCCGGCACAATAATATCGGCATCGATCGACTCACCCGATTTTAATTGCACACCGCTTTCGGTAAAGGTTTCAATATGATCAGTAACAATAGAAGCTTTACCTTCTTTTAAGCACTTAAACAAATCACTATCAGGCACCAAACACATACGTTGATCCCATGGGTTATAGCTTGGGTTAAAGTGCACATCAACATCTACCGAATCACCCACCTCGTCTTTAACCATATCGCGCAGATATTGGCGCACACCATCCGGGCTTCGCTTAGATTTAGAAAAGATATACCAGCTAAGGAAAATATTTTTAGCACGGGTAAGATAATGCGCCCAGCTATCCGGCATAAACTTGTGCAGCCACTTAGCAATAGGATCGCGCGCCGGGCGAGTAAAAACATAAGTGGGCGAGCGCTGCAGCATAGTGACATGGGCAGCTTCATCGGCCATAGACGGCACCAAAGTTACCGCCGTGGCACCACTGCCAATAATTAGCACCTTCTTATCTTTATAATCTAAATTTTCGGGCCACTGCTGCGGGTGAACTTTTAAGCCATTGAAATTTTCATAGCCTGGGAATTCAGGCAGGTAACCTTGCTCGTAATTGTAATAACCTGTGCAAGTTACCAAAAAGCGGGTTTTTAAAATCTGCTCTTCACCGCCCTTGTGGCGATAATGCACAAACCAGCAGGCCTCATCACTGTTCCATTGCAGCTTTTCCACACGATGGCTGTAGCGAATGTTTTCATGCACACCATATTCAGAAGCGGTTTCATCCAAGTATTCACGAATAGATTCGGCCGAAGCGATATCGGCACCATTAGTCCATGGACGAAAGCTGTAACCAAAGGTATACATATCGGAATCAGAACGGATACCGGGGTATTTAAAAAGATCCCAGGTGCCACCAAAATTTTCTCGGCCTTCTAAAATGGCGTATTTCTGATCTGGGCACTTTTGCTTTAAATGACAAGCCATGCCAATACCGGAAATGCCCGCACCAATAATCAGAACGTCTAATGCTTCCACAATCGCCTCGCTAAATTATTTTTATATCAAGATTCTTTATCGTGAGTCTTCAGCCCTAAAGTATCGCTGGGCCGCTTTGGGTATTACTTTATATATACAAACTGTGCCATAGCCACCCCGGCTTAGCGATGATGGGCGCTGCCAGGCTTTTGATATTTTGAGCCAAAATGGTACGATTTGCCAAGCTTTACACTATCAAACCAGCACAGACATACAATATGGCCGACTACCGCGCAGCTCCGATATCGACAGCAAACAAAGCCAAGCAAGTTCTGGCCCGAGGTGACCTACTTGTCAGCCAGCGCAGTGCCTTTGGGATTCAGTTAGAACTGCAACAACTTGAAGAGATGGGCCAAGATGGCGAAGCGATTGCCCTAGCCTGCGGAATTCCGCCAATTGCTTTGGAAGATCCAGATTACCCCATTGAACAAGAGCAAGAACAAACTTTGCTGTTGAAACTGATTGCAGCCCATCAACCCAATAGCCACCGCCTCTTGGCCCTGGAGGCCGGCGCCAATGCTTCAATCACCTTATTTGGCTTGCTGGGCCTTACCGCCATGCATGCCGATACAGTGCTACATGCCGTGCAAACCATATTGAGCTTTCCAGAGCTTACCTGGGGGCAGAGCCATATCGAATTAGGGCGTAATAAAGATCACGATTACTGCCGATTTGAATTAGAACCCGATATTAAACTGGGCCATAAAGGTCAGCAGCTGCAGGAATTCTGCCTGCTGCGCGACTTGGTTTCCTCTGCCACATTGATAGAAGATATTGCCGGCCCAGATTGCACCCCAGTAGCCGTCCACCTGCCATTTGCACCCGGCCCAGAAGAAGCCATGATTCAGGAGCACTTTGGTGGCTGCGTTCATTACCAGCAAGATAGCGCCAGCCTGTTGTGCGCCCCTGGCCATTTTGACCGCGAGCCCTTGAGGCAAAACCAAGCAATTTACCGGGCCTATTTAAAGCTGGTGCAAAGAGTCTCGGCGGATTTGCGCCGCCAAAGCCGCTATGTAGAGCTAGTAAAGCGCCAGCTACAACTGCAAGCGATCATCCCAGACCGAGAAACTCTCGCCCAAGCCCTGCATGTAAGCCCCCGTACTCTAGCCCGCAAACTGGAAGCCGAAGGGGCCAGCTTTAAAGAGCTGCGCCGTGAAGTGCAACAAAGCCGTGCCGAGCAGGCCCTGCGCAAGGGTGAACTTTCCATGGCGGTGCTTGCCGAGCAGCTTGGCTTTGCTGATAGTGCCGCCTTTAGCCGTGCTTTTAAAAGCTGGACCGGCCATGCCCCTAGCGCCTGGAGCAAGCAGGTACTTACAGACTAAGCATGTATTAGCTAATTGCAGCCCCACTACGCCGACCTCTATAGATCCATCAAGCTCGCCCAAGCGTAAAAACTGACACAGGATTAACAATTCTTATTGCCCTAATAGCGGTAATTTTATTGACTCCAAAGCCTAGCGGCGTAAAATCGCACAGCATTCGAATGATGTTCGAATGGATTTCATATTAGCTAAATATGGTTGAAAGCTATGCCACCAGCCCCAAAACACAGCCCCCAAGAGCAGGAGGATATGATCCTTTGCGCCGCCGCCAAGTGCGTGCAGCAAACCTCTCTGCTGGATTTCACCATGTCGGCCATTGCCAAAGAGGCCGGGGTTTCGATTGGCACCTTATATAAGCATGTGCAAAGCAAAGAAGATGTTTTAGTAGCCTTGGGCACTCGCATGTCTCGGCATTTGCATGACACCTTTGCTCAAACCCTAAGCCTAGATTTGAGCACACCCGAAAAGATCATTGCCCTAGGTTTGTTAGATCCGCACAAAACCCAGTGCTATGACTTCGATAGCCACCTTGATGCCTTAGTAAATTGCGAAGCGATTTTGCGCCGAGCCTCACCGCGCTGGTTGGAGAATATGTCGCAAAGTATTGAAGCCTGCGGGGCATTGTTTGAAAAGCTGTGGCAAAACGCCATTGATAATGGCGAACTGGATATCGAAGCCAGCAACACCACTATTGCTGAGCTCAGTACGGCAACCTGGTCTATGCATGTGGGTTATTCACAAGTGGTACTGCGCCAACATAACCGTAGCGCCATTCAATTGGCCGAGCCGCTACCTTACCCGCTACCAGCCGATGATCTGCTGATTAAAAATTTTACGCGCTTACTGAACAGTTATGACTGGCAGCAAAAAGTTGATGATGCCGGCGTACAACGCGCATTGGCGGCGGTAAGTGCCGCCGGACTACGTTAAACAATTATTTTAATATTATTGGATTACACACCATGAATCTTCGCCGTTGGATAATCACTATTGTACTTTGCCTGCTGGTTTTTGCCGGCCTTGGCACAGTGAAGTTTTTACAGATTAAAGAAGCCATTGCGATTGGTAAATCGTTCCCTGAGCCATCAGCCACTGTAAAAGCAGTTACCGTTGAAGCCGCCGAGTTTCGCCAGCAGCTTACCGTTAGCGGCGAGCTTATTGCGCCACAGCAGCTGGATTTACGTACTGAGCTGGGCGGTAAAATTAAAACCTTAAACCTACCCTCGGGCGGCCTTGTTGAAGCCGGCCAAGTTTTGCTACAGCTGGATGTTAGCGAAGAAGAAGCTCGCTTACGTGCAGCCAATGCCAGTGCGCGTTTAGCCAAGATCACTTTGGATCGTAATAAAAAGCTACGCAAACAAAACCGCGTTAGCGCCGAAGCGCTGGATCGCGCCGAAGCCGACTACCAAACCAGCTTGGCCGAAATTGCTGCACAAAAAGCAGTTATCAATAAGAAGACTATCGTGGCGCCTTTTAAAGGCCATGTTGGCTTGCACACTTTAGAGGCCGGCCAGTACTTGAACCCCAATACGATGATTACTCGCTTGGTGGGTGTGAATAATTTTATTTGGGTCGACTTTTCTGTACCGCAGGATTTCCCTCGCCTAGATGCTAACAGTGAGATTGAAGTACAGCTTAACCCTAGTCAATCTGTAATGGCCCAGCTTGTTGCCAGTGATGCCGAAGTTAATAGTAGCTCACGTCAGCTACGTTATCGTGGCCGCATCGAGCAGCCGGAAAACACAAATCTCAACAGCAATAGCATTGTAGAAGTGAAGTTAAGTGCAGGCGCTATTGAAGCGGCTAGCTGGGTGCCGGATGTGAGCATCAGCCGAGATCAATTCGCCGATTATGTGTATCGCCTAAACCCAGATGCTGCAGGTGACTTTTATCGCGCTGAGCGCGTGCGCATTGAGCTTGGGCCGCGCCGTAACAACGGTTTTATTATTCGCGAAGGTATTGCCAAAGGTAGCCTGGTGGCCAGCATTGGCAGCTTCAAACTGCGCCAAGGGCTAAAAGTATTTATTCAAACCAAGCCAACGGTTACAGCTGAATCAAAAGCCAGTGCCGATGAGCAAGCTAATACTGAGGGGGCACAATGAGTAACTCACATGACCGCCCCAACTTAATGGACATCTTTGTTAGAAAGCCTGTCCTTGCCGTTGTGGTTTCTGCCATTTTGCTCTTAGCCGGCATTCGCGCCGCGCAGGAAATATCGATACTGCAGTACCCGAAAATCGAAAGCGCCTCATTGGTAGTTAGCACAGTTTATACCGGCGCCGATGCCGAGACAGTGCAGGGTTTTATTACCGATCCTATCGAGCGCGCCGTTGCTACCGTGCCCGGTATTGATTATGTCGATTCTAATACCGTTGCTGGCTCCAGTACCGTTACCGGTTGGCTTAAACTCAATGAAGACAGCACTGCAGCATTGGCTGAGCTAAATGCACGCTTAAGCCAGATTCGTTTTGAGCTGCCTGCAGGCGCTGAAGATCCGGCCGTTTCCGTTAGCCGAGCCGATCGCGCCAATGCGGTATTTTATTTACCGGTGTATGCCGAAGACTATAGTCGCTCTGAGCTTAACGATTATCTATCACGCCGAGTAAACCCTATCCTGTCTTCTATCGATGGAGTACAGCGTATCGGTTTGGAAGGCGGTCGCGATCCGGCTATGCGAGTATGGTTAGACCCAAGCCGCTTAGCGGCCTATAAAATAGGCGCCAACGAAGTACTCTCGGCACTGCGCGATAACAATATTATTGCCACCATTGGTGAAAGCGAAAATGCTCGCCACCGCATTAATCTATTAACCGATAGCACTTTAAAAACTGTTGCGGACTTTGAGCAGCTGGTGGTACGCGATACGGGCGATGGATTAATTTATTTGCAAGATATCGCCGATATCGAACTGGGTGAAGTTGAAGGCCAAGTAAGCGGTCGCTTTTTACAGCGCTCTACCATCTTTATTTCTATCTGGCCTTTGCCGGGCGCTAACGAAATTGAAATTGGTGATGAGGTTTATCGCCAACTCGATAATATTCGTCCTACTTTGCCAGATGGCGTCACCATTGATATGGGTTACGATGGCACGCTCTATATGCGCGCTGCGCTAAAGGAAATTTTCACTACCTTACTGGAAACTGTGTTTCTGGTGGGCATTGTGGTGATTGCCTTGATGGGCTCATTCCGCACAGCATTGGTGCCGCTCATTACCATTCCTATTTCTATTTTAGGCGCCGTAGCCGCCATGGCCATTATGGGCTTTACCTTAAACCTGCTTACCGTGTTGGCGGTGGTGCTTTCGGTAGGCTTGGTGGTTGATGATGCTATTGTGGTAGTTGAAAACGTTGCGCGCCATATGCGCAACGGTATGAGCCGCGCCCAAGCTGCTCTCACTAGCTCGCGCCAATTGTTAGCACCAGTAACGGCGATGACCATTACTTTGGCGGCGGTATATGCACCCATTGGCTTTCTTTCAGGCTTAACTGGGGTTTTGTTTAAAGAGTTTGCTTTTACGCTAGCTATTGCGGTTTTAATCTCTGGCCTGGTGGCTGTAACGCTGTCCCCCATTATGAGTGCTACGGTTTGCCCAGAAGGCGGTAAAGAAAGCCGTATGACGGTTTGGGTTAACCAACAATTCGATAAAGCCCAACACTGGTATCGCAACTTTTTAGGCCATGTATTTAACTGGCGTGGCCAGTTGGTATTTGCGGCCATCTTTATTGCGCTGCTAACGGTGCCCTTTTATATGTTCTCGCAAAAAGAGCTGGCACCTATTGAAGACAATAGCAGTATTAATACGATTATTACCGCGCCACCAGAATCTTCCTTGGAGTACACCAATACCAATATGTATCAAGTGGTCGATACTCTGCTGACGACCGAATCTTCCCACGGTATGTGGCAGGTATTGCGTGCCAGTGGTGGCTTTGGTGGCTTGTTATTAGGTGATGTGGATGAGCGTAGTCGTAGCAATCAAGAGTTATTGCCTGAAGTGTTTGGTAAGTTAGGTGGCATTGCCGAGCTGAAAGTACTGCCTATTCTGTCAGCGTCTTTGCCCACTGCGGGTAACTTTGATGTCGAGCTAGTCGTTCAAGGCCCGGCCAGCTACGGTGAGATGCGTGGCTACGCTGAGCAAATTATTGGCAAGGCTTATCAGAGCGGTAAGTTTATGTTTGCTGATACCGATCTGTATATCGATTTACCCCAGGTACGTTTTATTTTAAAACGCGATCGCATTGCGGATTTGGGCATGAGTCTGTCATCGGTTAGCGAGCAGCTCAGTGTTTTGCTGTCTTCTAATTACAGTAATCGCTTTGATGGTAATGGTAAGGCCTTCCGGGTGATTCCTATGTTAAAGGAATCAGCCCGCGGAAATCCGGAGAGCTTTTTGAATCTGCAGTTGCGCACTCCCAGCGGCGATATGATTCCTGTTTCCAGTATTGCCAGTTTAGAGAAGGTAACCGGTCCGCGTTTGTTGGGTAAATTTGATCAGCAAAAATCCTTCCGTATCTTTGGTGGTGTTTTGCCGGGCACGACTCGTGAGCAAGGCTTAAGCACTATTGAGGAAATCGCTCAGGAGGTGTTGCCAGCTGGTTTTACTTTGGATTATGCCGGTGAGTCGCGCCAGTTACGCAAGGAAGGTAATACGCTGATGGGTGTGTTGATCATTGCGCTGATTGTGGTCTACTTGGTACTTACCATTCAGTTTAATAATTTCCGCGATCCTTTGGTTATTTTGCTGGGCTCGGTGCCGCTGGCTTTGGCGGGCGCGATGCTGTTCCCGTTTTTGAGTTTAACTACGGTGAATATTTATTCGCAGATTGGTTTGGTAACGCTGATCGGTTTGATTGCGAAGAACGGTATTCTGATCGTGGAGTTTGCTAAGCAACTGCAGGAGGAAGGCTGGGCCAAGATGGAGGCTATTAAGGAAGCCGCCGCTACGCGTTTACGTCCTGTTTTGATGACGACGGCCGCTACGGTTTTGGGTCACTTCCCCTTGGTTTTGGTTACCGGCGCTGGCGCCGAAGCTCGTAACAGTATTGGTATCATTTTGGTTGCCGGTATGTTGATTGGTACGGTCTTCACTTTAGTAGTGCTACCGGTGATTTACCACTATTTGGGTAAGGATCTTTCTGGCCAGGTTGCGGCGGTGAATGATGAGGCGGCTGCTTTTGAAGCAAGTACTAAGGAAAGTGCTACGGCTTAAGGCGCTATTTTCAAGCTAGCTGTTTTAAATTTAAGGCTCTGTCACGTTCGGTGGCAGGGCCTTTTTTGTTTTTGGCTGTTGTTTTTTATTTAGCGGTGGGGCGGCTGATGATGAAGCTGGCGGAGCCCAGTAGGATTAGGCTGAGTACTATCAGTAGGTTGGTACTGGTGCCTTTGAAGAACAGTATGCACCAGCTGGCGCTGATAAAGAGTACGGCCATGATTTTGGCTTTTAGGGGGATGGAGCCTTCGCGGTACCAGAGTCTTAGGCCGGGGCCAAATTTAGGGTGGCGTAGTAGCCACCATTTGAAGCGTCGTGATCCTTTGCTGCCGGCCCAGAGGGCGAGTAGTAGGAATGGTGTTGTGGGTAATACGGGTAGGAAGATACCCACTACGCCTAGGCCTACGCAGAGATAGGCTAGGGCCATGTAAACAAGCCGCATGCCTATTTATCCAAGAGCCTATGATGGTTTAATGCTAGGTCAATTTTTGGAATTATTAAAGTGCTGTGCTTGTTTCTTAAGATTATTTTTAATAATTGCCGGCCCGGATGCATTTAGCCCAGAAATTTTACAGGTCTGGCCGCTTTTAGCCCCCTTAGGGTCTGCCCTGGAACTCGCTCAAGCCATCCGGGGCGCTCGGGTCGTGACGTCCGTGTCACTCTACGGTTCCTGGTCAGACCCTAAGGGGGCTAAAAGCTACTAGTGTTGTTTGAATTGCTCCTTTAACTCGAACGAAGTCTTTTAACCGATGCATTATCTAGACAGCCCGCAGCTCTCCAGACAGAGTTCGACCCAAGTAGCTCAAAGCTCATCTTTTAAGCCTAACTTTCTCAAGATATCAGCCATTAAGCACCAGTTGGTGAAACCTGATTGGAATAGGTTGGCGCCGACGAAGAATGTGAAGGCGTAGAACCATGGGTTTATGTAATGGCCTAGCGCTAGGCTGATCATGATGAAGCTGCCGGCGATGATGTGGAGTACTCGATTGACGGTCATGGTGATTCCTTTTTAGAAGCTGTAGCGAATGCGGAAATAGACGTTGCTGGATGGTTTGAATTGGCCCCACTGCTGTTGTGAGTCGCCGTTAAATTCGTTGGCACCTAGGGTGAAGTTCCACTGGTCGCTGTGGCGGTAGTTGATTTTGGGTTTTAGGTAAAAGTCGTTTTCGTCGGGCGAGTAAAAAGCAAACAGTGACCAAGTTAGCTTTTGCTGCATGGCTAGGTAGTTGAGCCTTAGGGTTAGGTTGTGGTGCCAGCGATTGGGTAGGCTGCCGTTGTCTAATGAATTTTGTTTGGCCGCTTGGTGATCTAGGTTGAGTTCGCTGAACCATTGCATGCCGGCGGTGAAGTTGGCGATGACTTCTCGTTCGAAGCCGATTAGGGTTTTGATTTGGCTATTGGGTATAAAGGGGTTATTGCCGTCTTTGTCGTCTCTTGATTGCCAGTAGGAGAATTCGGCATTGGCGATGCCTCCTGCAAGTGGGCTGCGTATGCTAGCGCCGTAGGCATTTAGGCCGGCGAAGTATTGTTGGCCGGTTTCTGGGTTGAAGCTGTTGGGCTGGGTGTATAGGCCGCGATAAAAATAGGCGGCGTATTCTATGCCCCGATGGGTTTTGGATAGTCTTGCTGCTAGCTGGCCATTACTGACTGTGCGCTCGGGCTGTTCTACTTGAAGGAGCTCGGCGGTGGGCTCGGGGTACGCTGGATGAGCATAGGCGAAGCGTTCGCCACGGATGTATATATCCGGGTGGAATTCTGGTGTCCAAACGATATCGGCGTTGAAGTTTTCGCCGTAGTAGCTGAATTTGGCGCTGGCCGAGGGGGCTTTTAGGTATTCGTCGTCCCGACCTGAGAACATGGATTGCCAATTTTTGGGGAAGAAGTCGTTTAGAAAAACAAAGTCGCCCGTTCCCCAAGTGAGTACCTGCTGCCCTATTCGGCTGCTGATATTTTCTGTAATGGGCGAGTCGATATAAAGCTCGCGCCATTTTATTTGCAGGTTGTTATCGTCCACATCGTCGTAAAGTAATTCTACTTTGCTGCTTAGATAATGCTCGCCAAGATAGCCAGAGGCTGATATTTGATTGCGCCACTCATTTAAGCTGTTGCCTTCTGGGCTTGGACTTGCACTGCGAAATACACCTAGGCCGAATTCGCTAAAGCCTCGCCATTCGATGGCTGAGCTTTCTTCTTCGCCCCATGGCTCATCGGCCCAGCTGTCTTCGCCCCGGCCATCGCTAGCCCAATCATCTTCTAAGAAATCTTGGTTCTTGGAGTCGATTTCTTTATTCGGCGTTGCGCTCGGCTGAGCAAATGCTGTTATGCTCTGTGTGACGGCAGACAGTGCCAGTAATGCGGCTAGTATCATCGCCTTTCTTTTGCTTGCTATGCCCATTGTGCTTAGCGGCCTTTTAACCATTTTTTAGGTGGCATACGTAGTGAGCGTTCGCTAAAGATGTTTTGTGGCAAGCCTACGTCGTACTCGATGCCACGCATTTGGTTGATGGTAAAGCTGCCATCGCGTAGGTTTTCAGCTTTCATTTCGGTAACCGTTGGTAGGCCCTGAACCATGGCGGTTTTACGTACGGAAAGGCGGCGGTACATTTCGTTTCCGCTATCAAAATACTCAGCCTTAATAGGCAGCATGGTTTGCTTATCGATACTGACTTGATAGTAGGCGAACTCTACGCTGGCGCTGTCTTTAGGTGTTGCTTTGAGCAGCCATTGCTTTTCGTCTTGGGCGATTAGCTGGTAGTTGTCGGCATTGATATCACGGCCGGAGATATCTTCGTAAAAAAAAGTAGACCCCACAAAGCTTGTTCGCTTATCACCGGCTGCAATGCGTTTTAGCAGGTCCAAACCGGGTAGGTACAACCAACGATCGTCATCTTTACCGGGATGCTTTTCAACCAGAAAGCTGGTTTTGGCTACATCACTTGGGCGCGAGAAAACCAATAGAAATTGCTGATCACCACCCTTTTCTATATTGCGGCGCAAGATAGTGAATTGGCGCATTTGCTTTCGGCCTTGTTTGTCGACGATCAACATCCGTGCCTGGGCACGGCCATCATTACCCGCGTATACCGTGGCAAGATTCGATTGCTGAACGATATCTTTTACACTGAGTTCTGAGGCACTGCTTTGCGCTGATGCGTTGATACTTACCAGTGCACAGAGCGTTATCAGTATTAGTGTTGTGAAAATATTTTTCATTGAATACGCTCCTTTCAAGCACTTTGTTCGGATGATTTAAATAGGATTTTTCTAGCAAAAGAGATCACGCTCGGTAGCAGTAATAAGCTACTGATGCAGGAGATCGCCATGATGGAGGCTAAAAATAAACCCACGGTTTGATATGGCACGAGTGGCGCTAGCAACAAGGGGGTGAAACCCAGTGCAATTACGATGGCATTGCGACTGATGGCACGGCCAGGCTCTTCAAACATCGCTTGCAATGTTTCTTGCCAATTACCATATTCTTTCATTAAGGCACGGCAACGCTCGATAAAGTGAATCGCGAAATCGATACTCATGCCTAAGGTAAGAGCCGATAACACAGCAACCGGCATATCGTAGTTTTTGCCCGTAAAACCAATTAAGCCGTAAATCAAACTGATGGTTAAGGTCAGCGGTAACATGGCGATTAAGCCCCAGATGACCGAGCGAAATAGAAACATCATCATCAGTGCAACAATCACAAAGGAAGACAATAAACTTTGCAACATGCCACTCACCATGGCGTCTTGCCAGGCTACATTGATATAGGTTAAACCGCTCCAATTGATCTCAAGGCCTTTAGGCGGTGGATTATCAACAAACCACTTATCCATCGACTCCAGAACCGCACTCATATCTTGGTTATCACCCGATTTTAGCTGTAGCCAAATGAGTGAAGAGCGGTAATCAGGTGTGACAAAATGCCAGATATCCCCAGGGCGATGAGAACCTTGGAAGGTCAAAATTGCTTGGGCTGCAGCTTCTGCTGTTGCCGGCAAACGGTAGTGTTCAGCTTGGCCACCGTGCAGCTCCCGATTGACCGTTTTTAGCAGATCGACAAGACCATTGGTTTTGCCCACATAACCATTGGCCATTAAGGCGGCCTGCACTTTTTCTAGGTAATTGAGATATTCACTTTGCAAGAACAAACGCTGTTCTTCGCCAGCATTATCCAAAGCCAGCGATAACTCATCCCACCAAAGCAGTTCTTCATCGCTGGCGGCCATTTGTTTATCAAATAGCGCTGTAGCCAAGTCTTCACCAGCGAGTTGTAGATCTGCGAATTCAGTTTGAATTTTCTCTGGCGAACGCGCCAAAATTTCCCGTAGCTTGCTACCATTTTCTGCGTCGCTAGCCGGCGCACTAAAACTGAGGTACGCCTCATAAGTGCCTGCAAAGTGGCTATTTAAAACCCGATCGGCATTGCGGATAGGATGCTCTGGCTCAAACCAATTCATAGGATTGTCGTTAATATTAATTTTGCTGATACCTAAGCCGGATAAGAGCAAACCTCCCGTAGCGACAAGCACAATCAATAAACGGAATGAGCTTGTAAAATTGGGCAGTAAGCGTAAAAACCTCGCCAATAAACTATTAGGTTTTTCATCACTGTGAACCCGCTTGGCCATGCTTGCTAAGGTTTGATCTGAAAGGCTAGACATATAGGCTGGCACCAAGGTGATGCTCAACAAAAATGCAACGCCGATACCAATGGCCACAAAACTACCAAACACTCTTACCGGTGGGATGTCCGCGGTATTCAGTGATGCGAAACCCACCATAGAGGTTACCGAGGTAAACAGCATCGGCTGAAAAAGGTTATTGACCACTTTTGCTGCCAAGGCTTTTTTATCCATGCCCGGACGGTAGTGATCATTGAATTCTGACAGGATATGCACCGAATCTACCACGGCAATCGGCATTAAAAAGATAGGTATCATCGATGACATGATATGCACCGGAAAGCCCATACCAATCATCGCGCCCATGGTAATAATCACCGTCGCCATGGCGACAATCATAGGTGCAGTTACCAAGGGGACTGAGCGGAAAAAAAACAGCATCAGAATAAAGATCAGCAGGCCGGCCGCTGGCGCCGATACCGCCATCTGCTTAAACATTTCTACACCAAAAGTGTCTTCGGCGACTGGCAAACCAGTAATGTGAAATTGTTCATCGCCGGCTGGCAATTGCTCGATGGCCGCAAGCAGCTCTTGGTAAATTCGGTAGCTTTGATCTTTTGCGACGATAGGAATATAAATCGCGGCGGCTTTTTGATCGGCGGACACCAAGGTGTTGTTGAGTAGCGGTAAACGTTCTACCCACTGAGCGATCAGCTGTGCAGACTCATCATCTACCGGCGCAGTTCGCATCATCCAATTAAATGCAATTTCGCCATTTTTGCCTTGGGTGATGTTATCACTTTCAGCCAAGCTCATTAGATCATCATCAATCACCCCTTCCATGGCCAATGCAGCAGCACTCAACTGAGAAAGCTTCCACAAGCTACGTGCATTGTAGATACCTTGATCGTGCTGCTCATTCACAATTCCAAGCACCACCATATCGGACAGCCCAAAGCGGTGTTTTATCTCTTCATGCAACACTCGCACTGGATGCTCATGGGGCAACATGTTTTCAGGATCGGTATCCACCGAGATACGCGGGAACATGGCCAAAGCCAAAATACATAAAAGGCCCGTCAGCCAAAAGATGCGCTTAGGGTGATCTAGCGACCACTCCATTAACCGGTGTTTCATAGCCATACCAAAATAATGAAAAGTTAATTTAGTATTTACTAATATAGATTGTTTGTAAAGACTGAGACGGCCGATCGGCAAGTAAAGAAGAGAAAACCACGCAGGAAAACCCAAAGACCGATGATGTCACGGTCTTTGGGCTAAATTGCAGAAACTATATTGCAGAAGCTATATTGCAGAAACGATAAACAGAGGAACGGGGAAAATATAAGCAGCAGCTAGCTACTCGGACAAAGGGCCTCGGCGCTCTTTTCGATATGGCTGCGCAGCCAAATATAGCCGATCAGGCCTACTGCCACATTGGTTACCGCTGTAGCGATAAACAAGCCTTTTAGTCCCCAAAACTCCATAGCCAGCCAGGCGATTGGTAGATATAAGCCCAGTACCCGCAAGCTGGAAATCACTAGGCCCGGCATTGGCTTACCTATGCCATTAAAGGCAGCATTAATGTACATCACCATACCGTAGCAACCATAGCTAATTGGCACTAGCAGTAGATAGTCTTTAGCCACGGCGATCACCTCAGGTGAATCACTGAATAAGCTGGCCAACCATTCGCCACCCAGGGCTAATAAGACAGCTACCGCTAGGCCCATCGCTAAACAAAAACGCATGGCCACACTTTGCGCCTCACGCACACGATCAATAGCTGAGGCCGAAAGGTTTTGGCCAAAGAACGGCCCCATCACTGCGGATAGCGCGTAAAAGCAAATCAGCACCATGGGTTCTACACGCAGCGCGACTCCCAAGCCGGCAACCGCAGCCTCGCCATGACTGGCCACCATAGCAACTACGATGGCGCTGGCCAGCGGGATAATCACATTGGTGCCCATTGCAGGAATGGCCACATGAAAGACCTGTCGCCATGAAGCTAAAAGCTCACTTAATTTAGCGAAGGGGTTAGTTAAGACCTGCAATCGCACAATTAAAATATGCGCCACCGCCAGCATCACACCAATACGAACGATAAAGCTAGCCCAAGCCGCGCCAGCTAACTCCAATCGCGGAAAGCCCCATAAACCAAAAATCAACAAGGGGTCTAACAGGCCATTGGCAATGGCGGAGATTCCCATTACTACGCCTTGTAACTTGCTTAGCCCCATAGCTCGCAAGCCGGCCATTGCAGCCATCGGCATAATGACCATGGGGATACCTAAAAACCAGATATCCATATATTCGCGGATCAGCGGCATCAGCTTTTCGGAGGCGCCCAGCGCGTAAAATATGGGTTCCATAAACCACCAACCCAATACCCCGAAAATAACCGACATTAGCAAAGCAATGGTTAATACATCGGTTAATAAACGCTTGGCCATCGCTTGATCACCAGCGCCGATCGCACGGGCAACACAGGAAGAAGTTCCCGCGCCTAGGCCAATTGCCAAGCTGGTGTAAACCATAACTACTGGGAAGGTAAAGCTCATCGCCGCTAGAGCATCTTCACCCAACTGCCCGACAAAAAAAGTATCGACAGCATTGAAGGACATCATCGCCAATAAGCCGATCACCATAGGCGCGGCCATATCTCGCAAGGTTTTTGCGACCGAGCCCTGGGTTAAGGTTGCCTGCATTGCCGATGACATAAATATACCTATACAAATTTAAGCCGCGCATTATAGCACTGCTACCGAGCCGAAAGCTGATGCCTTTGCAATTCCATACCTGATTTCTAACGGTTCATCTGATACATTGCCGCCCTGCAGAAATTAGTATAAATAATTGGCATCGAGTCTTAAGAAGTCACGCATAGCGGGTTTTATAGAAAAGGTATTATGGAAAAAGAATTCTGGCTGCAGCGCTGGCAAGAACAGCAAATTGGCTTTCATGAAGGACGCTTTAACAATAGCTTGCTTGAGCATTGGCCAACACTTAAAGCCCGTGCAGGCGATACGGTTTTTGTCCCCCTATGTGGTAAAAGCCTCGATATGGTCTTTTTAGCCGAGCAAGGCCTACAGGTGATTGGGGTAGAACTTAGCCATATTGCCGTGGAAGAATTCTTTCAAGAGCAAGGGCTCGAGCCTCATTTTGGGCAAGCCGGAGCTTTGCAAAAATACCAAGCAGCAAACTACACCTTGTATTGCGGCGACCTTTTCGCCCTCAATACGGAACAACTGAGCGCCTGCCGCTGGGTATACGATAGAGCCTCTATGATCGCCCTGCCCTTGGATATGCGCCGCCAGTATTGCGAGTTCTTGGCCAATACACTGCCGAGACCCTGCCAAAGCTTGCTGATCACTTTGGAATACGATCAAAGCTTAAAGTCAGGCCCACCCTTTAGTATCAGCCCAGTTATGCTCGATGAATTGATCTCAGCATCTGCAGAAATTGAGCCCCTAGGCCAGATCCCCGAAGAAGTGAAAGGAATTGTCGCCCTAGAGCACAGTTTTTTACTACGCTTTAAATAAGCACCCGTTTTACCCAAAGCCCGCACTGCCCTACAATGGATGAACGGCGCCGCTAGAGCGCCAAGCCACACTTTTTGGGCTATGCAAAAATAGTGCTTTTCGGCGAGACACGACTGTCGCCTAAAACGGCACAATGGGTACCAAGACGGTGCTCAACATAATTAAGGGATTAGGGTGAAAAATGTTGTTAACAACAAGACGGGGCTATACGGGCTTCCTGTTCGCTTTATTGATGCTGCATAGCATCGGTGCAAGCGCCATAAACAGATCAACGCATACTGGATTTGAAATACCAGATTCCGAGGTCTTACAAATCCAATCAAAGCAACTAGGACGTAGCTACGATATTTACATTAAGCTCCCGCCTAGCTACTTCGATCAAGGTAATCAGCTGCGTAAATACCCTGTGGTCTATCTCAATGACGGGCTCTATTCTTTTCAGCTCGCCTCCGGCATTACCCATGCAGCGATGATCAATCGCGCAATGGAACACCATATTCTGGTGGGCATCTCTTATTCACCGGGCGATCGCCCTTTTGAAAGCCGGCGACGAGACTTCACCCCCAAAACCGAAGACAACCCCAATGGTGAAGCCGAGCAATACCTTGGTTTTTTAAAGCAAGAGCTGTTCCCCCTAGTCGAGAGCCGCTATCGCATAAACAGCCTGCGTCGCGCTTACGCGGGTTACTCTTTAGGTGGCATTTTTGGGCTATACACTCTCTTCGAGCACAGTGACAGTTTTCGCTACTATTTAATCTCCAGCCCTTCTATTTGGTTTTCTAATCGCTGGGCACTCAAGAAAGAACTGGCCGTGGCTAAAGAAACCATGGATATCAATGCGGAGCTGTTTATGGGTGTTGGCGCTTTTGAACGGCCAGCGGGCAGTAATGACGACTACAATAAACCCACGCCGATTAATATGGTGAAAGACTTTGGGCTACTCTACGATCAATTGGAACAGCGCAACTACCCTTCTTTGCGCTTGAATAAGCAAATTGTCGAGCAGGCCCACCATGAGCTAACTTATCCTACGGTTTTAACTCAGGGCTTGTATTGGTTACTACCAGGTGAGAAATATCAAAAGTAAGAGTTTAACAATTAGCAGCACGTAGCAATGAGCCTGCAATCCATATACTTTGAATTACAAAATTTCAGGCAAAAAAAAGGGGCTACACCACGAGCCCCCATTCAAAGAAATATGAAGAAATTACTTCTCTTTGCAGAATTCTACGTTCTTGTTCTTTTTACGAATCTTGCAGAAAACAGTTTTCTTTTCAGTATCTGAAGTGTGAACTTTCAGATAAACACGCGCAAAACCACCGGTAGTGCTAATCTGCTTAAAGCGAACTTTGTCAGCAGCAACTTCAAACTGCTGTGCAGCAGTTTCTTCGGCTAGTTTGATGTACTCTTGTTTCTTACCGGCACTGGCAGCTGGAACTAAAGCCAACTGTGCGGCTGCGATAAATGCCGCAGCTTTAACAAAACGGTTCATGATATTCTCCTCAAAAATAAGCATGGCCATGCTAATGCTTAGGGGAGGCTGCAACAATGACAGAAACGGCAAATATGGTTTGCATTTTTGCACAGTTAATAATGGATAAGCTGCGTAAAGATACGATAAGTAATAGGAAAATCACTAAACCGTTTCGATGAGGCTGGGTAAACTGCTTGCTAGCCGAGATAAAAAGCCGAGCAAAAAAAGCACACAATGACTGCTTTTTCGGCGAAAAATGCCAATAAAATATGCTTGCCGCCTAAGGAACCAGCATGAAAAACATTGACTGGAACGATCTTAATTATTTTTTAGCCACGGTGCAAAGTGGCTCCATGGCCGCAGCAGCCAAACAGTTAAAAGTCAATCACACTACGGTTTCACGTCGTATCTCTGCCTTAGAGCAGCAGCTAGCCGCGCCACTTTTTGAGCGAACTGCGACAGGTTTAAGTATTACCCCACTTGGGGAAAGCATGATTCCCTATGCGGAAAATATGCGTGAGTCTGTTAACGCTATGGATCGCTTGGTCACAGCAGATAAGCAAGAGCTCGCGGGTACTATCAAGGTTACTGCTATAGATATGTTTGGCCGCCGGGTGTTGGCGCCGGTGCTAAAGGAGTTTTTGGATTTACACCCCCATATCGATTTGGAATTAATTTTACAGGATGAAAATTTAGATCTCGGTGCACGCGAGGCCGATTTGGCTTTTCGTGCGACGGATAATCCTGCTCCGGATTTGGTGGGTAAGCGACTCGGTCGTTTTGCGATGACGGTCTATTGCACTGAGGATGTGTGGCAGCAGTATCAGCAAGACCCGCAATCTATTTGTGCGATCGATTGGACAGAAAATGGGCCGAATACGCCAGACTGGGTTGAGGAATATATGCCGGGGCTAAAAGTTAGGCATTACTGCTCTACTATTAATGGCATTTATGAGTTGGCTAGAGCTGGCTGCGGTATGGCGCGTTTGCCCTGTGGTCTTGGTGATACGACTCCGGAGTTGATTCGTGTTCCGGGTATTCCCCTTTACCAGGGTATGGGGCTTTGGGTTTTGAGCCATATCGATTTGCGCAATACGGCACGCATTAAGGCCTTGCGTGATTTTGTAGTTGATCGTTTGGAAAAAGAGTTGCCGTTAATGGAAGGTCAATGCGAGAAGCATTGGCAGACGTTGGAGCGTCATCGGGAGTTGTAGGTTCTAGTAGGGTTTAGCATTTATTCGGTGTTCAGCTAGCCCCATCAACTACAACACCTCCACCTTTTCTTGTCGTTCAGAATTTTCGCAAAGTAGATTTTAGCCTAGATGATCGCTGATCAGGAACCATGGAGCGGCATGGACGCCGCGAAGTCGAGCGCCCCGGATGGTTTAAGCGCGTTTCTGAGCAGCGATCATCTGGGCTGAAAGCGGTCAGGTATCGACGATCGATTTATACCCACGAGCTCACCTTAATGGTTTCATAGTAAAAATACTAAGTAGTTAAGCACTCCAATTGTGGAAATTTAGCAATTACCAGTAAGTAATACTAAGCCGGAACGCTTTACTCTCTATTCCCTTCTGATCTGGAACACGCTTAAACCATCCAAGGGCGCTCGACTTCGCGGCGTGGATTCGCACCATCCGGGCACTCAGCCTTCGGCCAAGCCCAAATCTCTTCCAGATAGATTTGTCATGCCGCTCCACGGTTCCTGATCAGAAGGGAATAGAGAGCAAAGCTGCAGTGTGCATCCTTTAATAACTTCGACTAGCGCCTTTCATATATGAATTGTAGATCTATGCTCACTTGCATACTACAAACCCCAACGCTCCCCCCATGCTTCACTATAATCACTCATCTCACCCACACTGTATTGGTCTTCAACAGCGGCCGTTACCTTTTGGCGTAGTTGTAATTCGCCTGTCCACACTGGCCAATCCAAGTCGCCCTCATCCTCTATCGGGCCACCGCTGCGAATTTTTACCGAGGCCTCTTCGATATCAATCGCTAGCACGGTAGTCGCCGCTAATTCACTTGTTGTAGGTGGTCGCAGATGGGGCCAGCGACCGGGGGCGATTAGCTCCATAAAGACTTCAAGTGCTTGCTCCACTTCTTGTTTATCTTCCACCACATAGCAAGATCCCATCACCATCGCGCTGCGGTAATTGCTGCTGTGGTGAAAAGCCGATTTGGCCATTACCATGCCATCCAATAAGGTGGCCGTGATGCAAATTGATTGCTCGCCACAAAGGGCTTTAATCATGCGACTGCCGTTGCTGCCGTGAATAAATAAACGATTTTCCCAGCGCCATACCAGCATAGGGATAACAAAGCTCTGTTCATCCTGCACGAAGCCTACATGGGCCACCATGGCTTCATCGAAGATGTTATACAAAGCCTGACGATCAAAAACTGCTCTTTTGGGTGAGCGTCTTAGTCGGGTTTTGGGGCTCTGGCTTAAAGGTTCTAGGGTTTGCTCGTTGTTAATGTTCTCAGACATACTGACTCCTTATCTGACTATCTCTCTTATTACGTCTTATGGCGGCTAATTAATGAGATAGAGCTTAGCCAGCAATTGGCCCCTTGTTGAGATCCAATTTTTATAATTTAATGGAACCAATTTAATTGATGAATTAGGGGGCGAGTATGGCTATTCCCAGCAGCCTGCAAGAAATACGACAGCTGAGTTTCGATAAATCACTCAAACAGAGCTTAAGCCAGCAGCTGTATATGGGCCTTCGTCAGCTGATGCTAAATGGCCAATTGCCTGCCAAATGCCAGCTCCCTTCTAGTCGCAATCTTGCCGAGCAACTGAACTTGGGACGCAATACGGTAATGGCAGCCTATGAGCAATTGCAGGCCGAGGGCTACATCAGTAGTAAACGCGGTGCGGGGAGCTTTGTTGCCAGCCCTCTGCCTGATCAGTTGCATAGCGCCAAGGCTTCAATTCTGGAAAGTTCTCCGGCAACAAAATCCGTACAACGCAGTAATCAAAGCTCTGATGATATTAATCAGAGCTTTTGTGTGGGGGTGCCAGATCTTAGCGCCTTTCCCCATAAAATTTGGCAGCGCATAGCACAGCAGTTAGGCAGGCACAGTCAAGACTATATGGGCTATGGGGACGAGGCTGGCTTTTGGCCATTAAGAAGAGCCATCGCTCAATATTTGCAGCAATCACGTGCCGCGAATTGTAGGCCAGAGCAAGTCATGATTACTGCGGGAGCACAGCAGGCTCTCGATCTTTGTATGCGTTTATTGCTATCCACTGACGATGTCTTAGCGATGGAAAGCCCTGGTTACAGGGGCGTTATGCGGGCCTTGCGACTAACAGGTAATGATCATATTCCCTGCCCTGTCGATCAGTATGGCTTGAACCCCGAAGTCATTTTTAAAGCGAAGCGAAAGCCCAAACTGATTTATTGCAGCCCGGCCAATCAATACCCCATGGGCGAGGTATTGTCTCTCGAGCGGAAAATGGCTCTGCTTAATTGGGCCGCCGAGAATGACAGCTGGATAATCGAAGACGACTACGACAGTGAATATCACTATCAGCATCGCCCATTGGCTTGTATGCAAGGCTTGGATCAGCATCAGCGGGTGATCTATATGGGTTCATTTAGTAAAACACTTTACCCAGGTATGCGGCTTGGTTATCTGGTTCTACCAGAGCCACTCGTTAAAACTTTTAGCCAAGCTCGCTTTGCTAGCTATGGCCAGCCACCGTTGCTTAACCAGGCCCAGGCGGCCTGTTTTATGGAGGAAGGGCATTTTAATCGCCACTTACGTCGCATGCGTATCGCCTACAAAGAAAAGCTCTTGGCACTGCAGGATGCTATGCAGAGCCTGCAGCCTTGGGGGCGGACGCTAGAACGGCAGGCGGGGATGCATATCGTATTTATTGCCAAGCAAGGTGTTGACGATCGGCGCTTGGTCAGCGAATTAGAAAGACGGAAACTCTACGCCAGCGCCCTTAGTGAGTATTGCCATGGCGGAGAAGGCCTGAATGGTTTAGTGTTGGGCTTTGCCAATACGCCGGCGGATAAGATGCAGAGCAAAGTTCAGCTCATTAGGAATGTGCTTGCAGAGCTCTATCCTATTTAAAGTCTATATCACCTAGTTTTTTATTGTGCGACATCATGTCACATTGTTTCTTTTGGGCTCTGGGGCTAAATTGCTAGTGGTAAGCAGTAGGCAAACGAGCTGCTCTGTCTTACTCTATCTACTCATAGCTTAAAAGGTGGCTCCCAGCACCGCTTGCGCTGTTGAAACACAAGGTGCAAGTTTGAGGGGCCACCGGTTTTTCGCCAACGAGTTTATTAGCACCTATATGATTCAAGACCACTCCTTCAGCCTGGCCGCACCGACCAATAATTTACGTCGCTTAATGGTGATTCGCGGACTACTTATCTGCGCACTGTCTATTGCTTTAGTCAGCAGCTATTTCGCCTTGGATCTAGTATTGCCCTACAGCGTGCTTGGCTTAATTCTAACGGGCATTACGGCCATTAATCTGCTGACATGGTTGCGCTTGCAAAAGCCTTGGCCTGTAACCGAATTAGAGTTTTTCTCACAGCTTTTACTCGATACCTTGTGTATCAGTTTATTGCTGTATTTTTCCGGCGGGGCCAATAACCCCTTTGTCTCTTATTATTTGGTGCCGCTATGTATTGCGGCGGCCACCTTAAGCTGGAACTATGCCGCTATACTCACCGCCATGAGCGTTGCTGCTTATACCGCATTACTGATTTACCACATTCCCATTGAAGAGCTTTCTCCAATGAGCCAACACCATGAACTTACCATGGTGCACGAAGGCCATAATAATCACGGTGGCTCACAGTGGAATATGCACACCTTAGGGATGTGGATTAACTTTATGGTGAGCGCGCTGCTGATTAGCTATTTTGTGGTGCAAATGGCGCGCAATATTCGCGGCCAAGACCAAGCACTAACGAGACTTCGCGAAGAAGAGATGCTCAACCAACAGCTTATGGCCGTTGCAACACTGGCGGCAGGTACCGCCCATGAATTGGGTACACCCTTATCTACCATTAAAACGCTGCTCAGCGAAATGCGTGACGATCACCCAGACAACCCTGAGCTACAGGCCGATATAGAACTGCTGCAATCACAAGTTGGGCAATGCAACAGCACCTTAAAAAACCTAATCAATCGCGCCGAACAAAGCCAAGCCGGCACTCAGAGCCAGCAAGATTTGCATGCATATTGCGACGATATTATCGAGCAGTGGCTGATTATGCGCCCGGAAGTTGAAGCCGACATACAGCTGGGTAAGGATTGCCCAGAAAAACACATCAGCTTTGATGCCACTATTGGGCAGTCCATGTTAAACCTGCTAAACAACGCCGCCGATGCCTGCCCAACGGGTATTGCGGTCACAATGGCGTGGAGCAATAAAGAGTTTATGCTAACCATCGATGACAATGGTCCAGGCATTCCCATCGAAATCGCTGAGCAGCTTGGCAAGCCTTTTGTGAGTACCAAGGGTAAAGGCTTTGGTCTAGGTTTGTTTTTAAGTCATGCCAGCATTAGCCGACACGGCGGCGAAATCAAACTGTATAATCGTGATGGCAAGGGCACCCATACCGAACTTCGCCTGCCGCTGAGCGAAGAAAGATCGAGGAACGTTCATGAGTGATGAAATTGAAAAGCTATTGCTAGTGGACGATGACGAGGTCTTTTTACAGGTTTTACATAGAGCCTTTAAAAAGCGAGAGTTTGATGTTTACACAGCTTGCACCATCGCAGATGCGCTAACGCTGTGCCAAGCTCACCACTTTTCCAAAGCTGTTGTCGATTTAAAATTGGCCGAAGAGTCGGGCTTGCAACTGATTGAAAAACTAAAGCAGCAACAGCAAGATTTAAAAATCGTGATGCTGACTGGCTACTCTAGCATCAGTACTGCGGTAGAAGCCATCAAACTCGGCGCACAAAACTACCTCTGTAAACCAGCCGATGCCGACGACATTCTTAATGCCTTTGAACAAGGCCAAGGTAATGCTGATGTGGAAATCAGCACCCAGCCACCTTCAGTAAATCGCCTAGAATGGGAGCATATCCAGCGCGTACTTAGTGAACACGACGGCAATATCTCTGCCACCGCTCGTGCTCTGGGAATGCACCGTCGTACTTTGCAGCGTAAATTGCAAAAGCGACCGGTAAAGCAATAGCGCTAAAAGCCATAGAATACCTAAGATAAATAGCCGAGCTGAGAGAATTTATAGGCGTATCGATATTTACTAACTTTTACTAATGCACTGACCTGATAAGCCCCTTATAATCATTGCTCCTTTCATAATAAGAAGTGAAAAACTATGCGTGGAGCCTGCCGTTGCGGCCAAGTTAACTATCAAGTTAAAAGCCAACCTCTATATTCTGGTTATTGCCACTGCCATGCCTGTCAAAAGCGTAACAGCGCGCCTTGTGTCAGCTTATTTTTGATCCAGAAAAGTCAGATCGACATAAGTGGCAACACTGCTACTTACCACAGCAAAGGCGGTTCTGGGAAAGATCTTATCGAACATCGCTGTGATAGCTGCGGTGATGCCCTATATTCTGACATTACCGTTTTGGACAACGTCATTGTTTGCCTAGCATCTACCCTCGACGACCCCGCCGACTTCAAACCTGAAGGCCATCTTTGGGTAAGCAGTCGAGATCCACGTTTCGACATCAACGACGACCTAGAGCAGCAAGCTGGGCCACCTATGCAGATGATGCCTTATCTCGCCAAATAAATTATTTTTTCTGGAACTTTCCAAGTTGATTTGGCTCGATTAAAGCAAGTAGACAAAAGCGAATAGAAAAGCCCACCAATATAGAAGAAGATGGAAGTAGAAAGAAAGCTTGATAGGAAAAGGTAGAAAGTCATATGCCAAAATTTATTCTTGTTAGCCTATGCCTAGCAATGCTTAGTGCTTTTACTATAAGCAGTCATGCGACCAAGGCTCACCTTGAAAACATTGAAACCGACGCTGTATTCACGCAATTATCTAAAAATGTCTGGATGCACACCAGCTACAAGAGTTTTGATAAGTGGGGAACAATTCCCGCCAATGGTTTAATCGTTCTTGATGAGGAAAGCTCTACCTTAATCGACACAGCGTGGAATAATGCGCAAACCAAAACTATATTGGAGTGGGCAAAAACAACCCTTAAACACCCTATCACTCGCGCCGTATTTACCCATGCCCATTCCGATAAAATGGGCGGCGTCGAAACCGTAAGAAGCTATGGTATAAAAACCTGGGCAAACCCTCACTCCAACGATCTCGCCCCGAGCAATAAGCTATTGCCGGCAGAATTTAATCTAAGCTTTGACAACAATAATAAGAGCAGTGACATTAGCCCTCTTATCGCGTTTAAACCCGGCGCAGGCCACACTCTCGACAATATTGTAGTCTATCTACCCGATGAAAAGATGCTCTACGGCGGCTGCTTAATTCGCCCAGGCAATGCCAAGGGCATGGGAAACACTCAAGATGGCGATGTAAATAGCTGGGACGGTTCAGTCAAAAGCATTATCCAAAGTTTCCCAGCAATAAATTCTGTCATTCCAACCCACGGCGCCCCAGGTGGTAAAGAGCTGCTTGAACATACGATCAAGCTTGTTGAAAAACACCGAGGCTCACTCAACTAATAAGCCCGAAGCCCTTCCTGATTAAGTTAAGACCGAAAATAAAGAATGAAAGAACAATACCTTTAGGCGAAAAGCTAGCCGAGGATAAACAACCCAAAATATTGCAAATCAAGCTATCTGATATCGCGCCTTAGCTTGCAAACGCAAGCAGCTAAGAAGGTGGTTAGGCTCGCCACAAGGTCCAAGCACCAATAATAACAAAGCCTGCACCTGCAACTAGGTTTAGGTACTTCTCATTCAAGTACTGGGAGGCGTATTGCCCCAATAGCACGCCAATGCCAGCACAGGCAACTAGGGCAAGAGAGGCCCCAATAAACACTGTCCATTTACTGACTTCTTTATCTGCTGCAAATAACAGGGTGGCCAATTGAGTTTTATCACCCAATTCGGCAAGAAAAATAGTTACAAATACGGTGGCTAAAACTTTTATGTCCACTTTGGTCTACCTAACTGATTGTCATCAAGACGCTGCGCCAGCCTTTAGGCTATAATGCGGCCGCCTTTTTTGGCGAATAGCATCTCGGCCACTAGCGCCATATAACACAGCAGCCATATAGCACAGCATTTAATTTAAGGAGCCTTCCGTGGATCTTAATCAAGCCAGCCAAGAACAACTGCAACAGTGGCAAACCCAGCTGCAGCAGGAATTTGAGAACTTTAAAGCCCAGGGCTTACAGCTGGATATTACCCGCGGCAAGCCTTCTAGTGCTCAGCTAGACTTATCCAATCACTTGGATGGCATTTTGGGTGGCGATTATAGCAGTAGTAACGGTACCGATGTACGTAACTATGGTGGCCTTGACGGTATTGCTGAGATGAAGGCCCTAGGTGCTGAGATTCTATCAGTTCCCCAAGATATGATTTTAGTGGGTGGCAACTCCAGCCTAACCCTGATGTTCCAAGCCATGCTGCAAGCCTACAGCTTTGGTTATGCTGGCCCAGACAGTGCCTGGCAGAAGCAGGAAAAAGTTAAGTTTATCTGCCCAGTTCCTGGCTATGATCGTCATTTCACTATCTGTGAGCATTTCGGTATTGAGATGCTCACCGTAGCCATGGATGAGAACGGTCCGGTTATGGATCAGGTAGAAGCCATGGTAACAGCCGATCCGAGCATTAAGGGTATGTGGTGCGTACCCAAGTACTCGAACCCAACAGGCACGGTATACAGTAGCGAGACCATTGAACGTATCGCTAAGCTTGGCAACATCGCTGGTGATGGCTTCCGGGTATTCTGGGACAACGCCTATGTCCTGCATGATCTAAATGCCGACGCTGCCGCATTGCCAGCTATCGCTGATTTCTGTAAGCAACACGGCACTGAAGATTCTGTGCTGCAATTTGCTTCTACTTCTAAGGTAAGCTTTGCTGGTGCCGGTGTGGCTTTTATGGCAGCTAGTCCTGCTAACCTTGCTGCATTTAAGGCTACTCTTTCGGTTGCGAGCATTGGGCCAGATAAGGTGAACCAACTTCGCCACGCTAAGCTTTTCCCAGATATGGCGAGCCTGAAAGCGCATATGGTTAAGCATGCCGATTTACTACGCCCGCGCTTTGATGTTGTGTTAAGTCGTTTAGAGGAAGCCTTTGGTGATAACGATTTGGGCCAGTGGCAATCGGCCGCAGGTGGTTATTTTGTTTCTTTCGACACTCGCCCTGGTCTTGCCAAGCGTGTGGTTGAGCTGGCCGCTGAGGCCGGTGTTAAACTCACTCCAGCCGGTGCCACCTACCCCTATGGCAATGATCCGCAGAACAGTAATATCCGTATCGCTCCGAGCGTGCCTAAGGTAGATGAAGTTGATTTGGCTATGCAGGTGTTTGTGTGTGCGGTTAAGTTGGCGTCTGTTGAGCAAGCATTAGAGGCATAATACTCCTACCACCTTTCTGGCGAGCACATACAGTGCTCGCCTAGCCTTTATAAGACCTCGTTCCGTTCAGTGGAAACCAACCGCTTTTAGGCCCTATGTAAGCTGCCAAGGAACGCGCTCAAGCCATCCTGGGCGCTCGGGTCGCGACGTGGATTCGTACCATCCGGGTGCTCAGCCTTCGGCCAAGCCCAAATCTCCTCCAAGGAGATTGGTCATGTCGCTTTACGGTTCCAAGTCAGCTTACATAGAGCCTAAAAGCTACATCGGAGTAGCTCCCCATAAAACGTACTGCGATAACCCCCTCTGCTCAAAAATATACTCAAATGCAGAATGCCTTGGGTGGGGGACTCTTTGCAGGGGCGTCTCCGACTCGGAGGAGGAGCCGAGCTGGCATGGACGCCGCTTTTTGCGTACCCAGCAAAGAGTCCCCCACCCAAGGCATGCGGTCAGACCTGCACACTCTTAAAACACCTTTCTCTCATCAAATCTTCAGGGAACACTCCCACCAAGCGTCTTAACTAAGTAAACAAAAGACACTACAGGAGTGGATGATGAACCCAATCAGCAAACTGGGCCGAAAATTAACCGGTGCCGCCCTATTGAGCTTAGCGATAAGTCATAGCGCCCTAGCCGCCGAATCCCAGCTACTCAAACCTGAACTATTACCCGAATTCAAAGACCGCTTGGATATCTACCAGGAGGTTACTCTAAACAGCGACCTTAGCCACTTAAGTGCCAATCAAAAGAAAATGCTGGCCGTGTTGATTGATGCCTCAAAAATTATGGATGATCTATTTTGGCAGCAGGCTTTCTATCAGGACAAAGAGAGCTTCCTTGCTAGCATCAAAGATCCAAAGGTTCGCGAATTTGCCGACATCAACTATGGCCCATGGGATCGCCTACAGGCCGACCAGCCGTTTTTGAGTGGTTACAAAGAGAAAGCTCTAGGTGCAGAGTTTTACCCACACAGCATGAGTAAAGAAAGTTTCGAGAAACAAAGCTTTGCTGATAAAAAAGGCCTCTACTCACTGGTTAAAGAAAAAGGCGGTAAATTAGAAACCCAAGCGTATAGCCAAGCCTATGCCAAACAACTTAGCGAGGCCGCCAAGCTATTAGAGCGTGCAGCAAGTCTTGCCGAAGATAAAGACTTCGCCAACTATTTGCGCCTGCGTGCAAAGGCTATCACCAGCGATGACTATCAGCCTTCCGACATGGCATGGATGGATATGAAAAATAACCCGATCGATGTTGTGATCGGTGCGATCGAAACCTATGAAGATCAGCTTTATGGATACCGCGCCGCCTATGAGGCCTATGTACTTGTAAAAGACATGTCCTGGAGTAAGCGCTTAGCCAAATTTGCAAGCACACTGCCTGCATTGCAAAAGGGCTTACCTGTACCTGAAAAGTACAAGCAAGAAATGCCAGGTAGCAATGCCGATCTAAACGCCTACGATGTCATTTACTATGCTGGGCATTCTAATGCTGGGGGTAAAACCATCGCCATCAACCTACCCAATGATGAAGAAGTACAGCTATCAAAAGGCACGCGCCGCTTACAGCTGAAGAACGCCATGCAAGCCAAGTTCGATCATATTCTAAAGCCAATTTCTGAAGTATTGATCGTGCCTGAGCAACGCAAGAATATTACTTTCAATGCCTTCTTTAGCAACACCATGTTCCACGAAGTAGCCCACGGCCTTGGCATTAAAAATACCATCAACGGTAAAGGTACCGTTCGCCAAGCATTAAAAGAGCATGCTTCTGCACTGGAAGAAGGTAAAGCCGACATCCTAGGCTTATACATGGTTAGCCAGCTATTAAAAGACGGCATGATCACCGAAGGTAAGCTGGAAGATTATTACACCACCTTTCTAGCCGGCATTTTCCGTTCGGTTCGCTTTGGTGCCAGCTCTGCCCATGGTAAAGCCAATATGATTCGTTTTAATTATTTCGCCGAAAAAGGCGCTTTTTATCGTAACGACAAGGGCCAGTATGGCGTAAACATGGATAATATGAGCAAGGCCATGGCGTCGTTATCTGAGCTGATATTACGCTTACAAGGTGAAGGCGATTACCAAGGCGTTGGTAAACTTTTTGAAGAGAAAGGAAATATTGGTAAAGGTTTGGCGGCTGATTTAGCCCGCCTGCAAGAAGCCAATATCCCAGTCGACATTACCTTTAAGCAAGGTAAGCAAGTACTCGGCTTATAAGTAATAACGGCAGCGTGTTTTGCACGCTGCCGTTATTTAAATCGATCTATTGATACAAAACTTACGACTCCGAACAATCTCCACATAAGCACTCCAACTCAACACTTGGGTGCCGCATTTTAAAGCCCGCAGAGCTTACATTTTTCTGAATCTCCTCGAGCAACTTCGGCTCCATCATAACTTCTTTTACTGTTTTACATTGGCTACAGATTAAGAACTGGGAGGCACTGTGCGGATGCGAGCAGGCAATATGAGAACAAGCAATGTATTTA
The DNA here is from genome assembly GCA_025800365.1 of Cellvibrionaceae bacterium. Classification (GTDB taxonomy): domain Bacteria; phylum Pseudomonadota; class Gammaproteobacteria; order Pseudomonadales; family Cellvibrionaceae; genus Pseudoteredinibacter. The sequence continues at coordinate 26 of JAOXRT010000193.1, read as the reverse complement.
TTTGCAGAATTCAGTTTGTGGACCAA
>JAOXRT010000168.1 GCA_025800365.1 Cellvibrionaceae bacterium | reverse complement strand
ATGCCGAAATAACAATTTCACGACCAATAATAACGACGGCCGGAATAGTTAACCAAAGTGTGGCATGGGCTTGCACCAATAGCACCAGGGCCGAGGCCACCATGAGTTTATCGGCTACGGGATCTAAGAAGGCGCCAAAGGCAGTAGATTGATTGTAGCGACGAGCAATATAGCCATCCAGCCAATCGGTAACACCGGCCAATGCAAAGATAAAGGCGGCTACCGGGTAGCTCCAGCCGAAAGGTAGATAAAACACCAGTACGATGACCGGTATTAAAATCACACGCAATAATGTCAGTTGGTTCGCTAGAGTCATACTAATGCTGCTTACAGTGCCTTTCCTAACATCTTATTTGCGATTTTAGTGCAAAAAACAGACACTTAGGCCAAAGAATTCAAGTTCTATAATAATGGGCGCCAGCCTACCCGATCTGGCTCGAATTGGCCAGCCAAGCAAGGTAAAGCTTACTGACTAATGGCCAAAATGACGGGGTTTATTCGGCGTGAAAATGGGCGTAAATCTCGGCAGCAAGCTTTTTACTGATGCCTTCAACCTTAGCCATATCATCTGCGCTGGCACCTTTAATTTGAGCTAGGCCACCAAAATGACGCAGTAGCTCGCGTCGGCGCTTAGCCCCTACTCCTGGGATATCCTCTAGGCTGGAGCTGCGACGCTTTTTATCGCGACGAGCCTTATGGCCAGTGACTGCAAAACGGTGGGCCTCATCGCGCACCTGCTGGATTAGGTGAAGTTCTGGGGAAGTAGAATCTAACACCCACTCTTCACCACTATCAGCCATATGCAGCACCTCAAAGCCCGCCTTGCGAGTAGTACCTTTGGCCACGCCGATCATGGTGACATCTTGCACACCCAACTCGCCCAATACCGCCTTGGCTTGGCTAAGCTGGCCTTTACCACCATCGATCAATAGGATATCTGGCAGCACACCCTCGCCGGCTTGAATACGGCTATAGCGCCGATTAAGGGCCTGCTCCATCGCCGCATAGTCGTCGCCGCCAGTAATGCCTTCAATATTGAAACGACGGTAATCGGATTTAATGGCGCCTTCTGGGCCAAATACCACACAAGAGGCTACGGTAAGCTCACCGCTGCTGTGGCTAATATCAAAACATTCGATGCGTTGTGGGATAGATTCCAAACCCAAACGCTCTTGCAGTAGCTCGAAGCGCTGCTGCAGGTTTTGTTTACGAGCCAATTGGGATTTTAAGTTTTGCTCAGCGGCGCTCATTGCCAGCTGCAACCAGTTTTGACGTTCGCTGCGCACATTGTGGCGCAAGGCAATGGTTTTACCTAAGGCTTCTTTTATGGCATCGCTTAGCAGCTCGGCATCGGCTAATGGATGGCTTAGGATGACATCACGCGGCACATCGCGGCCTTTATTACCCAAATAATATTGCCCTACAAAATCATTTAACATGACTTCAGGGCCAGCGGCTAGGTTGTCTTTCGGGTAGTAACTTTTACTACCCAGTATGCGCCCCTGGCGGATATAAAGCAGATGAATACAACAGGCATTGCGCTCCGTAGCAATGGCTATCACATCTACATTGGCATTGCCCGATTCCACTACTCGCTGGCTTTGCAAGCTGCGCAAGGCGCTGATCTGATCACGATAGGTCGCGGCCTGTTCAAATTCTAGATTCATAGAAGCCTTTTCCATACGATCAGCCAGCTCCGCGAGAATCTCATCGCTCTCGCCTTGTAAGAACATTTTGGTATGGCGAACTTCTTCGGCGTAATCTTCTTTATTGATGGCCTCCACACAGGGACCATCGCAGCGTTTAATTTGGTACTGCAGACAAGGGCGCGAGCGGTTTTTAAAAACCGAATCTTCACATTGGCGCACTTTAAAGGTCTTCTGCAAAAAGCTCAGACTCTCTTTTACCGCCATCACATTGGGGAAAGGCCCAAAGTACTCGCCCTTTTTACGCTTGGCACCACGATGCATGGCCACGCGCGGGTAGTCTTCATTGCTGGACAAAAATACATAAGGGTAGGATTTATCGTCACGCAGCAAAATATTAAAAGGTGGGCGCTGCGCCTTAATTAGATTTTGCTCTAGAATCAGCGCTTCGACTTCGGTATGGGTAACCGTAACATCTACCCTAGCGATACGAGCCACTAGAGCCATAGTTTTATTATTTAAGCCGCTAGAGCGAAAGTAGCTGGAAACTCGATTCTTTAAGTTTTTAGCCTTGCCCACGTATAAAATTTTACCGTCGGCATCGTACATCTGGTAAATACCTGGGCGCTGTGTAAGCTGCTTTAAAAAGCTTTTGTGATCAAACTGGCAGCCGCCCTCTGGCGCCGGGGCGATACCATCGGCACTGGCGCGAGCTTCTACTTTACGAGCCGTAATCTCTTCGGCACGCTGCTTAGAAAGCTCTTGTGGGGTTGGGCTGCGTTTATCACTCATGTTTCGTGTTTTAGCTCTTTAAGCTCTTTTATTTTAGTTCTAGGCAAGCAAGCCATTGGCCATAATGTGGCGCGGCTCAATTTCCAAGCTTACTTGATAGTGCTGCCAAATATCGTCTTGTATCTTTTTTGCCAGGGCCAGTACATCGCTTGCACTGCCCCGCTGAAAATTCACTAAAACAAGTGCCTGACGATCATGCACCGCCACCTTTTCATTGCGATGTCCTTTCCAGCCCGCTTGGTCAATAAGCCAGCCTGCAGCTAGTTTGTACTGCTCACCGTGTGGATAGGCGACCAAGTCGGCAAATTCGGCCTTTAGTTTCTGATAATGCTCAGCGCTGACAATAGGGTTTTTAAAAAAGCTGCCCACATTAGGTAACTCACTTGGATCAGGCAGTTTTTCACGGCGTAAATTACATACAGCTCGCAAGACATCTTCTGGGCGTGCCTGTTCTGGCTCAACCCCCAGCGCTTTTAAGCTTTGCTGAATGCCAGGGTATTGAATGTTTAAACTGGCGCTGCGCTTTAAGCGAAGGCGAATGCTGGTGATTATACGACGAGGTTCGTTTGGATTTTTAAAAATGCTATCGCGATAAGCGAACTGGCATTGCTGATTGCTTAGCTCGTAACTGCTTTTCTCGACATCATCACAATCAAAGCCATCTACCTCGATGCCATCTATCTCGACGCAATGCAAACTTTCTAATACTTGGCAAAGCTCTACACCATAGGCGCCAATGTTCTGAATAGGAGCAGCGCCAGCGGCACCTGGAATTAAGGCGAGATTTTCTAAGCCATACCAGCCCTGCTGTGTGCAATAGCAAACTAGATCATGCCAATTTTCACCGGCCGCCACTTCGATTAAAACGTTTTCATTGTTTTCTTCTAGCAGCTCTATCCCCTGGCTTTGCATATGCAGCACTAAACCAGGAAAAGATTCAGATAAAATTAAATTGCTGCCGCCGCCTAACACTAATAGCGGCATGTCACTGCTTTGCTGTTTATACCAAACCAAAGCACTCACTAAATCGGCTTCGCTTTTTACGGCCCAATAGTATTTGGCACTAGCGTTTACGGCCAGGGTATTGAATGAACTAAGATCTTGGTTTTCTACTAAGCCTATTGGCATATATCGGGATCCTAAGCTTTCTAAGCTTGTAACCTGCTTTGAATATCGGCCAATAATTCATCACTGGCCGCTTCAATCAAATCTAAAACCAATTCAAAGCCATCTTCGCCACCATAATAAGGGTCAGGCACTTCGCTCATTGGCGTTGGGAAATTCGCTGGCAAGTAGTCAAGCATCAGCTCTACTCGATCTTGGAACTCTGGCGGGCATAAGGCTTGTAAATCGTGCAAATTGTTTTTATCCATCGCCAGCACATAATCAAAGTGCTCAAAATCACTTTGTGCGACTTGGCGCGCACGCAAGCTACTCATATCGTAGCCACGCTCGGCAGCGTGTTCAGAAGCGCGCGGGTCGGCAGGATTACCGATATGCCAACCGCCTGTGCCGGCTGAATCGATCTCTATTAGCTTATTTAAACCTGCTGCTTTGACTTTATGCTGAAACACTCCATCGGCCGTTGGCGAGCGACAGATATTACCAAGGCAAACAAACAGTACCTTTACCGGTGGGAACAGTTTTCTTTCTCGCTGAGCTTTTGCCATGTGTTGCGCCCTATTTTGTTTTACGTATTGATGCGGTTTTATTGGCTATTAATAAAATCGATCACGCGCTGTAGATCTTCTGGGGTATCAACACCACCAGGAACTTCTGCGCAGGCCTCGGCTAGGTGAATTTTTTCACCATGCCAAAGTACCCGTAATTGTTCTAAAGATTCTGTGGCTTCAATAGGTGCCATGTCCCAGGTAACAAAACGATTTAGCAAGGCAACGCGATAAGCGTAGATGCCTATATGGCGCTGAGGTACAAAACCTTCTGGTAAGGTATCTTGGTTTTTCGCGAAGGCATCACGAGGCCAAGGAATCGGCGCGCGACTAAAGGTCATCGCAATGCCCTGCTCATCACTGAGTGCTTTTACAATATTGGGGTTACAGAAATCTTCTACGCTGTGAATTGGCTCGCTCAAAGTGGCGACGCTCGCTTCTTTGGCACGATCAAGATTATTGGCCACTTGATTGATTACTTCTGCTGGTATTAGTGGCTCATCACCTTGCACATTAACCACGATAGCATCTGGTGCCATACCGTATTTCTCGGCCACCTCTTGCAAGCGATCAGTGCCCGATTGGTGATCAGCGCGAGTCATGATCACTTCACCACCAAAGGCTTTGACCGCCGCCTCGATTCGCTCATCATCGGTAGCGACAATAACTTGCTTGGCATCACTTAATTGCGCGCGCTCAACCACCCATTGAATCATTGGCTTGCCAGCAATATCCGCCAGCGGTTTGGCAGGCAGGCGGCTAGAAGCGTAACGGGCGGGGATAACAACAAAAAATTCCATAGTGATTCTGGGCTCTTAATAATTTCGCGTTTTGTCTTTAGCGGTATTTTATTGGTGGTCTTGTCTCAGCGGCATTTAAGTGTTCTTTAAATGCACTCTTTTTATTACATCTAGGCGGGCAAAAAAAGCCTGCCAGAACTCATCTGGCAATTGCGCCTGCACTTCAAGCTGCCACCAATCTTTGCAAGCGGCCTGCTGGGCCAATGTTTGGCATTTTACCCCATCTTTGGCGGTCATTAGCAGTGGCTTGTTGAAGGCAAAACTAAGATTTTGCTCGCTGTATTGCTGATGATCATCAAAAGGATGAGCCTCGACCGTTAAGCCATAGCTCCGCAAGCTATCGAAAAAGCGCCCTGGGTTACCAATACCCGCAATGGCTTGCACGGTATTGGCTTTGCCGGCAATCGCTTGAAGCTCTTGGGTGTTGCATTGGCGTTGCTCGCCACTGTGTAGATTCTTTAGGCCCATTGGCGCCAAAGCCATCTTATGGCTTTCAAGCGTCATGGTTTTTAAAGTGGGGTGCAGTGATTGGCTTGGGCTTTCATTGATAATGCGAAAATCCACTTCTTCTAGGCGCCCAGGGGGCTCGCGTAATGGGCCCGCCGGTAAGCACCAACCATTGCCCAGCCCTCGGCTGCCATCAAGCACGGCCATTTCGATATGCCTAGCCAGGCGGTAATGCTGTAGGCCGTCATCGCTTAGCACGATATCGACATCGTGATTTTGCTGTAATTGCTGCAAGGCTCGATTTCTATCAGCATCGATCACCAAAGGGCAATCGCATAGGCTGGCAATCAATAGCGGCTCATCACCACAGTGCTCTACAGGGCTATTTGCCGATACCTCATAAGGGTAAGCCGGTGCTTTGCTGCCATAGCCACGGGAAATAACACCGGGCTTATAGCCCTGCTCTCGCAGCTTTTCTACCAAGGCAATAATCAGGGGGGTTTTGCCGGTGCCGCCGACGGCGATATTGCCAACTACAACGACGATAGGCTGATTGGATTTGGGCTCGTGACTGTCTTTTAGGCGTCGCTTTTTGGCAATGTGGGTAAAGAGCTTCGATAAGGGGCGAAGCAGCTTTAGTAAGCCATCATCGCCACTGTCTTGATACCATGCCTCGCTAATGCGCTGGGCCAAGCTGGCCTTAGCCATTAAGGCTCTCCCGGCGCTTGGGTAGTAATGCTCAGGTTAACAAAGCCCAGTTGACCAGCCACATCCATGGCGGTCACTACCGATTGGTGAGGTGTTTTAGCATCAGCGGTAATGATTAGCGCCTGTTGACGGTTATCACCGGCTATCTCTTCTAGGGCAAGGCGCAAAGTGCTGGCTTTGCTGTTCACTAGGCCTTTGCCATTAATGCCATAGCTGCCATCAGCGCCAATCACGACGATTAGCGGCTCTTGCACCTGCGGCTGCAATTCACCACTGGATTCTGGCAAGGTTACCGTTAAATGGGTTTCCTTGGTGAAGGTGGTGGACACCATAAAGAAGATCAACAGCAAGAACACCACATCAATCAAGGGCGTTAGGTTTACGCTGTCTTCATCAGTGCGTTGACGGCGAAACTTCATTAGCTGGCCTCGCGCACATCTACGCGGCGTTCGCTGTGCAGGGCATCAACCAGTTTTACGGCTTCTTGCTCCATAGTTACTACTAGGGTATCCACACGGCGAGTATAAAAACGGTGCAGCATCATGGCGGGGATTGCCACACATAGGCCGGCCGCGGTGGTAATCAGGGCTTCACTAATACCACCTGCAAGAGCGGCGGTGTTGCCACTGCCCTCTAGAACTATGGCGGTAAATACTTTAATCATACCCAGTACGGTGCCCAGAAGGCCAAGCAGCGGTGCAATTGAGGCGATGGTGCCTAAGGCGCCAAGATAGCGCTCCATTTCGTGCACCACTTGGTTGGCCGCTTCGACGATGGAATCTTTCATGACGTCACGACCATGGCGTGAGTTACTTAGACCGGCGGCTAGAATACGACCGAGCTCGGAGGATTGTTTTAATTCTCGCAGGCGCTGGCTGTCGAGCTGGTTATTTTTGATCCAGTTCCAGACTTGGCCTAGGGTGTTTTTGGGGGCTATCTTTTCAGGGTTGAGGGTCCAGTAGCGTTCTATACTGATCGCAATTACGGCAATGGAGCACAATATTAGTATTCCCATTACCCATCCGCCGGCGACGACTATCTCTAGCACTTAGCTTTCCTCTTTGGTCTTGTTATGTTGCCCTGTTTGCTGTGTCAGCTCTTCTGTTGCTTATGGCAGAGAGCTGACTTTTGCCGCTTTTTTGAGCGTTGATTGGTAATTTGGTTCAACGCGGCTTTTGCTTGCGGTTGTCCGCTTTTAGCGACTGTTGGGCAGGCCCCTAAAAGGCGTCACTTTAGCACAGCTAAGGTGGGGCTGTGAATGAATATGAGTGTTGCTCAGCGATCCTTTCCAAAGATATTAAATCCGCACTAGCTTGCCGCCTATTGGTATTTGGGAGATTCGCTGGGAACGCGCTCAAGCCGTCCGAGGGCGCTCGGGTCGCGCCGTGGGTTTGCCGCCATCCGGGCGGCTCAGCCTTCGGCCAAGCCCAAATTGTCTTCCCAGAAATTGGTCATGGCGCTTTACGGTTCCCTGCAAATCTCCCAAATACCAATAGGCTAGATCCGAGTGAAACCTTACTCAAGTTAGTGCAAATATTGCCGTCGCTCTCTCTATTGCGGTCTAGGCCTCTCCTGCACGGCTATGACTTAACAGACCTACTTTGAAAAGCAGTAACTATTTGGCACGTTGAACTTATGTCGATTTGATGAGTTCAATCGTGCCAATAACGCCGTCGCAGATCTCGACTCCTGCTAATACTTTGCAATTGAATAAGGCCATTCTCTTCCCGCCCATAGGACAAACTGACTGCACCATCCCTACCTGTGTCTAACTGAATGCTATTGGGGTATCGTCGCAGCACTTTGGGGCTGGGGTGGCCGAAATGATTTTGCCAGCCACTGCTGCTTATGGTTACCGCGGGTTTCGTGCACTTTGCCCAAGCTTTATGGGAGGAACTGTGGCTGCCGTGGTGTGGAAGTAAGATGGCATTGAGCTGGCAGATATTAGCTAGGCTCTGCTTCTCGTTTAAACCTTCTTGCTCTTGGCGGTTTATCTCTTTGAGGATTTGTTTTTCTGCCCAACTTTCGATATCGCCGGGTAATAGTATTTTTAGATTTTGGTATCGCAAGAGTAATACGCAGGATCGATTATTGCGGCGTTTTGCTGCCGAGGCTTTGTGCTTTTTTGCAGTGGGCCACAGCCAGGTGAATTCTATTCCTTGCCAGTACCAGCTCTCGCCTGCTTGGCAGCTTTTTACGGTTTTAGATATAAATTCAGACTGCTGTAATGTGTTTTGGTAACTGGCTTCTGTCCAAACTTCTTCTAGCTTGAACTGCTGTGCAATTGAGTTAAAACCACCGGCGTGATCCAAATCGCCATGTGAAACCACTAAGTGATCTATAGCTTTAATGCCGCGATATCTTAGAAAAGGAGCAATAATGCTCGCACCGGCATTGTACTCTTGGCTGAAACTTGGGCCGGTATCGTAAAGCATTGCTCGTGAGTCTTTTTCTATTAATACCGCCAAGCCCTGCCCGACATCCAGGGTAGTGATTTTTAGGTTTCCACTGTGTTTATCATTTGAAATCGAGTACAAAATAATTAACGGAATGAAAAATAATAGGCGGCCATGAAGACCTTTTGGCAGCCAAAATAGTAAGCCAGCTAGCAGCATTAGAATAAACGTTGTGCTGCTGAAAGCTATGCCTGGCCACCAGAGGGTTTCAAATTCGAGATCATTGGTAGTTAAAATTTTGGATTTCCAATGTATAAGCTGCTGTAAATAAAACAGCAATAAATCCATAGCCTCATCGGCCCACTGTAACGGCCAGTGCCAATCTAGGCCTAGCAACCATTGAATACAGAACAGCATAAGCAAAGGCATTACCACAAAGCTTAACCACGGTATGGCTAGCAAATTGGCGGGCATGGATAGACTGCCTGAAGGAAGCTGTAGGCTAAACAGCACGGTTGTTAAAAAGCTCATAATGATGAGTTGTGCACGCAGCAATTGCCGGATGTAGTGTTTTAGCTTATCTATAAAACTTTGAGAAATTGTTGGTTTTATTTTTGTGGCCGGCCCAAACTTGTTACTTCGTCCCCAATATCCGTATACCAATGCAGCAACAGCGGCAAAGGAAAGACAGCCTCCGGCTTGCTCTAGCGCCCAGGGATCGAGAAGCAATAAAGCGATTAATGCAAAAATTAGTACCTGCCACGAAGAAACCTGGCGAGCAGTTAGGGCCGCTAGCAAATAAACCCATAACATGATTAGTGCGCGTTGTGTTGGCAGGCTAAAATCCGCTAAATAGGCATAAGCCAGGGCGGTAAAGCCGCTGCCCCACATGGCCAGTATTTGGGCAGCAGGCATTCTCTCGCTGATTAGTTGAGCCAGGCGCCCTAATGCACTGAATAGTAAAAAGCCAATGCCCGCACTTAGGCCGATATGCAAACCCGATATCGCCAATAGATGACCTGTGCCGGTTTGCTGGAGTAACGTCCAGTCTTCCTTATCTAAATCACTGCGGTCTCCCAGCAGCAAACCTTTTAAATAGGGACCGTGTTGTATAGCTTGATCATCGAGGTATTCGGCTAAACGTAGGCGTATACTGGAATACTCTTTAGGTTCTATAGAGTGGAGTTTTTTAATATAGCCTTGCGCGACTATTCCCTGGCTTAGCATTCTGGCTTGATAATCGCTGGCGCCAAAATTGTGTAAGCCTCTTGGGCGTTTAAGTTTAATCTCAGCTTTGATAATGGCGCCAGCATACAAGCCTAGCTGTGATTGAAGTTGCTGGAGTGATTGCTGTTTATATTCAGAATCTAATTTTAAAGCCGTTGTATAGTAGAGGCTTAAATTAATCTTGCGTTGTTTTTGCTGCTGCCAAAATGCCTTATCTAAGGGCTGGCCATTCGCAAAGGCCAGCTGATTCAAGCGAGCCTGAAAGCGATAGGATTTTTCTCCTGCTTCTGGCTGACTAGTAATTTCAAGCTCGGCAACTAAGCTACGACCTTCCAGTAAAACAGGCCATTGTTTTTGCATTTGAAAATCTGCGCGAGCTAGTAGTAGACAGGTGCCTAGAAGAAAGCAGGCTGATAGATTTAATAGGTAAGGGATATTTAGGTGATGGCTAAGCCAGTGTTTATTTTTCTTCTGTATTTGGGGCTGATCACCAGAGTAGAAGTAGCTAGCTACAAATAGCAGCAAGGACAGTATACCTCCTCCATAGAGCACCATCCTTGGCGGCATAACGGGTAACTGACCGGCAAGCACCATAGCAATCAAGAAAAACAATGCCCGCACAAGGACTCCTCCTAAGTGTAAAGCGCATTATTACCTCGCATTGAATATAACCAAGCAGCCAAAAGCGCTTGATGCAGTATTGCCTATCAGACAAAAGCATTTCATAGGCTATAGAAGAGGTTTACAATGCTGTGATGAGCCAAGCTAAATTACTTATTGTCTATCACAGCCAAACCGGCAATACCGAGCAATTGGTCTTGGCCGCTGCACGTGGTGCGAGGAAAGAAGAAGGCTGCGAATTGCGCGTTAAGCGAGCTTTCGATGCCGACTTGGAAGATCTTTTATGGTGCGATGGCGTGTTATTCGGCAGCCCGGAAAACTTCGGTTATATGTGTGGTGCCATTAAAGATTTTTTTGATCGCACCTATTATCCTGCTGAGCCTTATGAGTTAAACCGCCCCTATGGTTTGCTGGTGTCTGCAGGAAATGACGGCAGCGGCGCGGTGCGGGAAATGGATAGGATCTTGTGTGGCTATCCGATGAAAAAAGCACTGCCGGATTTGATAGCCAAGGGGGAGGTTTTAGATAGCCACTTGCAGCAAGCGGAAGAGAATGGCGAGGCATTTGCGACTGGCTTGTGCATGGGAATTTTTTAGTTATCTGTCACCTTCAGGCATCGCGACTTCGAAATGGGGTCAGATCCCGCGGGATCTGACCCCGGGGTTCGTCACAATGCTTGTCATTCCCTGAAACTTAGATCTCGCCACAGTTCAACAGCCCTACTTGTAGCTTCTTACTGCTCGCACTTTACACCTGCAAATTTCAGCATCTTTTAATGTGATGTAAGACCTTCAAACAACTCGGCTCCGATATAGGGGTCAGATCCCTCGGGATCTGACCCCGGGGTTCGTCGCAATGCTTGTCATCCCCTGAAACTTAGATCTAGCCACAGTTCAACAGCCCTACTTGTAGCTTTTTACTACTCGCACTTTTCACCTGCAAATTTCAGCACCTTTTATAGTGATGTGAGACTATCAAACAGCTCGGCTCCGATATAGGGGTCAGATCCCGAGGGATCTGACCCCGGGTTTCGGCACGGTACTTGCGTATAGACCTTTAGTTTTTACTTTCTGGGGGTAGTTATGCGTTTTAATAAACATATGATCGATTTGCTGAGAGAAATTCGTCGTCGTGTACCCAGCCATCAAAAACCGGCCATTAAGCTGGCTAACCCTGAGCTTATTAGCGAGCTATACGATGCCCTGGAGCAAAGCCGCGACTCTATCTGTAAAGTACTTATACGTGAGTTTATTGAGCAAAACCGATCTTTGGATGAGCCCCTTTACGATCTTAAGGCAAGTGAAAAAATGAGCTTTACTAAGACACCGCAGGCCGAGAAAATCAAGGACGAACGCCCGAAACGCGTTTACCGTGGACAAATAATAGAAGCTTAGATTGAACGAGATAGTGGACTACCAGCACTAGTTTGGAACATATTGCTACAAATCTGTGCAGATTTCTGTAAAGCCCAAATAAAAAAGCCAGGCTTTAAAGCCCTGGCTTTTTACAAAATTAGCTCTCTATTACAGCTTATCCATCAAACTATAAAACAACATGCCTGCCACTAAGCCCGGCCAACGCAACATGGTGCCGCCAGGAAAGGTTTGAGTCGGTACATTGGCCATTACATCGAAACGCTCGGCCGTGCCCGATACCGCCTCAGCTAGCAGCTTGCCGCCCATAATCGCCGTTGGAACACCATGTCCTGAATAACCTTGGGCAAACAAAATATTAGGCTGAAGGCGCCCAAAATGTGGCATACGGTTTAAAGTAATCGCCAAGGTGCCACCCCAACCGTAATCAATCTTGGTATTTTCTAATTGCGGATAAATACGCAGCATATATTTGCGTACAAAGTTTTTAATGTCCGCCGGGAACTGGCTACTGTAGTTTTCACCGCCACCAAAAATCAATCGATTATCGCCACTGAGTTTCCAGTAGTTAATCACAAATAATGTATCGGCAACCGCGGTATCGTCACGAATGAGTTCACGCGCTAAATCATCGGATAAAGGCTCGGTCGCTAGAACGAAGTTATTGATAGGCATGATTTTGCCCGCCATTTTCGATTCTAGCTTGCCCAAATAGCCGTTACAGCCCATCACCATATACTTGGCTTTTACCAGGCCAATTTCGCGACCATTATCTTCACAGTGAATCGTTAGATTGTCTTGGCCTTGATAATGGCTTACTCGACTCTTTTCGAATATCTGTACGCCCGCTTCACGACAAGCACGCGCTAAACCCAAAGCAAAATTTAATGGATGCAAATGTAGAGAGCGCTCGTCAATCTGCCCACCATGGAAACCTTTCGAGCCCACCATTTGGGATACTTCGTATTTATCGACATAACGGCATTGATCATAGCCATAGTCTTCTCTTAACAAGGCAACGTCTTCCTGCATCCAGCCGGCATGTTTGGGCTTAGAAGCTACATGCAAAATACCCTGCTTTAGGTCGCAATCGATATTATGCTCTCGCACCAGCTCAGCGACAGTATCCACCGCTTCAAGGCTGTATTGCCAAAGCTCAGCGGCGCGCTCTTTGCCCACCATGGCCTCAAGTTCTTCTTGGTCTTTACGCTGGCCAACACCGCAGTGTCCGCCGTTACGGCCAGAAGCACCCCAACCCACGCGTTCAGCCTCAAGCAACACGACTTTATAGCCTTTCTTTGCTAAATGAAGAGCAGCGCTAAGGCCGGTATAGCCACCGCCCACTACGCAGACATCAGCCTCTACCTCGCCTTGAATTTGCGGGCTTTCTTGAGCGCCTATAGCGGTCGCCGAGTAGTACGATGGCTCATAGCCTATGGTTTTGGCGTCTTGCTGGGACATAGCTTTACCTACTTACATTACAGATTGCCGAGCTTTCGAGAACATTAATGACCCTATCATACGGCCGCATTCAACCTGCTGATCAATATTTATCCTGAAATCTCATTATTTTTTGAATAATTACTCAATATTTACTTGAATGATAATTCGGGTTTTTGCAATAATCAAGCTCAGCCCAGTGGGGCGATGTGTGGCCAGCTCGAAATATCGCTGGCTACGCGCTATATTGCTTAAAATTCCAATAACGGTGATTTATGCCAGAGCTAAATGAATGGTTTACTCAACATAAGGTTGAGGATGTCGAGTGTTTAATCCCAGATATGACCGGTAATGCCCGGGGCAAACTGATTCCAGTGAAGAAGTTCTTCCAAGAGGAATCCCGCTTGCCAGAGAGTATTATGGTCCAGTGTATCGATGGTAGTTTTACCGAAGAACACGACGATTTGCTGGGCAGCGGTATTGATGGGGATATGTTCCTCAAGCCCGATCTTGATACCGCTCGCTTAGTGCCCTGGTCCAACACACCCAGCGCCCAAATCATTCACGACTGCTTTACCAAAGATGGGGAGCCTCACCCGCTAGCGCCACGTAATGTGCTCAAGCGCGTTATCAAACTTTATGAAGACAAAGGTTGGCAGCCCGTTATCGCCCCAGAAGCCGAGTTTTATTTTGTAAAACAAAATAACGACCCAGGCGATAAAATTGAGCCCGCCACTGGCCGCACCGGCCACGAAGGTTTTGCTCGCCAGCCCTATTCTATTGATGCTCTTAATGAGTTCGAACATATCATCGATGATATGTACGATTACTGTGAAGTGCTCAACTTAGATGTCGATACCCTGATTCACGAATCGGGAGCTGCACAATTTGAAATCAACTTCGAGCATGGCGATCCGCTCAACCTTGCCGATCAAGTGTTTATGTTTAAGCGCGCCGTACGTGAAGTTGCCATTAAGCATGGCCTTTACGCCACCTTTATGGCCAAGCCGATGGAAGATGAACCTGGCAGTGCCATGCACATTCACCAGAGCTTTATCGACAAAAAGACCGGGCGCAATATTTTTATCGATGAAAACGATAAGCCCAATGAGCGCTTCCACCACTATATTGGCGGCTTAAGAAAGTACACCCCGTCATGCATTTCAATGTACGCACCCAATGTAAACTCTTACCGTCGCTTTACCCGTGATGTGGCCGCGCCCGTGAATATGCTTTGGGGTATTGATAACCGTACTACCGGTATTCGTGTGCCCGATAGTTCGCCGAAAAATACTCGCGTAGAAAATCGCTTTCCAGGAATGGATGCCAACCCCTACCTTTCTATTGCGGCCAGTTTGGCATGCGGTTATTTGGGTATGCAAAATAAAATCGACCCGGGCGAGCCTTTTGACGACGATGCCTATGAAGAAGGTATTGATGTCGCACGCAGTTTGGAAGAAGCCATTCGCTTACTGCGTGACAGTCCCGAGATTGCTGAAGTGATGGGCCCTAACTTTATCGCCGCCTATAGTGCCGTTAAAGAAGTGGAATATGAAAACTTCAACAAGGTCATCAGCTCTTGGGAGCGTGAATACCTACTATTGAACGTTTAAGGAAGCTCCCATAACAAATAGAAGTCCATGGAAATCTGCCGCGATTGCGATCTCGGCAGCCATTAACAATAACAGCGAATAAACCATGACTGAACGATTAAATTACATTTACTTAATTAAACACAAACCGCTTCTAGCCGGGCTTAGTGCATTCCAGTGGTTTAAATACACTATCTATGCCCTGCTTACTTACAACCTCTATTTATTTATTCTCGAAGATACTGGGGCCATTCCAGAGGCCTACCCTCAAGGTGTTAATTTAAACAATCTAATTGAAGTCTACTCTGCGAGTATTGATACCGCATCATGGGTTGTTTTATTACTGATCTTTGAATTGGAAACTGCCATTCTTAGCGATGAACGATTAAAAAGCTGGCAGGGGTATTTGCTCAGCAGTGTTAAAGCTGTGTGCTATGGTTTTATCTGCTATGCCTTTTATGGTTACTTCAGCAAGTATCTTTCCGTTACTGATTTGATTCCTGCGGCACAGCAAAACGCTTGCGCGTTAAGCGGTCAAGGCTGGTCTTTAGTCCACTCTTTAAACGAATATCCTGCGATCACCCCTGAAAACTGCAAAAGCCTTGAAGCCCCCCTACAGCAGCTTAACAATACACAGATTATTGGTGATAATCAGAGCATTAGCTTGCTACATAACTTAGCCTTTGTTGATGTACTTAATGCTGGTGCATGGATTGTTCTGGTCGCACTTTTGCAGCTAGAAGTTATTTTGCAGCTGTATCAAAAACTGAGCGAAGGCTTTTTAAAGAGCAGTAAATACATCAAGTTTGCCCTCTACCTTATTCTTTTAGGTGCAGCCGTATACTGGTGGATTGACGGCTCCTTCCTAGACTTTTGGGATGCCTTTTTATGGCTAGTGGCTTTTATATTTATTGATTTGAATATATTGGACTGGCATGAGGAGACTCAGGAGCAGGCAGCGGCTTAGAGTTGATGTGGCTTTTAGAACTGACTCCGTCATAGTTAAGTAATCGCTTTACCAACTCGGCTTCGAGAGGGGTCAGATCCCGTGGGATCTGACCCCGGGTTACGGCACGACGTTGATGCCCCCTCTATATTCAAGCGAGGCCACACAACAATAATGGGCTGGCGTTTTTTCTGCTCTAAGATTTCTTGAGGGGTCAGATCCCGTGGGATCTGACCCCGGGTTACGGCACGACGTTGATGATCCCTCTATATTCAAGCGAGGCCACACCACAAAAAATGGGTTGGCGTTTTTTCTGCTCTAAGATTTCTTGGGCTGTATATAAATTGCTGGCTTGAAGCTTTAGTTTTTGTGGCTTCAGTTTACTTCTTGGTAGCTTTTGCATCTCGGCTTCGCGAGGTTTCAGATCCCGTGGGATCTGACACCGGTTGAGTGCGCATAAAAAAGCCCCGTGGTGCGGGGCTTTTTTATGGCTTTAGAAACTCAAGCTTAGATCTGCTTGATGGTTCCTTTTGGCAATACAGCATGCAGGGCCACTTTTTGGAACTTAAGCTCCTGGCCTTTGCCACAGTCCAATACCAAGTAGTTTTCATCAACCTGCACAACCTTACCTAGCAGGCCAGAGTTCATCACCACTTCATCACCTTTAGCAACAGACTCAGTAAGCTGCTGATGCTCTTTCTGGCGCTTGCGCTGTGGACGAATAATGAACAAGTACATAAAAATAAACAGACCGCCAAACATCAGCATGGTCACGATAGGGTCGCCACCAGGTGCAGGGGCAGCTTCAGACTGTGCCATGGCGGAAGGTATAAAAAAGCTCATTTAGCGTTCTCCAACGATTCGTTCGGAGGCGAACTCTAACCTGTTTGAGGGAAAGGGGCAATATGCCCGCCAGGATTGCGGGCACTGAAGATAAAAGCGGCGCAATAATTTGCGCTTTAGCGTGTTACTGAACTATGCGTAATCGCGGAATAGCTTTCTGAAGGTGCTAGGGGACAAGCCCGTCCAGCGCTTAAACGCGTTAGTAAAGCTGGTGCGATCGGAAAAATCCAAAGACGATGAGATGCTGTCAATGCTATCTTGACCACGAATTAAGTACTCGATCGCAAAATGAAAACGCACTTGATCGCGGATATCAGCAAAGCAGAGATCCTGCTGCTGCAATCGCCGCTGTAAAGTACGCTTTGATAGATTCAATGTTTCAGCGATATGGTCAATGCCCAGTGGTTGGGTACCTATTCGCTCAACTAATATTTCAACGACGCGATTGGGGATGCCATAAAGCTGAGGCAAAGCTGCTCGCTCCATGTATTCCCTTAAACCACTGACGCCATCCGTAGCAAAGTGCTCGAGGTCAAGGGATCCTCCAGCGGGTTGCACATTGCGAAGCTCGATCATACGGGCCACTCCTTCTGCCATGAGTTTTAATGTCTCGCGGTCCAGTTCACTGTGCTCTACTTCACAAGTCGAGGGCGAGAGAAACAATAAAACTCCGAAATCCTTCTCTCCAACTTTAACCGAAGCAGCGAAATACCTTTTCGCTTGGCCATTTGGGGCACCTGAACCGGTGTCCATCGTAACCTGTTCCGTGATTAAATTTCCAGCACTGATTTCACTATTTTGTAACTCCGACGCTACAATTTCTAACCATTTTTCGGTATTTTCAACGGTTTCGCACATTGCTGGCATGCCATCGCTTTGGGCCAGCGAACGAGGACGTGATGGATTGAGTACTTTATAAAATCCAGCTTGCTCCATGCTGAACATTTTACAGCCCGCTAATAAATAGCTTTTCCATAAGTCATCTTGATTTAGGGCTGGGTCAGTAAATTGGTGGTGCAGAAAACGTAATCGATCAGTAAACGATTGAAAATCGTAGCTTTCAATTTTGTTTAATAATCGCTCAGTTTGTTCTTGCGGGGACTCATTAAACCCACCCGTTGAAAAGGTCGGCTGTACGGCCAAAGACTGCGTGTTTTTATTGCTTTGAAAATCTGCCATTGGGTCCCGCTTATCAATTACTTCGACACCGGCACGCCGGCAATGGAATCTAATTGCGAATCTATGAGCGCCTCGCGCCACCGACACCCCCATCGGTGGAACAACCGCCAAAAAGCCGGTTTCTTTTTGCAAGGCCGTTACTGTGTTTTCTTGAATATTTCGCATGCTTTACAGCATAGTCGAATACTAGAAAACTGATACTCGACTATGATCTGTTGGCGCTTGGATAACTACCCTCCCCGACGCCAAGCAGTTGTTTTATATGCCAAAAATCCAATTTTGCTTAAAAAACCCAAAGTTTTTAAGAGCTTATGCGATAACCATCCTAGTGAAAGTCAAACTTTTGACTGCTACGTCAGCGTAAAACTCATTCTAAAGCAAATACAACACAATTCTGACTATTCTAATAAAAGCTCATACTAATAGCCAAGCATAGATTTATGCGACAAACGTAAACTTGATTACAGCTCATCTAATGCGGCTAGTACATCCTCGTGATGGGTCTTGGTTTTGAATTTATCGAGAATAACCTTCAAACGGCCATCCTTACCGATGATAAAACTGGTGCGAATTAAGCCCATAAACTCTTTTCCCATGAACTTCTTTAGGCCCCAGACGCCGTATTTATCAGCAATAGCGTGGTCCTCATCGGACAATAGGTCGAAGTTGAGCTCATGCTTATCGATAAAACGCTGCAACTTGGCTTCAGGATCTGGGCTAACGCCCAAGACAACACAATCGCGCGCTTTTAACTCAGCTGGAATGTCACGCAAGGCACAAGCCTGAGTGGTACAGCCTGGTGTTAGGGCTTTAGGGTAGAAATACAGCAGTACATTGGCCTTGTCGCGAAAGTCTTTCAAACTTACCTTTTCACCCTTCTGATTAGTCAGGGTAAACGCTGGGGCCATGTTTCCGATCTTTGGGTGTGCCATACGAGGCTCCTCTCCTTTGGGCTATCATCATGCACTTGCCTGATCAACATTGTCATTATTGATCAAAGAAACTCAAGTGTTTATTGAATAAAAGTTTATTTCTATAAGTAGGTTGCAAACCTGTGGCAAATCTTAGACATAAAAAAACGCGGCTAAGCCGCGTTTTTTAAGCCTTTACTAACTGCAAAATTAAGCAGGTAGCAAATCTTTTACCGCGTCACGCTCTTCACGCAATTCGGTTTCAGTCGCTTGCATTTTGGTTTTGGAGAACTCGTTCAACTCAATACCTTGAACGATAGTCCAGTCGCCATCTTTACAAGTACACGGGTAACCGTAGATCAAACCTTCTTCGATACCGTAAGAGCCATCAGAGTATACACCCATGGTCACGTAGTCACCCTCAGGAGTACCTAGAGCCCAGTCACGCATGTGGAAGATAGCCGCGTTTGCCGCAGAAGCTGCAGAAGAAGCGCCACGAGCTTCAATGATAGCCGCACCACGTTGCTGAACGGTTGGGATGAAGTCATTCTCGTACCAAGCTTGGTCGATCAAAGACATAGCGTCGGTGCCATCAACAGTGGTGTTGTGAATGTCTGGGTACTGAGTCGCTGAGTGGTTACCCCAGATGATGACATTTTTAACGTCATTGATGCTCTTGTCAGTCTTAGCGGCCAACTGGCTCATAGCGCGATTGTGGTCCAAACGCATCATCGCAGTAAACTGACGAGGATCGATGTCTGGAGCATTACGCTGAGCAATCAAAGCGTTAGTGTTTGCTGGGTTACCAACAACCAATACTTTAATGTCACGAGAAGCGTGATCGTTGATTGCTTTACCCTGTACAGAGAAGATCGCAGCATTAGCTTCTAGCAGATCTTTACGCTCCATACCTGGACCACGAGGACGTGCACCTACTAGCAAGGCGTAGTCAGCGTCTTTAAAGGCAACATTTGGATCGTCAGTGCAAACCATACCGGCCAATAGAGGGAAGGCACAATCGTCCAGCTCCATCGCTACACCTTTCAGTGCATTCAAGGCAGGGGTAATTTCCAGCATTTGTAGGATTACAGGCTGGTCTTTGCCCAACATTTCGCCAGCAGCGATACGGAACAAAAGAGAGTAGCTAATTTGACCGGCGGCTCCGGTTACAGCAACGCGTACAGGTGCTTTCACAGTATATCTCCGTGCAGTTTGGTAGGTGCTTAAGCCCCGCCCTGCGCCACCTTCAGTAGGTACAGCGTCAGCGCCAGGCCAGAATTCTTTGCCGTACCGAGCGATTGGGCCCAGATAAAGCGCGGCAATTATAGTGATTTAACGGCGAAATTGCATCAATAAGAACGATTCTTGCCATATCTATAAGTACAATACCGAGAGCAAGCCCTGAAGCGATCAAAAAATCGGCAAATTCCCCCAAATTTGCTAACAGTTTACATAGTTCAAGTCTTTAGCCCATTCGACATTAGTCGCCTAAGGTTTAAAGCAGGCAATAAGTAGTCTTCATAATAGGCTCATAGTGCGGTCGTCGGATAGACCACCCCAAGCAAGAGTGCCATACTTAGTCGTTTAAATAGCTTGTCAGCTCAGCTAAACATCATCAATCGCAAGGATCGTTAGCAATTAGGAATTCCAATGGAAGATAAAGTCTTAAATGGACTCATAATAGCCTTTCAGGCCGCACCATCATCAGAATTAGCAAAACTAATATGGGACGAATACCTATCTAGGAAAAATTATGCTGAACTAGGCCAATATATCGACCTTGCTCGCCCCTTATTCGACGACACAGACCTACAGAATCTGGCCAGAATCGTATGCGAGTACGATAGCAAAGAGACTCACTCACTGCTCGATGCATTAGATACTGAGCAAATCCAGAAAGTTATCGAACATCTTATCCTTAGCGGCCAAAAAGCGCTGGCCAAAAATTTCTATCTAAATCGTTTAGAAATAGAAGCTGCGGTACGCAAACAATCCTTACAGGAAGCTTTTGAGCTAGAAGATAATCGGGTAAAACTCAAAGTCATTGAAAAATCAGATGCCGATAGCGTAGTCCTGCTGTTTCAGGAACAACAAGTAAAAACCACATTTAACGATATCGTTGGCCTTGACGAGGTTAAAAAGCAAGTTAATAAAAAGATTATTTTGCCTTTTCAAAAACCCTCGTTATTTAAGCGCTTCAAGAAAAAGGTTGGCGGCGGGGTTTTGCTTTATGGGCCACCGGGTTGTGGTAAAACGCTCCTGGCAAGAGCGACCTCTGGTGAATGCAAGGCTAGCTTTTTTAATATAGAAGCCGCCGACATTCTCGATATGTACATCGGTGAGTCGGAGCAAAAACTAAGGGCTGTATTTGAAAAAGCTCGCAGTGAGAAACCCGCTGTTATCTTTTTTGACGAACTTGAAGCACTCGCTGGCAAACGAGAACATGGCAAAAACGCAACACATAATAATATCGTCAGTCAGTTTTTAAGTGAGCTAGATGGCTTTTCACAGGCAAACGACGGAATCCTAGTATTGGCCTCGACCAATGTACCCTGGTCTATTGATGCTGCCTTTTTAAGGCCTGGTCGCTTTGACCGAATGTTTTTTGTCCCGCCACCAGATGCCCAAGCCCGAGAAGGCATACTCAAGCACCATATGGCGGGCCGCCCTAGTGACAGCGGCATTAACTACAAGGCTATTGCGCAAAAGGCTTCCGGCTATTCCGGTGCCGATCTTGCTAACCTGATAGAAATGGCTGCTGATGAAGCCATTGAAGAATCTATCGAGCAAAATAAAGATTCTGCCATCAGTCAAGCGCACCTAAGTACTGCACTGCAAGACAGTCAGGCAACTACTACTGAGTGGTTAACCACTGCGCGAAATTATGCCCGTTATGCTAACGATGGCAGTCGTTACAATGATGTTTTGTCGTTCATTAAAAAGCACGGCAAGTAAGGGTTCCTTAAATGAGCAGCTATAAATTAATCGACGAGCCCTCACCGTCTTTGATGTCCAATTTAATAGTAAGCCCAGTTCTAATCTTGTTAATTGGAATATTTGGACCGCTATTGTATACCCCCCCAATGTTCGGTCGTTATTGGCTTCCTTTGTTATGGTTTATCGCCAACAGCTTTTTCTTGGGCAGCCCGACTCGCCTAAAAGAGGTCGCCATAGCTCTCGCTGGGGGAACGGCAATACTGGCCTTATTTTGGGCGCCTTGGCCAAACCCTAATTATTTCCCATACGCTCGTATCCTTATTAGTGCGGTGCTGTTTTTTACCATGTATATGCTAAGCAACCTTCAAAGTGCACCCTTTGAGCTTCATGAATACTTAAAGGAGCATGAGCGATGAACGACTATAAGCTTGAATCCGCGCAACGCTATCTTAATCAAGGGTTAAATGAACAAGCCATCGAATTATTAAAAGAGGTGCTGTCAGAAGACCCGCAGGAAGCTTACGCACACGCAATGTTAGCCCAAGCATTGTGCGAGCAAGGCCGCTTATATGCTGGTGAACATGAACTTGATATTGCTTTAAATCCTGAACCGAACCAGCCTTTCTTACACTTGCTAAAAGCGCGCATTTTTCAATTTAAAAACCAAGATAAACTGGCTCTTGAATTTTGCCAAGAAGCACTTAGTCTAGATCCAGAATACACATCCGCTTTGCTATTTTTGAGCGAGATCTACCTGGCTAAGAATAAGTTTAAACAAGCGCAGGATGCACTCAAACATGCCAGCTCCCTTGAACCTGACACAACTGAAACCCTGACCGCTTGGGGACACTTCCACCTGCGCAAAGGGGAGCTTGCTAAAGCAGAGCAATTTGCCCGTGATGCCTTGGCCACTGATGCCGAAGACAGCGAAGCCAATCTGCTAATGGGTTGGACTAAGCTGAAGCAAGGCGACTGTACTGAGGCCGAGTATCACAGTAAGTTTGTAATTCTAAACAACCCCAGCGAAAAGGAGGCTCTACAGCTGCTGGCTGAGATTAAGATGCGAAAAAATCTTGTTTTTGGTTTGTGGTGGCGACTTAATAGCAAGATTGCCAATCTTACTCCTAGCAAGAGCAGCATGGTTTTGATATCGGCGTTTTTGGTTTTCACCTTGGGCGCGCAAGTTTTGGAAGACCTAGGATACGATACGCTTAGTATTATCGTAACTTTCGCATGGCTCGGGCTAGTTATTTATTCCTGGGTAGCCATTCCTTATCACCAAAGAGCATTAGAAAAAGAGCTGGACGATTTCAGCTTTAATAAAGACTTTTAGTGGTTTATAAATTAATTAGTTTTTAGGGTAAGGGCTTGTAAATTCCAAGCCCTGTTAGATTCTTTATAGCGCTAGCTTGATTGCTGATAGCGCTCTTGCAAGGCCTTGTAGAGCAAATCAGCAAAATCGGCCGCATCGCTATCTAAGCTTTGTTGTAGCTCGACCAAGTGTTCATTATCTTCACGCCCAGACCAAACTTTTATATATGTGCCATCTTTATAACCATGATCTTGGCGAAAGAAGTTCAAAACGTTTTTACCTACATAGCTTCTATAAAGGCCATCTAAATCCAACTCTACGCCATCTAGTAGGGTAACAAAGCCAATAAGGTCAAACTGCTTTTGGCCGAGTACTTTAGCTGCGAAGGCTTCTAAATCAATTCTGAAGTCACCTGAGCTATTTGCTTTAGTTGCCAACACTTGAGTGGCTAATTGCTCGGCAAGTATCTCTTTTTCACCGCCTTCAACCAATAACATGCTAAGGCCAAAATGCCAAATATCGATCAGTTCTAAGCGCACTTGTTCGATATCGGGGCTTTGCTTCTTCCACCACTTCCAACCATAGTGGTCTAATAGCTCACCACACTCAATCCAGATGGCTCGGTACCACTCGAAGTTCTGGGCTCTCCAGTCCGCATGAACCTTGCTGTTCATATTGTCTTGAAGATCTAACATTATGCGTATTTGCTGCTGTAATTTCTGGCTCATGCCCTGCCCTTGTTGATTGGCTTTGTTAAGGTGCTGAAGTTTACCATAGCGATGAAGCAGACATAAGCGA
>JAOXRT010000123.1 GCA_025800365.1 Cellvibrionaceae bacterium | reverse complement strand
TCTTCTGGCGGATGAGCCAACTGGTAACTTGGATTCCTTAATGGCGCGTCAGGTCATGGAGTTGCTAGAAGAGATTAACTCTGAGGGCACCACCATTGTGATGGTAACGCACGATCCGAGTTTGGCACGTCGTTCACAGCGTAATATTCAAATCATTGATGGCCAAGTGAGCGATCAGCAACAGCTGGCCCAAGCGGTTTAAACAAAGGTATAGGAGCAGCATATGTTTACTTATTACTGCAAACTTGCCTGGCGGCATATTTTACAAACACCTGCGCTGAGTTTGTTGATTATTATGGCGATTGCCCTGGGTATTGGCGCGTCCATGACTATGATCAGCTATTACAAGGCAATGGCGCACAACCCGGCTGGTGATCGTTCAGACAAGCTACACGCAGTACAGTTGGCCGCCTATGGTAATGATATGGAAACCTGGGGCATGTCGGATGGCTTTCCTCGTCAGCTTACCCACCAGGATGTGAAAAACCTACGAGAGGCTGATTTAAGCTTTCCGAGTACGCCGATCTATCAGTTTATGACTGTAATCGTGAGTCAGAGAGAAGGTGTCGCCCCTAGTAATGATTATGCGGGAAGATTCGTCGATCGAGATTTCTTTTCGATGTTTGATGTGAAGTTTCTTCACGGTGGCCCTTGGTCAGAATCTGTGGACGAACAGCCTGAAAATCAAGTCGTTATTTCTAAGGCTCTTAGTGAATGGATCTTCGGTGAAGTCAACAGCGTTGGTAAAACCTTTGCCATGCTTGATGGCATTATGCAATTCACTGTTGCAGGGGTTTATGAAGAGTTCAACCCACAACCGGCGTACTACGATCTGACGACAGGCTACTTCCCAAGGGAAGGCGCTGGTGTCTTTGCCCCATATTCCTTGGTGGAACAACTGGAAACTTTCCCAATGGGAAATATCAGTGGTTGGCAGCCAGAGGAAGTAAATGGTTTTAAAGATATCTTAAAAAGCGAGTATGTCTGGCAGGTCTTTTGGACCCAGCTTGATAACGAAGCAGCTAAAGCTCAATACAAAGAATTCTTGAAAGGCTATGTGGAGCAGCAAAGAGAGTTAGGTCGTTTTGCTAACCAGAACCCTCGTGGCGATATTAAAGATGTTGAAACCTGGCTGAACTATAACGAGGTTATCAGTGAAGATAATCGCGTGATGGTGGGCATGAGTTTGTTGTTTCTCTTAGTTTGCTTGGTAAACGCCGTTGGTCTTCTGCTGGCCAAATTTATGCGCAAGATGAACGAGGCGGGTGTCCGTCGTGCCTTAGGTGCAAGCAAGGGCCAGATCTTTTCTCAGTATTTAGTTGAAGTTGGTATGTTGGGCTTCTTTGGTGGCTTAGTGGGTTTGCTGCTCGCTTCAATAGGCTTATGGGCTGTGCGTGAACTATACGGCACCGATATAGCGCGTTTAGATTTCAGCTTGTTTATCGGCGCATTGCTACTGTCGCTGCTAGCATCACTGCTCACAGGAATACTGCCGGCACTGCGTGTATGCAATAGCAATCCATCCATCTTCTTAAAGGCCCAATAGGAGTACATCATGGCATTCGGACCTATTTTTCGCAGCACCCTGCGTAACCCTACGGGCGCTTTACTTATCGCTATCCAAATCGCGCTCACTTTAGCCATCGCCAGTAATATGTTTTATATGGTGAACGAGCGAGTCGAAAAGATGAGTCGTGATACCGGTGTGGTAAATGAAGAAGTTATTGCTGCAAGAGTGTTTTATTTTGGCAAGGCCGTTGATAAAGCCGCTCAAGCGGATATCGATCGTAAGACGCTATTGGAAATACCCGGGGTTAAGAGTGTAAGTTATTCAAACTCAATGCCTCTTGGTGGTAATAACAATACCAGTAGTTTGTGTTTTGAGCAGGAAGGTGATGAGGATAGCTGTCCTCATAGCCCTTCATATTATCGTTCAGATGTAAACTTTCATGAGACCCTTGGCTTAGATTTGGTGGAAGGGCGCTGGTTAAACGATAGTGATAATGTCACGACTGATGCAATTTCAATTGCTGAAACGCGCACCATGATGTTAAGTGAAGTTCTTGCTAAGCTGTACTTCCCAGAAGAGAGCGCCTTAGGCAAGCAACTCTACCTAGGTGGACGTGAGTTAACGATCGTTGGGGTTTATCGCCAATTGCTGAGACCTGGAGCACGTGCGACTGAGGCGGATCACACTATCTTAACGGCAGAGCGCAGGACCAGTGGCTATCTTGCTATTCGAGTGGACCAGGACCGCATTGAGCAGGTAAAAGAGAAACTCGAAGCTACCATGGTGGGTTTGAATGATCAGCGTGTGATCACTGAAATCGAAACCATGGACGAAATGGCGGCAGACGCCTATCGACGCGATAAGGCCATGGTTGTGCTGTTGTTGAGTGTTGTGGCTTTATTGTTACTGGTTACCGCATTAGGTGTCGCGGGCTTGGTAAGCTTTACTGTAGCCAATCGTAAAAAGCAGATCGGGACCCGACGTGCACTGGGTGCCAGCAAGCGAGATATTCTTGCTTATTTTATAAGCGAGAACTTCGCGATTACGGCGCTTGCTTTGATTGTGGGCTCAGGAATGGCCTACGCCTTAAATCAGTACTTATTGCAAACCTACGAGCTGGCAAGGCTAGAGTTGGTCTATGTCTTTGTGGCGGCCGCTAGCTTGCTATTTATCAGCCAGTTTGCAACATTGTTACCCGCACTAAAGGCCAGTAAAGTATCGCCGGCAATTGCGACTAGAACCGTGTAACTTTCGCTGTGTATTGTCGTCTAATAGGGGGTAATTTCCCCCTTACTTTTGCTAGCCTGTAACTAGAGAGAATAATAAGGAAAGCTTGTGATATTGATTGTTGATGACAATCCCGCCATTGGTGAAGCGCTTAGCTTATTGTTAGAGCTAAACGATTATAAGGTTCGCTTTGTGGAATGCCCCGATGCTGCTCTAGAGGTGCTTTCTCAAGAAAGTATTCAGTTAGTCATTCAGGACATGAATTTCAAAGCGGATACCACCTCTGGCGGTGAAGGGCAGCAGCTTTTCTATGATATCCGTGCGCTACAGCCAGATCTTCCTATTATCTTAATGACTGCTTGGGCCAATCTCAGTATGGCCGTAGAGTTAGTGAAAGCCGGTGCGGCTGATTACATCAGCAAGCCCTGGGATGACAGCAAGTTGCTCGTTACCATTCGTAATCTGCTCGAAATGTCGGAATTGCGAGAAGAGAATTCGCAACTGCACGCTCAACAAGACTCTGAACTTTCGGTAAAAGGCGAGGTTGATGATCAGCTCTCAACGGCTAATCTCTGCGGCGCAATCGTTGAAAGCCCCCTTATGCGACGCCTGATGGATATGGCCATACAAGTGGCCCCAACCGATGTGCCCGTGCTTATCACAGGGCCTAACGGTTCAGGTAAGGAGAAAATAGCTGAGGTTGTACAGGCAAACTCTCGGCGTAGCGATAAACCCTTTGTTAAGGTAAATGTGGGTGCGCTATCGGCTGATCTAATCGAAGCGGAGCTTTTTGGTGCAGAGAAGGGCGCCTATACCGGTGCAGATAAGGTTCGTATTGGACGTTTCGAAAGTGCCGATGGTGGTACTTTATTCCTTGATGAAATGGGTAATCTGTCTTTAGAAGGACAGCAAAAGTTGCTGCGGGTGTTGCAGTCAGGTGAATATGAACGAGTGGGCAGCTCCCAAACCCGCAAGGTTGATGTGCGAGTTATTACAGCCACTAATGAAGATCTGCCTGCCGCAATCAAGCGCGGCGACTTTAGAGAAGATTTGTATTATCGCTTAAACGTTATTGAGCTTAAATCACCGCCACTTAGCGAGCGTCCTGAAGATATTATTCCATTATTGAATCATTTCATTCTCCAAGCGGGCGGAGAGAATAAAAGCATCGCGCAAACTGCCAAACAAGCCTTAAAGCAATACGCTTGGCCTGGAAATGTTCGTGAGCTTAGTAATAAGGTTCAAAGAGCTTTGTTATTACAGCAATCGAGCGAGCTGCAGCTAGAAGATTTTGACTTGCAAGCCGATGGCAACCTAAGCGTAAGTGCGGTAGATTTAAGCATTGAGGATATTCAGCGTGCCCTGGATGAGCATGGTGGAGTGGTATCGCGTGCGGCTCGTCATTTAGGTATTTCGAGACAAGCTTTATACCGCCGACTAGCCAAATCAGAATCAAGTTGAAATATACTCCGAGCTTAGCCTTAGCCTTAGCTCTAGTTAGGGCACCTCTGAATAATAAGCCATTAAATTAACGCGCGCTGGAATCGCATTCATGTCAATTTTGCCAAAGACCTTGAGTCAACGCCTGTGGTACAGCCTTGTATGTTGTGTGTTATTAAGTGCTCTATTAACGGCAATCTGCGTCGTCTATTTAGTGCATATGCCTTGGTTGATGGCCATCGTGTTGTCAGTACTATTCTTGTTGATGCTTGCTGTGGCATGGCGATGGTCTAGCCGTATTGCCAAAGATATATCAAGCCTGGAGGTGGCGCTGTTAAACTTAAGCGATGCCAATTTCAGTGTTTCCATGCCCAAGGCTGAGCTGCCTGAGATGCAGGCTATTGTGCAACGCATGAATCGCAGTTTTAGCGATCTTCGTAGCCAGCGTCAGAGTATTTATCAGCGCGAGCTAATGCTTGACACCATGATAGAAACCTCGCCGGTGGCGATGATCCTATGTGGCTCGAGCGGGCATATTTTCTTCGCGAACGCCGCCGCAAGAGCTTTATTATTTCAAGGGCGCCGTTGTGAAGGGCTTCATCTGGTTGAAGCTTTAAGTGAAAGCAAAGGTGATGATGGCGAGGAGTTCTCTAGAGTTATCTTACAAGGACGAGAAACCTTTTTTAGTTTGCTACTGAATTCTAATCACCAGCAAGATCAGCCTCCGGAAAGCGAGCAAGCAGAGGAGTCCGATCAAGCCGATATGATAAGTGGCTTGCGCAGTTTTCATTATCTATGCAGCGAATTTAGCATTGATCGACAGAGTCATCGTTTGCATCTGTTAAAAGACATTACCCGTGAAGTTAATCGCCAAGAAGCGGCTAGCTGGAAGAAGACTATTAGAGTAATAAGTCACGAGCTTAACAATTCTCTCGCGCCTATTTCTTCTATGGCACATTCTTGTCAAACTCTATTAGAGCGTGATGATCGCGAACGCCTGGCAATGGTATTGAAGCGTATTGAATCTGGAGTAGGCTCACTGCATGAGTTTATTCAGCGCTATGCAAGCTTTGCTCGCCTTCCGAAACCTCAATTATCACCCTTGAGCTGGAACAGTTTTGTGCAACAACTACAGGAGCATTTTCAATTTAGCTGCCCTGACGGTATTCCCGATTGGGAGCTAGAAGCTGATAGTGCACAGCTGCAACAAGCGCTAGTCAATCTGCTTAAAAACGCCCATGAATCGGGCTCTGACTCAGATAAAATTCTAGTACGCTTTAAAGAGCTACAACAGGGCACTCGCATCGAGGTTATCGATCAAGGGGGCGGTATGAGTAGCGAAGTTATGGAGCAGGCTCTATTACCGTTTTATTCTACCAAGCCTTTAGGCTCCGGTATCGGCCTGGCTTTGTGTCGAGAAATTGTTGAAGCTCATCAAGGGCAGATGAGCTTAGACAATTATCGAGGGGGGCTAAGAGTTTCGATCAGTTTGCCTAACAAGCTGGATAGCTAGCTTATTAGGCACAGGCTAGTGTCAAAAGAGGGCGCTTAGCGCCCACAAGCTAATTACCTTCCGGCACATAGTCTGGGATATTGTCGCCCCAGTCGGCGCCCCATAAGCGGCCACCTTCATAATAGAGCACACGATTTTCAAATAAGGTCGATCGACCTCGCAGTGCTGCTGAAAATTTGTTCGATGAAGTGCTATTTCCAAATTCGCCCTCGTAGGTGATGAGTTCACTTACCTTGTCAAAATCTGAATAATCATCATTAAATTCAAATTCAACCAGACCACTGGCTTGCCTTAGAACTCCTCGAGTTAAGACCATAGGTATGGCAAAACGAGCGGGGCGCTGTGCAGATTTTTCTAACATACTAAAAGCGTGATGACTTTTGCTAACCGCATTTGTGCTACCTTTACCCCCAACTTCTAGGCTCTTAAGTAAGATCGGTTGTTTGGCGTTGCTGATGTCAAATAAGCTGAGTTGATTTCCGGTTTCCTGCCCAAAGGCATCGGCGGCGCGGCCCACCCCTAGAAGTTTGTCATTGGGCAGTGGGTGCAAATACTCTGAAAACCCTGGTACTTCCAATACGCCTTCGATAAACGGAGCCTCATGATCTTCTAAATTGACAACATAGAGTGGGTCGATTCGTTCAAAAGTGACGGCGTACATTTTATTGCCGACAAAACGAGTGGCTTCTAATCGTTCATTTGCTTTACCTAGTGGTTCAGGGTTTGCGAGATTGGGTAAATAAGATTTATAAGTTAAAAAACCTTCTCTCTTCTCTGAAGGCGTCAAGATCGATAGTTTATATCGACTAACCCCAAGCTCAGTAAATTGCGTGACGACAGCGAGGTCACCCTTGTTTTCACTTAGCCTAAAGGACGCTAGATCTGAATGCTCATCGAGATAGCCATCGACGCTGCCGCTGCCAGCATAGCTGAGCTCCTGATCCAAGTTTACCTTATGGATTTGAGTGCTATAGGAATAAGATGAAAAGCTGTTTGGTGCTCCACTGCGGTAGCTATCAGCACTGGTGACAAGATATGCCGCATTAGCAGACATGTATACAGTTTCTAAGTGTCCCGCTAAAGCGATGGTTTTAATATTATTGGGGTCGCTCAAACTAATACGAGTCAGCATCATAAAGTTCGTAGCAGGGAATTGTTTGCCGGCAAGCACGTAAGTGTTGTCCTTATTCAGCGCGGCCTGCCATTCGCCTTCTGCTGGTCTGACCTGGGGCACCAGTTCAGCGAGGCTCAATTCGGCTAAGGCAGCTTGTAATTGCTGGTTTTGCTCTTGGTCCCAACTCGATTTTACATTGGTAACGCTGCGCCAGAGTACATAGAGGTTATCGTCTATTCGACGGCTGTTTATCGCATAGCCGGACAATGCAATACGCTGCGGGTCATTTAAGCTACATTCGTTCCGCACGTACACGTCTACATAGCTGTGACCACCTTGCCAAACTTCGTCTTGTTGCCAGGCATCACCGTAATGTCGCAAATAGCTAGAGCTTACCGTGGCGACATGGGAATCACTTAAATACAAGCCGAAGTCATTAAGGTTCGAAATTGTCTCACCATCACTAGAAGCTTGAAACGGTGTCTTTGTAAACCATTCTTTTGAAGTGATACCACCATCACTATTGAGTGAGTAACTAGCGATACTATTGTCTTTATCGCTGGGAAAAGTAAAGGCGCAATGCTGGTCGGTCTTAATAAAATCAATTTCATCAACGCCCTGTTCTTGTAAGTTTGTGCTGGAAACTGCAGAGCTCGTATTACTGGCGGGTGGGGCAGGTGAAAAATCTGCATGTATTCTCGGCCTTAAACTAGCGTATCCATCCCTTAGATACTGCGCAAGGCCTTCACTTTCATTGAAGCGGCTAAGTTTGAAAAAAGAAGGTCTTTCGCTCTCCGCTTCAGACAGCATATGAATAGGGGATTTATTCAATGCCCAAGGGCTTTCTTGTTCCAGTTGGATGCTAACCTGTCCTCGTTTTTGCTGACTAAAACTAAAGTTAGCGCTACCTGCCTTGGTGCCAGTCGGTGCAGTGCCGGCGCAGCTAAAGCATCTGCCATCAAACTTAAGCAGTTCAATATCCGGTTTTACTCCCCCATTACTGCCATAAAGCCAAGTCGGTGCACCGGCCTCATCATAATAATAGTAGAGACCGAACTGCCAGCGCTGTTGCTCTACGTAAGTAAAACCGTAGCCCGAATTTTGCGGGTTAAACCATAAGCCCGTTTTTGGTTCTTCTGCGCTTACATTACTCTGAGCGAAGGGCTCTAGTTCTAGGGCAGTGCTGCCACCTTGTACCTCGATATTAGCGCTTATGGATGTCGGGTTGTTTACCTCAAGGCTAATCTTCCCGTCTTTAACAAAGCCTTCATATTTTTGAGTCTCGGTATTCCAGCTGTGCAGCAGTAGGTCTGTATCATACTTACCATCGACGAGTTCAGCTTGTGCGGTATACCAAATTGGCTTGCGGTCGCGGCTATAGGTATATAAAACGATAAATACAATATCTTCAGCGAATTGAATATCGAGGCCGTGACCGTTGTGACGTTGTGACCACCACAAGCCCGATTGAAACAAAGGCAGGTCTTCGTATATTGTGGCGGCGTCTTTGCTGGCGGAGGGGGTATTAGGCAGATTGAGTCCGCCAGATGAAGATACGCTATAGAGTGCCAGCGCGACAGCGAGCGAAATAATACGAGTTGGCTTGCGAATGGAAAAAGACAGCATGATATTTTCCTTTGGCTGAAAAGGCCCGACTGCTGCAATTGCAGTGCATCCCTGGGTGATTTTGTTTAAGTATACCTCTATTTACTGTGGGAATATGTGATATAAGGCGCCAATAGCGTGATAATAGTCTAACGGTCGAATTAGACTGATAGCCGCTCGGCGGCCATCAGTAGCGTATCATTTATGAATTTACTAATTTGTCACGCAGCTCTTTTTTGGCGACTTTATTGAGCAAGGAGCGTGGTAGTTCTTCTACGATATGAAACTCACGGGCCTGCTTAAAATCAGCTAGCTGGCTAAGTTGGTGCTGTTGTAGCTTGTCGATTAGCTCCTGATTACTCAGCTCAGTCCCAAGTAGTGGACTTCTTATGATAAAGGCGGCTGGGACTTCGTCCAACATATCGTGGGGCTTGCCTACGACAGCTACCTCGTCTACTAAGCCGCTTGCCATAATAACGGCTTCAACTTCGGAAGCAGCGACATTCTCACCGCCGACTTTAAGCATATCTTTGGCTCTATCGGCAAAGAAATAGTTACCCGCATCATCTAGAGTGATGCGATCACCCGTTTCAAACCAACCGTCCACAAAACTCTTGGCTGTAGCCTCAGGGTCGCCTAAATATTCTTTAAATAGATTAATACCGGCAGTGCCGCGAATAAATAAATCGCCAGTTTCACCTGCCTTAATCGGCCCCCCTTGCTCGTTGCGAACGCTAATTTCATAGCCATGGCAGGGGCGTCCAATACACATTTCAGGCCCTGGATGATTTAAATCCCCGGTGATCGCTTGGGTTATGGTTTCGGTCATGCCGTAAAGTCCGAAAGTCTTCACTCTAAAATGTTCCTCAATGCTGGGCAGGGCAACGGCAGGTGTCCAAAAACGGAAGTGATGCTCAGGAACGGCTTCTTCCATTAAAGCCTTAATGCAAAACGGGATCATCGATGCCCAGCTGGCTTTATATTGTAAAGCGGGTCGCCAGAAATGTGTTTTAGAAAAACGTGGCTGCAAAATATAAGTGCCACCCACCCATAAACTGCCTAGCAAGGAATAGGACTGGTTATTGGTGTGAAAGAGCGGCAAAAAGGCTTGGCAAACATCATTGTGATGCAAGGCAAAGTTTCGAGCGTTGGTTTGAGCGCCCCAAATGGCATTAGCGTGGGTCCAGAGTACAGCTTTCGGGCGAGAGGTGGTGCCGGAGGTAAACTGGATAGACAGATTCTCATGAGTTTGCGGCTGAGCATTCCGCGGAAGTTCTTGATCTGCGATTAGCTCATCAAAGGCTAGCAGCTGATCGTTTTCGGCATTGTCAGTGCAGGCAATAAACTTTAACGATGGAGCATCTTTTGGAAGGCTATCAATAAGGCTGGCTTGGCTAATGACCGCCTTTGCCGAGGTCTTCTCAATAAAATAGTCCATATCCGCTGCGACACTGCGGGTATTGGTCGTGACGGCTACCGCACCCAGCAAAGCACAAGCGTACCAGCTAAACAAAAATTCTGGACAGTTTTCCAAATGAATAACAACGCTGTCGCCTGGTTTAATACCTTTATCAGCGAGGCCTTGGGCGACGCGTCCACCTTGTTGGCAGAATTCTTCATAGCTCCATTGTTTGTCTTCACCTTCAAAGGCGGCCCAAATCAAAAAGGTTTTATTGGGGCACTGCTGACGCCAGTGCTGAAACAATCGCGGTAGGTCTCGGCCTGCAACGGCCTGTTCGAGGGTTTGTGAGCTGTGGCTGTTTGTGTTCATTGTTATCATTATCCATCCAGTGAAGAATCCCTTGAAAGTATATCGGTACAGGGCTTGGCCTTACTTGCCAAATTCTTGGTTGTAAAGTGACAATTGCAGTATTGCTATAGGATGATATTGAGCTGTGCTCTAACAAACAATCGCTTTATTTAGTACAGTAAGTTTTTACTTAATCGGCTGGCATAGGTGGGAAATGTAAATGACTGAGTATGCGGAGCTACTGCAGGAAGTTCGTGCTTGCCGACGTTGTGAAGCTGAGTTACCAATGGGGCCCAGACCAGTAATTCAGCATCATCCAGATGCAACAATCCTAATTGTCGGCCAGGCACCTGGGCGAAGAGTGCATGAAAGCGGTAAACCTTTTGATGATCCCAGTGGTGTGCGCTTGCGTCAGTGGATGAATATTAGCGCTGAGCAATTTTACGACCCAAAACAGTTGGCTATTTTGCCAATGGGCTTTTGTTATCCGGGAACGGGGCCTTCAGGAGATCTGCCACCGCGTAAAGAATGTCTGCCCTGGCGAGTGCCGTTGATGAAAATGCTGCCAAAAATCAAGTTAACAATATTGTTAGGCCAGTACGCCCAGCGCTATCATTTTCCAGGTCATAAAGGCAGCTTAACTGATTTGGTAAGGCAAACCGATGTGCATAACGATCAGATGATTCCTTTGCCACATCCAAGCCCGAGAAATAACCGATGGTTAAAACAGCAGCCATGGTTTGAAAAAGATTTTATTCCTTTATTCCAACAGCGGCTGTCGAAAATAACTCCCTAGTAAGTCTCCGGCACAGATTTTTT
>JAOXRT010000095.1 GCA_025800365.1 Cellvibrionaceae bacterium | reverse complement strand
GCCAGCAGTACTGGCAGCAAGAGGTGGACTATAAGATCAAGGTGAAGCTTCTAGAAGACAAGCGTCGCATTGAAGCTAGCCAGAAGGTTTACTACAAGAACAACTCGCCTTACACCTTGAAGTACCTTTGGGTGCAATTGGATCAGAACAAGTTTAAAACCGACTCTATGGCCGAGATGACCACTGCTTTTGCTGGTATCGGCCGTCGTGGCCCTTCCACTAAAGCTGCCAGTGGTAGCGCCCCTGCGAAGCTAAGCTTGGCAGAGCTGCGTCGTCACCAGTTTATGGAAGACAATGAGCTGGGTTATACCATCAGCAATGTAAAATCTTCCGGTCGCAATTTGGACTACACCATTGTAGGCACCAATATGCGCATCGATCTGCCTAAGCCATTAAAGCCAGGCCAGAGTACTCAGTTTGATCTAGACTTCGCCTTCAATATTGTTGAAGAGAATGCCGTTTGGGCTCGTGCCGGTTATGAGCACTTCCCTGATGATGCTCGCGAAGGCGGCAACGACATTTTCCTATTAGCTCAGTGGTTCCCTCGTATGGTGGCCTACACCGATTACGAAGCTTGGACCAATAAAGAGTTCTTGGGTCGCGGTGAATTCACCTTGGAATTCGGTGATTATGAAGTAGAGATGACTGTTCCTGCAGATCACATCGTATCTTCTACTGGTACTCTACAAAACGCTAGCCAGGTGTTGACCGCTAAGCAACGTTCTCGCTTGAAGAAAGCAGAAACCGCTAAGCGCCCTGTGTTTATCGTGACCGAAGAAGAAGCTTTGGAAAACGAAAAAGAAGGCACCAGCAAAACCAAAACCTGGAAGTTTAAAGCCGATAATGTGCGTGACTTCGCTTGGGCCTCTTCCCGTAAGTTTATGTGGGATGCCAAAGGCTATAAGCAGGGTGGCAAGGTTCAAGATCACGTAATGGCCATGTCATTCTACCCGAAAGAAGGTGGCGATCTGTGGAAGAAGTACTCTACTGAATCTGTGGTTCACACCATGGAAGTATACTCACGCTTCTCCTTTGATTACCCGTATCCGGTAGCACAATCCGTTAACGGTCCTGTAGGTGGTATGGAATACCCAATGATCACCTTTAACGGCCCGCGTACCGAGCTGCAAGATGACGGTAGCCGTACTTATTCTCAGGCGGAAAAGCGCTTCTTGATTGGAGTGGTGATTCACGAAATTGGTCACATCTATTTCCCAATGATCGTTAACAGTGATGAGCGTCAGTGGACTTGGATGGACGAAGGCTTAAACAGCTTCCTTGATGGTGTTGCTGGTCGCGAGTGGGATCCAACGATTCCTTGGGGCGTAGAGCCACGCGATATTGTAGATTACATGAAGTCTTCTACCCAGGTGCCCATCATGACGCAATCTGATTCGGTATTGCGCCTTGGTCCTAATGCTTACACTAAACCTGCTGCAGCACTGAATATCTTGCGTGAAGTGATTCTTGGCCGTGAGTTGTTCGACTTCGCCTTTAAAGAGTATTCACAGCGTTGGATGTTCAAGCGTCCGACCCCTGCTGATTTCTTCCGCACTATGGAAGAAGCTTCTGGTGTGGATCTTGATTGGTTCTGGCGTGGCTGGTTCTACTCTACTGATCACGTAGATATTTCTTTGGATCGCGTTTACAAGCTACGCTTGGATACCCGTGACCCAGATATCGATTTTGCCCGTCAGCGTAAAGAAGAGCAGGACAAGCCTGAATCTTTCTTCAATATGCGCAACAAGGCTGAAGGTCGTAAATTGTGGGTAGATATCAACAGCGATGTGAGCGATTTCTACGACGATAACGACCGCTTCACTGTGACCAATAAAGAGCGCAATAAGTACAATAAATTTATTGATGGCTTAAAAGATTGGGAGCGTGAAACCCTAGAGCGCGCTGTTAAAGAAGATAAGAACTACTATGTTCTAGACTTCTCAAACAAGGGCGGTTTGGTAATGCCTATCTTGCTGCAATTGCACTTTACCGATGGCACGACTGAAGATCAGTACATTCCTGCAGAAATCTGGCGTCGTACCCCGAAAGCCGTGAAGAAGCTAATTGTTACTGATAAAGAAAAAGAGCTAGAGCGTGTTGTGGTTGACCCACACTGGGAAACCGCGGATGTGGATAATGAAAACAACCATTACCCGCGTCGTATTATCCCTTCACGTGTTGAAGCCTTCAAAACTAAGAAGCGTTCTGGCAAGGTTCATCGCGATATCATGCAAGATATTAAGACTGAGCTGAAAACCGATGAAGACGATAAGGGTGAGAAGAAAAACGGCGAGAAGAAAGACGCTGAATAATTCTTGAACTTTTCTTAAAATCCAAGGCCCCTGTATAGATACCCGTAAATGGTATTTGTACCGGGGCTTTGTTTTTGGCGGAGGAATTTGAATGAATACTTTACTTCGATCCTGGCTTGCCTTGCTAATGCTTGGACTGGCAGCTACGGCCAGCGCACACCAGCAAAAGGCAGGCATTACCGATGTGCTGTTTAATCAGCGTAGTGGCAAGCTAGAGGTGGCCCATCGTTTTTATTTGCACGATGCCGAGCATGCCATTAAGCATTTATTCGGCAAGGGCGCCGATATTCACAATGACAAAGCTACCCAGCAGCGCTTTGCTGACTACCTGAGCAATAGCTTTGAGATACGCGGTGCTGATGGTGAGGCGATCAA
Organism: Cellvibrionaceae bacterium; assembly: GCA_025800365.1. Classification (GTDB taxonomy): domain Bacteria; phylum Pseudomonadota; class Gammaproteobacteria; order Pseudomonadales; family Cellvibrionaceae; genus Pseudoteredinibacter. The sequence goes on along the minus strand of JAOXRT010000095.1, from coordinate 3,233 downwards.
TTTAGAGACTTTGGGTTTTGAAATAGATGGCCGCTTTATCTGGGTATACCAAGAAATGGATTTACCGGCGGTAATGCCTGAAGAGCTTTGGTTCAAGCAAGATGCTCTGCGCGCGCTTTGGAGCAAGCAGATTAACACGGTCAATCTGGAAGCTCGTAACCTAAAAGGCGCCAGAATTGGTGCTGGTAAGGCCCAGAGCTTAAGCTTTAGTGCCAACGATGATTGGAAATCTATCGCGCTACCTAAAAGCTGGAAGTAAGCTCCTTTTACGGCGGCGAATCCTTGCCGCCTGCTCTTGGTGGGGCCAATGTGCCAAACAATCGCTGCCGCTAATACCCCTCTGTCATTTCCTCTTTCTGTTCTCTTGTAGCTAGTTCATTGTTTTATAAGCCAATTCTTGGCTGGCATAAGCTTTGCAATGTCCTTTGGGCAAGAGTTATCAAACGAGTAACGATGTAAGTGATCTGTGCCGCTAGGTGCACAGGTTTGTCCGTTTTTATAGATGCAGGCTTCCACGATCATGAGTAATGCCCAGTTGCAGAGTGCTGAAACCAGTGCTGGTGAATCCAATGCCAATGCCCTTATGGGCTTGGCCCAGTTAATGAGCCGTGTTTTTGCCGGCGAAGACTTAGCCTTGGAGGCTCAGCAGTTGCTGCAGCGAGCGGGTGAGGGCGATGCTATCGCCCTGATGGATCTTTCGGTGTTACTGCAACTACGTGGCGACGAGGCAACGGGCGTGGCATTACAGCAAGAGGCGCTGAGTATTCAACAGCATTTTCAATTAATTCCTAAGGTGCCCCAAAGTCCATTAAAGGTTTTGGCCTTGATGGCTCCTGGTAATTTGATGACCAATACGCCGCTGGAGTTTTTGGCCGAAGGTGCTGGTTTTCAGTTGGATTTTTTATATATCAGCCCCGATTTACCGCGTCCACTGCATTTGCCTGAGCATGATGTGGCTTTTGTGGCTTTAAGTGAATTAGAGCGCAATCGTGAAAGCCTAGATCTTATCAACTCTATGATTGCTGATTGGCCACGCCCGATTCTAAATAAGCCCGAGGCTTTGTTGTGCATGGGGCGCGATCAAATTTCTTATCGTTTACAAGATATCCCCGGCCTTGATGTGCCTATTAATGCCATTGTGAGTCGCGATCAATTGGCTTATCTGTGTATCCACCCAGGCGAGCTTAAACAAGTTTTATCGGATGCTGAGTTTCCGCTGATTGTTCGGCCTTTAGATTCTCATGCGGGTAACGATTTAGCTTGTGTGGAAGATGCTGCAGCGCTGTTGGAATACTTACAGTCTACCGCTGGTGAGTTATTTTATCTGGCCCGTTTTGTAGATTATCGCAGTACAGATGGACAGTTCCGTAAGTACCGTATTATGCTTATTAATGGCGAGCCGCATTTGGCTCATATGGCGATTTCTGATCATTGGATGGTGCATTATTTAAATGCTGGGATGATGGAAAGTGAAGTTAAGCGTAAGGAAGAGGCTGATACCATGGCGAGCTTTAGTCAGGGTTTTGCGGAAAAGCATCGTGTAGCCTTGCGTAAAATTTATGAGGTTTCAGGTTTAGATTATTTGGGAATTGATTGCGGTGAATCTCCGAATGGTGATTTGTTGGTATTCGAGGTGGGGGCGTCGATGAATGTGCATGCGATGGATCCGGTGGATATCTTTCCTTATAAGCAGCCACAAATGCAGCGTTTGTTTACGGCCTTTGAATCGATGATGTTGGGCGAGCATTTGAATTTCCGCATTGCGCGCCGTCGGGCTGCCGCGCCGTTTTCTGAGCCGCCGCGTGGGGAGCCTGGGCAGGCTGTGGGTGGTTAAATTTGATTGTTAGTGCCTGTAGATCGGCAAAAAGTGGGGGCTAGGCCGTGGAACGAGCGGTGGCCCCCCGGGCTTCCCTCCATCACAAAAAAGCCTCACAAAAAGACGTGAGTCTTTTTTGTTCCTTCGGCACTTGCTCTTTATTGTTCCACAGCCTAGCCCCCAATTTTTACCTCGTTCATGAGGCGTTTAGTGGTTTGCTTGGTGGTTCTGTTATGATGGCTGGTCACGATGATTAGCTGGTTTGACAAAGATACAGAGTTAACAATGCACCAAATTCCTATTCTTCCCCGTTCCTCTGAAACTAATTCCGGTGGCCATATTGGTGCGACTGCGCTCTCTGTGTGGTTTGAAGAGGGCTGCCAAGCTTTTATTATGTACATATTGCCTGGTTTCGATTTCAACTATTTTATGGCTCGTACCGAGCAAAACTTTCTGCGTGAGATTTTTCATGGCACTGAGGTTTCCGTAAGAAACTATGTCCATAAGATTGGCAATAGCTCAGTCTCTATTGGTCATCAGGTATGGCAGAACAATCAGCTGTGCTCAGAGGCGATCTCAGTGATTGTCTATGTTAGCCGAGAGAGCAATAAGCCTGCGCCGTTGCCGGACTTTGTTCGTGAAACCTTGGGGAAGCACCTAAAGCCAGAAGAATTAGATATTTGATACGATGAAACCGAACCCGATAGAGCTAAATAATTCGACGCTGCACTACTTTGTGATGAGTCATATTGTTGAGCATGGCTATGCTCCAAAAATCGATAGTATTGCTCAGCACTTTTCTGTTTCAAACTCAGATACCATAGCGGCACTGAAGGCGTTAGAGGACTATCATGGGGTTGTTTTGCACCCTAAGTCATCAGAAGTTTGGGTGATGCATCCTTTTTCGACTGCCCCAACAGGTTTTTGGATCGAATCTGAAAATGGCAGTTGGTGGGGTAATTGTGCATGGTGCTCATTAGGTGCTGCGGCTCTGTTAGATTGTGATTTAACGATTAGCTCTACCCTGGGTGGAGAGGCCAAGCAAATCTGTGTTGAGATAGTAGATGGCCAGATTAAAAACGAGAATTTGTTTATTCACTTTCCGATCCCTATGGTAAATGCTTGGGATAATGTCACTTATACCTGCAGCAAGATGCTTATTTTCGACTCAGAAGCTGAAGTTGATGATTGGTGTAAAAGGCATAATACGAATAAAGGCGATGTGCAGCCTATCAATAAAATTTGGGAGTTTTCAAAGGTTTGGTACGGCAGCCATTTGAGCCCAAACTGGACAAAGTGGAGTGTTGAAGAAGCTAAAGAAATCTTTCAGCGATTCGAGCTGCATCATGCGGTATGGCAGATGCCTTCACAAGCTGGCAGGTTCTAGTACAAGAATTTTCGATTCGAGAAACTCTAG
>JAOXRT010000085.1 GCA_025800365.1 Cellvibrionaceae bacterium | reverse complement strand
ATGGTTTTACCCCGATTTGTCGGACACCTAGTTAAGAGTAGATAATCTATCTTTAACGAGGTATTTACATGTCGAATGCACGCAGAAAATATTCTGAAGAATACAAACGTGAAGCGGTTTCACTGGCCCTTCAACCTGATGCAACCATTGCCGAAGTTGCACGAAGCCTGGGTATTAATTCGGGCAACCTGCATCGCTGGATCAAAGAATACCAAACCCCAGATACAAGGGCGTTTACGGGGAATGGTAACCCCAGAGATGAGGAGCTCGCCAAACTCAAGCGAGAGTTGGCTCAGGTAAAGAAGGAACGGGATTTTTTAAGAGAAGCGGCAGCGTACTTCGCCAAGCACCCCAAGTGAAGTTTCACATGATTGAACGCTGCCGCGATGCTTTCTCTGTTCGTATGATGTGCCGTTTATTGAAAGTCTCGGCCAGTGGGTATTACGATTGGCGTACTCGAGAACCCAGCCAGCGACATCAGGCGAATGCGCGCTTAAGCCGCAAGATACATCAGCTGCATCAGGCGAGTGACGGCGTATACGGCAGCCCACGCATCTGGGAAGAGCTTCAATATGATGGCGAAACTTGCAGCCTGAATCGTGTAGCACGGCTCATGAAAGCCAATAATCTGATGGGAATTCCTGCGATAAAGCGTTGGCGTAAAAAGCAATCAGGGCAACGGCCTGACTCAGTATTGAATCATCTTGAGCGCGACTTTAAAGCTGATCAGCCTAACGTAAAATGGGTGACAGACATTACCTATATTCCAACACGTGAAGGCTGGCTGTATCTGGCCGTTATTATCGATCTGTTTAAAGGCGCTGTGATTGGCTGGTCGATGAGTCAAACCATGGAAAAACAGTTGGTGATCCAAGCCGTGTTAATGGCCCTATGGCAGAAAGATCATACTGATCCTGTGATTTTGCACTCAGATCGAGGTTCTCAGTTCACTAGCTATGAATATCAACGATTCTTGTCTGATCATAATGTTCTTTCCAGCATGAGTGCTGTAGGCAGCTGTTATGATAACGCAGCGGCAGAAAGCTTCTTTGGCCTCTTAAAAAGGGAAAGAGTTAACAGGAGAAATTACAAAACACGCGCAGAAGCCAGGGCTGATGTATTTGATTACATCGAACGATTCTACAACCAAAGGAAAAAGCGTAAGCTAACTCAGACTGCTCTTAACTGACTGTCCGTGGTAACGGGGTAAAACCAATAGGAGGCAGAGCCTACATCACCTTGGTGATATAAGTTCTCCCAGAGCTCACCAATAGCTTGGGCTTTTTTCGTAGCGAGGAGCTTCAAAGCTGGCCATGGATTGTAAGGAATTCCATAGCCTCCGATTAATTCCATTTCTTCATCCACTCTTGAACTCAAATGCACATAACGCCCCAGTGTTTTACCCTGTTACCTTTGAATTCCAAGGCAAACCTAATCGAACAACAATGGTGTTTTATCATCCCAATAAACCGTATTAACAACCCAATGGTCTTTAGGCTTGTAAAAGACACAAACATAACGAACTGCGTGCTTCTCATACTTGCCAATATATGTATGTTGAACGAAACTATTACCAGCAGTTTTGGTACTAATAAAATCAGAGCCAATGGTATTACCAAAACGTGAAGCAGCCATTTTTAGTTGTGATTCTGTTTGATAAGACAAATTATCTATCTCTTGCTTAGGTAGCGGCCAATGCGCTTTCAAAATATCAAAAGCCCCCTTAGCATCCCCCTGACCAAATGCCTCAGCGGCACTTCCACATAGTTTTTTTGTATCCTGCACATCTTTAATTGGCTCAGCCAAACAAGAAGCTGAAAGCATCATAGCCCACAAGATATTTAAATATTTCAACTTTTATTCCTTCTACTGACTTAAAAAACTAACGTTTACATAAAGGGCTGACGGAAGCGTCGATTGCGGTAGTCCTGGCCCCAAGAGCGTTCTTTGATATTTTTGTTACATGCTCACCACTCAATTTGAATTTCCGTACCTGTCTTTACCAGGCTCATGAACTCATCCATCTCTGAGTTGGTTATTGCAATACACCCATTGGTCCAATCGAACTTCTGAGCAAAGAAAGACAGAGCACCAAGCCCATTTCTTTGGCCGTGGACCATGATGAAGCCCCCAGGATCGACTCCTTTTTTCTTAGCATTGGCGATGTCGCTTTTGTTCGGGTAGCTGACATGCATTGCTCTGTAAAAGGCTGAATCTTCCTTTTTATAGTCGAGGATGTAACTACCTTCAGGCGTCCTCTCGTCGCCTTCTTGCTGCTTGTGTCCCTTTGGGTTCGCGCCAAGTGCGATACGGTATTCCTTCACCACTTGTCCATCTTTGAGCAAATACATTTTTCGCTCTGATTTATCGACTTTGACTAAGTCGATGTCTGCATAAGCAGTAGCTGAAACAACAACTAAGGCTGCAATTTTGGCAAGGCATCTCATGACATGTATCGCCCAACATAAAGGGCCGCAGCGCAGCTGCGGTCCAAGCCCGAAGGGCGACTTTTGATGTTTTTGTTATATGTTCCGTTGTACAGCATAAGCTTTGTATTTCACTACAAACCCTTTTGCTTGTTCCAAAGTTTCTGGATATGGAACAAGTTCCCCAGCATTTGAGTTGTCATATATTTTTTGAAAAAAGAACCCGTGCTCTAGGAGGAACTGAACTTTAGCCCATTGCTTTTTATCAGTACGCTTTGGCGCTTTAAAGTGCCGACCAAGATTGTGTGCATTACCACCACAGTTTGGGCAAATTAAAGTAACCGGATACTCCTCAGCTAAATTAAAACCACGTTTGAAGGATTTATAACAATCCAAACATGCAAAAGCCATATTGTAAGGCGATGCCATTGTTCCTCCTGAACATATAACGCCCAACATAAAGGGCCGGAGCGCAGCGCCGGTCCAAGCCCGCAGGGCGATTTTTGATGTTTTTGTTATGTGGATGATCCATTCAATTTAGACTTTGTATATTTATACATTACAACTAATGAGAAGCTCCATGCCGCAGTTTTAACGGCAACGACGAAACAGAACCAAATGGGCCTAGAATCAAATGACACATAATCAGTAGTCCGTAGGTTCAATATTTCTAAACTTGAGATAGCACCTAACAGTTGCTCTCCAAGCCAACCAAATAGAAATAGAGCTATTAAGAACCACAATAGATTCTTTGTAATTCCTAATTCTTCAAATTTCATTGGATGCCACATAACGCTCAGCGCACGGGCGAGCATAGCGAGTCCAGCCCGCTTGCGGGCGCTCGTGGCGTGCCTTGTTAGAAGGCAAGGTCGGGCGATACTGCATATTTCTGAAAACCTTTAAATACTGAGTGTTGTTCATCAAATATCTCAATCTGTAGTGCACCCAGTATCCTCCCCTTTTCTTCTACGCTTAAGTTGAAAATATATTTCTTACTTGGATGCAGCTTATTACCAGTAACGACCTTTGCGCTCTCTCCCGGAGCTAGTAGGAATGTTGCGCTAGCAATATCATTATTTGTCTCCCACTGTTCATGCTCAACAATTACCAAGAAGAAGTACTTTCCTTCGGTCGAGGACTTATCTATTTGAATATAAGTCTGATACCTACTAGTACTATCAGACTCTAACAAAGGGTCAGAAGCACCAATAGCTATACAAGATATAAGGGTGAGAGCAATCGCAAAGATGTATTTCATTTAGTTCCTTCTAACGCCCCGCACAGGGGCAGACAAAAAAGCGCAGCGTTTTGGCTGTCCCAGCGACCAAAGGGAGCGATTGCTGCGGCTTGTTATACATTTTGATTGCCAATTAGTAAGTTTCGAATATAAAAGAAAAGGCTAAATACCAACCCGCCCAACACACCAATGGCGACAAGCCAACTTACCCACAACATGAAGAAAGCAAGCCAATCAATGTGCCCATTGCAATGAAACTCGCATTGCGGATTGTGTTGCCAAGCAACAATGCACATTGCTACTCCCACAAGGAGCCCAATTGGGGTGCTGATTTTTAAAGCCTTGGTGATAATCTTCATTTCAGTTGTGTGTATAACGCTCAGCTTAGTGGAAGGAGCGCAGCGACGATCCACTACAGCTTTTTGTTAAGTGGGCTTGTCTCATTACTCTCTTCTCTGTTATTCAATAGCTTCCGGTGTCTTTCTTTACAATAAACGTCTGGTTGGTCACATGTTGCCAACATATCTTTTTTCATGCTTTCCAATAGCTCTATGGACGAGTGAATTTCTCTCTCTAGCTCTTCAAACTGCTCTGAAGATAACAAGCGTTGATACAGTTCATGCTTACCTATGAAAAATTTAGAGTTCTGAATTGCTGTATTGGCGAACAGAACAGCAACTGTAGTATCAGGCTCTCCCAACAGTCTATTGTTCTCATAGTAGATACCACCAACAAATGCGGATCCAAGTAGGATTACTAGCACTATATATTTCATAGGCTTCCTGTCACTTAACGCCGCGTTAATGGGCCGGAAAAAAGCGCAGTTTTTTGGAGGTCCCAGTGAGCGCAGCGAACGATTTTGAACGCTTTGTTATAGGGCTACAGGTACTCAATTGAACTGCCTTCCTGCACATAGCCATATACCCTAAATCCTTGATCTGTACGTTCGCCTGGAACGTGAACTTTACGGAGCTCAGAAAGAACAAGGCTCTTCTGCTCTTCGTTTTTGGTCTTTATCTCGACCCACTCGATGTCTTTGAAACCACCTTCTGAGAAGTGATAGAACCACTCGCCGTCCCAGTTGGAGATGTGCCCGTTAGTAACGCACTTCGTTCGCCACATAGGGCTGTGGCCTTCGAGGGCATACATGGCTTGTTGTAATTCACGCCACTTGGTGTTGTTCATTGCTGGAAACAATGGGGTAGCTCCTATGCCCTATAACGCCAAGCTAAGGGGCGCGCTTTAGCGCGTCCATGCTTGAGCGCCTTGTTAATTGCTTAGTAGCGATGGATTTTTCCTTTGGCACTCGATACTTTTGCATATCCAGCCATGCTACCTAAATTTACTTTTGTAGTTGTTTCAACTTGATCAGCAACTTTGATCGTAAATGTTCGGTCAGGCTGCCAAGATATATCCCACTTTATGGTTTCACCTATAGGAATATTCTCCATCAGAATACGGTTATAGACGAATTCTTCTTTTTCAATATAGCGATAGCCTGCGATAAGTAATTCATCGTCTTTTTGATGTTGATTGAGATAAATTTCCAGACGGTTTTGGTTTTCTAAATCAATCATTCCGAATGCTAAAAAAGCCCCCCATTGTTCACTACTTCGGGTCTCAAGCATGGTCATTTTTATTGTGTACTCTGTTTCTTCTGAAACTGGATCGTAGCCAAGCCCATGATACTTCCCTGGTTCAGCTTCAATCGTCACTTCGCCGCAAGAGGTAACTAAGAATAGAGTTAACGTCAGTAATAGTATTTTTTTAGTCATAGTCTTAGTTGGCAATTAACGCTCAGCTAAGTGGCGCGCAAAGCGCGTCCTTACTTGAGCTATTTGTTAGATGCGCTGTAGTTTTCATAAGACACCACTAATGGCTGATTAGCGATATTGAATGAGATACTTTTTTCTTCACTATCGATTTGAATAACGTTATTTGCAAAACGATCTAGAACCTCTTTCTTAACTTCACTTACTCTGAAACTCTTTCCAAACATAACAGATGAGCCACTAGAGTGAACTCTTTCAATTGAGATTTCATAGAAATCATAGTTATCTTCGGATTGAAGGACACCAGCAGACCAACCAGGACCATAGCAAGCTTGCAGCTCACCATGGATCTCTTCACATTTAGCTACCCATATAGAATCGTTTGAAACTTCAGGCTTACCACACGCAGTTAACAAAGCGACTATAGGTAAAATAATTATTCGATACATGGTATTCATCTAACGCTCAAATCAGCTGCGCAGTTTACTGCGCCGGCTGCATTTTCTTGTTAGATTTCTTGTCTCGAATCTCAGCTTGTAACCGGCTATGAAACCGATATAGCCAATCCCATTCTTGCGGATCTTTGTCCATATGGTCACCATAGACGTATTCGAGCGACCTTAGTAATTGTTCTTCCTTATTTTCGTATTTAAGCATCAGATCTAACATAGAAAGCTCGAATCGATCTGTAATCTCATGAATTCGTCGTTGGTCCAACAGAACCTGCTGTTCTCTATGAATTCTCTGCTCCTCGACTGAGGCGTTGTACGTAAAATACGCGAGCATCAACGGCAAGAATATCGAGACAAAAAGTGAGCCAGACGTTATCCAAATTCGTTTCGTCTCAATAGAGACCATTTGGCTTCGATACTCTTTTTCGGTCATTTCGAATCATCCTTAAATCTAACGACTTGCACACAAGTTCGACTTGCGAAGCAATAAAGGATCTTGTGCTGTAATTTGTTGTCTTGCCCCGACTGTACCAGAATCTTCAGACAGGAAGGACTCGATTACGGAACCTC